>JABHDC010000024.1 GCA_018673255.1 Gemmatimonadota bacterium
AGGCCCGCCAGCGAATGTCCGGATCTCCGGTCACCAGATAGCCACCTTCGCCGGTTGCCAGGATCTTGCCACCCATGCAGGAGAAGCCAGCCACATCGCCCCAGTTGCCCACACTCTTATTCTTCCAGCGAGCCCCGTGGGCCTGGCTACCGTCTTCGATGACGGCAAGTCCATGTTTCTTCGCGATCTTGCAGATCGCTGTCATGTTGGCCGGTTGTCCATACAGGTGGACGACCAGGATCGCTCGGGTGCGCCCGGTGATGCAGGCCTCGATGCTGGCCGGATCCATCAGTCCCGTCAGGCGGTCGACATCGGCAAAGACGGGAATCGCTGACTGGTGCAGGATGCAGGAGACGGAGGCGCCCCACGTATAGGGCGTGGTGATCACTTCGTCACCGGGCCCCACGTCGACACCCATCAGGGCCATGTGCAGGGCTGCATGGCCGGAACTCACAGCCAGCGCATGACGCGAGTCGTGATAGGACGAGATGGCGTCCTCGGCCGCACCGATCGCCGGATGCCGATTGTCGAGGCCAACCATCTGACCCCCTTCCAATACCTTGACCACGCGGCTGATCGCCGTCTTGGTGAAGACGGGGAATTTGGGTGCTGGTGGGAGGCCGATGGGCTTGCCGCCGAGCAGGGCCAGTTTATCTGTAGAGGGTGCCATGCTTCGCTCCTTGTAGCGGACCATAGTTCCAGGTCATCAGGGTGTACTGCCGGAAAGTTCAGGGTGATCCGTTAGATCCTGACTGAGGGCGATCATCTCGTCCCGCAGCTCATCATGAATCCTGGCATACGCCAGCGAGGCGCCCATGAGTGGAACCTGCTGCTGTGCGTAACCACCCCTGGCTGCTGTATCACGATCTGTCGCGTATCCCATGGCATCGTTGGTCAGCCCCGCCACCAGCGTCACACAGTGCTCGGAGGCTGACACGATCTCATTGTTAATCGCCTGAAATACCTCAAAGCCACTGCCCAGCAGGGCGACGGGGCCCAGCTTGAGGCCCTGAATCTGTGTCGCTGGACGCAGCGTACCGCCTTCGGCCAAGGTGCGCAGCATCCGCTCAAGGCCGCCAATCAGAACCATTTCCAGCCGCAGTTCGTGACTGCCTTCATGGGCATCGAGCGTCTCGAGGCGTCTCTGCTTCTCGTGCAGCAATTCGCGCAGCTTCTGTTCATCCCAGTCGATGCGCGAGAAGACGGGTTCACGGGCGACATGGCGAATTGTGTCGACGTCGATGGGTTTCGCTTCAGCAATGCCCTGCCGCAGGCAGGTGGCGTAGCGATCGGCGATGATGGCCAGCGACTTCATGGAGACATCGGGCGACTCGTGGGCAATGCAGGAATTGACGTCACCCTGGGCGCCTTGCACGAAGAGTCCGATGCAGTCGTTCTCTCTCGCCACCTCATTGCTGGCAAGGCCGACAAAATCTCCATGAATCAGCGTGTTTGCCTCACAGCACACGACCGGATGGCAGCTGAAGTGGCTGAAGAAGCCGATCAGCCCCCGGTCGGAATGAGCGGTGACCACGTGGCAGGTCGTGTCCGTCAGTTCAGGTTTGTCCGGTGCCCAGCCCGGGACCAGTGCCTCCTCAGGGGGGACACAATGACGGTCGTATTCACGGTTGATGGCGATTCCGGTGCAGGGCACTGCGGCCAGCCCGAAGCTGGCTTCCTCGCGCCGTTCCCATGCTTCGGTGGCGGCATGGGCTATGCGCCCTGGCAAAGTGTGCAGATAGGGCGGATCGGGATCACCCCAACCCTCGTAGTGGAAGGTCGTCGGGCCGCTGTGGGTGTGGGAGCAGCAGATCATGAGGGCCCCGGGTGAAATCCCCGTCTGCTCGGCCACTCTGGCGCGGATGTCCTGCGTCATGGCCAGCGGAATGGCGACGATGTCGCAGGCGACGAGGATGAAGCCCGTCGCGCCGTCATCGATGGCCATGGCCTTGGCCGTGAGAGGGTCATGGACACCCGTGCTGTGGCGGTTCAGGAAGGGGCCAAAACCACACAACTCAACCCCCACACGCGGCGTGATGTCACTGCAGGCGAAGCCGACTTTCATGGAAGACTTTCAGTCTGGAACGGGTCGGGTTCAGGAGAGCGTCGCCACGGAGGATAAGACGGATGCCCATTCCTGTCACAGACCGGCGCCCGTCGCCATGCCATACAGCCCTTGAACCGACGGGCACCGACTAGGAGTTTCAGGCATGACCGCAGGCCGGACGGGCCTGCCCCGACTCGAGAGGATCGACACCGATGAAGAATGTGCTGCTGACCGGCACGAATGGTACCGTTGCCACCGCGCTGAAGCAGGAGTTATCCGAGACCTACAACATGACCGGCATCAGCCTGCTGCGCATGGATGCCGTAATCGGCGACGTGGGCCAGTTGGAGGAGCCCACGTGGACGGCGCAGATGGCAGAATACCGGACGCGCCTGATGGAGCAACTGACGACGGCATTGCGCGGTGTAGACTGCTTCGTTCACCTGGGATGGAATACGCGAGGCGAGAACATGAGTCGGGGTCTGGACCCGCTGAATCTGCTCCAGACCGACTGCGCCTACCTGGCAGCCATTGAGGAGAAGGTGCCACGCATCTACATGGCCAGCTCGGTGAATGCCTACGATTTCTTCCCCGTCCTCGACAAGAACATCGATCCCGTCACGCCCTACCCCGATACGCACGAGGACCCCTACGGACACAAGCCCACCAGTCTCTACGGCATCAGCAAGCGGTGGATGGAGATGGCAGGCCAGTTCTACGTGCCCCAACTGCACCCAGGGCAGAAGATCATGGCCGTCCGACTGGGCGGGGTGAACGCCAAGGACACACCCGGCGCCGAGCCGGGAGATCCGCGGCGCCGGCTCTGGTGCAGCTACCGCGACTGTGCCGGCCTGCTGCGCGCATTCATCGAGTGCGACGACGATGCGGATGTGTTCTCCACCGTCTTCAATGTCTCAGCCAACCGCAGCCAGGGTTTCCCGCGTCCCCTGTTTGACACGGTGAATCCCTACGGTTGGGTACCTGAGGACAACGAGTCCGATCGCCCGTAGTACGGAGCACCCCCTAACCCAGGGCGCGCCATCGGAGACACGGTCCGGACTGAGCGCTCGGGCCAAGCCTCTCCGTCACGATCTGGTCGCTGCACAGGGCGACCTCTATTGGTGATCTGCTGATCTGTCAGTAGACTTTGCCGGAGCGAATTACCCGCCTGCTGACGCCTCGAGAGAAGCCCGCACCAGTTCATAGAGAACCCATGGCGAAAAACCCCCTATCGATCACCCGCCAGATCACCAACAGTGAGTCTGGTCGCCAGCTGTTCTGGGGGTTTGCAGCCTTGCTGCTGCTGTTGGCCACGGTCTCTGCGGTGAGCTTCTTCGTTGTGCGCAATGCCTCCGGCGGCTTCACCGAATACCGCGAGATGGCACGAGATGCCAATCTCGCCGGGCGGTTGCAGGCGAACATGCTGATGGTGCGGATGAATGTGAAGGACTTCATCATCACCGGCAGCTACAAAGACCTGCAGCAATACGCCGACTACTACCGCAAGATGTCCGGATTTCTCGAGGAATCACAGCAGGAGATTGCCCGGCCCGAGCGTGCCCAACAGATCGATCAGGTGGCCAACAACCTCAAGACCTACGTTGCCGCTTTTGATGAAGTCATCGCCCTGCGCGAGCGACGCAACGATGCGGTCTTCAAGGTTCTCGATGTGCGCGGCCCTTATATGGAGTCGAATCTGACGGCGATCATGACATCCGCCGAAGAGAGCGATGACATGGCCGCGGCATTTCACGCGGGTTTGGCGATGAAACATCTGCTGCTGGCCCGACTCTATGTGGCCAAGTTCCTCGTGAACAACGACCAACGGTCCGTCGATCGCGTGCACCACGAGTTCGATTCGGTGCAACGACGCCTTGGCATCCTCGACACGGAGCTCGAAAACGAACATCGCCGTGAGATGCTCGGGGCCATCACCATCGCCTTCGGCGACTACACGGCAACCTTCAATGAACTCGTCGAAGTCATCTTTGCCCGCAACACGATCATCAGCGACACCCTGGATCGGCTTGGCCCCGAGATCGCCAGCCATGTCGAGAATGTAAAACTCGATATCAAGGCCGAGCAGGACAGGATCGGTCCGCAGCTGCAGGCACGAAATACGCTGAGCATCTACATCGTCAGCGTCGTCGGCTCCCTGGCTCTCCTCGTCGGTCTCGTCCTGACCGCCGTCATCATTCGCACCTTCCTGAAGATGACCTCTTCCATCGACGAGGCACGCCAGGCCGCCGAAGCTTCAGCCCAGACGAAGGCGGACTTCCTGGCGAACATGTCCCATGAGATCCGCACGCCGATGAACGCCATCATCGGCATGGCGCATCTGGCCATGCGCACGGAGTTGAATCCGAAGCAGAAAGACTACGTCGGCAAGATTCACAGTTCCGGTCAGCACCTGCTCGGCATCATCAATGACATCCTCGATTTCTCCAAGATCGAGGCCGGCAAACTCGATGTAGAGCAGACCGAGTTCCGGATAGAGAGTGTTCTTGAGAATGTGGGCAGCCTGGTGGGTGAGAAGGCATCTGCAAAGGATCTGGAGCTGATCTTCGATATCGACCCCGATCTGCCGGGCAACCTGATCGGCGATCCGCTGCGCATCGGGCAGATCCTCGTCAACTATGCCAACAACGCGGCGGCGCGCTCTCGTTTCTGATAGAAGTGTGGGGTTACGCGCGCCCCTACCGCCTGCGCACCGCCTTGTGTTCCCTGGCGACGATCGTACGCGCCCTGTTCATGCTGATCCTTCCCCTGTTCTATCAGGAGATCTTCGACGGGGTCCTGGCGCCCGGTGGTACGAGTGCGCAACTGGCACGACTCATCGGCATGGTCGTGCTCGCCTTCATCGTCATCATCGGGGCTGATCTGGCCATGGCCTGGCTGGGGTCGGATCTGGCGGCCCGGATCATGGGCGATATCCGCCGACGCATGTATCTGCACCTGCAGATGTTATCCGAATCGTTCTATTCCCGGGTCAAGATGGGTGATCTCATGTCGAGATTCACCAACGACCTGTTCTCCGTCGACTGGGCTGTCAGTATCAGCCTCGTGCAGACCCTCTTCTACTCTCTTCTCGTCACGGCCAGTGTGGGTCTGCTCTTTCACTTCGAGTGGCGTCTCGCTCTGGCCACCGTCGTCATTCTGCCCTTGACCGCACTGGGGCCCAAGTTGCTCGGTCGTCGCGCCATGATCGCCAGCAGCCAGCGCAAGCACGAGGAGGCCGAGGTCGCCATGGTCCTGCAGGAGGACATCGCCGGCCATCGAGTCATCCAGGCCTTTGGCCTGCAGGGCCTCTTCTTCAGCCGCTTCGATGATCGCCTGCAACGACTTCGCGGCGCTGCCCTGCACTCCAATCTCAGTGGCGCCTTCCTCACCAAGGCCTCCGACATTGGCGTCATCGTCGTTCAACTCACGATCGTCTCCGTCGGTGCCCTGCTCGCCCTGCGGGGTGACCTGTCCAGTGGCACCCTCGTCGGCTTCCTCACCGTCCTGATCTCGGTGGGCAACTCGATCAAGATGCTGATCCAGTTGGTCCCCGATATGATCGATGGCGCCGCCGGCATGCAACGGGTCAATGAACTGTTGCGTGAAGAGATCAGCGGGAGCGAATCAGCCGGCGGTGATCTCGAACGTGTCCGGGGCCGGGTCTGCTTCAGTGGGGTCAGCTTCTCCTACACGGGGGAGGAACTCAATCTCGCCGATCTGAATCTCACCATCGAACCCGGCGAAAGTGTCGCCATCGTCGGCCCCAGCGGTTCGGGTAAGAGCACCGTCCTCGACCTGTTGACGCGGTTCTATGAGGCGGGAGAAGGACAGATCACGATTGATGGCCAGGATATACAGGCCACCAGTCGGGAACGCCTGCGCCATCACATCGGCGCGGTCTTCCAGCAGAGCTATCTGTTCAACACGAGCCTGCGCGAGAACATTCGCCAGGGTCGTCTCGATGCCACCGACACGGAAGTTGAGGCCGCCGCACAGGACGCCGAGATCCATGACGTCATCCTCCGTTTGCCCCAGGGATATGACACCATGCCAGGTGAGGGTGGTGGTCAGCTGTCAGGTGGCCAGCGTCAACGGATCGCCCTGGCCCGAGCCATCCTGCGCGACCCACCCATCCTGATCCTCGACGAGGCCACATCGGCCCTCGACCCGGCGACAGAAGCGGCCGTCAACGCGACCCTCGAACGCCTCTGTGTCGATCGCACCACCCTGTCCGTGACCCATCGCTTGAGCGCCGCCGCATCGATGGATCGCATCTTCGTATTGGATCAGGGGCGATTGGTCGAGGAGGGCCGGCACAAGGAACTGCTGAATCTGAAAGGTGTGTATTACCAGATGTGGCAGGAGTTCGGTCTTGAGCTGACCGGTGATGCCCTGCTGGGTGAACGCGCCGAGACCATGGCCGAAGAGACGGCCCCGGTCGCTCCCGTCGAGTTGGCCGCGGAATTTGAGGACATCGACCGCGCCATGCAGGTGGGTGCCGACGAACTGTCTCACCTGATTCAGCAATTCCAGGCTGAAGTGCAGGCCGAACAGCAGGGGGCGCAGCGTCTGCGCGACGTGAATCAGCGCTGGGCCCGAGTCGTTGGTACCGACCGTCTCACAGGCCTGCCCAATCGCACCGCCTACCTGGAAGCCATGGTGCCTCGAGAGATCGAACAGGCCCAGCGAGATGGCGATCCTGTCGGCATCGTCCTACTATCGCCTGACAACATGGGCCTGATCAACGAGCAGCATGGCCGCAATGCGGGCGATGCGGTGATTCGCGAACTGGCCAAGTTCCTCGAATCGATCACCGATGGTGAAGAAGTCCTGGGGCATCTCGACGGATCCAATTTCGCGATTTCACGATACCCGGCCTCCGAGGCCGAAACCCTCGGCCGAGCAGAGGAATTGCGCCAGGCCGTCGATGCACACGTCTTTGAGTGTGTGGGTGCCCAGATCCATCTGACCATCTCCGCCGGCGTGGCCGCCATCGATACGACGACGGTGACCGATGCGCGCGGCAGTGCCGAAGAGATCTTCCACGTGCTCAATGATGCCCTCTACGATGCCAAGAAGGGCGGCGGTGACACCGCCATCCTGGCAACTCCGGAATCGAGCGATGACACGACCGACCGTTGATCTGACCGGCGCCAGGATTCTGGCCGTCGATGACATCCCCGAGAATCTCGATGTGCTCCTGCACACGCTGGAGGAATCCGGCTACGAGGTCTTCGTCGCCACCGATGGCGAGCAGGCACTGAAGATCGCCGCCGAAGAGCGACCGGATGCGATCCTGCTGGATGTCATGATGCCGGGCATTGATGGATATGAGACCTGCCGGCGTCTGAAGGCCCAACCCGCCTTTGCAGAGGTGCCCATCCTCTTCCTGACGGCGCGCGATGACATCGAAGGTGTGATGGAAGGTTTCACTGCAGGCGGCGTTGACTACATCGTCAAACCCTTCCGCAAGGAAGAGGTGCTCATTCGCCTTCGCACGCATCTGGAACGCGATCGCTACGCCCGCGATCTGGCCGATCTCAATGCCCACCTGGAAGAGAAGGTCCTCGAGCGCACGGCCCAACTGAGGCTGAGTTTGCGCGAACTGCACGGACGTGACCGGATCGCCCGTCACATGCTGACCCTTCACCCCCTCGACGAAACCCTGCAGCTGGTCCTCGAGATCATTACCGATCTCATCCAGGACACGAAGGCGACCGTCCACCTGGTTCGTGGTGAAGAGCTGGCCGCCGTCGCCACTAGTGGCGGTCCCGTGCGGGCCAGTTCTCGTGGCCCTCTGCTGAACGAGGCCCGCGTGAGCGGCAAATCCCACAAAGACGTCGCGGCGGGCAAGGCCTTCGTGGTCGTTCCTATCCTGCGCGATGCGCAGGTGCAGGGCGTCATCGAACTGGAACGTTCGGGTGAGATCGCGATTCCTGACGCTGAGATCCGCATCCTGGAAAGCTTCGCCCTGGAAGCTGGCCTGGCGATCGGTGATGCGCAGATTCGACGCGACCCGAGCACATGGGAGAACCATCTCGACGAGATCCTCGAGATTGAGACGGAGTTGAGCAGCGAGGAATACTTCGATCGACTGGAAGGCGACGGCGACACTCGCTGATCGACACACCCACGTGAGAAAACGTATTTCCATCGATGAACTTGCCCCCGGTATGTTTGTCGAGGCCCAGGTAAGCGGTGAACGGGACGAGGGCCAGCTGAGACACTTCCTGGCCCCCATTGACGCCGTCTATGCCGAAGAGACGAACAAACGTGCTCGCCTGACGCGTCGTAAATACAAGCAGGTCGCCCATTCGGGTGGTCTGCTGCTCTCGTCTCAGACACACGTCGAGGCGCTCAGATCGACAGGTCTGTCAGTCATCACGATCAACACCGACAAGGGCGCCGATGTCGGGGCGGGGGTCGATACGGTCGGTATCCCTGACGATCTGGCCGTCGATTCTGCCAACTTCACCGACATCCTCCTGGGACCGGAAGGGGGAGTGACGGAGCCCTCTACTCCCGCAGCACAGGAAGAGGACTGTTTCCTCGATGTCCTTGAATCAGCGACAGCGCCCCGCTCTGACCGCCTGACATCAGCAACACCGGCCGTGACCGGCCCCAACAGCCGCATCCCGCTCGGGACATCGGGCAAAGGCTGGATGAAGGTCGAGACCAGCGCCGATGGCCAGCAGGCCGTGCTGCGGGTTCTCAGCTTTGGCGGAGACGACACGCTTGGTCTGGAAGATGTACTGCAAGCGCTCGAGGGATCCTATGGCCTGCGCTCTGGTTTCGATCAGACCTTGATATCACAGCTGGTCGCCCAGGCGAAGAGCGCACCACGCCACGTGATTCGCGGCAACTTCAGCGTCGCCGAGGCCCAGGCGCCGGCGGCCGTCGCGCCTGCGTCTCCACCGAGCAATGTGGAATTCACCTTCCTCGACGGCGTCGAGGATGCAGACAGCCTGGCCTTCGCGACATTGCGAACCGCTCTTGCTCTGGAAGATCTCGATGCCATACTCGGCCTCGACCCGGTCACCCGGGGGGTGATCCCGGGCGAGAAGCTGGCTGTCACAGAGCAGAAGAGTGAAGACCAGAGCCTGCTGGATATCTTCGGTCGCCAGCAGGAAGAGGAAGGACCAGATCTGAAGGCCGGTGAACACGTGACCCTTGCCGGCAACAGTTACGTCTCAGAGATCTTCGGTTATGTCTGCTGCCTCGACGAACTCAGTGTGGTATCCCCGCTCTGGCTCAGCCCCGATGGGGTAGAGGCCTATTTCATCGCCTTCCGCCAGGTAGGTACACCCTCCGTGCCCACGCGGCAGTGGTTGCAACAACTGTGTGATCAGGCAGGAATCATTGTCGGTAGCCGTGCCGATGCCATCGATGAACTGACCCATGGCTGGCCGGCACAGGCCGAGCCCCGCGCGATCCTCATCGCCAGCGGTACGCCACCGATCCCTGGTCAGGACGCGCATATCTCTTACGAGTTCGACACTGCCTTGTGGCCAGGCGCATTTCTCGAGGACGGTAGCGTCGATTTCCACGAACGCAACGCGTACAGGTGTGTTGAGCGCGGTCAGTTCATCGGCACGATCCACCCGGCCACGACCGGCGAACCCGGCAGGAGCGTCACAGGTCAGACGGTCGAGGCCACCGACGGTGAACACGACATCTTTGATCTGGGCGAGAATTTCCGTGTCGAAGGTGACCCCAAACGGCTGTATGCGCGCGTCGACGGCAGTGTGCGAGTACGGGGCAATGCCGTCCGACTCCACGAGGTCATTCGTGTCGATGGGGACGTGAATTTCTCGATGGGGAATATCGACGCCGGCAAGGATGTCTACATCACCGGCTCGATCAAGCCCGGATTCGAGATCCGTCTGGGAGGCGATCTGACGATTGGCGGCACCATAGAGGGTGGCGCCATCGTCCACGCTGGCGGCGATGTGACCGTCGCAGGGGGGATCGTCGGCCACGACACCAAGGTGGTCGCCCTCGGGTCTGTCTTCGCAAAGTTTATTCAGAATGCATCAGTGATCGCCCGCCTCGACGTCTTCGCCGGCAACTACCTGCTCAATGCTGAGATTCGGGTCGGTGGTCGCGTCGTCGTGCGACAGACAAGCGATGGTCGCGGCGGCAGCATTGTCGGTGGTCAGACACTGGCCGGACAGCGTATCGACGCCTGGACAGTCGGTTCCGCCTCGACGGATCGCACCATCGTCGGCATCGTCGCCCCACCGGAGACGGCCGCCGGGGTTCGGAAGATCGAGAAAACCGTCGAGTTCTGTGATCAGTTCGTGGGCCGCGCCTTCCGCACCCTTGGCCTGGAGACGATCGACACCACCGAACTGAAACAGCTGATCGATCGAACGCCCAAAGACGAACGTCAGCCGATCCTGACCGTTCTGCAGCAGTTGAAGAAGGCGACCACGACCCGGGCAAGAGCCCTCGAGAAGCGCGCCTCTCTCAAGAACAAGTCACGCAAGCAATTGACCGGCGGCGAGATCCACGTCCGACATATCGCCCATGCAGATGTTGAGATCAGGATCTCCGATCAGCACATCACCCTCGACACAGATCTCGACGGCCCGGTCTTCTGCTGGGCCGAGAATGAAGTCCTGGCTCGCTAGGAACCGATCCGGTCAACGAGGGCCTGAACCGATCTCATCCGCCAGTCGCCTCGCATCCTCAGCCGAGTCCGCTGGCGCACTGATCACCACACGAGAGCCTTCCGGGTACTGCCAACTCGCCGGATCACCGTCGCCGCACCAGCTGTGCATCTGCGGCACACGATCGGCGAAGAAGTCGTAGGCCTCCTCCACGACGTGTGGCTTGTGCGCAACATTCAACAACCGCAGATCCGGAATCTGCCCCCATCCCTCCCAGTGATGGCGCGCATCGGCACAGCAGTGCATCCCCAGCCCACCGTAGCGCTGCGACAACTCGACCAGTTCGGGCAGGAACAGTTCGGCAAACATGTCGCCATTCACAGCGCCGATTTCATCTTCTGAGAGGGTGATGCCCGCAGGCATGTAGTAGTCGGGATAGTGTGCGACGAAGTCGGTACCGTATCGAGCGAACCATTCATCGAGGAATCCGGTCATCAACTGCCGCACCTTGGCCGCCAATTCCCTGACCGCGTCCGGCGACTCGATCATCGCCACGAAGTAACTCGACTTCTCCCAGATCAGGGCGGCAATGTCCATCGGACTCTGGATGTCCGGCAGCCGCATGACGGCTTCCGGCCCCGCGCGACGGCGAAGCTCATCGGCGATCCCGAAGACCTGGGCCAGAGACTCGGCCGTGATCTGCGGCACATCAAGGCCGGCCACCTCAGAGGCGTCGTGGATCCTCGGCAGGGCGAAGGGATTGCTGTCGTCGGGCCGATGCACACTGCAGGCGAAGGCAGCGGCGAAGATCTCGGTGCCCGTGTAGGGATCCAGGTGTGGGATCGTATCATCATTCAGCCATCCCACCGCTTCGATCTGCTTCTGATACTTGCCCCAGGCCCACTCAACTCGATCTTCGATATTGTCCGGATGCGGCAAGGGCCGTGATGGCAGCCCGGCATCGTGACGCACCAGCAGCATATGCTGTGGTGGCGCATCCTGGTCTAGAAATCGCTGCCAGCGCCCTTTGCGCTGCTCGATTGTCCCTGTCACATCCATTCGGTGTTCTCCTTGTCCCCTACCCACATGCTTCCCATCCGGGGGCCGGGTGTCAAGGACCCACGATGTGGCCCGGTGTGTCTCGTCCCGTGTGATTCGACGCCGTTCTTGCCCGTGACACACCCAGGCCCTACGATGAGCCCCTTATGCCCACACCGAATCCCAGATTCAGCACGCGCGAACGCTTCCAGGCAGCCCTCGATCAGTTGGTCGAGCAGGTCCAGGCGGATCGGCACATCCTTGCAGGCGTGTTGTGCGGCAGCCTGTCCCACGACGACGTCTACGACAAGTCCGATATCGATCTGGTGTTGATCTGCGCCGACGACAAGAAGATGAAGGGGCACGGAGTTTCCCTCGTCGTCGACGACATCAACATTCATACATCGATCACACCACGTTCAGACTTCAAGAAGTCGATCGAAGGGGCAGAGCGGAATTCCTTCCAGCACACGGTGTATGCCAAGAGCACCCTGTTGTTCACCAAAGATCCAACGATCCAGACGCTCTTCGAGCAGATCCATCATATCGGCGCGCGCGACACACAGATGCAGCTGCTCAAATCTGGTTGTGGCGCTGCCTACAGTCTCTACAAGGCGCGCAAGTGGTTTGAATTGCGGGGTGATCTCGAGTTGACCTCGCTCTGGATGCTCTATGCAGCCACGTCGCTGGCCCAGATCGAAGCCGGTCTGGCGGGTGAGATCATCGGTCGTGAGGTCATTCCACAGGGACAACGACTCAACCCGGAATTGTTCAGCGTCATCTACGAAGATCTGCTCAACAAGAAGAAGACGAAGAAGGCCGTGGGTTTGGCGCTGGAGACGGCAGAGTCCTACCTGCAGAAAAAAGCCAGGCATCTGTTCCAACCCGTCCTCGACTTTCTTCGCAGCCAGGGAGACGGCTGCTCTGCGACGGTGATCGATCATCACTTTGAGCGCAACCACGGCGTGGGCAATGCCGTCGGGGCCTGCGAATACCTGTCCGATCTCGGCATCATCGAAAAAGTGTCGACCCCCGTGAGACTGACCACCCGATCCCAACTCGAGGTCGACGAACTGGCCTTCTTCTACGACGGAGACGAGTAGCGATGGCAAAGAAGAAGGCGGCCACGCCCAAGCGGGCCCGGACCCCGAAAAAGACGCCGGCCGCGAAGAAGCCGTCAGCCGTTCCAAAGCGCGCTGCCACGAAATCCAGGTCGGCCGCCAGCGGCCCCGCACAGCAGGCGCGCCCCCCCCGCCGCGAGACCGTGGCGATCCACGGCGCCCGCGTCCACAATCTGAAGAATGTGTCTCTCGAAATTCCCCGCGATCAACTCGTCGTCGTCACCGGTCTGTCGGGATCGGGCAAGTCTTCTCTGGCCTTTGACACACTCTATGCTGAGGGACAACGCCGCTACATGGAGTCGCTGTCGAGTTTCGCCAAACGATTCATTGCCCAGGTGGAGAAGCCGGACGTCGATTTCGTCCACGGTCTCTCACCGGTAATCTCCATCGAGCAGAAGACGATCGGCTCCAATCCCCGCTCCACCGTCGGTACCCTCACAGACATTGCCGGATACCTCAATCTGCTGTACGCCACCATTGGTGATGCCGTCTGCCCGCGAACGGGTGAGCCGACACCGGTCGCCACGACAGGTCGCATACTCGAAGCACTGATGGCATTGCCAAAGGGTGCCACGATCGAGTTGCGCGCCCCCGTCTTCCCCTACTACGACGAAGAACTCGGTGTCCTGTTCACCGACATCCGCAAACAAGGCTGTCGCCGACTCTTCATCGATGGACAACTCACCGATCTGGCCGACGACGTAGAGGAAGACGCCACCGATGCCGGCCTGGTGGGCGACATGGATGTCATCGTCGATCGCTTCGTCATCGGCCCCGACGTGGACAAGCAACTCAAGGCCGGTATCCAGCACGCCCTCATCGTCGGCGACGGTCTATTGTCCGTCCACCTCATCGATGGTGTGAACAAGACCGCCACCCGGCGCTTCTACAAGGATTTCGGCAGTCGCACCCACCACTTCATCTACGGTGATATTTCTCCCGAGTTCTTCATGTTTAACAATCCGGAGAGTGCCTGCCGGACCTGTGGCGGCATCGGCATGGACAAGAAGACCCATCCAGATCTGCTCGTGCCCGATCCCAAACGATCGCTCCGGGGTGGTTGCTTCATCCGCGAAGCCTTCAGCTACAAGCCCGACAACTGGATGGGACACCTCGTCTACACGCTGTCGCAGAAGCTGAAATTCAGCCTGGACACGCCCTGGCAAGATCTGCCGCAGAAGGTCCGTGACGCCATCCTCTTCGGCCTGGGTGATGAGCCGATCCAATTGCTCAAACCACCTGACGCCAAGGTGGACAAGGATCGCTGGCTACAGCGCAAACCTCTGTGGCGCGGCGTTTGCAACAACATAGAGCGCAATTATCGCTGGTATCGGCAGAAGGATGTGGCCAATTCCGGCATGGAACGCTGGCTCAACAGCGTCATGGTCGATACACCGTGTCAGGACTGCCACAGTTCACGATTGCGCGCCACACGCATGCACTTCACGATTGCTGGCCACACCATCGATGACGTGGGGAGCCTGCACTTCGATGAATTGCGCGAATTCCTCGACCAGATCAAGCCGACGGGTACCGGTGCCGATGCCGGCCGTCAGGTGCTGCATGAGATCAATGGCCGACTCGACCTGCTGCTGGGAATCGGCCTCGATTATCTCACCTTCAATCGGGCTTCCGGCACCCTGTCCGGTGGGGAGGCCCAGCGGATTCGCCTGTCGACGCAGATCGGCTCCGGTCTGATGGGCATGCTCTACGTTCTCGATGAGCCCTCGATCGGCCTGCATCCCAAAGACAATGCCAAGATGATCGCCACGCTCAAATCGCTACGCGATCTGGGCAATACGGTTGTCGTCGTCGAGCATGACGAGTCGACGATTCGTGAGGCTGACCACGTCATCGAAATGGGCCCCGGCCCGGGGGTGCACGGAGGTGAGGTCGTGGCGCAGGGCACCCTCGACGATATCCTCACCTGTCCCGACTCCCCCACCGGACTCTACCTGTCCGGCAACATGACGATCCCCAAGCCGGAGAGTCATCGCCCGCGCAGCGACAAGGCCCTGGTCGTGAGAGGCGCGCGTGGGAACAACCTGAAGGATCTCACCGTCGAATTCCCACTGGGCCAGTTCATCGCCGTCACCGGTGCGTCTGGATCGGGCAAGTCGACCCTCGTGAATGACATCCTGCAGAAGCAGTTGTGGAAACAACTCGTCGACACCCGGACACTGGCCGGGGAGCACGACGCGCTGGAGGGGGCCGAGCATGTCACCCGCGTGATCGCCATCGATCAGTCCCCCATCGGTCGTAACTCGCGATCCAATCCGGCAACCTATGTGGGTTTCTACGACAACATCCGCTCGATCTTCGCCGCCACCGACGAGGCCAAGGCCTCAAGCTACAAGCCGGGCCGCTTCAGCTTCAATGTGAAGGGCGGTCGCTGCGAAGAGTGCCAGGGCGAAGGCACGATCCGCACGAAGATGTATTTCATGCCGGACGTGGAAGTCCTGTGCGCCGCATGCAAAGGCAAGCGCTACAATGCCGACACCCTGAAAATCACGTGGCAAGGACGCACGATCAGTGAGATCCTGGACATGTCGATCGAGGAAGGCGCCGAATTCTTCGCCGAGGAGCGGGCCATTGGCCCGAAGGTGGCTACCCTCGAGGATCTCGGCCTCGGCTACCTGACACTGGGCCAGTCGGCGACAACGCTCTCCGGTGGCGAAGCGCAGCGCATCAAGCTGGCCACCGAGTTGAGCAAATTGCAGCGTCGGGGTCACGTCGTCTACATCCTCGACGAGCCGACAACGGGCTTGCACCTGGCCGATATCTCACGCTTGCTCGATTGTCTGCATCGACTCGTCGACGCCGGACACACGGTCATCGTCATCGAACATCATCTCGACGTGATCAAGACCGCCGACCATGTGATCGATCTTGGACCGGAAGGCGGTCGTGGCGGCGGCGAGATTCTCGTCACCGGCACACCGGCGCAGGTCGCCAGGTGTCGGGCGAGTCACACGGGACGATTTCTGAAGGACTACGTGTAGTCACGTCACTCAACAGATACAGGATACAGACCATGACCATTCGTACGGCCATACTCGGCTACGGCCGCTCTGGAAGCACCATGCACGCAGGCGCCCTGGAAGGATGTGACGACTACGACGTCGTCGCCGTCTGCGACATCGATCCTCAACGACGCGAGCAAGCGGTTGAACGCTTCGGCTGCAAGGTCTACGAGGACCACCACGAGATGCTGCGCACCGAACAACTCGATCTGGTCTGCGTCATCACCCGCAGCGATCAACACTGCGACATGACCTGTGACTGTCTCGATGCCGGTGTCAATGTGTTGGTCACCAAGCCCTGGGCCCGCGATGCCTCCGAAGGTGAGCTGATGATCGAGGCCGCCGAACGCAGCGGCAAGATCCTCATGCCCTGGTTGCCGGCTCGCTGGGGATGTGACCTGCGCAGATTGCAGGAGCTGGTTGCCGATGGTGCCGTGGGCCGTCCCTTCATGGTGCGCCGTGCCGTGAGCAGCTTCGGGACACGGACCGACTGGCAGACCCAGCGCAAACATGCCGGGGGGTACCTGCTCAACTGGGGCGCTCACATCGTTGATCCACCGTTGATGCTGTTGAAGGGTCAGGTGGCGAGTGTCTTCGCGTGCATGCGCCAGTGGATGAATCCAGGCGACGTGGAGGATCTGTTCATGGCCACGATGACCCTCTCCGATGGCACGATGGTTCAGGCGGAATACACCATCTCAGTAGAGGAGATGCCCACATGGATCGTCCAGGGCGATGAAGGCACGATCACCGTACGCGGACTGGATCTGACCGTATCCCGCAACACGGCCAAGGCACCCGACGATCCCACCCTGTTCGCCACCATGCAGTCGGAGGGCACCTCCGTCACCACCGAGCGGCTCGTGGGTGATCCCTATGGCGATCAGAACGAGATCTATGCCGAGCTGGCCGGCGTCGTTCGCGGCGAGAAGCCACAGCCGGTTCCAACGGCTGATGCACTGAATCTGTCGCGCCTTTTCGATGCGATCCGCACCTCGAGCGATGAGAATCGTGTCGTCACCCTCGGACAAGACTGATCGAGGATTCACCCCCTCGAGCACGTGACCCCCAGGCCTTGCAGACAGGATCGCCGATGAGCATCGACTACGAAGCGTGGCTCCAGTATCCGAAGATCGACATGCACTGCCACGTGAAGGACCACGAGACCGAGGCCGAGGAACGGGCCTCCTGTGAGCAGTTGATCGAGGCGGGGAGCATGTTGGGCATCGGCGAGTACTGGTGCTCGGCACCGATCACGGGTGGCGCCATGGCCGACATCGAGCAGATCCGTGTGAACAACGACAGCGTGCTGCGGGCAGTACAGCGTTACCCTGACCGCATCCGTGGCATGTGTTTCGTGATTGCCGGGCAATACCAGACCGCCCTCGATGAGGTGAATCGCTGCCTCGACGCAGGCATGATCGGCATCAAGTTGTACAACCAGTACACGATCGATGATCCGGCCGTGGCACCCGTCATCGAGTTGGCCATCGAACGAGGTGTGCCGATCCTCGAACATGCCGGCTTCATCGAGGCACGGGAGCACCTGGATCTCCAGCCACTGATCTCGAATGGCCGTCACTTCGCCGCCGCCAATGAGCGCTACCCGGAAGCCATGCTCATCCACGCGCACATCGGTGGAGGCGGCGACTGGGAGCAATCACTTCGCTGGATGCGTGACACGTCACAACACCTGTATTGCGATGTGAGTGGCAGCAATCTGGATGACGGTCAGGTGGAACTGGCCGTCAGTGACCTCGGCCCTGAGCGGGTCTTGTTCGGCACAGACGGCACCATGTGTGGAAGTGTGGGCAAGGTGATCGATGCCACCCTCGACGATGAGGTGAGGCGCTCGATCTTCCGCGGCAACGCCGAGGCCATCCTCGCCGTCCAGGGCGCCACGCCCCTGCACAAGATCGAGGAGGTGGCGGCATGAACTACATCGATCTCAATGCCTGGCTCGGCACCTGGCCCTTCCGCCATCTGCGTGACAACGATCCGGCCGGCCTGGTGGCACGCCTGGGGCGGGCCGGCATCCAACGCGCCGCCGTGTCTCAGATCGAAGCTGCCCTGCATCGCAACGTG
>JABHDC010000264.1 GCA_018673255.1 Gemmatimonadota bacterium
GCCGGGCGGCAGCCTCACCGTCTCGATGACCGAGGTGGAGTCATCGAGTTTCTTCCAACCCTCGAAGATGAACTCCTCAGGACCGTATGTGAGCAACCCGGTCTCATTGAAGAGAGTCATCGTCACGTCGATGAGGAAGGTCTCGGGCTCGGCGTATTGCACGCCATAACGTATGTCGCCCCGCGAATAGTCCAGAAGATCCATCACATTACGCCCGTCATCGATCTGCAGGAACCAGAATGAATCCACGATGTGCGCATCGCCCGGGTCGAGGAGCAGTTCGGTCTGCTGCCGCCGGATGGGTAGATTGATCTCCACATCGGGTCGACGTGGCCAGGTGATGTGAATGTTACCGATGACGTCTACGGCGCCGATGAAGGTCTCATCGTACACATTCTCGATGTTGATGGAGATCGAGACATGGACGCCGGCCAGACCCGTCCCCTGATTGCTCAGTACGTAGGCGATCTCGAGGGTGTCTTCTGGCACGATACGCGACGGCAGAGATTCGCTGCATCCCAGCAGGAGCGCGGCCGATAGCAACCACGGCAGCACATGTCGGCTCATGTGTGTCACAGGTCGAACTCGAGGCCGAGGAGTGTTCGCCGGGGCACATAGTAGGCACCCGGGTCACCGAGTTCGCCACCGATCCGGCCAGAGGAATCCACCCATCGCACATTGCGTTCATCGAGCAGATTGCGTGAGTCGAGATAGGCCGTGACGCCGCGGGTGCCCAGTGACCAGGTTCGACTGAGACGGAGACTCACCAGGTTGTAGGTCTCCATGCGCCGATTGTTCGGAATGAAGGGCTGCGCTTCGTTGTCAGCAGTGAAGCCATCGGCTGATGGGTACCATGTGTAGGGTCGGGCGCTGTGTGCATGCCAGACCAGGGCCGATGTCATACCACCGGGCAGATCGGCGCGCAGATCCAGTTTGAGTGTGTGGCGCTGATCCCAGCTGAGGAAGAAGGGCGTGTTGGCCACGGCGAATCCCCACTGGGCGAAGTTGATCCCCTGGTTCTCGTAGTCGCTGAACCCTTTCGCCTTGGCCCAGGCGTAGGAGAGAGAACCGCGGATACGTCCGTGGTCGCGCCGCAGGGATGCCTCGAAGCCATTGGCCGTGGCAAAGGGATTGTTGACGTATTCGGCGAAACCATAGTCGCCGGCGATGCGGCTGTTGGTGGCGACGAAGGTCTTCGTATCGATCTGGTCGCGCGTCTCCTTGTTGTAATAGGCGAGAGCGGCCAGCATGCCATCTCCCAGGTCGTAGCGGACGCTGACCTCCCAGATCTGGGTTCGTTCGGCCAGCAGATCGGGATTGCCCCGTAGTGCATTGACGCCGCCCCGCACATTGGCATTGTGCAGCCCTGAATACAGCTGATCGAAGAGGGGGTACTGCACGTAGTGCCCCCAGTTGATGAAGAAGAAGGAGTGGTCGTCGAGAGGGAAGGAACAGCCGAAGCGTGGACTGATGTGAATCTTCACATTCGCTGGCACTGAACCGGCCACAACTTCCTCATAGGCGTCAGCCCCGATCGGTACCAACTCCACCGCCGGGCGCTGGGCCCGGGGATCGAGGAAATCGAAGCGGAGGCCGAAAGTGGCTACCGATCCCCCCTCGACTCCTTCCATGCGATCCTCCACGTAGGCGGAGCCTGAACGCGGGTAGTAGTGGTAGCTGTTGCTGTAGTTGAGGGGTGACTCGTAGATGAGGGGACGGCCAAAATAGGTCAGTTGTGGTTCCAGCTTGTGCACATCGGATTCGATGTCGTACTGCTCGACCTCAAATCCGGCCGACAACAGATGGGCACGATGTGCCTGATGGGTGACGTCCGCCTTCAGTCGGTAGATGTCCTGGCGTGTGTCGGCCCACCAGTCGCGATCACCTGAGGTGATGTAGAGCAGGTGGAAGTCATAGTCGTAGGGTGTCCATTCGGCACCCGGTGATGCCCCGTCACCGATCTGACTGTGCAGGGAATAGCGACTCGCACTGGCACTGTAGAAGAGGGTCGGTGACAACGTGTGATTCCAGTGCACCGAAGTGCGGTGCGAATCGTGTTGTCGGCGCGGCAGGCCGGCCAGATTGTAGCGCCACGTGAATTCGTAGTCGTGCCATCGTCGCAGCGAATAGACGAACTCGGTGGTCAGCCGTTTCTGGCTCGTCATCTGCCAATCGAGTTTGGTCACGCCATTGAGTTCCCGTTGCACAGGGCTGTCGAAGGCGTGTTGCAGGTCCTGCCAGAAGCGCGTATCGGTGAGCACGACGCGATTGGCGGAAAGGTAGTGGAGGTGGCCGCGTCGCACCGGCCCCGACAGGGTCAGCTCGAGTTCATTGTGCTTGCTGAATTCCGTACCGCCAAACAGATCATCCTTCGCGAAGCGAGCGGATCGCTCATGCGTGTCGGTGCCTGAACGGGTGACGATGTTGATGACGCCGGACTGGGCATTGCCATACTCGGCGCCAAAACCTCCCGTGTTCACCGTCATCTGCGCGACAGCACTCAGGGGCAGGTCGGTGCCCAGGCCGCCGGCGATGACATCTTGCACTGGCAAGCCGTCGACGAGGTAGATCGCCTCGCGGGGTTTGCCGCCGCGGATGTTGCCCTCCACCGTGACGCCCGGCTGCAATCCGACGACCTGTTCCACCGTGTCCGTGGGCCGTTCCCGCAGGACAACGGCATCGAGCTGGTGCGCCGTGCCCATCACATCGGTCTGCAGCAATTCGCGTTCACCGGTGACATCGATGGCCTGCATGTGGATCGAGGATGGCGTCAGGCGCGCATCAAATACCGTGTGACGATCCGGACGGATGACAATCCTCTTCGACACGACCGCTGCATAGCCGATCATCGACACGGACACTTCGTAGGTGCCGGCACGCACATTGTGGATGCGATAGAAGCCGGCCTCATCGGTGATCGTGCCCTGACGGGTGTCTGTGAGGATGACGTTGACGCCGGTCAGCCGAGTGCCGGTCTCGGCATCGGTGACGTGACCCTCGAGGGTACCCGTCGTGGCGGCCACGACAGGCCGGGCCAGCAGGCAGGCGAAGACCAGCAAGCAGGTGAGGACCTGCAAGCAGGTGAGGACCTGCAAGCAGGTGAGGACCTGCAAGCAGGTGAGGACCTGCAAGCAGGTGAGGACCTGCAAGCAGGTGAGGACCTGCAAGCAGGTGA
>JABHDC010000265.1 GCA_018673255.1 Gemmatimonadota bacterium
CTGGTTGCTGCGAATCACCCGCCACATTGCCATGAATTACCGTCGCGCGAGTCGCCAATCCTTCGTCGAGATGGATGTCGATCAGATCGCTGTGCCGGAAGGACAGGATCCTGCCGCTGCGGCCGCCCTGCGACGAGCGATCGCCACACTGCCAGTTGATGATCGGCGGCTGTGCGAACGTTACTACCACGGTGGCTGGACGACGGCCCGACTCGCCTCAGCAGAGGCGATTGGTGAAGCAGCGATCAGAAAGCGCCTGCAGCGCATCCGAGACCGATTGAGGAACCAGATGTCGATGCCGACTACGGATCTGCCCGAACGAATCGTCGAGATGCTCTCGAAACCGAATCTGACCAATCTGCCGGAAAACCCGGTGGGTGCGATCTGGGAATCATTTCGCGACGTGTGGCCAGGATTCGAGGTCGTCGAGTTGTCCGAAGAACTGGAGCCGGCGCAGCTACGGCGCGTGCTGGTCGATGCCACGGCCTCAACGTCTGAAGGCCATCTGGCGACGGTCGAGGAGTACATCGTTGATCGCGAGTGCCAACAGATGCTGCGCACCGATCTCACGGTGCCCATGCTCCTGGCTGCGGTGGATGCACCACTACCGACGAAGCGGATCACGACGGGGAAGACCTATCGCATGGGTGACGTCGGCGAAGAGGAAACCTCGACGCGTCTGCGCGCCTTTCATCAGGCGGAGGCGTTGTGGATCGAAGAGGGGATCAACGAGTGGCAGATCATGGGGCCCATGACTCAATTCATTGAGACCCTGTGCGAAGGCGCACGGGTTCGACTCCTGCCGGTGGATTTCCTGCTGTATTGTGATCGAGCCTGGACCGTCGAGGCCCAGACACCTGCACAGGACTGGTTCTCCGTCGCCGGTTGGGGTCGGTTGCGACCGGAGATCGTGAGCAATCTCGGCCACGATCCTGACAAGGCGACCGCAGTTGCCGTGGGCATGGGGCTCGAGCGACTGGCGATGTTGCGCTACGGGATCGACGACATTCGGCGAGTGGCGGCAGAGCGGGTGTAGGGCGACCGTCAGGCCAGGTAGACCTGCTCACCAAAACGCTCGAAATCTTCGAGCATGAGGAACATGCCACCGCCGATGAGGCGGCCACCGGCGGCCATGTGATCGAGCATGGCACGGCGCAGCGACGTGTCGCGCGGCCCGGTGGCAGGATCCACGTCATCGGTGCCGAAGATGAAGAACAAGCCGGACCGGTCACCGGACTGGACTGGATACAGATACAGCTCCCGCTGCCAGCGTACCATGTTCGAGTCGGGATGGTAGATCTGGGCCAGTTGCGGATTCAGGATCCAGGAGGAGCAGGCGAAACCGACGGCGGTCTGCTCGGGGAAGTAACGCGGAAAGAATTTGGTCGCCTGCTGCATTGAATCGCGGCAGGCGGCCATCGTCATGCCACCGCCATCTGGGATGTGGACCTCGTAGATCAGATCCCCAGCGACCAGGACCCGTTTCCAGTCCTGTCGCGGCAGGGCGGTCGGCGCTGGCTCGATGAAGCCGGAGGGGGCGATTGCATGGCCCGTGATCGTGTCCGCCGTCTCTTCGAAGCGCGTCGTGGTGGCCGCCTTCTCCGGATCAGCGACGAGCCCCTCCGGATCCAGGTGAACACCATCGGCGGCCAGGGCGCACACATTGCCCGTTTCGCGGTGTCGCCAGGCGGTCAGGTTACCACGGAATGGCTTGAGCATGTATTCGAGACGACCCAGACAGTAGAGGCTGCCCGTCGTGTGATTTCGCAGCCAATACAGGGCATAGGTGCCGAAGCCGTCGCGGTTGTCATGTTGCAGGCGGAAGCGCTCTAGCGATGCGGTGAAGTGTGAGCAGGTCGCCCGGGTCACCTCATCGGGAATGCCACGGGCCTGATGGAAGGCCCGCATGCGTGGGATCGCTGCCAGGGCGATCAGCAGATAGAAGAGGCCCGTATCGTCACCGAGTGGGGCGATGTATTGCGGCCAGTCGCGACAGCACGTGGCCACTTCGTAGTCGAGTTCTTCGTAGGCGAGGCGCTCACAATGACAGATCAGCAGCCGCAGATCTGGCGATTCGGCAATACGTGCGGCGACCTCGTGTAAGGCGGCGTCCAGGCTGGGCGGCAGACCGGCGAAGTCCCGTTCGGCCGTGATCTGCACGGGATTGAGCAGGTCGGGGCGATGAGATGGCGCGCAAGCCAAGGACGCCTCCCAGAATGGGGAGAGCAGTTCGTGGGCGTCGGCAATGCTCAGACGTGTGAGGGCCTCGAGACAATCCATAGCAACAACCGTATCGCCTTGGCGGGATCTGTGTCAATCCCGCCATGAGCTTGACACTGTTTCGGGTGGCTGCGTGCTTGGGATTCAGGTGCAGCAGTGTTGGTAGTGGTGCCTGTCCGCCGATGTTCAGCCATCGATGCTAGCGCTGGATCCCGGTTTCATCTTTCCCCCTCAACTGGACATCAGATGATTCGCCTGCGACGCTGAACCGAAGAGCTGAATGAGGACATGAGACGCACCGGCCGGGCTGACTGACGGCTGCGCTTCTCACAATACTGCCGATCGTCGGCATCGCCGCCGCCTGCAACTTCGCAGGTTCGCCCGCACTGCGGGCCTCTCTTCGGAAATCTGATCCCCGGTCTTCGGGGAAGAGGAAGAGACGGCGCACCGCGGTCGAGGTTGCACAAGCAGCCTGCAAGCCACCGAGGAAAGCCTCGAGTGGCTTTTTTGTTGCAGAAGGGATCCAATGTTACGGGAAGATATCCTGTTCCACGGCGTCGGCTTCACCTACGAAGGGGCGATTACCCCCTTGTTCGGCGGTGTGGACCTGCACTTTCCCACCGGTTGGTCCGGGGTTGTGGGCCCCAATGGGGCGGGGAAAACGACACTGCTCATGCTGGCTACGGGTCAACTTCGTCCCACCGAAGGCCAGGTTGTCGGTGGTGGTGAGCCGATCTACTGCCAGCAGCGAACCGACGATGCCCCCGAGGGCCTGCACGATCTGCTGACGGCCAACGATGGCGATTCGTGGGACATCCGTGGACGTCTCGGGATCGCCGAGGACTGGCTCGGGCGCTGGCCGAGTCTCAGCCATGGCGAACGCAAACGGGCGCAGATCGGTGTCGCCCTGTGGCGAGAGCCGGTGGTGCTGGCCATTGATGAGCCGACCAATCATCTGGACCGTGGGGCTCGCGCCATGCTCGGTCAGGCCCTGCGTCGATTCACCGGAATTGGGCTGCTGGTCAGCCACGATCGTGAACTGCTGGATGATCTGTGTCAGCAGTGTGCCTTCGTCGAGCCACCGCAGGTCGCCATGCGCCCCGGTGGATATACGCTGGGTGCCGAACAGGGAGAACGCGAGTTGGCGACGGCACGCCACGCTCGTGAGACGGCAACGAAGGATGTGCGACGTCTCGAACGCGAGGAGCATCGGCGTCGAGCCGAGTCGGCCCGGTCCGATGCGCGCGCATCCAAGAAGAACCTGGGAAAAGACAATGACGCGCGATTCAAACGGAATCTGGCTCGCATGTCCGGCAAGGATGGGCAGGCGGGCAGACTGCTGAACCAGATGGGTGGTCGGGCGCAGCAGGCACGTGAACATCGCGACAGCATCCAGGTGGCCAAGCAACACGATCTGGGCATCTGGCTCGACGGGGCACCCTCACCCCGCGATCGGCTGCTGTGGCGCGACGCGGGTGCTCTTCCCGTGGGCGGCGCACGCCAGCTGGCCCATCCCGATCTGGTGATGAAGCCGACGGATCGAGTCTGTCTCGCCGGACCGAATGGGGCGGGAAAATCGACCTTGCTGCGCGCCCTGCTGGGGACGGATCTCAATGTCGATGCTGAGCGCCTCGTATACGTCCCTCAGGAGATCGACATCTCATCGGCGCAGCAGATCCTGGCGGGGGCCCGTTCGCTGCCACACGATCAGCTGGGCAAGCTGATGACGATTGTCAGCTGTCTGAACTCACGACCCGAACGCCTGTTGGAGAGCGAGCTTCCCAGTCCTGGTGAGGTGCGCAAGCTTCTGCTGGCGGACGGCATCGCACGTCAGCCTCACCTGATCGTCATGGACGAGCCGACCAATCATCTCGACCTGCCATCGATCGAGTGCCTCGAGGCGGCATTGAGGGATTGTCCCTGTGGATTGCTGCTGGTGAGTCACGATGAACGTTTCCTGCAGTCGCTGACCGCGACCCGATGGAATCTGGAATGGGCCCGTGAAGGTGGAGGGGATGCAGTGCTTCACGTCCGGCAGGGATGGGAAGAATGAATTTCACATTGTTTGCGGATCGCCCCATATTGGCACCATCCGATTCTGACGCTCAACACGAGAGACCTTCATGAATTTCAGTTACCGAGGCCGATTCTCCTGCCTGCTGCTCACCGTTGTCGCCGGCGTCTCCTTGTTCTGGGGCTGCGCGGCGCTCAAGCCTCAACCCAAGCCACTGGCGGCTGTGGTGGTCCATATCAGTGAAGAATACGCCAATGTGAATACGGACCTGGGTGAGGATCGTCTCGCGTCGATCGGCATCAAGCACGGCACCCTCTTCACGGCTACCTACCACGGCCATGGCATCGAGGTCTTGCTGGGGAGCAGCTATTCGGACGTGCCCAAGGGTGACTGGATCGCACAGATCGAAGAGGATGGCAACATGCAGCTGGCCATCAGCTTCGGCCATGCCGCCATTGAACTGGGCTGCGCCGTGGGCGATACACTCTTCGTCCACGCACCGAAGTAGGTAACTGGCACCAGCGAACACTCGATGGCGAGGTCGCCATCAGACCGTGGCCGCGAACCCGAGTCGAACCGGGTCAGCCTGACGGATCTGTCTGCTGGCTGGCCGGCCGGATTCTGTGACCGGATCAACCCATCAGGTGCTGTCGTAGAAAGGGCGCCGCCAGGGACCAGTCGAGCAGGTGACCACCCCCGTGCAGGATGTAGTCGAGTTGGTCTCCCGCCCCGAGCAGATCGTAGGCCCGCCGAACCTGCTCATGCATGGCGTCCCGGTGGGCGGGTGTGATCAGCGAATCATGTTCACCCGCCTGCAACTGCATGGGCCGGGGCGCGATCAGGCAGAAGAGATCTGGCACATCTCCGTGGCGCAGCAGGCCGAAGGGTGCCTGAATCCCACAGGACTTGAGTGCTTGTGAGCGCTCGCGGAAGTGGTTCATGGAGCCGGATGGAACACAGGCGCGTACGCGATCGTCCGTGAGGGCCAGCCACATCGTCATGCGACCCCCTGTCGAATTGCCCAGTGCGCCGATCCGCTCGGCGTCGACTTCCGGGCGCTGACAGAGCGCGTCGAGGGTCGCCATGGCGTCCTGGATGTGCAGATCGACGGGATTCACTCCATACATGGCTGAAGCCATCTGGATCGTGTTGCAGCGATCACGATTCCCGATCAGCGCCAGATGGCCGTCACGGCCGGGCCATCCCCACAGGGCGGGAGCGAGTACGACGTAGCCCTCGCGAACCGCATGCAGCCCGTAGGCGTGGCGTTCGTTATTCTCCGGATCATCTGGCTCAATGCGCACGCCGCAGATCGAGTCGATCCCGTGGCGATAGTGACCGTGGAGGGCCACCACGCCGGGCCGACGTTCGCCGACTTTCAGGTCTGCAGGGATCAGCAGATACGCGACGACACTGGTCAGATCGCTCACTTCGATCCGCACCGTCAATCGACGGTGATCCGCTTCCTCGGTCTGAGACAGAATCTCCATGCGTGGTTCGACCCGCTCAGGCAGCCAGCCCCGAAGTTCGGCCAGCACGGTGTGGAATTCGGCCTGCCAACTCAATAACTCATCCGCGGTGCCACATGCTGCTGAGGGTGAGGGTGGATCGGGCAAGGCGCTGATCAGATCCGTATAGGCATCGGCTGGCAGATCAGTCATCACGTACCCTCGCTCCCATTCTCACCGGGGCGAAAGCGACACTCGATGCCAAAGCGCATGGTCTCTTCGAAGGTGAGCAACTGGATGTCGAGCAACTCATCGTAGGTGTAGGGATTCTCGGTGACGCCCTGCGGTGTCTCGAAGGTGAGAGACAGGCATCCGGAGGTGAAGTGCATGGCACTGGGCAGGTTGTAGCCCAGACCACGGCGGCCTCGCATGACCTCCATGGGACGCAGGTCCTCTGTCTCGAGCCGATCGTGCACGCGATCCGCCAGTTCGAGAGTGTGTTCGAAGAACGGATCCGGGGCGCTGGCCGCATGAGGCAGAATGATGGGACCTCGCTGGTGGCCATGCATATTCAAGCAGGCGTCGACGATCTCCTCTTCGACCAACTTCAGCAGGGCCGTCGTCTCCTTCGCGTGATGGCCGGCAGGCGACACATCGTGCATCAAATTCACACCGTCGTCATTCGGGTAACCGCCGCTGAATTGCACCTTGTCCAGGGGCAGAGGCAGGAATCGCTTGGAGCCGGCCCAGCCGATGATCTCACCATTCTTCCACATGCCCTGACCGTAGTAGGTCAGATCATCGGTGGTCAGGCCGATCAGAGAAGGGATCTTCGTCCGTGCCCGACCATCCGGATTGGCCAGGGGAACCAGGTGCAACCGGTATTTCGCAGCCAGCTTCTTCAGCTCTGGCCAGCGTTGTCCACGCAGGTCGCGACCGCTCTCCAGGATGTGAAGCAGATTCACGGAGGCGGCTACGGCTTCACTCTCCATGCCGTGCACACCACACAACAGCAGCAGGGTCTGGCGGTATCCGGATCGTTGCTTACCGAAATACGCGTCCTTGTCGCTGGATCCCATGGCAGCCGAGTAGTTGGCCGTGCGGGCCGTGGGTTTGCCCTTGCCCAGTGTGTAGAGCCAGATGTCGCGGCCACCGGCGGATCGGCACAGACGGGATAGATGGCCACGTTGTGCGTGAGCCTTGAAGTGCCGCGTCACCTGGGCGGGGCTCACCACCCACCAGTCGGGGGCTGGCTCCGGGGACAGGCCTCGTACATCATCCCAACCGGGTCTCAGAATTTTCCTGGTTTTGGACATGGGTTTAGGCATGGTGTCATCTCCTTTTCAGCAACTACCAGCCCGAAGACTGGTCCTGGCAGGTGTCAGCATCTGCGTTCCCCTCAGAGCGACACCGAGCCGGTGCAGAGGCTTGAGAGTCTACAGGCTCCGTAACTGGTCGAGCAGTTGTCGTTGTCCGGCCAGATCATCGGCCAGGTCATGACCTGAATCAGGATGCAGATCGATGACGGGATCCATCTGCAGGCGCGAGAGCAGGACACGGATGGCTTCGAACATGGGCACATCCGGCAGAGCGATATCGCGCAGGTGGTGGATACATTTCAGTGTGCGGAATCCATCAAACCAGCTGTGGAACTGCGCACTTGCGGCAGCCGCCGTGGAGGCCTGCTGCCGCATTTTATCCCACGCTATGGCGAAGTTCGCCTGCGTGAGGAACTCGTGCAGTTGCTCGTCGACGGTGCCTGCTACATCCAGCAGTTGCTGTGCCGTGGCCTCCGGTGCATCGGTCACGGCATGCAACCAGCGGCGGATGGCATCGTAGCTGTCCGGATGGTAGAGCAGGTATTCCTCTTCGTCCCCATCCAGGAAGCGTTGCACTCTCCGGCCCGTCCCGAAGGGCACACGGTGTGAGGCTCGTCCTGATGGTCTCACGACGGTCCCCGGGATCGTCTCGATGGTGCCGGTCTTGGCCAACTGCTGCAGGAAGTAGAAGTCCTCGCCGGCCTGCCGGCGGTTCATCCCCGAGATGGCTGCATAGGCAATGCCTGTGCAGGCCATGGCAGAGCCAATCGCGTGGTAGCCGTAGGGTGATCCGGCCCATGTGAGTTGACCGGCATGGTAGCGCAGGAAGAACTCGTAGCAGAGGATCGCCGCCTGCTGCTGCTTGTCGCCCTCAATAGGGTGGGCATAGGGTAGCACTGCAGCCCATCGATCGGGTTCGGCGAAGAATCTGTGCAGGACGGCCAGGTAGTCCGGATCGACGCGCGTGTCCCCATCCAGGCAGATCAGCGGGGATTGCAGTTGATCGCGATCAGCCAGGATTTTCAGTCCCCAGTCCATGCCCAGTTTGCGGGCCAGGCCGACGCCCTCTTTGGCGCCCAGTTCGTTGCCTGCCGAGGACGCATCAATCCACAGAACCTGCAACCGCCGCTGGTCCCATTGCTGCAGTGCTGTCAGCGTCTGTGCGTTGGCCGCAATGTCGTGGGGCGAGGCATGCGCCGGATCGCGATTGTTGACCACGACGATGACGCCTGTCTCGTCGTGACCGTCGCAGGAGGCCAGATCCTGAAGGGTGTCGAGGATGCCCGGATACTCACCGAGGGCAGGGATGACAATGAGGCTCCTGCAGGCACCGGTCAGATTGCCGGTCAGTGGCCAGTCCTCACGCTGGGTGCGTTTCTCCAGATAGCGAGTGACCGTCCTGCTCATGGGAGCCCGATCACGGAACGATTCACCCGGGATTCATCTGCAACGTCTGGCGCGGGAGAGCGGTTCAGACGGTGTGCTGGTCGTCTGGTACGCATTGCACATTCAGGCACAACCCACCAGCGGGCTTGAGTTGTTCCAGCTGATCGAGTTCCGCTTGATGGACGGGGCCGGTGACGATCAGGGGTTTGGCCTCGAGAATGCGCTGGAGTCGGGGCATCACCTCCCTCGCCAGGGGGCCTCCCGGGTAGTCGATGGAGACCTGAATGCAATCGAGGGCATCCTCTTTCACGAGATCATCGATGATGTGCAGACAGCAGGAATGCAGGTGGATGAGGGTGACATCAAAGGCTTCGAAGACGAGCCGGTCAAATGGCAGGACGCGTTCGCGATACGTCTCCGGCGAGAGCATGGAGGCATTGTCGACCTGCGTCCGTACGACAGTACCCGGTGCCCAGATACCGTAGCTGGACAGGTAGCCCCCTTCGAAGGTGGGGGTCTTGTCGATGCGACGCTGCGCTATCTCGATGAAGAGCTCGGCGCAGGCGGCCAGGTAGGCGTCGGAGCGATCCGGTGCCGTCTTGACCGCCATGCAGGCTTCCTCGTGTCCGAGGCCGGCGAACATCATATCCACTGGACCTCTGAACAGGGGCTGCGTGACCGGCAGTTGACCGGCGGCACGGGCGACGAGGAATTCGACGAACTCCTCCAGCTTGTCGATCCACAGTGGATCCGGTGCCGGCGGCGGCGTCTGTCGCCAATCGTCGATGAAGGCTTCAGCCCACGGGCCGCCGGTGACGATGCTTACAGGGCAGCCAAAGGCGGCTTCGGTCCAGCACATGCCCGGTGGGCCCTGGCCGGCCATGAAATCGCCACGGATGAGCGAGGGCAGTGACGTATCCTGGCAGAACAGAGCGGGATCGAGCTGGTCAGGAGTGACCTGTATCCCTTCCTGCGGGCGTGAGCCATCCGCAAGTGGAATCCCACCGCGTTCCCCGAGTGGACGGTGTTCGACCACTGAGCGCAAGGGTGTGTCTCCTTCACGACGCCAGAAGCCTTCGTGTCGCGCGAGGAGCTCGGCGAGAGTCTTGCCACTTGCCATTGGGGCCTCTGATGTCCTTGGCTCGGGATCGGGTGAACGGTGCTGCCTCTCTGGCAAGATCCACAAGTCGGGCCCCAGATGCCAAGGGCCAAATGCCCGGACCCAAATGCAGGGCCCAGATGTGCGGGCAGCTACTTGCGCCAGACTTATCTCGTGCGCTGCCACTCCTCCTGCAGATAACGGGCGACGCTGTCCTGCGTATTTGGCCCAATGACCTCGGTGGCCAGCGCCTTGAGTTCGTCGGTGGCATTGGCCACGGCAATCGGGCGATCGGCGTGTGTCAGCATCTCGATGTCGTTGTTCTGATCGCCGAAAGCAACGATCTCACAAGGTGTTTCCACATATCGGGCGACGAGTTCCTCCAGGGCATGAGCCTTGGAGACGTGAATATCCTGGATCGTAAGCCAGTGCCAGCCCGGGGAGTAGTCGTTCTGCCAGTGATACATCCGCAACTGGCCATCTCGCTGCTGGAGCAGGTCCTGGTGCAACTGGCGCGTCGACGTCTCATCGCCGATCACGGTGATGCACACGATCTGGTCGGCGAGACCGATACTCACGTCATCGACGAACTGCAGGCGAGGATCTGAATGGCTGCGGCGATCAGCAATGTACCACTCCATGCCAGCATTGACGGCTGGTGGGCAATACAGTCTGTCCGCCTCACCATCAAAACTCGATACGTAAGGCGTGAGCCCTTGCTGGTGGATCGTTTCGAGCACGTCTGCCGCCACTGGTGTGGCAAGCTCCTGCACGAAGAGATGCTCACCCGAGGCGAAATCCGACAGGTATGCACCATTGAACTCGATCACGGGAAGCGACAGAGGCAGGCCGGCGAGGAGCACGCGGAAGGAGGCGTGAGATCGGGCCGTTGCAATTGTGAAAGGCAGGCCATCGGTGAGGAGTTCCTCAAGGATGTGCCTCGACCAGGGAGAGAGTGTGGCGTCGTCCTGTAACAGCGTGCCATCGAGATCGGTGATGTAGAGTCGGTCCACGTTTGTCCTCTTGCCATTGTTCAGCAGCATGTCGTATCTGCCTTGTATGCCTATGCCTGCCCGACATCTATGGTCGCACATTCAGAAGCAGATGCGCGGCCGCTCCGAAGAGGAGCAGCTGCAGATCCTGCGCCGGAATCTGGCCGAACTGCACGACGAGTGGAAGGGCCCGTACAAAGATCTGCGTGACCGTCTCCGGCGGCAGGTGGCCAAACTCGAGGGGCACGAGGCGGTTCAGTCACGTTCCGGGCAGAGCGATCCATTCCACGTCAAACGCCAGGGCGATGCACGGATTGTGCTGGCAGGCCTGCCGAATGCGGGAAAGTCTACCCTCGTTGCGGCCCTCACCCCAGCTGCAGTCACTGTAGCCGACTATCCCTTTGCCACAACCCATCCGATACCGGGCATGCTACAATGTGGCGGGGGTGTGCTGCAACTGATCGACACACCACCCGTCGTGTCTGGTCTTGCAGAGGGGCAGGGGCCGGGCCGGCCATTGCTGAATCTCTTCACGGGGGCTGATGCGATTCTCATCGTCATCGACCTGTCAGCTGACCCGGTAGATCAGCTGTCGAGTGTGCTCGACGAACTGGCCGAAGCATGCATCTGCCCGATTCCCGGGCCCTTGTCCACACTCCTCGAACAGCGGGGCAAGGGGGGCGTGAAATTCCTGGGTCGTAGCCTCAACCGCGATCAGGAGGATGCGGCGCGGGAGATCCTCCTCGCCGCGCACATTGAACACGCCCAGGTGACAGTGCGGACCGAATTCGAGGCAGAGATTCTGCAACGTCAGGCCGATGGAGATCTGCCCCTGCCGACGGTCGTGATCGGCACCCGCAGTTCGTCAGCGTCTGAAGACGCTGAGGATCTGAGTCAGCTGTGGCCTAAGTCGCGCCTGCTGCGTGTGGAGTCGGATCAGTCGGTGGTTGCCGCACCGATCTGCAGCATGTTGCTGGAGGCACTGGGCTACACGCGAGTGGAACTGCTGGAGCGACCGACGCCGGATGCCGATGGCAGGGCATTACTGGTTCACCGGGCCAGCGACATCGCCCAGGTGGCGGATCGAGCCGGTGTCTCACCGAAGCATCTCAAGGGTGCGCGCGTCTGGGGAGACTCCGTGCCCCGACCGGGGCAGTCGGTGCGTCTGGATCACCTGATCGAGGCGGATGACCGGGTGTATCTGCAGTCCTAGCCGAACATGCCAGACACGGTGCTTCGAATGATCGGCTCGCCGACTGCTACACCGGTGGCTCGGGTTCGTAGATGTCGCCCTCGAGATCGTCGAGTTTGTCGGCGAGAAAGGCACGCGCGTCCTGGACACCCTGATTGTAGACGGGCGGACCGAGTGTGACGATGAAGAATTCCAGCAGACGCTCGGACTGGAACTCGCTCAGTTCCTCGTCGAAGGTCTCCGTGTAGAATTTGGCCAGATCCTGGTAGATCGATCTCTTGCGTGTATCGGACAGTTTGATCCGCATGGTCTTACTCGGGCAACCCTACAAACAGTCTTGAGCTGTCCTCCTCAAGAGGATCTGTCTCGCCGGCCCGCGCGGCACGCGCGAAGACGATGCCGGGTTGGTTGCAGCGCCGGGCGCGTGCCAGGACACCATGACCCCGAGGCCGGGAGCGCACGACGTGATCCTGCTCCAGGGCGGTGATCTGCTGACGGATATTGAATAGGCCTCGCCGGGCGCCGATGACTCGGACCAGCGCCTCGGAGGCACTGAGTCCTTCGCGCCAGCAGCGTCTCACAGGGATGAGATTGTTCTGTGTGTCGTGAACGGGGCCACCTGGGGCAAACAGTGCCGCCACCTGATGCGCATTGGCTCGGGCGCCGGCGTGGGACAGAAGGTGGACGATACCGGCATCCTCGTCGTCGTAGTCGTCGTAGGCCGTCACGATGGCCTGGATCTCCTCCTGCCACGCCTGCCAGTGGTCGAATTCATCCGTCAATGGCGGCTCTGGAAGTGCAAGTGTCGCACCGATGAAGGGACCAATCGAGGCCCCTTCCTTTCTCGAGGCGGCGAACCCTGCACGCATTAGTTCCTGCGCCGCTGTCAGGGCGGCGTCGACGCCCTGGGCGTCGAGAATGTCGCTCAGTATCTCGATCACCCTTTCGCGATTCCACAATGAGCCATCGGGTGTGTGCTGTGCGCCGACGATGGTGGCAAGGGCCTTGCGTCCCTTCGCGGTCCGACTCAGACAGGCCACACCAAAGATGGCATCCATGGCGGGTGCCAGTTCACTGATGAGCCCGGGCTCGTCCCGCAGATGACCGGCGATCGACAGATGATCGCGCGCCTCGAGCGTGGCCCTTTCCGTGAGAGGGACGAAAAGCGCGGCCTGGTCCCCATCGAAATCGGCATCCAACAGACGGCAGGCGAGGGGATGTAGATGAATGGCTTTCCCATCGCGCCGAAGGGGCTGAAATGCCAACAGAGAGGTGCGGCCTGTCGCCGGCGGCCGATGCAGGATCACCCAGGCCGAGGCCAACACACGATCGAGGGCTGCAGTGGCATCATCCGTACGATTCTCGACTGCCGCAGCGTCACCCATTTCGCGGGCGGTCTGCGGGCCGAACAGGGCCCAGGCCAGTTCCTCGGGTATGCCCAGTTGATCGATTCGCAGATCCTGTCCGGGGATCAGGATTGCTCGGGCACTGAACAGCACGCGTGAGCCGAACCCCAGGTGATCTGCACAGAGCAGGCTGTCGAATTCCCGCCCGATGGCCCGGGTGAGTGCCTCTCGTGCCTCGTTGAGGATGGGCGCCGGCGTGTCGCCATCCAGCAGCGTGGTAAGCCGCCGATTGGCATCGACGATCTGTTGACCGGCTGCTCCTTCCACGATGCTGATACTGTCCAGCGTTCTGTCTGGAAGCCACGGGTGGAGTACCGATTCGGCCAGTTCGAGCGTCTGGTTGGCGTCTCCCGGTGTCACGGCCTCGCTGAAACTGATGCCGGTGCTACTGGTTTTCACAGTGATCCCGGCAACACCCAAACGATGGGTGAGTGCCTGGAATCGAGGGGATGGCGTCGTGGCTGCCTCGACGGGGCCGGCCGCCACACGCTCGGCAAGGCTGGCAGCGTCCTCCCGCTCGGCGTTGGAGGTATTGGTGAACTCACCGATCACGGCCGTTGCGTCCGCTTCGCGCAACGCCTGAATCTCCATCGACCCCAGCATCTGGCAACGCTGCCCGGGTGTCGTGCCGGACTGGAGCTTCTCGCGAGCCATGTGGATCGTGCAGCCCCAGTAGACCCAGCCGGCTGTCGTGCGTCGATTCAGCGGCTGATCGCCATCCGTCAGTTGCAGCATACCATCGGCGGGCAGGCCGACACTTTGTAGACGCTGGCGCAGGTCATCGTCGGATGGCGCGTGGAAGGGTGCCACGATGGCGGGCGTGTTCTGAGCTCGCGCGACGTGGCTGATCGCCGCCTCGCGCAACAGACCGACGACCCAGCGCGAGGGCACACCGCAGATGCTGAAGAGCAATTCCAGGGGCGTGCCATCCGGTAGTCGCGGCATCTGCTCATCGGGCACGATCCTGGAGATGACCCCCTTGATGCCGTGGCGATTGCTGAGCTTGTCGCCCGGTTCCATCACCAGGGGGTTGGCGAGTTTGCGTGAAGCGGTCTCACTCAGAACGATGGCATCCTCGAAGGTGCCCTCATCCCAGGAAACGAAAGCGCTCAGCAGGTTGCGGCCACCCCAGAAATCGACATCCTCCGGTTCGTCACCGGTCTGTACAAGAGCGGCCTCGCGTTCGGTCGGTGGCACCCACTGGCGCATCATGTTCGCGCCCATGAGCACGCGGTTGCCATCGTCGTGTTCCAGGAATGGAATACAGGCGGCAGACAGCCCCAATCCCGCCTCAGGCGTGTCGTCGACGATGATGAGTCGGCCATCGCGAATGTCGGCACCCCGGGAAATCGTCAGGATTCGGCCCACATTGGGCCCCTCGGGGCTCTCGAAAGGACAGGTGCGCCCGAAGTGCCCGGCCGTGAAGACGACCTCGCGGTCAGGGATCACGACCCGACGCAGGTGGCTGGATCGGTCCAGCCAGTTGTTGCCATTGAGTCGCTGCGCTGCGTGGGTGAAGAAGGCCCGTATCCAGTTGTCGAGGGGTGCCAGGGAGCGTACCAGATCAGCATCGAGTTCCACCTCGGGTGGGAGTTGCCCGAGTCTGGCTTCGGCAAAGGCACACAGCTGATCGCCGACACACTGAATCCGTGCCTGATCCAGATCGTCCCGATCAGCGATGGGTAACACGACCAGGTCATGCGGATGAGAGTATCGCTGCACCGGCAGATCTGGTGTCCAGGCGGCCGGGTAGGCCCCCGCATCGATGTGATCGATGCGGAAGACGCCTTCCTCATCGGCCGTGGGGATTGTGGGGTACTCCACATGGACAGATGAGTTGCCGCCTACCTCGATGTGAATGCAACAAGTGTGTTCGGCTTCGGCTTCGACACGGTAATCGTTGATTCCGAGCCGGGCCGAGAGCAGGTTGGGGAGCCCGTGATGGAGGAAGTGGTCGTAGGACGTCTTGTGCCAGGACGTGGACGGCCTCAGACAGGTCGTAGTGGGCACTGAGTTCATGCAAAGTCCTCCCAGTCAATACCCATCTCCTGCCAGGAGCGGGCGATCTGCTGTCGAGCGTGAAAGAGACGCGACTTCACGGTGCCTTCGGGGATTCCCAGTTCGTCGGCGACCTGCTGGGTTGACCTGTGGGCATCGTAGATCATGCGAACCACCACCTGCTTGTCTTCCGGCAACGTGTCGACGACGCGGTGCAGCAATTGGCGATGCTCGTTGCGCGCCGTCGCCTCATCAGGAGCGAGAGTCGACGCATCGACCATCCAGGCCGGTACGTCGGCCGGGTCGGTGTCGGTCACCGGTGCAGGTTGAATGGGTTGTTCCCGCCGCCGTTTGACGGTGCGCAGGTGGTTGAGGGCCAGATGGGTGGCAATCCGCAGCAGCCATGCCGGCAGGGCGCCATCGCCATTCCACTGGTCGGCCCGATTCCACAATCGGAGGAAGACCTCCTGCGTCAGATCATCCGCGGTCGCGGGTTCACGGACAATTCCGTTCAGGTGGCTGCAGACCGTTGCACGATAGCGCTCGAACAGCAGGGAGAATCCCTCCTGTTGCTTGCGAATCACGCGATCTACGAGTTCCTCGTCAGTTGGCTCCAAGCGTTCCCTCCGGCTTCCACGCGAATGACACCGCCGGGCACGATTCGGTTCACTTGCCGCAGAAAGAAATCATCTCGGGAGACAGTGGTGCGTCGCCGCGGATGGCATGGGCCGCTTTTTCCGCCAGCATCATGGTGGGGGCGTAGATGTTGCCATTGGTCACGTAGGGCATGGCGGAGGCATCCACCACGCGCAGTCCATCCAGTCCGTGAACCCGCAGGCTGTCCGGATCCAGCACCGACAGCGCATCGGTGCCCATGCGACAACTGCAGGAGGGGTGGTAGGCCGTCTCGCCATCGCGAGCCACCCAGTCCAGAATCTGGTCTTCTGAGTGGATCGCTGGTCCCGGCGAGATCTCGCCCCCGCTGATCCGCTGCAGGGCCGGCTGGTTCAGAATACCTCTGGCACAGGCGACGGCCTCGAGCCATTCGCGGCGGTCCTGTTCGGTCGAGAGGTAGTTGAAGCGCAGAGCTGGTGCCTGTCGGGGGTCGGAAGATCGCAACCTGACGCTGCCCCGGGCATCGGAGGTCATGGGGCCAATGTGGAGCTGGAAGCCGTGCCCGCGGGTGGGCGAACTGCCATCGTAGCGGATCGCCAGGGGCAGGAAGTGGATCATCAGATTCGGGTACGGCACCCGGTTGTTGCTGCGCACGAAGCCGCCGGCCTCGAAGTGATTGGTGGCCGCCGGTCCCGACCGCAGGAGCAACCACTGCAATCCGATCCAGGGCTGGTTCCACCAGCGCAGGGCGGGCTGCATGGTGATGGGCTCGGTGCATGCATGCTGAACATAGACCTCGAGGTGATCCTGCAGATTCTCACCGACGCCGGGCAGATCGTGCACGACGTCGATGCCCAGGGGTTCGAGATCGGCTGCGGCGCCCACGCCGGAGACCTGCAGCAGTTGTGGCGAGTTGATCGCTCCACCGCAGCAGATAATTTCGCCGGCCAGTACTCGATGCGACCTGCCACGGTGCTCGTATTCGACGCCGATCGCCCGGGTGCCATCGAACAGAATGCGACGGGTGAAGGCACTGCACTGCACATGCAGGTTGGGCCGTCGCCAGATTGGATGCAGGTAGGCTCCGGCGGCGGAGAGGCGTCGTCCTCGATGGATATTGCGATCGAAGGCGGCGAAACCCTCCTGCCGAAAGCCATTCACATCATCGGTGCGGGAGTAGCCGGCCTCCTCGATGGCGTTGAAGAAGGCTTCGAAGAGTGGGCTGGCGGCCGGTCCACGTTCCAGGAACAGAGGTCCTTCGTCGCCGCGAAAGGCGTCCGTACCGGCCAGACAGGTCTCCATGCGTCTGAAGTAGGGGAGACAGTGAGCGTAGTCCCACCCAGCCATGCCGTCGTCACGGGCCCAGCGTTCGTAGTCGAGGGGATTGCCACGCTGAAAGATCATGCCATTGATGCTGCTGGATCCTCCAAGGATCTTGCCACGGCCGTGGGAGACTCGGCGGTCGTGCATGCAGGGCTCGGGCTCCGACTCATACATCCAGTCGTAACGCGGATTGCCGATGGGATGAGACAGACCGGCAGGCATGTGGATGAAGAGATCCCACCATCGGTCGCGGCGACCGGCCTCGAGCACGAGAACGGAGGTGGATGGATCCTCACTGAGCCGATTGGCCAGGACACAACCAGCAGAGCCACCGCCGATGATGATGACATCGGTGGTCGTAGGGGGCACCATCAGTGCTTCAGCGTGCCAGCCAGCATGCCGCCATCCACGGTCAGGGTGGAACCGGTGACATAGGACGACGCATCCGAGGCCAGGAACAGGACGGCCTCAGCGATGTCCCGTGGCGTGCCGAGTCGCTTGGCCGGCACCGAATTGGCGAAGGCGTCCCGGTCCTTCTTTGTCGATCCCTTCCACAAAGGAGTCAGAATCGCTCCCGGCAGTAGAGAATTGACACGGATATCGGGCCCGAAGTCGATGGCGAGGGTACGTGTCAGGCCGAGCACACCGGCCTTGGCTGCATCGTAGGCCGTGTGCTGGGCAAAGCTGGCCACGGCATGGACGGAGGAGACGTTGATGATCGAGCCGCCATCACCACTTGAGCGCATGGCGGGAATCCCATACTTGGCTGCCAGGTAGACGGAGGTCAATCCCACGGCCAGAGTCTTGTCCCAATCGGCCTCGTCCATCTCGGTTGCCGGTGCCAGATTGAGGGTGATGGCATTGTTCATGAGAATGTCGAGCCGGCCATATGCCTTCTGTGTGCGCTCGATCATCCGTTTCACGCCTGCCGCCTTGCCCACGTCGGCACGGATGAAGATGGCTTCATGTCCGGACCTGGTAATGTCGGCCACGACACGCTTGCCGTTGTCTGCATCGACGTCGACGACGGCCACGCGGGCGCCTTCACCGGCAAGTAACAGGGCCGAGCCTTCGCCAATACCGGAGGCGCCGCCGGTCACAATGGCGACCTTGCCTGCTACACGTCCTTCTGCCGTTACCATGTCAGTTCTCCGCACTGGGGCTGATGGAATGAGATATCGAGATCAGGCGTGGTAAGTTACGATGCCGTGAGTGATGACCGCACATCCGGGAGCAGCAACATGAATTCAATGACCGATGATGGTTCCACTTATCTGCTCGACATGGGTCGCGCCGGGCCGGCCGAAGCCATCTCCAATCGGCTCGAGACCGGCTGCTGGTTGAGTGTTCCATACACGGTCGAGGCCGGCGAAGGGCAGATGCTGTTTGCCACGCGACAGCAGGCGCCGCCTGAGATCCGCCTCGATCTTGGTGTCACCGGATGGCATCGCATTCACATAGCCACATTCCGACACTTCCAGTTCGCTGAGACCCTCCTGCTGCTGAAACTGGCCTCTGATCCTGCCTTCACACGCGCCGCGCAGGAGGATTTCAGACGTGACAAGGATCTTGTCGCTGAAGAGATGATCCCCGGACCGATGGATCTGAGTGAGGCCTATTGGAAGACCGTCGACCTGCAGCCAGGCGAGCAACTGGTATTGCACCGCCCAATGCACGGAACCATGGGGAATGCCCTGGCAAATATCGCCTATGTCCGGCTCATGCCGGTGGCAGAGGATGAGCTGGAGATTTTCGAGCGGGAGAGCTCGCCTCGTCCCGATACGCCTCGTCTGATGGCCAACTACGATGGGGGCCAGCATCTGCAGTGGGCCTATGGCTCACGTGCCGAAGTGGCGGATGAGTTCCAGGCCTTCGCGAATGGTGATTTCAAGATGGTCCTGTGGGGTGTTGCCCGCAGCTTCCAGACATTCTACCCATCGAAGGTTGCCGACCCGATCACATCATCGCCCCTGTTACCTGGTGTGTTTGCAGCGATGTGGGAAGCCCATGAGCGGGCAAGGACCGCTGACTTCGATCCATTGGCCGCTGCGGTAGCATGTGCGCACGACGTTGGGCTCGAGATCTATCCCCAGTTGCGCATGGCTGGAGAGAAACTTCCGCCCATTCATCTGGATGCAGCAGGACCGGGTAGCTTCCAGACCGATCATCCCGAGTTTCGCTGCCTCACAGCAGAGGGCAAGCCCACACGCCATCTGAGCCATGCCTTCCCGGAAGTCCGCGAGCGATACGTGCGATTATTTCGCGAGTGGGTTGAAGATTACGATGCGGATGGGGTGAATATCCTCTTCAATCGTTCGTGGCCTTTCGCGTTGAGTGAGGTACCGGTCGTCGACAGCTTCCGTGAGATGTACGGTGAAGAGATGACCGATCTGGATGACACCGATGTCCGTGTCCTGCGCCATCGGGCAAGTTTCGTGACCCAGACCTTGCGGGCGACGCGTCAGATGCTCGATGACGTTGGGAGAGCGAAGGGGCGCACGCTGGGCCTTTGCTGTCTGGTGTCATCTGAGGTCCACGGCGGCGCCCCGGATGCAGGTCCCTTTTCACATCCCCTGTATGAGGGCGTCGATGTCGAGGCCTGGGTTCGAGAGGGCCTTGTTGATCATCTTGTCGTCAACATCCAGCGGGCAGGCGATGCTGCCGGGCAGGATGCGGCGGCCACCCTGAAGCCATATATCGAACTGGCTCGGGGTACGAAGACCCAGGTGTATGCTGACCTGTATCCCCGACGGCAGTCGGGCAACTCGATGCGGATTCGTGCGAAGGCCTGTTATGATGCCGGTGTGGACGGTCTGTGCTTCTGGGATTGTCAGAAGAGATCCCTGCGTCTGAGTGGCTGGGCGATGCATCGCCAGCTGGGTCACCGGGATGAACTCGGCCAGATGAAGCCCTATGCCGAGAGACTGTTCCGGGTTGTGCCCTTGAAGTGCCTGGACGGCTTCGACGCGCTGGATCCGGCCTGTCAGCCGACGGATGGGTAGGCGGCTGACGTCGGTCATCCTTGTCGATCCTGACGAACCTCCGTACCATGGCAATCATTGGTGCAGGGCGCCCGAGCGGCGCACATCAGGAGGTGGCAACATGACAGCCAATGTCGGTGGTATCGATCGTGTCGTCCGCGTCGTGGCGGGCATCGCGATCATCGTGGCAGGCGTGGTGTATCAGTCGTGGTGGGGTGTGATCGGCATCGTTCCCCTTGGCACCGCCGTTTTCAGCTGGTGTCCGCCTTATGCGCTGTTGGGGATTTCCACGTGCTGCGCATCGGCTGATGACGCACCGGCTGCCGGCGAGAACGAATAGCGCGACACACGATCTGGTCTGGGGCAGACTGTCCCCGGTCCGCAGCGCAAATGCGAACCATCACAGATCGTGATTGGTCCTGAGGCTCAGTAGAGTCTGCTCGTCCAGTCGACGAAGACGCGCGCCATTTCCGCGTAGACGTCTTCGTCGCTTTGTCGTGTACGCTTCAGAATCTTGAAGCCATGGTCGGCTGTGTCGACCAGGTGCAGGCTTGCGCTGTCGCCCAGGCCCGTCACGACGGGTTCGAGCAGGTCGAGATAGGCCAGATCGTCCCTGGTGCCAGACAGGAAGAGCATGGGGACCGTGACGTCGGACAGATGATCGGCCCGTTCGGTGCCGGGTTTCTTCGCTGGATGCAGGGGAAATGAGAAGAAGACAATCCCCTGCACGTGGGAGAGGGCCTTCTCGGCGGCGGCATTCGAGGTCATGCGACCCGAGAAGGAGTGACCTCCAGCCAGCAGTTGCAGATCCGGTGCGGCGGCATGGGCCGCTTCGCAGGCGGCATGCACTGTGGCCAGCGTGACGGCTCGCGCATCGCGGCCACCGCCTCTCTCCATATAGGGATGGTTGTAACGGAAGGTGGCCACGCCCACGTCGGCCAGGTGTTCGGCGATCGCCTGCAGATTCCGGTGACGCATGTTCGTGCTCGCCCCGTGTCCCAGAACGAGGAGCCAGCGGGCCCCCTCGGGCCGTATCAGAAGTGCTGAGACCTCACCCTTGTCCGGGTGGGCGATAAATCGAGACTCAGTCTCTGCGTGACTCATCGATCCTCGCGCACGACGGCGAGGGCGTCGACGAGACTTTTCTCCACGAGTTCGCACAATTCGTCGACACCGGCTTCATCGATGATGAGGGCCGGCCCCACGGCGAACCAGGACGGGTCAACGCGCAGCAGCAGGCCATTGGCCAGGGCGGTCTTCTTGAGGGCCATACCCAGTTCAGGGAAGGGCTCATTCGAGTCCGGATCGCGTACCAGTTCGACACCACGCAGCAGTCCCTTGCCCCGGACTTCGCGTATGACACCGTGGCGCTTGAGGCCTTCCAGCCCCGCGGCGAGACGTTCACCCAACACGTGGGCGCGCTGGTCGAGTCCTTGTTCAGTGATCTCATCGATGACGGCAATGCCTGCTGCGCAACCGACTGGATGCCCGGCATAGGTGTGGCCGTGGGCGAAGTTGGCCCCGTCGGATGTCTGGAAACAGTCTGCCATATCTGCTCTGGCCATCATGGCGCCCAGTGGCATGGTTCCACTGGAGAGTCCCTTGCCACCGCAGATGATGTCGGGTGTTACATCATAGGTCTGGGCAGCGAACATGGATCCGGTGCGGCCCCAGGCCGTGATGATCTCGTCGAAGATCAACAGCACATCGTGACGATCGCAGATCTCTCGAAGGATCTGGAAATACTCGGCCGTGGGGGTGATCACACCACCCGTGTTGCTCACCGGCTCAAGGATCACAGCCGCCACGGTCGAGGGATCCTCGTGCACGATCACATCCTCGAACTGACGCGCCGCAAAACGATTGCACTCGTCCCAGTCGCTGAAGTCGTCCCGATAGTGGTTGGGAGGAAAGACCTTCAGGAAACCGGTCGGGCCGGGTTCGAATGGTGACTTGCGGGGACCGGTGCCACTGGCGGCCATGGCGCCAAAGGTGGCGCCGTGATAACCGAGGTAGCGGCTGACGAACTTGTATTTGCCGGGGCGGCCGGTCTGCTGGTAGTACTGCCGCGCAAATTTCAGGGCCGCCTCCATCGATTCGGAGCCGCCACTGAAGGACTTGACGAAATCGAGCGTTCCCGGGGTCACCGAACCGATGCGCTCGACGAATTCCAGGGTGATATCCGCCGTGCCGTGCATGGGTGGGGCGAAGCTGAGTTTCTCCAACTGCTGGCCGATCGCCTCGATGACGCGGGGGTGGCCGTGTCCGAGTGTGGCAGCATAGACGCCGGCGATGCTGTCGAAGTAACGCCGCCCCTCCACGTCCCAGTAGTGCAGTCCCTTCGCCCGCTCAACGATCAGTGGATTGTCGAAGAAGGCATCGTGATGCTGATAGTCGAGGAAGGTCCGACGCAGAAGCTGCCGATGGCGGTCACTGATCACGAGTTCTCTCCGATGGGCTGACGTTGACGATGGTCACCTCAGTGACGAGGGTACGAGTACAGGTAATCGGGAACCAGTGCGGATCCACGATCTCTCGGCGGAATCGCAGGCCGAGACGGAGGCAGTAATGCGACAATTCATGATTCTCACGATGGCAATGATGTTCCTGGCGGTTTCGGCCGACGCCCAGATCGCCCGCGTGCGACAGGCTCAGACGGGGGCCACATCTCTGGAAGTGGCGGTGGGCGAGGTCATTGAAGTGGAGATTGTGGTCGATCCGCACGGGACCGCCATGGCCGGCGCTGCGGTCTTCCTGACCATTGAGGGAGGTGCCTTCGATGTCCTCGACCTTGGCCTCGTCGGCGAATCGGGAACCCAGCCATTTCTCTCCGGTCCTCTGTTCAACTCCAGGCCGATTGCCAACAGGCTGTTGTCCGAAACAGAAGACCTTGTGGCCCAGCAGATCTCCGGACTGCAGCTCGACTACGCGGTCTACGTCTCTGATCTGGCTGACGCGTCGACGGAGTCGGGTGTCCTGGCGACGATGACACTGCTGGCCATCAAGCCGGCAGAGCAGGTGGTGATAAAGATCGATGACAACCCCATCCGCGAGACACGCCTGATAGGGGATGATCTTGTCTCCGAGATGAGATTCCTGACGCGTGGTGGCATGGAGATCAAAGTCGTCGACGTGGCCACGGCGGTTACGCCGCGGACGTGGGGTGTACTCAAGCTTCGGGCACAGTGACGCCGCTGGGTACGCTCGTGATCAGGTGCCCCTCGTGAGTGCAGGGTCTGCGGGCGCCATGGGAGCCACGGATGTACGCTTCCAGGACGAGTTCGACTTCCTCCCCGTCTGGCGCCAGACACTGGCGCAGCGAACCCACCAGGCCGTGGCGTCTCTGTCGGCCATTCCCGATGTGGTGGGTCTTGTTCTGGCCGGTGGGTTGGGAAGGGGAGCTGAGTGGCCCCTGTCGGATATCGATCTGATTGGCATCTATGCAGATCAGACATTCGAGCAGACGAAAGCACACGTGGATCGCGTGCGCACAGATCTCATGGCGCAATGGTCGGCACAGGGATTTGCCGTCTCTCTAGATATCAAGGGAATCGTCTTCACCGCCTCGGAGGTAGAGTCTGCCGTCAGGTCTCAGGGCAGCCGCGTATTGCCCCTGTTGTCGGACAAGCGATTCTACCATGGCATGGACAAGGTGCATGGTGGCCAGTCGGTCTACGACCCCGATGGTCTGGCGACCTCATTTCTCGAGTGGGTGAATCGCGAGCGTTATTCTGATGAGGTGAAGGCTGCTCGCATCGCTGCAAAGCGCCGGATCCGCGACGAGGCCCAGCGCACGGCCCAGGACCTGCTGGATACCCAGGCGCAGGAGGCGACGCTCTCGGTCGCGGTGGACGCGGCCATCGTCGCCAACACACACTTGCTGATGGAGATCTGGGGGGATCGAGGCTCTTCACGCCGAGGGCCGACGTTTTCCGAACGATGTGCCGCCGAGCAGGGCGAAACGGCACTGGTCGACGACCTGTTCCGACTCCGGCGTTTCGATCTGGCCAGTGGCCACACCCGGATCGTTCAGGCGCCGGAGTTGGTGAGGCGATACGCGAGTTTCAGCCTCGAGGCTCGTGCATTGGTCGGCGAGGAGGTCACCACGGCCCAGAACACGAGAGACGCAGTCGTCTGGGAACAGGGTCGCGTCCTGCGCGAAGAGGATCCGCCCTACGCGCCATGGGTCGGCGTGGACTGCGACCCAGCAAGCATCGGGGCTCGATTTGATCGGCTCTCTGACCTCATCGGCAGCCATCTACTACTTCAGTAGAGCCATTGCTGCGGCCTCACTTCTTCTTCTGTTCGATGTGCTCCTTCATCTTCGCAATCAGTGCGTCGTCGTCTGCACAAGATGCCACCAGTTTGGTGAACTCCTCAGACGACATCTCCGCTCCCTCCAGGAAGCGCTCGTCCGCGCCTCACGGATAGACGTAGGCGCCCAGCCTGCCGGCCGCTCTGGCGCGCGCCTTGTCGGAAATGCGCGCCAACCACGGGAGGCCACCCATGATGAGGCCCCGGGCGCGTGGCTTGAATTCCAGGTTGTCCGAATCAGCCATTGATTCTCTCCTTGATTGAACTCTTGTGGCTCGAATGAACGAGTTCGGCGGGAGGATTTCAAGAGCGATGCTGTAGCTGCTGGTCGAAGGGGAGCATAGCAGGAGTCACAGAAGCAGGACTAGTCTAGCTGTACATCCCGGAATCTCACATATCTGAGGACGTAGGGGGCATGTCGCAAGGATTCTGAAGACACTGATTCAGCGTCGCCTATTGAGCCGCTTGACAGTGATGAGTCGCGCTTGCTACGGTAGTGCCATGGACGCCACCAAATACCACACACACGCCATCGAAGACACCGCCGCAACGGCCTGCTGTTGTCCTGGACATCCATCCGAATGTGTGTGCCCGTGAGATGATCTGAGCAGCAACTGAACAGAGATAATCGAAGCCGCAGGCGCACTCAGTGTCTGCGGTTTTTTTTTGTGTCTGGATATGTGTCTGGAGAGGAACCCATGACTGATCTGTACCTCTACGACTCGTTCTCGCAATCAGAGCGTGCGTTCGAGCCGATTACATCAACTGTGGGCATGTACGCCTGCGGGCCGACGGTCTACAACGATGCACACATCGGCAACCTGAGGACCTACATCTTCGAGGACGTGTTACGGCGTGTACTGGAATTCAATGGTCATCAGGTCCGCCACATCGTCAATATCACGGATGTTGGTCATCTGACTTCGGATGCTGACGAAGGCGATGACAAGATGGAGCAGGGCGCCAAGCGCACGGGCAAGAGTGCCTGGTGGGTTGCCGACCACTATGCCGAGGCCTTCAAGTCGGATCTACGCCGTCTCAATGCGCTGGAGCCGACGCGCTGGTGCCGGGCGACGGACTACATCAAGGAGCAGATCGAGGTGATCCAAGCCATCGAGGCCGGTGGTCACCTCTATTCCACATCAGACGGGGTCTATTTCGACACATCGGCACAGAGCTCTTACGGCCAGCTGGCCCGATTGGATCTCGAGGGCCAACAGGCGGGCCATCGCGTCGATCCGGGTGAGAAGCGTCGAGGGACGGATTTCGCCCATGGAAACTGAGCCCGGCCGGTGTGAGGCGGCAGATGGAGTGGGACAGTCCGTGGGGACGTGGCTTTCCCGGCTGGCATACGGAGTGCGTGGCCATGGCGCAGAAACACCTGGGTCCGCACTTCGACATCCACTGCGGCGGCGAAGATCATCTCACCATTCACCATGTGAATGAGATTGCCCAGGCTGAGGTCTGCTACGGCACCCGACTGGCCAACTTCTGGATGCACGGGCGATTCCTGGTGCTGGCAGATCAGAAGATGTCCAAGTCCAGTGGGACATTCCTGACGCTCGACATGCTGGTCGAGAAGGGGTATGACCCGCTGGCCTACCGCATGTCCTGCTGGGCGCCCACTACCGGCGGCCGCTGACCTTCACCTGGGAGGCGCTGGATGCAGCTGCGACGGCCCTGCGCAAGTTGCGGCGCAGTGTCTGGGAATGGGGCCGCGTGGACGATACAGACGCAGCCGATGCCGAGCCTGGCTGGGTGGATCGCTTTGTAGAGTGCACGAACCGCGATCTGAATATGCCCCGGGCACTGGCCGTCGCGTGGGAGGTCGCCCGCTCACCGCTGGCCGATGCAGTGAAGAGAGCGACGCTCCTCCAGTTCGATCGTGTGCTCGGACTCGGACTGGCACAGTGGAAGGGTGCCTCGCAAGAGATCCCGGCCGAAGTCCTGGAGATGGTTCAGCAACGAGAGGAGGCCAGGTCGACGCGTGACTATGCCACAGCCGATGGCCTGCGGGATCGTATCGGGGCCGCAGGCTTTGAGGTAGAGGATCTTCCTGACGGGCCGACGCTGCGCCAGCGCGAGCGACTGGGGTAGACTCAGGAGTGTGTCAGCCTGTGGCGAACCGGGTTGACATGATTCCACCGTCCTCGGCATTATAAGGCAATCATCGCGCCTGCGGGGCGCGACCGGTCCGCGGAAAAGGCCAAGCCTACCCGTCGTTTGAATCCCATACGGTGCCTGAGAGCGCCGGCAACCTTCCTTGCGCCCGCACATGCGGACCTCTGGGCGCGCTCCGCAAAGGGGGATTGCCGTGGCCTATCGCCGCCTTCCTGCAGTACCCAGTGTCGAAAATCTCAAGAATCAGGCCAAGAGTCTGCTCTCCGCCTATCGCCATGGTGAAGAGGGGGCTGTCGCTGATTTTGACGAATTCCACCCGCGTCGCGCAACGGCTGCCGCTGCTCATCTCACAGATGCACAACTCGTGCTGGCCCGGTCGTATCGGCAGGCCAGCTGGCAGCGCCTGATCACCATGGCGCGGGTGCAACGAGCTCTGCACGACGATGACGTGGCCACGTTGCAGCAGATCGTGGGCGAACATCCGGCGGCACTGAGTGAGTTTCTCTCCGCCAGAGAGAGTGGGCCCTCGACGCGCAGTGGCTTCAGCGAGACCACGCAAGTGAAGTACCGCAACGTTCGCAGTTTCCTGCGCACATTTGCCCCCGATATCGCACTCGATGAATTGCAGATCGTCTCCGGACGCCATGGCGACAGCATCGTCTGCCGCTACGGCGATGACAAGGTCGTCAAAGTGCCCAAGAATGGGACGCGGATCGGGTTGGTGAAGGAAGCCAGGCTGTATGAGTACCTGGGCGAACACTCCCTGTCGGTGTCCTTCCCTGAGCCGCTGTTTGTGCACGAGCGAGGTCTCTATGCCGTGTATTCCCGAATCCCTGTTGCACCGCTGACAGTCGAGGCTTTACGGGTACTGACGCCAACGCAGCTGGAAAATGCCGTGCACGCCATCGCCAGATTTTTCCGGCTGCTGCACACGCATCACTATCCGGATGAGATCCTCGAACTCGTACCGAAGGGTGACGCGCCCTATGACGTGCAACTCGACAGAATGCGACGGAAGATTCAATTCATCGCCCAGCATGATGCGCCCTACGACACGTCAGGTTGGACGGCGCAACTCGACAGACTCGAAGGTGCGTTGCAGCAGCGCTGGAAGGTCATCCACTGCGATCCATCGCTGAGTCACTTCTATGCACTGGATGGTGACTGCGAGCGTCTCGCGGTCACGCACTTCACCGACGCACTGTTACAGGATCCGGCGATCGATCTGGCAGACTTTCTCGCCGACCGGGAACTACAGGAGGACGTCGCATTGGCAGGTCGTGTGAAGGAGTTGCTGTTGACGCACTACGAGACCGATGATGCGGACATTGCCGAGAAAGTAGAGTTCGGCATGCTGGACTCCGTCGTCCGCTGGGCCCACATCGACGTCAGGGCAGGGCTCAAGGCGTCGGAGGCGTGAGCTGGGTGGTCCCTTCTTCGAGATCATCGCTCATAGACGACAGTTCGCGATCTGGGTTTCGAGAATGGCGGAGGCGCCCAGTTGCTCGAGTCTTTCCATGGCGCTGATCACGTCACTGCGTCGGACCATGGCGCGCACCGCACACCACGCCGGATCCTCCAGTGCATTGACCGTGGGAGAGTTGAAGCCCGGTGTGATCTGCTCGGCAGCCTCCAGTTTGTCTCTGGGAATGTTGTATTCGAGCAGAGAGTAGCTGCGGGCGATGACGACCCCTTCCAGGCGCCGGACGATGAGGTCGATCATGTCGGTCTTCTGCGCCTTGGGTGATTGCATCAGGACCGTCTCGTATCGACCAATATCCTCCAGAATCCGGAGTTGATTGGCGGCCAGCGTGCTGCCCGTTTCGACAATGTCAACGATGGCATCGGCTACACCCAGTGATGTCATGACCTCGATGGAGCCGTTGAGCTTCACGAGATGAACATCAGCACCGTGCTGCTTCAGATACTGTGAAGTGATGCGCGGGAATTTCGTGGCCACGCGTCGTCCATTCAGATCGGCTGCAGAGGCGATGTCACTCTCCTCTGGCACGCAGATGGTCAGACGGCACTTGCCGATCCCCAGGGGCAACCGGGTTGTTACCTGTGCATCCATTTCGCTGATCACGTCACTGCCGGAGATCCCCAGATCGATGGCGCCCTCCGCGCAAAGGGTGGGAATGTCACTGGTCCGAAGGAAGGTGACGTCCACATCCAGTTCGCGAACCCTGGCAAAGAGACTTCGGTCCTGGCGTCGGAAGCTGAGACCGCCATCCATGAGCAATTCGGTTGCCTGGTCTCCGAGACGTCCCTTGCTGGGAATCCCGATGCGAAGTCTGCTCATGATCTGGACTCCTTTTCATCGATACCCGACATCTCGAAGCGACGGGCCAGTTCGCCTTCTACTTCCGACAGAGAAACACCCCGCAACGAGAGCATGACGAGTGTGTGGTAGAGAAGGTCGCCCGTCTCGGAGATCAGATGGGTGCGGCCCTCCTCCCCCTCTTCGGAGGCTGCTTCCACGACCTCTGCCGCTTCTTCGGTGATCTTCCGGCCGATCTTCTCAACGCCACCGGCGAGCAGGCCGGCAGTATAAGATCTCTCGTGCGGGTTCTGTTTGCGGTCCTCGATCACAGCCATCAGCTGTGCGAGAACGGGTGCTGACTCTGGCAAGGCGACATCCTGACGATGGGAGATATGCTTGGTGGTCAGGAGACACACAAGTGGCTGAAGCCAATAGTCGCAAGAGGCGGAGAGGACGACGGCCGCTGGCCGCTCACCATACGCTCCGCGTAGTCTTGAGGTGTGACCAACCCGTCTCTGCTCGATGAAGCCAGAGCGAAATGCGTGTTCGATCCGGCTGGCTCTAAACCTTTGAGCCCGGATGGCCCGTCTAAGGGGGCAATTGGGGTCGTTGATGTCGATTCAGAACCCACAGGCAACCGCGTGAACGAGAAAGAGCTGATCCGTCGCTGCCAGACGGGCGACGAAAGCGCATTCAGAGAGGTCTGTGACCGGCATGCACCCCGCATGTTGCAGGTTGCAGAGGGGCTTCTGGGCAGGCGCGAAGATGCAGAAGACGCCGTCCAGCAGGCTTTCGTCCGGCTCTATGAGCGCATCGGCTCCTTCAGGGGCGACTCGACGCTCGGGACGTTCCTCTATCGCATCCTCGTCAACGCCTGCCACGATCTGCGACGTCGGCGGCCCCGAGCTGAATTCGTCGAATGGGGAGAGACGATGAATGCCCACCACCCCGATCTCGAACTGCGCGTCCGACTTCAGTCGGCCATCAACCACCTGCCCGAACGGATGCGAACATGCTTCGTGCTGTTCGCCGTGAATGACATGAAACAGTCAGAGGTCGCTGAGGCGCTCGGAGTCACGGTCGGCGCCGTCAAAGCCCATATCCACCAGGCCAAGGCCTGGCTACGACCGGGCCTTCGGGAGCACCGGGATCCAGTGCACGAAATACGATGGGTACGACCTGGGCGAGATGGATGCAGAGGCCTTCGCACAACATGCACAGACCTGTCCCGTTTGCCAGGAATTCGGGGAGACGGACAGGCAACTCCTGCAGGCGATGCGAGGCATCGAGGCGCCCCTTCGTGAGGTTGCCAGGATCTGGCCGGGCGTGGAGGTGGCGCTGCACGGTGCCAGGCGACGTCGGCGTCGACTGCAACTGCTCAAAGTGGCCGCCACCCTCGTGCTCGCCGCAGGCGGACTTGCCGCCACGGGTTTGGGGGTTGTTCGGGGCCGACACGGCCGAGTCGAGGCAGTTGCTGCTCACTTCGACGGCACTGAATGCGGTGATCGTATCTGAGAAGGCACACGAGGCGGCGATCCTCGCACTGGGAGTGGCCGTGGCGCCACGAGTGGGCACGCTCGAGCCGATGCTACGCATGGTTTTCGCGCAACGACTGGCCCTCATCGATGAAGAGATCGCTCGATGCCGTGAGGCATCCAGGCAGAATCCGCAGCATGTTCATCCTACGCTCCCGTAAGTCGGAGCTCCGTCATTCGCCGGTCCCCAATCAGACATCACCGCCCTCGTTCTCCGACCCGTTCACCGTAGCTTCAGCGAAGGTGGAGGCTCCTTTTGGAGCGTAGAAGGATCCCAACCGCAATCACATTCCGACTTCCGCATTCTCTTATGTGTAAGTCCCAATGACCACCCTTCGCACTTTCACCGACGCCTCCCCGCCCGCCAACAGAACCGCCTTCACCATCGGCGTCAGCACCTGTCCGACGGGAAATCCCTGAGGCCCGCAAGACACGTACGAATACCCCAGGTGTGCCTGGGCCATCTTCTTCTCACTGTCGACGATGACCGCAAGGTCCAGGTCCTCGATCACGGTCCCGATGTCCGTGGGCCTGTGCGTTCCTGCAGATCCTGCCGCGAACAGCGTCGTCTCGCCCTTCGATGTCCCGTCTTGGAGCACAAGCCGCACCTGCCCGGCCGATGCGACGCCCGAATCGGCGGGTACGGCATCCAGCCGAATCGAGGCGGCCTCGTCAAGCTGCGAGGCGAGGCCCAGGCTCAACTCGACTGGTCCGGCCGCCGTCACCCCGATCGCCTCCATCTCCAGTACCTTGACCACAGAAGTACTCATTGGAGATCCGATCAGACTCACACCGTCGCCGGCCTTCCCCCGCGGCGTCATCGAATAGTGGCTCCCGTACGGGTCTGAGTAATCGTGCGTCGAGGCCGTCGACGGCCCCGTCGGTGACTCGGTCATCCACGCCGGCAGTCCGTGCGTGAAGTTGATCTCCTCGATCTCCACGTGATATGTCGTGCGCAGCATTCTTCGGTTCACAGTTCGTCTCCTCAGTATCCAGTCATCCGATTCATCCCATCTACCACTCAATGACGTATGCATTGATCCCGGCGCAGAGCAGGTAGAGCTTGTCCTCGTGAAACACCGGGAAGGGCCAGTGCGCGGATTCGATCACGCAACCGATGTGCTCGTATGGCCCGGTCACGTCCGAACCCTCCGAAACGGCACCGGAAAGTCCTCCGTCCTCGTTGAACAGCATCAGCCAGCGACCCCATAGCCGTACAAGTGTCGACGCGAAGGGTCCCCGGCTCCCCGGCTTGTTCCCCATCAGCGGCCGTTTCGACAGCCGCCAGTGGATCCCATCCTCGCTCATCGCCAGGCCCGACACCGTGGTCACGCCATTCGCCTGATCGTTCTGTCCCAGCGCGTTTCCCTGGAACGTCCCGATGAACATCGGACCGTCCTTCACTACCCGCACGTAACTCACGCTCTGGCCGTACCAATGATTCTGCCGGTTCGGATGCGTGCCCATCAACTCGAAGATTCGCTGCTCGAAGTGCACTCCGTCCTTGGATGTCGCCAGCGATGTCGGCTGTGTGCCCTGCGGATGCACGCCGTGGAAATACAGGTAGACCTCACCCTCGTGTACTACCGCGGACGGGGACGAGACGTGAGCCCTGTAGGAAGTCTCCCCTAGCGCCACCACAACACGCTGCCACGTCCACGGTCCCAGCGGGTGTGGCGCCGTCGCCAGCCAGATCTCAGAACTGTCGTGTGTGGCCACGTACGCGTAGAACGCGTCGATGGGATTCTCCAGCACCCCCGTAGTCGGAATCACCGAGATGTACGTTGCGTTCTGACCCGCAAACTCCTGCTCCTCCGTTCCTACGAGTATCGGGTTTCCCTCGTACGGTACCCGCTCTGGCAGATGGAATGACATCTGCCCTGCGGCGCTCGCCATCGTGTACTGCGTCGGAAACGTCTTCATTGCACCTCCCTTGTTGAGTTCTGCCTGCCCTCCGTAGCGATATTGCGCGAAGGAGGGGGGGGCGCTCTTAGTTGCGTGCGCCAGCGCAATATCGTCTCCCAGCAAATCAAACGCCTCGTCCAGCAGCCGTCGCGCCTTCTTCGCCGAATCCACCGTATTGCGCTGGACGCAGCCATCGGAGTACTGGTATGGCGGTATTCCCTGTGGTCCTCCTGGGTGGATGCAACACCCGTAGTTCGCGACGGTGTGATCTACCTGGTCTCGTCGGACCTGCTTCCGATCTTGGCCCTCGACGCCAGGACCGGAAGAGAGCGCTGGTCTTCGCCTGCGCCGGGGTGGACGTGGGCGCGCGTGGCCCTCAACCGTGTGCCGTCTATGCAGGATCAGTTGGGGCCCAGGAGCCCTTCTCGTCGCGGCAGCCCGGGTTCCTCTCGCTGGATAGACAGACCGGCGCCCTGCGCTGGATCTTACGACCCGAACATGCTGAAACCAACCAGATGTTCGGCTTCGGTGCCGATGCCATCATCGGCGGCGGGCGCCTGTTCGCCGTCGATCTTGAGGGCGTCATCTACGCCTTCGACGATCCCTGAGGTGTGCCCGAATCGCAGCACCGGCGAAGCTCTGATCACTTCGTCAAACCCGGCCTGGGACCCCTCTCACCATCGACCATCCCTGACCCAGGCCGGCCCAGAACCCTCACTCTTCCACGATCACACAACGGAAGCCGCCATTGTGGGCGATGTGGCTGTCGCGATAGGCAGAGGGCATGGTCTTCTCCTGCGCTGTCCAGCTGCCGCCACGATTGACCGGGTTCCAGGCCTTCTCGGGAAAGGGCTCGGAGAAGAAGGGGAAGTTGAACCAGTGTTCAAATTCGCCGCCGCCGGGATAGGGATAGAAGATCGATGTCGTCCATTCCTTCACATTGCCAGCCAGATCGTGGATGCCTTCGGGCGTGACGCCGGCGGGGAAGCTGCCCACCGGCAGGGTGCCACCATAGTGGAAGTCAAAGTTGGCATGTGAGGGCGTGGGTGGTTCCTCACCCCAGGGATAGGTGCGGCCTTCGGCGCCGCGTGCAGCACGTTCCCACATGGCCTCGGTAGGTAGTGTCTTGCCGATGCTCTGCGCATAGGCCAGGGCATCGGGTTGCCACAGGAAGACGATGGGGTAGTCCTCACGTCCGGGCAGCACCCGATACTGGCCGGGGCCATCCTGGATCAGGCCGCACAGTTCTGCATTCTGCATGCGTTCATAGTAGTGTTCGTCATGGCCGCCGCTTCTGAGGAAGGCGGCGTATTCGGCAATGGTGACCTCATAGCGATCCATCCGGAAGTCGGGCACCTCGACCTCGTGTGCCGGGCTGTGGTAGGGGTCGGTCGGATCGGGGCCGAGGGTGATTGTGGCCGCCGGCAGAAACACCATGCTCGTATCGCGGGATGTTGGTGCTGGTGGGTCATTCAGGAGAGGGAAGGCGGCTTCCAGTTCGTCGTCCAGCACGGTGCCGGCCATCATGTCGGAGAATACACCCTTGGCCCACATCTCCGGAATGTGCAGATCCCCATTGAGCGTGGCCGCCCAGACCCAGTCTTCCACGGGCGAATAGGGCAACAGGTAGGGGAACAGCTGCGTGTAGACGTGCATGAATTGCACACGGCTGAAGTTGAAACGCCACATGTCACCACGTTTCGGCGGTACACTCATCTGTGGATTCCGGCCGGTCATGTCGCCGTAGGGAATCATGACCTCTACGGTCCAGCCATCGTCGATGTCGTGGTGGTAGTTGAGGGTGCCCTGCACCTGCACGGCATGTCGCATGTTCGGGGCATCGTAGGTGCCATCGGCCAGGGCGTTGCGATGGTTATCGACTTCGTGCCACATGTCGAACATCTGGTTCAACGGTGTCATCTCGTACTCGAAGTAGTTCACCGCATCCGCCGTGGGATCGATGAAGATCTCGAAGTCATTGTCCCAATAGGAGATCGTGTCGCGTTTGGTGATGTGCCCCCAGACATTTTCCTCCTGTAACTGCGCGGCGAAGTAGATCGCTTCGTCGTCGTAGGTAATCTTGGCGCGGGTCATCTTCCAGGGCGGTGGGCAGTAAGGGGACTGGGCGTCTTCGAAGGCTTCAGTCCACGCCGCATCCTGCCAGGCCTTTTCGGTGATGTGGCCATCGATGGTGATGGGGCCGGAGCGTCGGTAGATGACATACTGGCGCGGCTTGTAGCGTTCGAAGGTGTTGTTCAGTGAGAGGGGTGGATTCAGGTAGACAGGGGCGGGGGAATCATCGGGGAACTTGCGATCCCGTCCCCAGAGGAAGATCTGACCGAGGCTGTCGTCGTGTACCGGTTCGGTGACCCAGAGGCTGGTCGAGGCGGTCTGCCAGCGTTGTTCGTGGTCGTTGACCTGGATCACGGCCTCGGCGGGTGGGTAGTGCTTGAGCACCTGGCGGGCGGTGCGCAATACGTCCTTGGTCCCCCGGATGTCGATGCGGACACCGTAGAGGATCGAGTTACGGTAGGTGTAGGTGATATGTTCGGCCCTTGAGCCGAAGACGTCGTAGTCCTCGTCGACACGCCGCATGAGGCCGTGAATGAAGGTGCCCTTCATCTCCCAGGGGATATCACTGGATCGCGTGCACCACGGAACGTCGCGAAAGCCCTCGTCTGACAAACGGAGTTCGGGTTCGAATCGGATCCAGCCCGGGCCATTGGAGCCGGCGTCAGCGGCAGTGGTGGAGGCAATGATCAGGAGAAGGAGTGTCTGGACGGTGTGTCGCATGGTGAGATCTCGAGTTGGGGTATTGAGACGGTACGGCAATGCAATGGATTCGGGCAGCTGTTGGCAAGTCCTGCCGCCGGGTTGGGCTTTGGGGCCTGTTTCCCGTTTCATATACGCATCGAACACACGACCGACCTTCCGGAGCAAATGGACATGAAGATCACCGACGTCGAGGTCATTGCCTTCCGCGTACCGCGCCTGCCCTTCCGCCAGGGCGAAATCGGCCCCGAGATCCAGATCACTCAGACGATCACGGTGATCCACACCGATGAGGGTGCGAAGGGGTACTACCTGGGTGGCGCCGGTCACGGCGACCAGGATGGGCTGACGCCGCAGGATCAGGCGGCCCTGACCGGCGGCCTCAAGGCGAAGATCCTGGGACAGGATCCCTTTGACCGGGAGAAGATCTGGCACTGGATGTGGGTGGCCAATACGCCAGAGAATCTGCTGAGTGTCATCGACATGGCCCTGTGGGATCTACAGGCGCGCGCCTTCGATCTGCCCTTGCACAAGCTGCTGGGCGGCTGTCGGGACAAAGTGAAGGCCTATGCCAGCACATATCCCAACATGGGTTCGCCCCAGGTCTATGCGGATCACGCTGCCGCCTGCAAGAAACGCGGCTACCTGCACTACAAGATCCACCCCTACTACTTCTGGGATCCGGCCACCGAACAGGCCGACCCCGGCCGCCCCTCTCACATCGACTGGGATATCGAGTGCTGCAAGGCGGTGCGCGCCGCCGTTGGTGACGACATGGTGCTCAGTTTCGATCCATGGGGGACGTATCGCACCTATGAAGAGGCGCTGAAGGTCGGTCGCGAACTGGAGAAGCTCGACTTCTACTGGTATGAACACCCGATGAACGAATACCGCGTCAGCGCCTATGAGAAACTCACGGCGGCTCTCGAGATTCCCATTCTCTCACCTGAGATCGCTGCCGGCTCGATCTACACCCGCGCCGATTGGATCCACCGAGGCGCTTCTGACATGACCCGCATCGACGTACTGCGCGGGGGGGTGACGGGTGTGAGCAAGATGGCGGCGATCTGCGAGGCTTTCGGTGTGAAATGCGAGGTGCACATGAGCGGCCACGCCAACCTGCAGATGCTGGGGGCGACGAGCGAAGATGTGTGCGAATACTACGAGCGTGGCCTGCTGGCACCCGGTGTCGATGAGGAAACACCACTGCCTTATCTGGAGGCTGTGTGTGATCCCCTCGACGATGAGGGGTACGTGACGGTGCCCACCGCGCCGGGGTTGGGTTATCGGTTGATCTGGGACTACATCGAGGAGAACCGGATCAGGGATTGAGGGCACCTGGCGTGGGGTGCATGGCAGTGACGCTATGGCCGGGCGAGAGGCCGTCACCAGAACTGCCCACTGGTGGTGTGGGTTGGTGACATTCCGGTGAACGCAGTCGGCGCATTTGGCCGGCGGCCCAGTGGCGGAGGCCACTGGCATCGCGATTGCGATGGGCAGGCCAATATGGTTGCCCATCGCAGACCGCTGCGCTACACTACGCCAGGAGCAGGTACTACATGGCTGAAGCTGCCGACAATCCACCGCCCGCTGAAGAGAGCCACGACGAGATGCGCTGGGGAATACACTATCTGCGCCAGGATCTGCAGGAACACCGGGCCAGTACTGCCCGAGCGTTCGCTCGCATCGAGGACCGCCTCGATCGGCATGATGGCAAGTTCGATGAGCTCCATCGTATCATCCGCGAGCAGGGCGACCGGCTGACGCAACGCATGATGATGCTCTTCGGCCTGAGCACGACCATCATTCTGGCAGCGATCAAGTTGTAGAGGCTGAGAGCTACCCAGCGATAACACGACCTGAAAGAGCAAGGGCCGACATCCAGCACCGATGGCGGCCTTTTCCATTGGTGAGGAGGGGACAGATGATGGGAAGTCACGAGCCATTCCGCGGCATTTTTCCGGTTGTGATCACGCCGATCGGCGATGACGGTGAGGTGATTGAGGCTGATCTGGAACGCCAGGTCGAATTCTGCGTCGAGGCGGGGGCCCATGGCCTGGTCTATCCCGTGCTGGGCTCCGAATTCCAGTTTCTCACCGACACCGAACGGCGTCGCGGCATGGAGATCGCCGTGAAGACCGTCAACCGTCGCATCCCTGTCGTGGGCGGTGTCGCTGCTCCGAGTCGTCAGGTGGCCGTGGAATGTGCCAAAACTGCCGCCGGTACCGGTGTGGATGCTGTCATCGCGCTGCCACCCTACATCAGTTCCGGTACACGCGATGAGAATCGTGCCTACTACGAGGCCGTTGCTGCTGCCGCAGGCAGGCCCATGTTCATCCAGCACACGACGGCCGGCATGGACGCCAGCTTCATGCAGGACCTGCTGCGCAATGTAGAGCACATCCGTTATCTGAAAGAGGAAATGCCGCCCAGCGCGCACCAGATCAGTGCCGTGCTGGCCGGGATCGGTGATGACTGTGACGGGGTCTTCGGTGGTGGTCACGGTCGCTGGATGTTGTCGGAGCTGCACCGCGGGGCGCACGGCTTCATGCCGGCGACGGAGGCCGTCGATGTGCATGTGCAGGTCTGGGATGCCTGGCAGCGTGGAGACGAGGCCGAAGCGCGCCGCATCTATCGATCGTTACTGCCGCTGATCAATCTGATCCTGCTGATGGGGTTGCCCGTGTGCAAAACCTTGTTGATGCGTCGAGGCATCATCACCAGCGCCGCCATGCGTACACCGGGTACGGGCAAACTCGATGCCGGCGACGAGCGTGAATTGGACATGATTCTCGAGGATCTGCGGCCTCTGTTCCGCGTGTAGGTGCCGGGTTGCTCGGAGACCGACCTGCAACGGGATCGGACCTGGCCCCCGGGAGGAGCGGCGTGCCGAGGCCGTCCGGATTTTCCTTGCCCACAGGGCACACCCCGTCCTATCATCCCCCGCAGAGCTTCGCTGGGGAAGCCGCCACGTCCGCGGGAAGGCCTCGGGTCACCCCAGCTGTGCACCACCTACATCGTCACCTCTTTCTTGCCCGAACCCAGCGGACACCGGGCGCTTAGTGGAAGAGGAGACTATGCCTACCGACGCCCAGGAATCCACCCTCAATCATCATCGACATCAGGCCCGGCAGTTGCTCAAGGCACTGCAGGATGGCCAGCAGGATGCGGCTGTACGGATCGCTGCCCATCTGCCGCGGCTGTCGCAGGCATCACCCGAGCAGGTGCTGGCCGCAGACGTCGGTCTGCAGGAGGCCCAGCACGTGGTCGCCAGGGAAAGTGGCTACGTGAAGTGGGACCATCTGGCAGCCGCCTCGGAAGGAAACTTCAGTGATCTGCGCTATCTGAGTGATGCCGATCTGCGTGCATTGCTCAAGGAGGTCGGGCCGCAGGACATGGCGCTGGCGTTGATGGGGCTGGCCATGGGGCCAGCCTCGCGAGAGCATCAGGTGATCTTCGGGCTCCTGCGGCAGATGCCGGAGGAGGTGCGACAGGATCAGCGACGCAGGGCGGCGGATATCGCGCCTGATGACCCGGCAATCGAAGACGCCCAGCGGCGCATTGCGCTGCAAGCCCGCATGCTGGCTGAGCAGGGCGTCATTCGTCATCCCGAACCCGGCAAGCCGCCACCATCGGCAATCACGCCGATTCCTGCAGCGATCGCGTCGCTGAACACCCGGCCAGAGCTTCTCAGTCTCGATCAGATCGTCCAGGGCTTGAGGCGTCTGGCGGAAATGGGTGGTCAGAATCGGCTGGAGGCCGCCCTGCCACCGGAGGCGCAAGGAATCCTCTGGGACGGGCTGCGCCTCGCCGTGGATGGCGTCGAGACCCCCCTGATCACTGATATCATCGAATGCCACGTGAGGACCGCTCTACGGCAGCTCGACATCCGTATGAGCATGATCGTTGAAGCCATGGCGAGCATCTGTTCCGGCGACAATCCGATGATCGTCACACGCAAGCTGACGCCAATCTACACGACCGCTTCCCACGTCGACTACCGCGAACCCGAAGGCACGGTCGAACTGGCCCTGCAACGTCTCGGTGCAGGGCCGGCGTCATCGATGGAACTGGATGCCTTGACGGAGTTCCTCACCGACATATCGTGGATCGTACGACGGCAGGCGGCGATTCGCACCGATGGCTTGCGGCGGCTGGCGGAAGTGGCCGAAGCCGTGGACGATGAGTTCCTTGCTCTGGCGCTGCATCGCCTGTCGGTCGTGGGCGACCATGAGGGTGAGGCACTGCGGCTGGAGATCCACCGTTTGCTGGAGGATCTCGAACCTCAGATGCCGCAGCACCACGCGTGTGTGGAACAGAAATACCGACTGATCGTGGCTGGCGTCCTGGCGCTGGCTGACAACGCGTCCGTCCAGGAGCTGGACGAGGCGCTGCAACCACTACTCAACTGACACGGAGGGGTCCGATGCCGGACGAACCCATGGTCTATCTGCGCGGCGAGTTTGTACCGGCATCGGCCGCTCACATCGCCATCTTTGACGCCGCCGTTGTGCTGGGCGCGACGGTGACGGACCTCATTCGCACGTTCGATGGAAAGCCCTTCCGGTTGGCTGATCATCTGGCGCGTTTCCAGCGGTCCTGCAAATACGCGCGCATCGATCCACCTGACGATATGGCGGCCATGACGGCAGCGTGCGAGCACCTGATCGAGCACAACCTGGCACTGGAGCCGGCTGGCACGGAGTTGGCCGTGGTACTGTTCATCTCGCCGGGAGAGCTGTCTGTCTACGCCGGTGCTGCCGGCGGTGGGGCGAATCAGGTACCTACGTTCTGTATCCACACCTTCCCGCTGCCGTTCCATCTGTGGAGCCACTACTACGATGGCGGTGGGCACGTGGTGACGCCGTCGGTCCGACAGATACCCTCAGTCTGTGTGGATCCGAAGATCAAGTGTCGATCTCGGATGCACTGGTGGCTGGCTGATGGCGAGACGCATCAGGTTGACCCGCTGGCCGTCTCGCTCTGCCTCGATCTCAATGGCAATGTCACCGAGACGAGTGGATCGAACTTCCTGATCGTGCGCGACGGGACGGTCGTGAGTCCATCGTCGAATCACATCTTGCCGGGGATCAGTATCCAGACCGTGCGAGAGTTGTGTGCTGATCTGGGAATCGACTTTGCCGAGCGTGACCTACAGGTGTACGACGTGATCAATGCCGACGAGGCAATGCTGGCCAGCACGCCCTACTGTCTGGCGCCGATCACGAAGATCAACGGTGTGTCGATTGGGAATGGGCGGCGTGGCCCCGTGTTCGAACGGCTCATGGCCGCCTGGAGTCAACGAGTCGGTCTGGATGTGTTAGCTCAGTTGACCGGCTCGGAGCAGAATTAGGCGGCGGCCTTGCTTGACAGGAGACGCGGTCATGGCAACCCTACGATCACGTCCACATTGGTGAGTGCTTACCTGCTTGAGATGAGGTTTCAATGCAACGGGTTGGGGTAATCGGACTGGGGCCCATCGGCAACCGTCACGCCCGGATCTACTCAGAGAGAGATGATGCCGAACTGGTCGCGGTCTGTGATATCGATCGTGAACGTGCCGATGCGGCGGCGGCAGCCTATGGCGTGGCCGCTTACTACAGTGTCCCGGCCATGCTCGAGACAGCCGACCTGACGATGGCGAGTGTCGCCACAGGCGGCGAGGAATACGGTTCGGATCATCACGAACCGACGATACAATCTCTTGAAGCCGGTCTGGCTGTGCTGTGCGAGAAGCCGATCAGCAATGAGATCGGCCCGGCCCAGGAGATGGTGGACGTGGCGCGCGAGAACGCCCTCTGCTTCGGTGTCGATCTGAACCATCGCTTCACACCGGCAGCATTGCTGGCCAAACGCTGGGTCGATGAAGGGCGCATCGGCACGCAGTTGTTCATGAACATGGCCATGTGGATCCAGAATCCGCGCGAGTCCTCCGAATGGTTTCAGATCAAGGCCCTGCATCCGCACACGGTCGATATCATGCGCTACTACGGCGGAGAGATTGAGACAGTCCACTGCAACGCACTCAAAGCGCCGGGTCGATCGATCTACTCGACGGCGCAGTTTAACATGCGTTTCGCCTCAGGGTGTCTCGGTCACCTGACCGGCAGCTACGATATCGAACGCGGGCACCCGATGGAGCGGTGTGAACTGGCAGGAACCAAAGGGCGCTTCGTTCTCGATGACATGTTCCGTGAGCTGACGTTGTATCCGGCCGGTCAGATGGAGAAGACGGTCTTCAGCAATCCGATCTTTGGCGGCATGAGAGACTTTGAAGACACCTTCCGCAATCGGCTGGGGCGTTTTGTGGAGCAGATGAACGAGGGGGTAGCACCGGATGAGGTCGACGGTTCGGGCGAAGATGGGCTGAAGGCCCAGAAGGTGCTGGCGGCGGCAATCGAATCAGTGAAGACCGGCGACGTCGTGCAGGTCCAGGCCTGAGGCAGCCGGGGCCGATCACACGTCAGAGGGAGACCAGAGCTTGGTGCAGCGCGAAAACACGATCGATCGGATGGTTGCCGCACGACGCGAGCGCGTTCCTCCCGGCCAGAAGCTGACGGAGAAGTTTCCCGTCCTCGATCTGGGCGTGAAGCCGAAATTCCATGAGGCGCACTGGCGCTTCACCGTGGAAGGGGAGATCGCGCATCCGATCGATCTGGGATGGGAGGCCTTCACCGGGCTGCACGAGAGGACGCAACAGACATCAGACTTCCACTGCGTCACCACCTGGTCGAAACTGGATGTGGCCTGGGGCGGTATCCGTTTCGCCGAACTGGCGCAGATCGTGCAGCCGACCCCGGCAGCACGTTTTGTCATCATGCACTGTGGTGACGGCTACACGACGAATCTGGCCCTCGACGACCTACTCGCCGAGGATGTACTTCTCGCCTATGAACTGGATGGCGCGCCACTGCCTCTGGAGCACGGGGGACCGGTGCGGATGGTCGTGCCGAAGCTGTATGCGTGGAAGTCGGCCAAGTTCCTTCGGCGTCTGGTGTTCCAGGCCGAGGACGAGCCGGGCTATTGGGAAGAGCGGGGGTACCATCACCGCGGCGACCCGTGGCAGGAAGAGCGGTACAGCTAGCTGAAGCAGTGCCTACGGATCAATTGTATTCCGGAATCTCCGAGCGCACTTTGTAAATCAGGTCCTCCAACTTGCGTCCGAGAGTTTCGGCCTCGATTTGTTTCAGCCCGAAATACTCGAACAATTCCGGCCGCGACTCAGCTCCGCCCTGCAGGAGCAGATTGTAGGCATCGAGGCGAGTCTGCAGGTACGTATGGAACAAATCGTGCACGTCTGCAGTGGCCGTCGTCGACGTCAGGTCATCGGTCCGATCGAGGAGACCCTGAATCGTTGGACGAAGCTTCTGTCTTACGATGGGAACGATGAGAGCTGCCGATACACCGCTCTGCCGGCCGGCGATCACCTGGTTCAATTCGTGATCCATCAGCCGCAGCTCGCCCAGCATCGTGCGCAGAGAGTCCATGTAGGCATGGGACCGAGACAGTTCCGTCTCCGGTTCCTCGCAGCCGCCAGTGAGCAGCAGGCAGAGGAGCGGGAGGGCGGCGAGCGTCGATAGATTGCGGATCGTGGATTTCACTGGGAACTCAGGCGGATTTCCTCGCCCTGGGTCGCAGCACCGACCCGGACGCGGTGATCGTTGTATCCGGCCACGATGGCGTCGATTTCATCGTCAGTGCGGTCCGGGTGATGGTGAAACAACAGAACACGACCGACATCTGACTCCTCACCCACTCGCACGGCATCCGCATCCGTTGCGTGACCATCGACCTGAGGGTCACTGGCCGTGTGGTGGGCGTCGTGGATCAGCAGGTCCACACCATCGGCCAGGTCGAGGGCGGCTTCGAAGTGCTCCGGTTCTGTATAACTCACATCGGGCAGGTAGGCCAGGCTGCCGCCATCGTTCTCCAGCCTGTAACCCAGGCACGTGACGGCGGCGCCGTGGTGGATCTGGCGGTACCGGACCCGAATTCCACCGATCTCAAAGGAACCGTCACTCAGGTCGTGGATCGTCAACTGCGCGCCAATCCCCTCTTCAAAGAAATTCGGGACCGGGCAGTAGGCGCGTTCCATCTGTTGCAGCAACGAATTGCGCAGCCCTCGACCGTTGCCGGACCCATTACCGGTCTGGCCGTAGACGTGGATGTCGTTGCCGGCCATCAGCATGGGCGTGAAGAAGGGAAGGCCCTGAATGTGATCCCAGTGGAGGTGGCTCAGCAGGATGTGAGCCTGGCCTTCGCGACTGAAGCCCTCGCCCAGGAGTCGCTGCCCGAGCCAGTGGAGGCCGATGCCCGCATCCAGGATGACGAGTTCATTTGCCGTGCCTCTCACTTCGACGCACGGCGTGCTGCCTCCGTAACGGCGGGTCGTGGCGCTGGGATTGGCAACGGAGCCTCGAGTGCCCCACAACTTGACGCGCAAGTAAGCGTCCTTTGCGGCGATAGGGTGACGGGACGTTCAGACTACAGGGCGACTTCGAGGCCCTCTCGTGCTACCTGTAGATCAAGTCCCTGGGCAATCGCGGCCGGTCGGTAGCGGTCCAGGATCCGATCGAGGTCATAGTCAGCTCGCCCCGGGCGGTGGTGGAAGAGCCAGATTCCCTTGGCTCCCACATCGGCAGCCAGTCTCAGGAACTCATCCGGACAGCTGTGGCCCCAGGACGGGTCGTATTCTTCAGGCAGGAAAAACGTATCACAAACCAGCAAATCTGCACTGTGACCCAGGTCACATGCATTCTGTTTCAACTGCTGGAGCCATGGGCCCTCACCATCTGAAGCAGGCAGCCCATCGGCATGCAGGATATCGCCTTCGAGATCTGTGTCGCAGATATAGGCGAAGGTGCGCTGCCCCGACACGACTCGGAAGCCGGCGGCGACGCCAGGATGATTCAGGCGTCGGCACGTGACCTCGGAATCACCGATTCGGAAAGACTCCCCATCCTCGTGCTCGACAAACTCGAGTTGTGCCTTCACCCGGTCGAGAGAGAGCTGAGAAAAGGGCTCCTGCTGCTGGCCTGCGAAGATTTCTGCCAGGGTCGGGTCGGCCTGGCGCAATCCATGCACCCGAATCGACACGTCAGGCAAGTCGAGGGGTTCGAAGTAGGGGAATCCCTGAATATGGTCCCAATGAGTGTGGCTCAGCAGGATATCGATCTGCTCCACACCTCGGGTGATCAGAGACTTTCCAGCCGCTCGGATTCCGGTGCCGGCATCGATCAGGATCGTCCGCTGACCCGCCTCCACCTCAACGCAGGGGGTGTTGCCCCCGTAACCGGCGGCATGCTCCTGAGCCACAGGGAAGGAGCCTCGAACTCCCCAGAAAAGGATCTTCATGGGTGGCGTGGCGTCTGATGAGGGTGATCGTGGGGGGCAGTATCTCGCCCGGCGGCGGACCGCCAGCAGCTGCAGGGCGGTGGTCGCCAATGTAGAGAGGATCTCCTGATTTCACAAGCACTTGGGGCCATTCAAGTGCCTCGTTTACGGGGGGTTGTGGCTTTCGTATACTCCGACACAGCAAGTAGAGCCTCTACGAATGGATACAGACTCTGATGGTCTCCAGTTCCGACAGCACTGACACGACACCCACCCGTGAGTCCAGTTCAGGCGGTGGTTTCCGCGAGTACGGTACCTCCATCCTCGTCGCCGTGGGTCTGGCCCTGCTCATTCGATCAACCATCGTGCAGGCCTTCTATATTCCGTCCGGCTCAATGGAGGACACGCTGTTCGTCGGTGACTACCTGCTGGCCAACAAGTTTGTCTTCGGCGCGCCGATCGAGATCCCTCTGGTCGATGCCCCCCTGATGAGGCTGCCAGCCTTCCGCGACCCACGACAGGGCGACATCGTCATCTTCCGCTCTCTCGAAGAGGCGGGCAGAGACCTGATCAAGCGTTGTGTTGCCGTCGGCGGTCAGACCGTGGAGGTGCGTGACAAGGTGCTGTATGTCGATGGCCAGGTCCTGCCAGATGCACCGGATGGCAAGTTTGTCGATCGGGTCATCTATCCGGCCGGTTCGCGGGTTCGTGACAATTTCGGTCCCCTGACGGTGCCGGAGGGCCACTTCTTCATGATGGGTGACAACCGAGATCGCAGCCGGGACAGTCGGTATTTTGGCCCCGTGCCTCGGGAGAAGATCAAAGGCAAGGCGATGATCATCTATTGGTCGTCGACCCTTGTGTCGGGCCCCATCTACCGGTTGCCGCAGATGCTGGCCGACGCGGGGAATTTCGCCTGGAATCTGCCATCTCTCCCATTCCGTACGCGCTACGATCGCCTGGGAACGATCATCCACTAGGCGCACTCATGAGCGAGGACCCACGATGACCGATCGCGAGTTCTTCGAAGCAGGAGACGCGGAGGATCTGCCGCGTGACGCCGACCGGTCCGGACATCGCGGCTTCGGTTCGGGTCGCCCGGACGAGACGGATGGGGATCCCCTCGTCCTCGTCGACCAGGTGTTGATGACGGTACCTGAGCGGGATCCCTCCCGCCCTCTGCTGTATCAGCTGCGCCGCCAGTTGCTCGAGCGCGAGATCACCTTCCAGGAGGCCCGTCGCACCCTCGTCGAACTCGAGGGTACCCTTGAGAAGGTCACGGCCCCGGCCAATCGCGTCGGAATCTATCTCGGTTCACCCAGAGATGGCATCGCGAATGTCTTCGTCGGCGGATCGGAATACTACGCCAACATCGACGCACGGCTCGATCCGGAGGATCTCCTCGTCGGGGTCCGGGTCCTCATCAACGAAGCCTATGCCGTGGTGGGGACTCTCGGGTATCCGCCCTCGGGACCGGTGGTCCGCATTGCCGACGTGCTGGACGAAACACGCCTGCGGATCGGCCAGGAGCACGGCTCCAGTGACGCCGTCCTCGAGCGTTCGCAAGATCTGCGCGACGTCGAACTGAAAGTCGGCGACGAGGTGCGGGCCGATCCGGCGATGAAGGTCGCCATCGAGCGGCTGACCTCCAGCGACAGCAAGGAGTATTTCCTCGAGGAGATCCCGCCCATGCCCTGGACGCGGATCGGCGGCCAGGAGGAGGCGATACACGCCATTCGCGACACGATCGAGCTGCCGGCCCTGCATCCGGAGCTGTTCGATCGATTCCAGTATTCGACGCCGAAGGGTTTCCTGCTATATGGGCCGCCGGGGTGCGGCAAGACGCTGATCGGCAAGGCGACGGCCTTCAGTCTGGTTCAGCATCTGCGGAAAGAGGAAGGTCTCGAAGTGCAGGAGTACTTCATGCACATCAAGGGGCCGGAAATCCTCAACATGTGGCTCGGCGAGACCGAGCGCATGGTGCGGGAGATCTTCAACCAGGCACGCCGCAAGCGCGACGAGGGCTTCCTGCCCTTCATCTTCATCGACGAGGCCGAATCGATCCTTGGCACGCGCCGGTCCATGCGATCCCATCACATTGCCAACACCGTGGTCCCCATGTTCTGCACCGAGATGGATGGCATAGAGTCTCTGCAGGACGTGGTGATCATTCTGGCCTCTAATCGCCACGATCTGATCGATCCGGCGATTCTTCGGCCCGGTCGAATCGATCGGAAGATCAAGGTCGGCCGGCCCGATCAGGCTTCGTCGGCGCAGATTCTCGGTATCTACCTGTCTGACGACTTGCCCATCGACGCCTCTGCCGTGGCCGAGTTCGGCAGTGCCGCCGCAGCACGCGACGTCTTCGTGGAACGCACTTCGAAGGCGCTCTTCGCCCGTACCGACGATACCCGTTTTCTCGAGGTATCATTGCGCAGTGGTCGGACGGAGATCCTCTATTTCGGCGATCTGGTCAGTGGTGCGCTCATCGACAACCTCGTGCAGCGGGCAAAGGAATCGGCGATCAAGCGGGCCATCGCCGACGGTGAGGTGGAAGCTGCCGGTCTGCGTCTCGATGATCTGCTGGGCGCCGTACACAGCGAATACCGAGAGAACGAGGTCTTTCCACCCTCTGACAGCGTCGCCGACTGGCTGACCCTGCTCGATTACGACGCGGAGAATGTGGTGCGCGTGGCTCCCGTAACCGCTGATGCTGACCGGGACCAGGCGGCCAGAGCCGGAACAGTCATTTGACTGGCCGCATCTACGGGCTGGAGACCGAATACGGGATCCAGGTCGATGAGATCGATGGTGGCCTGGATGTCGTGGTCGAGTCGATGGAACTCATCCGCTGCTTCCTGCAGCGAGACTTCGTTGCCCGCTGGGACTATCGTCTCGAGAATGCTCGCCGCGACATGCGCGGATTTGAGGTGGACGAACTTCTCAATGACACGGATGAGACCGTCCATCTGCAGAAGGACCGTGAGCGGAAGATTCCACTGAGCGAGTTGAAGAGTGATCTCATCATCGCCAATGGCGCCAGGCTGTACAACGACCACACGCACCCCGAATACTCGACGCCCGAGTGCCTGAGTCTGCGCGACCTGGTCGCCTTCGATCGGGCAGGTGAGCAGATCCTGCTGCACTGTGCACGTCAGCGCACGCAACAGCGGGACGGCGGCATCGTGCGTCTCTACAAGAACAACACGGACTTCGACGGCCATTCCTATGGCTGCCATGAGAACTACCTGCTGCCTCGGCAGATTCCATTCGACGACGTCATCCAGGCGTTGTTGCCATTTCTGGTGACACGTCAGGTCTTTGCCGGTGCAGGCAAGGTCGGCGTCGAGGCCACCGGAGTGACCGATCAAGCCGTATATCAGTTGGCCCAGCGGTCTGATTTCTTTGAGGTGATCGCCAGCGTCGACACGATGACACGTCGGCCACTGGTCAATACACGCGACGAGCCCCACGCCGATCCTGCGTACTACCGTCGATTACACATCATCATCGGTGATGCCAACATGTGCGAGTGGGCGACGGCTCTGAAGGTCGGGACCCTGCGGTTGATCCTGGAAATGCTCGAGACCGGTCAGCTGCCTGGCATCCAGCTGGCCGACCCCATCGGCACCGTGAAGTCAATCTCCCGTGACGCCACCCGCCGTTGGGAGGTGGAACTGGCCGATGGCTCGCCCTCCACGGCGCTCGAGGTTCAGCGTCGGTATCTGGAGCGAGCCCGATCCCTGGTGGCCGGGCGCGATGAGGAGACGGACTGGGTGCTGACACAGTGGACACAAGCGCTGGAGGCACTCGCCCTGGATCCGGATCAGTTGATTGGCCGCTGTGACTGGGTGACCAAGAAGTGGCTGCTGGATGCCTTTGCCGAGGCCGAGGGTCTCGACTGGCAGAAGGATGAGGATCGTGCCTGGTTGCAGAGCCAGGATCTCGAATACCACAACATCGATCCTGAAGAGGGACTGTTCCTCCTGCTGGAGGCTGGTGGTGAGCAGGTTGCCCGGCTCACAACCGATACGGATGTCGACCGTGCCCTGGTGCAGCCGCCAATCGACACGCGTGCCTGGTTCAGAGGCGGCGCGCTGTCTCGGTTTGGCGACAAGGTGCGGTCGCTGAACTGGGATTCGATCGAGTTCGACGTCGGCGATGGTCATGTGGCCATCATCGATCTGAAGAGTTGTGTCGATTCAGACCGGGCGGCTATCTTCAACGCCCACCTGGACCGGGCCGGTTCTGTCGAGGAACTGGTGGCCGCATGCAATGCGGCGTAGCGGTCTCCAGGACGATCCTTCTCAAAGGGAGAGACCATGAGTCTTGAGTCCGGCATGAGAGATCGCGCGCCCCGGCCGACCAAACCACTGGGTGACGGTGATGGCGGCAATGAGGACGAAGGTCCCCGTCGGCCGAAGGTCGAACGGCCCAATACCGATGATCTGCTCCGCCGCATGCGCAAAGTGGACCCGAATCAGGCTCGCCGTTATCGTCAGCGGACCGGTGAATAGAGATCGCTCAGTGATGGCGGAAGGCAACGACTTTCTGCATCTGCTGCGTCAGCATGGCCACACGCCGCCACCGGCGATGGAGGGTACGGCCGGCTCGATCACCACACCCACCGAGGGCACGACCATTCTAGCAGTCCGGTATCGTGACGGTGTGCTGGTGGCTGGTGATCGTCGCGCCACAGCCGGGAACGTCATCGTCTACGATCGTGCGGCCAAAGTGTTGTCCGTCGACGATCGCTCCGTCCTGGCCCTGTCCGGCTCGCCTGCCAATGCCTACGAGATCGCCCGACTCCTGGAGATTTCCTTCCAGCACTACCGGCGCACTCAACTGCAGGAGTTGAGCCTCGATGGTCGTCTGCGAACCCTGTCTCGTCTCTTGCGTGACAATCTACCCATGGCCATGCAGGGCATCGGCGCCGTCGTACCGATCTATGTGACCTTCGAGCACCCCAGTGGACGAGGAGAACACGACCCGGGTGGCAAGATCTTCTTCTACGACGTGCTCGGTGCGACCTTTGAATCAGTCGATTTCTGCACGACCGGCTCCGGCTCGCCGATCATCCGCGGGGCTCTCTACTACCAGAATCGGTGGGAGCAGCCCTTCATCGAGCGCGATGAAGCGGCGACGCTGATCCTCGTCTTGAAGATGTTGGAGACGGCAGCCGAATTCGACACGGCGACCGGTGGTTTCAGTGCGACGGCGGCAATCTATCCGCAGGTGATGCGGGTGACGGCAGAAGGTATCTCGTCGATCGACGAAGCGACCCTGGCCGCCACGTATCGCCTCGCCGAAGTCAGGACATAGTGTCCTGTCGCAGAGATCCGTCGACGTTCGACGCCCGATCCATCCCGGTTCGCGGCGTTGCGCTCACTCTGTGTATCCCACCGATACGCATCGCTCGCGCGCCTTGCGAACCGGGCGCCTCGGCCGCCGAACTTTGTCAACTTATCCCTGCGACAGGACACTAGACGATGCTGGATGAACCGTATCGCTGGGTCGAGGCAATCCGCAATCGCCGCGAGTATCTGCAGGATCAGCTCGCCGCAGCCAGTCCCCTGGTGGCCTGTCGCTACGCCGATGGCCTGCTCCTTCTGACCTCGACACCGGGGCCGCGAAAAATCTTCGAGGCTTACAATCAGATCGTGTTCGCCGGTGTCGGCCATCCAGCCGATATCGAGAAGCTCCGTAAGTCCGTCATCGATATCGCTCACCTGGAAGCATTCAACCTGTCTGCCGGTGATGTGTCGCTGCAGCGGCTGGTGAACTTCGGTGTGGGTCCGCTCATGAAGACCGCCTTCGACGAGATCTTCCGGTCTCCCTTCATCGCGCGGATCCTCGTGGCAGAATTGGATCCGTCCGATGAACGTGAGACCTTCTGCACTGTTGATGCAGACGGCACGTTCGCCGGCGCTGCCGAGGCGGCCGTCATTGCAGGTGTTCCGCACGTGGCCGAGAGCATCCTGGCTCAATTGCCCACAGGCAGTGCTCCTGCACCACTGAATCAGGCGTTGGCGACGGTATTACGCGCCTGGGGGATCGGTCGACTCGCAAATGAAGTGGCGGCAGAGGATTCCGCAGACTCTACCGTGGATCCCACGCCCGGCCCGTCGGATGACCAGATCGCGACGGAGATCGATGCCGCCCTCGAGACCGTTCGCCTCGAGGCAGCAGTTCTGGATCGTACTCTGCCGACGAAGAGCAAGTTCCGGCTGCTGGATGCCGAATCCCTGCAGGCAGCAGTCGATGTGGTGAAGGCCCCATGACCGCTCTTCAGGCCACGCTGGCCCCCGGACTGTAGTTCGGCCCCAGTCCTGCAACCATGCGTAATCGCATCTATGGTCTGGAGGTCGAGTTTGGCTGCATGCCGCCGGACGCCGATCCCTTCCTGAGCCCCGATTTTGTTTCGATGAAGACGAAGGACTGTGTCTTCCATCATGAAGGATTGGGGATCGTCGATATCCACTACCGCGGCCGCGATGAGCCACCGGGCAATGGCGGCTTCCTGTTCAATGGGGGGCGCTTCTATCTCGACATGGGTCATGTCGAATACGCCACACCGGAGTGTCGTGGACTCTTCGATCTGGTCGCCTCCGATCGGGCGGGGGAAGTCATCGTGCAGAGGGCCCTCGAGCAACTTGGCCTGGCCGACGAAGGCGGATTCTTCAAGAACAACATCGACCACTATACGGGGGCGACCTTTGGTTGCCACGAGAATTACCTGGTTCGTCGAGAGGTGCCCTTCCAGCAGGTTCTACTGCCGGCGATTCTGCCCTTCTTCGTCACGCGACAGGTCTTTGCCGGCGCCGGACGCGTGGGTTGCCATACGGACATTTTCGAGTATGGTGGATCTGAAGACGGGGACGTGCCATACCAGATTTCGCAACGAGCCGATCACATCGTCACCGAGATCTACCAGTGGATCCAATTCTCGCGCGCCATTATCAACTCGCGCGACGAACCATTGGCCGACTTCGGGCTCTATCGTCGCCTTCATCTGCTGGTTGGTGACAGCAACATGTCCGAATACGCCACTGCGCTGAAGGTGGGGACCACGGCGCTGGTACTCGAACTGTTGGAAGAACGAATCGTCCCGGAGGTCAAACTCCTCGACCCGGTGCAGGCGATCCGTGACATCTCCCGGGATCTCGGGTATCGCTGGGAAGTTCGGCTCGAAGATGGCTCCTACACGACAGCCCTCGATATCCAGCGAGAATACCTCCAGTTGTCTGAGCAGTATCTGCGCGGCAAGGACGATGAGGGGGACTGGATCCTCGACGAATGGCGTTTCGTCCTGGATGGTCTGACCTACGATCCCATGTCTCTGATGGATCGATTGGACTGGGTGACCAAGAAGTGGTTGCTGGAGACCTTCATCGCCGAAGAGGGTCTGGAGTGGAATGATCCGTGGCTCCAGTCACTTGATCTGGAATATCACAATGTGAACCCCGAAAAGGGGCTCTACTACGATCTCCGCAACCGCGGACTCACTCGCCGAGTGATCGATGACGAGCATGTGAATGCTTCCATCGTCACCCCGCCTCAGGACACGCGGGCCAAGGCGCGCTCGCAGGTCATGCGCTGCCTCACCGGGCAGAAGTCACGATACGTGATCGACTGGGATTCGATCTACGTGGAGGACGAGAAATACCTGAATCTCGACGATCCGTTCCTCACCTACGAAGGTGAAGCGAAGACATTCATCGAGGATGTGACCAAACCTGTGGACACGGGTATTGTCGGGCCGGAAAAATCTTCTTGAATACAGCATGCCTCTACTGTAGCTTATGCGGTAGAGGATATAGGGAGTAGTCCCCTAAGTTCAACGGCTATAGTAGGATATGGAGCCGGAGTAGGATATGGAACTCAACGCGACCGCAAAGGTAGTCGAGCGCGGTGGGAAGGTGATCGACGGCAGCGCCTTGGCGCGCAACAAAGGCCGTCAGATCGGTCGTATCCCTGAGGATGCGACACCTACTGACCCCGATCGAGCCATTGAGACCGCCCGTCGTACGGTGATCAACCGTGCCGCTGCGCGCAGCCAGAATCGTGCTGCAGCGCAAGGTTTGGCCAATCGTGTCAAAGACGGTCAGAGTCTGGGTGCGTTGAAGGCGACCAGCGGTCCACCGGCCGGCAAGATATCGACCAGCAGCCTGCTGGCGACAACCGAAAAAGACCGTTCTCGCACATCGCTCTTCGACCTGCCCAGTTCCGGTGGCGCCCTCATTGATCGCATGCGTGGACAGGTAAAGTCCTCTAGCCCGCTCAACAGTCTGCTCGGTGGTGAAGATGGGCCGGGCCTGCTCAGTGGCCTGGTGGGCATCGACAAGAGCAACCCGCTCGGTGCACTCGGAAAATCGCCGATGTCTCTATCGGCAGCCCAGTCGTTGACCAACGGATTGCGGTCCAGTTCCACTCGGATCAGCAACAGCAGTCGCTCCTTGATGCAGGTCAGCAATCCTCTTCGCTCCAATGGCGGCTTTGCCTTGCAGCTACCTGCCTCGAGCCTGAATCTGCTCGGTTGACGCTGCTGCCTGTACGTGCCCCTATCTATATCGGCACGCTCCTACCCCTACTCTACCTGGTACTGACTTTTTTTTCATCGGCCTTGTGGGCGGATGGTGATTTTCTGTGCGCCACGCCACATCTGTCCTTGTCGTCTCGACCGGTCGCCTCCCAGGCGGCCAAGCCAACACAGCAGATCGATGATCGCACCAGCGGCACCTACAGTGCGCTCGTCATCTTTGCGCGCTTTGCCGATGAATCCGCCAGTGACAACGCCAAGCCAATCTGGGCAGACGATCTCTTCGATGCGTCCAGGGCCGGTTCGTTCACACACTTCTACAATGAGATGTCCCGGGGCCAGCTGAATCTGGACGGCGACGTGCTGCCGCGACGCTACGTCTCTCTCTCACCTCGCGCTGATTACATCGCGCCCCAGCAAGGGGCCTTCGGCGACTACGGCCGATTCAACCTCGAGATTCTTGAACAGGCTGATGCTGACGTGGACATGGGGCGTTTCGACAACGACGGCCCCGATGGCCTGCCTAATTCCGGCGATGACGATGGGTATGTCGATATCCTGTTCATCAATCTCCTCACTGTACCACGCGATTTCTTCATCGGCGGTGCCACGGGGTTGGCATCACTCGGCCTGATGACGGACTTCCTGAGCGACGACCCGGCGGCCAATGGAGGTGTCGTGCGAGTTCGCAGTCAGTTCTCAGGATTCGGCGGGACGACACAACGAGGTCATGTCTTCAGGGTGACGGCGGCGACCATGTGTCACGAATTCGCCCACGTTCTCGGCCTGCCCGATCTGTTCGATCAATCCACCGTGACGGCCACGGGAGAGATTGACCCGGAAGTCGATTCGGCGGGGATCGGCAAGTGGGGGTTGATGGGTCTCGGAACACTGGGTTGGGGCATCGAGGACGGGCCCAATGCATTCAGCGCCTGGTCACTGGCGCAACTGGGCTGGCTCGGACGGGCCAATGCGAATCTCGTCGAGCTGACCGAATCGGCTGAAGGGCTACAGTTGCTGCCGATCGACCGTGATGGCCGGGTGCTTCGGGTTCCCGTCTCAGAGGACGAGTATTTTCTGATCGAGAATCGCCAGTCCACGGATAGCTACTACAACCGAAACATTCCCGGTGGCGGCCTGCTGTTGTGGCACGTCGACGAACGTGCGGACAACGACGAGGAACGTCACAAGCAGGTTGATCTGGTTTGCGCGGACGGGCTATTTGCCGATCGTGGGTTCCCGGGGAGGCAGGTCGATCGAATCCAGGGTGGCGACAATCTCGACTTCTGGGCTCGTGATGCGGCCTACGCCGCCAGTCACAATGGCAATGATGGCGATGCGACCGATCCCTTTGATGGTGTCGTTCATACACGATTCGCCGCCGATACGAACCCACCCGCTCATGCGCACACCGGATTCAGTCGAGGGGCACCACTGGGTTTCGCCCTGGAGCGTATCCATCCGGTGGGCAGTGGGGTGATGGGCGTCGATGTGCTGTTGCACCAGGCACTGCCGGGCAATATCGGGCAGGACACGCGCTGGAGTGGCGTCGTTGAGATCGACGGTGATGTCGTCGTCGAAGCTGGTGCTCGGTTGACACTGGCCGCTGGCGTCGAGGTTCGCTTTGCCGATGGAGATGCCCGATCCGGTGGATTCGATCCGGCCCAGAGTGAGTTGATCGTTTATGGCGAGCTTGAGGTTGAAGGCACGGCGACCGCCCCGGCCACGTTGCGGGCCGCTGGCGCAGGATGGCTCGGCCTGCTGTTGCTCAGTGGCGGTTCGGCGGATCTGGAAGGCGATCTGACCAATGGTCGGCTCGTCGTGGAAGATGCTGATCTGGGGCTGGCCCGAGCGAGACTGCCTCTGGGCACGACCCGCTGGCAGGGCACGAAGCGGATCCCCTGGGATCTGGTTGTGCCCGCCGGGGCCCACCTGCTGGTTGAAGAGGGCGCGCGCATCACGTTCTCAGCTCTGGATCTGGCTGGCAGAGGCAGGCACCCGGATCTGACTGAACTGATCATCGAGGGAGAGCTGGAAGTCGATGGTGGCAGCGGTTCGGTCAGCTTCAGTGTCCATCCCGGTCAACGGGGTGACCTGTGGTATGGAATCCGTCTCGAGGGTGATGGGGCCATCGGCATGGATGGATTGAGGATGAGCGGCGCCGGTTTCGCGATCCACGGCGATGTGTCGCCACTGGGCCGTGTCCATGTGGCTGATTCGCGTTTCAGCGGCCTGGTGAATGGTCTGCATCTGACCCTCTTCGGCGATGCCCTCGTCGACGGCA
>JABHDC010000266.1 GCA_018673255.1 Gemmatimonadota bacterium
GAAGAAACCCGCCGCCTCCTAACTCCGACCAGCGTCGCTACGCTCCGACAAGTGGACGGAATGGACCGGACCGGGTGGACGGTTTGCGCCGGACTGGATGGACGACATCACCGGAATACGCACCCAGTTCCCCCAGCCAACCGTCTACTTCTTCCTGAGAGTAGCGGTGGGCGATAGTGGAGCCCAGAACATCCATCGCCAGTCCTGCTTTGTATTCACCCAGGAGGACTCTGAACAGAGAGAACTTGAGTCCCGCCGGGAGTGGGAACAGGAGAACCCGAGACGCCTTCACCAGGAAACTCTTGAGCGGGCTCCATGATCTCTTGCCATACAGATACACGTAGAGAACACCATCGGGCTTCATCAGCGGTGCGATCGTGCTCAACGCACGGAAAGTGTCGCCCGTGTGATGCAACACACCCCACGAAAAGACGAGGTCGTAGCGCTGATCGGTGATCTCGGGTGGCAGTTCGAAGATATTCGCATGGTGGATCCGCGCCGGATCTTCTGCGATGTTCGAGCGAACATGCTCGACAGCAGCGGCACTTGCATCGAAGGCGGTGACCTCACATCCGAGCTTCTGCAACCCGTACGTCCAGCGGCCGCCGCCACAACCGGCGTCCAGCACCTTTCGTCCTCGGAACCAGTCAGGAGAGATGCACAACTCCTGGGTAGCGAGGAAGTCTGCCACGTTGTTGCGCCAGAACTCAGAGCGCATGTCCGGGTCGCCGTCTAGACGGCCCCATGAGTAGTCGTAGTTCCTGAGGGTCTGCTTCCTCAGGAGTCCGGGGTCTGGCATGAACTCAGTCTCCAGATAACATTGGCTTGGTCGGATCGGCCTTCGATCATCCTCAACGATAGGGTAAGCGAGAGAATCCTGCGCGGCACCTGACTGCTGCTGCTCATGATTCAGTCCCTTCCGCTTGCCGCCAGTCGTGATGAAGGTCATGCTTGGGACTTGGCCTGCAGACGGCACATGATCTGCGGACCTGCAATCTCCATCCACGAGCCGACGAAGGATCTTTCGATGACCGCCAACAATTCGCCAACCCAGGAAGGCACGCTCGAGCCACTTTGCACCGAGGCCCGTATGGAATGGCAGGAGATCTTCTCTGACGAGCGGTTCCCAAATGTCGTGATCGCCCTCGATGGCACGGTGATCGCCACGTGGGGAGCGAAGAATCTGACCTCGCGTCGCAGCACAGACGGCGGCGCCACGTGGGAGTCACCCATCCCGGTGGGTGACGGCATTCATGCGGGCGGCACAACTGTCGACGAGATGACCGGCGAGATCCTGTTCTTCGGCCATCCCGATCACCCGCCGAAAGACATCGCCACAGCACCCCGCAAGATGTACCGCAGCTCTGATGAGGGGCGAACCTGGGCCGCCGACGAGACGGTCTTCGAGGTGGACGAGCGGGGCCATGTGCCCTCCCTGCACTTCTGCGAACACGGTATCACCCTCCACCGGGGAGCACATGTGGGCCGTCTGTTGCGTCCGGCACGGGTCTACGTGGAGGGGGCCGGCTACAATATGGCCGTCTTCAGCGACGACCACGGTCGTACGTGGCACGCCAGCGCCCCCTTCCCTGTGGACGGTACGGGCGAAGGCTGCGTCGTTGAACTGGCCGATGGTCGGATCTACTACAGCTCGCGACAGCATCGCTTCGCCGAGGGTGAACCCCTGCGCTGTGAGCGCTTGCATGCCTGGAGCCACGACGGTGGTGCCACCTGGCAGGATGCGACGCACAGCAGCCTGCCTGACGGGCCGCGTTATCGGGGGCAAGACAAGCGCGGCGCCAACTACAATGGCCACTTCGGCATGGCCGCTGGTCTGACGCGTCTGCCTGTGGCGGGTCGAGACATCCTCCTCTACAGCAATGCAGATGAGGAGAGCCACGAGCGCGTGCGCATGACGGTCTGGGCGAGTTTCGACGGTGGCCTCACCTGGCCGGTGAAACGGCTCATCGACGAGGGCCCGAGCGCCTACTCATCGCTCGAGGCCGGCCGTCCTGGCACACCAAGCGAAGGCTGGATCTACCTGCAATATGAAGAGCGCAATGGCGGGGGCCGCCTGGCACGATTCAATCTCTCCTGGGTCATAGAAGGAGAGGCGACAGGAGATGGCAATGTGCCTGAATAGAATCCGCCGTGAGGAGATGCAGCGATGATGAAACAGCGATGGCGAGTGGGTTGGGGCAGTTGTGGATGGGATACCGCACGCTGGATGATGGTGCTGTCGAGGTGCGCGGCTCGAAGGCCGCAACCGATCTGGCCGCGGCGCTGTGGCCTCTGCAGGAAGCCCACATGTGGAGTCCCGATCGCTTCTAACCTGATGTCTTCTTAGGAACGCTGATGCAATTCTCCGTTCAGAAAATTCCACTCCGGGTCAAGATTCTCGGCCTGGCCATGTCGATGTTGGCCCTGCTGATTGCGGCCAGTTCCTTCACCTATTTCAAGGTGGGGAAAGTCATCCACGAACTGGATGACATTGCCCGCTATATGATGCCCCTGGAAGACCACACGACCCGCATCGGCGTCTATCTGCTCGAACAAGAAATTCACGTCGAACGGCTATTCCACAGGCAAGCAACAGGGACCGCTGCTGACGTATTTCTCGCCGACGAGAGAGTCCAGTTCGAGGCATGGGGGAAACAGATCCAAGCGTCGCTTGCTGCCGCTCTCCAACGCGTCAGAGAGGGCATAGAGCATGCCGAGTCCAAAGAGGATATAGTCGACTACGCCCAGCTCGAGGCGAACCTGGTCCGCCTTGGCGAAGAGCACCGGGAATACCAGCAATACGCCCTGCCCATCTTTGCCCGCCAGCAGGAAGAGGACCGGGATGGGGCGCTCTTGCTCCGGGGGCAGCTGAGGCAGGAAGAGGAAGATATCAGCCGGGGAATCGACAGCCTGATGACCCAGCTCGAAGGGCTCACCGACCGGTCGATGGCCACGGCCAGTCGGCACGAGCAGCACGCCCTACACATGGGACTCGTTCTGGCCGGCGTGGCGGTAGTCGCTGGTCTGTCATGGTCCCTGTTCATTGCGTTGCGCATGACCCGGCCCGTCAAGCAACTGCTGGGGGGCACGCATGCAGTCCGGCAGGGACACCTGGATTGCCAGGTCGACATCTCATCCCGCGATGAGATTGGCGAATTATCTGGCATCTTCAACGGTATGGTCGGTGGCCTGCGGGATCTGGAGCAGTTGAAATCGACCTTTGGCCAGTATCTCGATCCGCGCATTGTGGGGGATCTCATCCAACGATCTGGAAGCCGCCGGACAGAGGGCGGCGAGCAGGAAATGACGGTCTTCTTCTCCGACATTGCCGGCTTCAGCTCGATCAGCGAAATGCTGACTCCCGATGGCCTGGTCAACCTGATCAACCAGTACCTGAATCTGGCCGCCGAACCGATCACCCGGTCGGGAGGCATCATCGACAAGTACATCGGAGACGCGATCGTGGCCTTCTGGGGACCGCCATTCGCCCGCCCGGAGGAGCATGCCCGGCTGGCCTGTGAGGCGGCCCTGGATCAGTTCGGGCAGTTGCAGAAGTTAGCGCTCCGCCTGCCTGGGATCATGGGCCTGCGCCGGGGACTGCCCAAGGTAGAGATCCGGGTAGGTCTGGCTACGGGCCGTGTGCTCGCCGGGGACATTGGTCCCGAACAGTCCAGGGCCTATACCATCCTGGGCGAGACCGTACATGTGGCCGAAGAGTTGCAGGAAGCCAACAAGATCTATGGCACACGGGTGATGATCGATCAGCTGACACGGGACCAGGCCGGTGTGGGTTTCGAGACGCGGCGCCTGGATCGACTCCGCATCGGCGACCACGATCCGATCTGGGTGTATGAACTGCTGGCCCGCCACGGCGAGCTGACCGCAGAAGAAGAGCAACTGAGAGACGCCTTCGAAGAAGGACTCCAGGCCTACATCGATCGATCCTGGGGTCGGGCCCAGCACTCCTTTGAGGCCTGTCTGGACATCGGGTCCAACGACCGACCAGCGGCGCTTTTCCTGGATCGTGTCCGCCACTTCCAGGTCCACCCACCGGCACCCGATTGGGACGGAGCCTGGGCATGAAGACGAGCGGGCGCAGGATATCCTTCGGATTCAAGGTGATCAGCCTGGCGACGGTCATGCTGGGGTTGCTGGTGTTGACCAGTCTCTATTCCTACTGGCGATTGGGCGAAGTAGGCGAAGAGCTCGAAGAGATGAACACGTATTTGACCCCCCTTGGTAAGCAGGTGAATGGGGTCGTGCACCTGGCCCTGCAACAGGAAATCCACTTCGAGCGGCAGATCATCGCTTTGGGCGATGAAGCGCCGAACCGGCCCGACATCGAGAGTGAGCGCAACCACTTCGAAACCAAGGGGAAAGAGGTAGAGCTGCGGCTGGATCGTGCCCTGGATCTGGTGCATCAGGCTGTGGCAGGTGTCGCACAGGAAGATGATCGAATGGCTCTCACCAGATTGGAGCCGATCCTCGAAGGCCTGAGAATGGAGCACCGCGACTTTCACCAGCACGCCTTGAGAGTCGTCGCTCTGATGGATACAGGGGTGTCAGGCGGACAGGCAAGGGCATCCTTCGAGGCCCACGTCGAGACCCTCCTCGCCCAGCTGGAAGAGGAAGAGGATGACATCACCGGCAAGGTCGAACAATACCGCATCGAGGCGGTAGCGCTCCGTGAAGATGCTGTGGCCGAAAGTCTGGCACATCAGAAAGCCGTGCTCCACGCGAGCATCGCCGCCGTCGTGTCAGCGATGCTGATGGGCCTGCTTGGCGCGTTGTACCTCACTGCCAGACTGGTCCAGCCGATCAGGCAGTTGATGGGCGCCATGGAAAAAATCGGCCAGGGCCATCTCGACGTTGAGGTCAAGACGAACTCCAGCGACGAGATCGGCGAGCTCTCTCAGGCCTTCGGAGATATGGTGAGTGAACTCGGACGCAGGGACAGCATCAAGAGCACCTTTGGCAAATACGTCGATCCGCGCGTGGTGGAGCATCTGATCGGGAAGGCTGGCGCCCTGGAGACGGGCGGCGAGAACCGGGAGATGACCGTCCTCTTCGCCAACGTCGATGAGATCGCCACTCTTGCCGACCAGTCCGAGCCAGCGGAATTGGTTCGTCTGATCAATCAATACCTGTCGCTGATGGTCGTCCCGATCTTCCGCCACAGAGGGGTGGTGGACAAATTCATCGACACGATGGTGATGGCCTTTTGGGGCGCGCCCTTCACCGGCGAAGAAGAACACGCCCAGCTGGCCTGTGAGGCGTCCCTGGATCTGGTCGCTCAGCTGGAGGAGATCCGCCACTTGGTCGGGCGCGGGGGCGAAGCAGAGGCAGACCCCAACTCGTTGCATCTGCGAATTGGGCTGTCTTCCGGGCCCCTGCTGGTCGGCAATATGGGCTCGGACCAGTCCAAGTCCTATACCGTGTTAGGCGATACGGTCAATATCGCTTCGCGCTTAAAAGGGGTCTGCAAGCAATACGGGGCGACGATTCTGATGACCGAGGAAACGCACCGGATGACCGAAAACACGATGGAGACACGAGAGCTCGATCTGGTCCAGGTGGTGGGTAGAGAGGAGCCGGTGCGCGTCTATGAGCTGCTGGGCCGACGGGGATCCATCGATTCGGGCCTTGAAGACCTGCGGGATCGCTTTGAGCGCGGCCTGGAGGCGTACCGCCAACAGGACTGGGACTCGGCGCAGGCCCACTTTGAGGGCTGTCTCGAAATCACCGCGAACGACGGACCCACAGCGCAGTATCTCGAGCGGGTGCGCCACCTGCGCGCCGAGCCCCCCGGGGACACTTGGGACGGTGTCTGGCACTTGACCCACAAATGAGTCTTCTGCCGCGCTGCCCCACCGCATCAGCGGTTGCTGGTCCCCCCATTTGACTGAACCTATCTTCGGCAGACACGAGACCGCTGTATTCACACCACCTGACAACTTCGACACAGGACATCCAGATGGCTGACGCGCCGCGACCGCTCACCGACCCCTACGCCCTCCCCGACAGTGACGGCTACTTCTGGGTGAAGGGAAATCTCCACTGCCACACGACGAACTCCGATGGTCGCGTGGCGCCCCAGGAGCGTCTCGATCAATACGTCGCCCAGGGATACGACTACCTCTGCCTCTCCGATCACCGCAAGATCACCCCCGTCGCCTCCGTCAATGTGCCCGACGACTTCGTCCTGATCGAGGGGGCGGAGTTGCATCCGTCCAATCCCTTCGGTGGTCAGGTTCATCACTTCGTCTGCCTCAACATCCACGAAGACATGGCCTGCGGCACCATGCCGCCGCAGCACGTGATCGACAATGTCAACGAGCAGGGCGGTCAGGTCTGGCTGGCCCATCCGCACTGGAGCTCGGTGAACATCATCCGGGACACGCTGCCACTGAAGGGGCTCACCGGAATCGAGGTCTTCAACAGCACCTGCCGCTTCATGGCCCGCGGTGAGAGTGGCGTGCATTGGGACGACTGGATGAGTATGGAAGATCACGTCTATCCCTGCCTGGCCAACGACGACACCCACGGCGCCCCGGACGACAACCGTGACTGCTATGAGTCCTGGACGATGGCCAGAGTGAAAGAACGCACCACCGAGGCCGTGCTCGAAGCACTGGCCACCGGCGCCAGCTACGGCAGCACCGGCCCCGAGATCCACTCGATCGAGGTCGCCCCCGACGGCAGCGAGGTCCACGTGAAGTGCAGCGAGGCCCGTCGCATTCATGCCGTGCAGGACACCTACGGCACCGAGTACCGAGAAGGTGGCAATCTGTTCACCGAAGCCACCTTCGCCCTGCGCAAGGGGGCACGGTGGGTGCGCTTCGAGATCATCGGCCCCCAGGGCGACAAGGCCTGGTCGAACCCCTTCGATCTGCGCTGATCAGAGCGGGTATAGGGAGGCGGCCCCATCGGGGTCGCCTCCTTTTCGGTTTCTGCAGAGGACCACGAACCTGTCAGTCCCCCATCAGCGCCAGAGCCACCCGAATCCCATCCACCGCCGCACGCTCTTCCGCGAAAGCGCCCCGCAGCAGTCGACTCATCTCGGTGCGATCCGCTTTGGTGTAGCCATCCAGACGCCCCGTGTTGGCCCGCGACTTCAACTGCTCCAGCAGCGCATGCTCGCGCTCGTAGTGACTGGCCGCCGCTTCCAACGGCTCGGCCGCGTCCTCGAAGATCCCGGACAGATCCCGCAGATACTCGACCGCCAGTTCCCGTCGATAGGTCAGCATGTTGGCGTGATGGTGCGTGATTTCCGGCAGATCGGGCGACTCGAACGCGGCCAACCAGGTCTCATACGCGAATAACCCTTGTGTCCACCTGTGCTGCCCCAGTCGTGTCCCGTCGGCGAAGGAGAGGGCATTCGTCAGCGCCATACGATGCAGAACCGGATCGTCCGCGTTCTTCACATCGTCGAAGACCAGGATATTGAACCAGTCCCCGCCCTGATTTTCCCAGTCCTCGTCGTAGCGGACCGTGTAGTCTCCCTCCCAAACGAAGGGATGGCGGATCGTGTAGGTCTCCTGCGTCTCGTCGTAGCCGACGATGAGCCCCCAGCAGGCCGCGTGGCCGGCGGGATGATGCGCCTGCCGTTGCTCGGCACTTCGTGGATTCCAGATCAACGCCGGGACACCACGATCCAGACTCACCCGTACTGCGTCCCACGCTTGGCTCTCTGCCATCGCTCGATCGGCATCAGAGCCCTCCTTCTGGACCTCGTAACTGCGGTACTGCGCCACCTCCTTCAGCACCTCCATGGCCAGGCTCCAGTCGAGGTTGTCGTGCCAGACGTCGCCCCCACCCTCGGCCATCTGAAAGTGGAACAGATGCCCCAGCACGCCCTGGATTCGAGCGGGCGTCCACTCAGCTTTCCCGAGGGTCATGAACACGGGCTCGAGAGAAGAGGCGAGCGTCGTCCCACGGTGTGGCTCCGTCGGCGCCACATCAACTCCGACTTCGGGCTGCTCAGCCTGAAGCATGGCGACATTTTCGTTCGTCGGCCCGCCGGGGATCTCTTCGCCGAGGCCGAGCAAGGCCATCTCGAGAAACCACACGGCACCCCGCTCCCAGGCCAACGCGTTCACCACGAGTTCTCGCGCCTCTTCCACTTCTGATGGCGTCGGTGGCTGCTGACTCCATTCTTCCACGATACCCAGCAGTTTCAGGCCCCGCTCGCTCTCCTGGACATAGTGATCGGCGGCACGGTCCAGGCGAGCACCCACAGGGCCACCGAAATACTCGGCCGCTTCCCGCGTGTACTCGGCGGCGAGACGGCGGGTGTGATAGAGCTGCCATGCATGCGACTGGGCCACGGAGCCATCGAATTCACCACTCTCCAGCACATCGATCCACAACTGATACGCATCGAAGCCGATCGCATCGACACCACAACAGTTCTTGGAGTCTTCGACGCTGTAGCGCAGACCCTTGCTGAACTCCACGGCTCGGCGAAGCGTGGTGATCTCTGCGGCTCGCGGGTCGGTCTTCGTTGGTTCCGTGAAGACGATGATGTTGAACCACGCACGGCCAAAGCCGTCGTACGGTATCGTGTAGATCGAGTCCATCTGCGCGTGGCTCACATGGTAGGCCTTCGAGTCAGCATCGTAGCCGACCAGCAGTCCCCAACCGGCGAAGTCACGATCGGCACTCGGCGACCAGGCAATGGCGGGCATGCCACGATCGATGCCGGCCGTCACCGCCTTCCAAGCCTCTTCCTGTGCAGCGCTGAGGGCCTCCTCATCCGGTTCGTTGCCGGCACCCGTGAATACGTAGGCGCCCGTCGTCCCCCATCCCAGGTCTGCCATACGGTCGAAGAACTGCCATGTCTCGATGTTGCAGTTGTGGTCATGTTTTGCCGCTCCCTCCTTCATGACGAAGTGGAAGGGGTAGCCGAAGGTGGCCGCCACATGAGGCGCCGACCACTCATCACCACCAGAGCTGAGGCCGCCAGAATTGAGGGCGGCAACATACGAGTCGACGATCGTGCTGAAGGACCAGTTGCCACCCGCAGACGTGCCTGACCACTTGCCCGGTTCGATCTGGAGACTCTGGAAGTCCTGAAGCGTTGGCACGCTCACACCTTCGAGCAGAACGCCCGGCAGGTTGTCACCATTCATCTCTTCCTCCGCAGTTGCGTTGGCTGTGACGCCGATGGCGGCCGCCGTAAGAAACAAGAGCGCCAGCGTGGCGATCACGTTGGGCAGGGTTATGCCGGTGGAACCGGTAGTTGATGGGGCGACCAGCCTGCGAACGCGCATCAGCAGCGAGCCGTCGGAGGCTGCCGCCGCCAGGGCAGGCACGCGCAAATGTTCGACCGTGGCCAGAGCACCCGCATAGAGCCGCACGTCCGTGCGTGTCGCCACCACATCATCACAACAGTGTTCCCGTTCCGTGCGGCAACAGGCAGAGATCCACCACACAGCAGGATGGTAGAAGAGGACCGTCTCCACGAGGCGCTCGGCCAGCACGACGAGCCCGTCGTAGCGACGCACATGCACCAGTTCGTGCAGGAGGATCGCCTCAAGCTGTCCCTGCGTCAGACCGAGCAGGGTCGCCACAGGAATCAGCACGACGGGGCGCAGCACACCGACTGCCATGGGGATGGCGGCGATCGACGACGTCATGACCTGCGCCCCACGTCGCAACCCCAGTTCACGCGCCAGCCTCTGTACACGGCTCGCCCACTCGCCTGGCAACGGTGACACACCAACCCGTCGAAGACGTCGCGTCAGCCAGCAGCTGCGCACGAGCCGCGCCGCCATGAGCACCATGCCGACACCCCAGGCGAATACGATAACCGGTGCGTATCGCTGCAGCGTAGAGACCGCGATCAGCGGCTGGGGCCCGACGCCGAGTTCCGGAAACAGGGGCATGCCTGTGGTGGCCTGACCTCGCTCTGCCGGTAACGCACCCGAGCGGCCGATTGTTGCATCGGCGGCCAGCGAAGCCGGGTCGAAGAGTGGTGCTGACACCGCCGGCATGGCCTCGCCAGCCAATGCAGAGCTGCTCACGAGGGTGGCGGCAGGAAACAGCACGCACGCCACCAGAGCGGCGATCGACATGGCATAACGCGCTGTCGAACTGCGGACAAAGCACCGGGTGATCGCCAGTACCGCTGCAACCATGGCCCCCTGCCAGAGGAAGTGCACGAGCGTCCAACCGAGGGCCTGGATCGTCGGTTCGGGAAGGATGGCGACCATTATTTCTGCTCCTCGGCGTCGTCCAGTATGCGCCGGATGGCTTCCAAGTCCTCAGGGGACGCCTTCTTCGCCGACAAGGCCCCAGCTACCAGCCCTGCCGCCGAGCCACCGAAGACCTTGTCCACCAGGTCTCCCACCAGCAGACGTTGCGTCTCCGCACGCCCGACGAGGGCGCTATACACGTGAGCCCGGCTCGATTCATCGCGGGAAACCAGCCTCTTGCCCGTCATCACCTGCAAGGTCTTGAGTGTCGTCGTGTAACCGATGTCGCGCAGTTGCGTCATCGCGTCGTGCACCTCGCGGACCGTGCTGGCTCCCTTCAGCCAAAGGACATTCAGAATGTCCAGTTCAGCATCCGTTGCCTTGCGTGCGTTCTCCGTGACCATGTCGACTTTCTCGGTAGGGTCTGTCAGCATCTGTTGGTGGTAGTTGTACGACAATTGTCGTAGCAATAATACGACACACGTCGTACTTGTCAACGATGATCGTCGTACTTCTTTCCGCCGTACGCATGTTTCGGACGCCGTGTCTTGCATCAGTTGACCCCCTCCGGCACCTGCGATACCCTCAGTCTCCGTCGAACATCACCTCTGCATCACATCGCAGGAATTGCCCCCTGATGACCCAGCTGACCCCCAAACAACGACTGACCCGCCAGGCCCGTGGTCAGGATGTGGATGAGATTCCCACGATCGGTGGCTGGATCGGTGGCGCGCGCAATCTGGCGGCCCTGGCCGGCATCACGCCAGAGGTCTATCTGGCCAATCCCCTGGCAGGAATGGTCAGGGCCCACGGAGCACTGGGCACGGATGGATTAATCAATCCAGTCATCCACCGAGAGCTGGAGCAGGTCCGTACGGGGCACGTGTTGGATGAAAGCTTCACCACAATCGAGCCTGAAGCGCTGTTGGCCACGGCCGACGCCTTGCCCGACACTGAGGCCCAGGTGTTGGCCGGCTTCGATGCAGCCGCGGCGGAGCTCGAGTTTCGGTCCTTCTTCGAGACCGCTCAGGCGCAGTGGGATGGGCTGGTGCCAGTGCCGAATTTCTGGGACCTCGGTGGTCCCTTCCCCCTCTACGTGGAGTATGGTTACGAGGCGTTCCTCACCGCGTGTGCCCTGTACCCCGAGGCGGTGGGTAAGATCTGGTGGGCGAAGGGATTGCCGGCGCGCGAGCGGGCGAGGATCCTGACGAAACTCTACGCCGAATACGAGCTGGTGCCATTGATGTTCTGCGGTGAGGATCTGTGCAACAACCAGGGTCCCCTTGTTGCACCGGACTTCCTGCGACAGTACTACCTGCCCGTGGTGGCTCAGATCATCGAACCACTGGTGGATGGTGGTGTGCGCCTCGTCCACCACTGCGATGGGGATGTGCGACCCCTGCTGCAGGACTTTGTCGACATCGGCTTCAGTGGTCTGCAGGGCTTCCAGTATGAACTGGGCCTGGATCTGCGCGAGTTGCGAAAGCTGCGCAGTCGCATGGGAGAGGAACTGCTTCTCTTCACTGGCCTGAGTGTCAGCCGGACACTGCCCTTCGGCACGGTGCAGGATGTGCGCGACGAGGTGGACTACTTCATCGATGCCACCGATGGGGGACGTGGCATGTTTCTGTTCACGAGCAACGTGACGGGCGTTGAGGTGCCACCGGAAAATCTTCGGGCGGCGTACGAACATGCCAAACAGGTGCCCTTCGGCCGGCAGCGTGACAGGGGTTGGCCCCAATGGCCCTGGGACGAGCGCGAAGGAAAGGGATGACCCACGTAGTCATCAATTCTCTCCATTCGCCCCGATCCATGCGGTGCCGTCGAACCACACAGGGCTACCACGATCCGTGTCGAAGTACATCTGCCCCACGACAGGATCGGCTGGCGTATCGGCCATCGGCCCCGCAGCCACGGTCTGCATCGGCAACCAGCCATCCACCTGCGTCGTCGGCGTCACCTTGAACAGCACACGGTCTTCGTAGACCAGGGACGAACCCGGGCCACCCACCGCATCTGAGCGATCGCTGTGGCCGTAGTGCACGAGCAGACGCCCGTCCGCACCCATATCCGAACGGATCGGATATGAACCCTCTGTCCAGTGTCGCATCGTCACATGGTCGATGAGGATGTCGTCGGCACCTTCTGCGATGTAGATGGCATTGCGATGGGTCGGCACCAGTTCCTCAGCCAGATCTGAGTAGTCGGATGCATTGGTGATGTCATCGGAGTCGATCCCACTGATCGTACCGCCGCGGATCTTGATCCGATGCCCCACACCTTTGACCGGGTCTGCCCCGATGGCGATCCCATAGGCCGCCCCGGGCGAAGCCAGCGAGTTTCCGGCGATCATGGCACCAATCACCTCCACGTCATAGGCCGACGCGAGGTCCATCCCGTGCTGTTGATTACGCCGGATCACCGGGGCGATCACCGTCACATTGCGACCACGGATATAGATTCCCGCGTGGTGGTTGTCCTCGAAAACCCCGCCTGAAATGGTGAAGTGCGACGCCAGGGGCGGCAGCCTGTCCTGCCCCTGCTTGATGAGATCGCCACCCGACCTGTTCAGATCGATCCCGGAGCCACGATTGTGGCGCGCGCGAATCCCACTCAGAAACCCATTTCGAACCAGGCCAAAATCGCCGTAGTGCAACGGACCCGTCTTGATATAGATGCCGGAGCCGTTGTTGTGTTCGACGAGCAGATCTCGGATCACGCAGGCATCCCCCCCGGCGTAACCATCGACCCCATTGCCATTGGGACCCGTGCGACCATTGTGCGATGATTCACCACCGCGAATAGTCACATCACGCGCGAATTTCCGCAGCTTGATCCCATCGAGACGATTGCGGAAGGCCAGGCAGTTTTCGAGCAGAACCTGCTGTGCGTGATTGATCCCGAACGACCAGAGCTTCGAAAATTCGCCGTGGCAATTCCGGAACGTGACATTCCTGATCGTCGCCTGTTGAGCATCGCTGGCGCCGATGTTGAATCCAGCTCCGAAACCCTCCACGTACACGTCATCGATGAGAATTCGCGCACTCTCGCCCGAGATTTCGATCGCATCCGCTGAAGCGAGATACTCGTGGTCCGTCTCGATCAGACTGAGATGGCTCACCGTCACATTCACCACGTCATGCAGACGCAGCAGGGCAAAGTCGATCCCCTGTGGCGCATGCAGCACCGTGGACCGCGTCGCCTCACCCTTGAGGTGGGAGTTGGTTGGGACATCGATCGTGCCTGAGATGGTGTAACCACCCGCTGGGACAAGGACGAGGCCCCCGCCCCGTGCCTCGGCCATCTGCAGCGCACGGCGAAAGGCCTCGGTGTCATCCACCGAGTCATCTCCCAGCGCTCCGAAGTCGGCGACGCTTAGAACAACCGCACTCGACATCTCGGCACCCGGCGTCAGCGGATCCGCCACGCTGGTGGAGGCCGTGATCAGGAGGCTCAACCACAGGATGAGCGCGGGGCGGGTAAGCAAGCGGTGCATAGCCTCTCCACTCTCGCACGTTGGAACCGTGCTTTTCTCAGATCGTGTGTGCCAGTCTTCAGACGCCATGGGGATATCCTGCAACGGGTTTGGCATCGGTTCTTCTGTAACGCTGCCTCAGCGAGCTCCTGAGACGTCCAGGCAGGGCCGACATTCTGCTCCTGCTTGTCTGGCCGAGGCTGCCCAAGACTGGTTATGTTCTGCGCCATTCAACAGGCCCCTTGCTCACCACCAGATTGAGCGTAAATGAGCAACTCCCGCAATCGGCTGTCGATAGCCGCGCTCATCACGGCGATCACTCTGTCACTCCAGCGATGGCTCGACGAGCGCTTCGATGGCGGTCGCCTCGCCTCTGGGCGTCGATTTGCGTTCGCCCGCCCCGTCGTAGGCGTGGCACTCTTCATCACACTCGCGCCCACCTCCCTTCCCGCTCAATCTGTCGAACTCACCGACGCTGAACAGGCCTGGATCGCCGCCCATCCGCAGATCCGTGTCGGCATCAATCCCGCCTGGCATCCGATCGAATACGTCGAGAATCACACGACGCATCGAGGTCTGGCCGCCGACTACCTTGCCCTGCTCAACGAGCGACTCGGCCTGAATATGGTCGCCGACACAGAGGCGACCTGGACGGAAGCACTCGAAGGTGTGAAGACGGGCGACGTGGACATGCTCACCAGTATCGGCTGGACCCCTGCCAGGAAAGAATTCCTCAGCTTCACCGAGTACTACATCGAATTGCCAATGAGTGTTTTCATGCTCGAGAACGAGCCCCCGATCCCTCACCTGGGCGTACTCAATGGCCGTCGAGTGGGTGTGGTGGACGGGTATGCTGAGCAGGAGTTCCTGGGGCTGCATCATCCTGAGATCGACCTCGTCACCCTGCCGAACCCTGAACTGGGGTTGCGCCTGCTGTCTTCCGGGCAGCTCGACGCCTACGTCGGCAACATCGCTTCAGGGGGATATGTGGCGCGCCAGCTGGGGCTGACCAATGTGAAGGTCGCCCGGCACACCCGCTTCAACTACTCCCAGCGAATAGGGGTTCGGAAAGACTGGCCCGAACTGGTCCAGATTCTCAACAAGGGCCTGGCATCGATCGCCCCGGAAGAGAAGAAGCAGATCCACGAACGGTGGATCGAGGTGAAGTACGAAGTAGACCGCGCCCAAGTGTGGCGCACCGTCGGTTATGTCCTTGCCGGCGTCGTCCTGTTGCTCGCACTCATCTTCATCTGGATCCGGCAGATTCGCCAGCGAGAGGAACGCTTCCGTTCAGTTCTTGAGTCGACCCTCGATGGCATGCTCATCGCCGATCAGGAGGGTCTGATCACGCTGTGCAATGCCCGTGTGACTGAGATGTTCGGCTACAGCAGTGACGAGATCATCGGCCAAAAGGTCGAGTACCTCGTGTCTGAGCGTTGCCGACATCTGCTTCACTCACATCAGGCTCAGTTCCCCGCCCAGCCAACAGCACGATCAATGAGCGACAGGACAGACCTCGTCGCCCAGCGCAAGGATGGTTCCGAGTTCGCCGTCGAGATCAGCCTCGGCCCCTTGCAGTCTGGTGCCGGTCAGACCCTGGCCACGATCAGCGACATCTCGAAGCGCAAACAGCAGGAACGACTCGCTGCGCTCATGGCCGACTTCCGCCAGGCCGTGTGGCGCCTGGACAGCGCCAGTGAGACGCAAGATCTGATGGAGCACCTGCACTCGGTGCTGCTGGGCAGCGGTATCCCATTCAATGCGTGTGGCGTCAATGTGGTCGAGTCAGAGGGCGACTCAATCGTTCGGACCTTCTCCATAGATCCGGATGTGCCCACCGACCGCCTTCTGGACCCTCTTCAGGGCGAGAAGGTTGTTGAGATCTGGCGCCGTGGTGAAGTGATGTATCGTCCTGACCTGCAACACCACGACCCACTGAACGAGCTCAGCTCGTGGCGGTCAGCGGATGCGCCGCGCTGCATTATCGACTTTCCCTTCTCCCATGGAACGCTGGCTGCCAACAGCTACGCACCCGATGCCTTCACCCCGTATCTGGAGATGCTGGAAGAAGTCGGTAGCGCGCTGTCAGAGGGTTTCCGACGGCTGGACGATCTGCGCGCCCTGAAGGAGCGAACGGATCGTGTCGTTGGCATCCTCGAGTCCACGCCGGATGGTATGGTCATCGTCGACGAAGACGGTCAGATCGTCATGGTCAATGAGAATGCCTTGACCATGTTCGGCTACGAGCGAGCTGAGATGATCGGTCAACAGGTCGAGATGCTGATCCCGGATGAATTCAGCGCCGGTCACATACGGCATCGAGAGTCGTTCGCCACAGAGAGCTCCAGTCGGGCGATGGGCGGTAGCCAGGACCTTGCAGCCTTACGGAAGGATGGCAGCGCCTTCCTCGTGGAAATCAGCCTGAGTCCCGTTGTGACAGCCGAGGGCCGGCTCGTCACAGCCGCCATCCGTGACATCACGATGCGTCGGCGTGAGGAGGAACGATTCCGCACCGTCTTCAATTCCTCGAGAGATGCCTACGTCTTCTATGGTCAAGAGGGACTCATCGAAACCAACGATGCCTTCGTCGAGATGTTCGGCTACGGTTCTCGGGAGGAAACCATCGGTCTGATGCCGGAGGATTTCGCACCGCCCAAACAACCTGACGGTACGCCGTCGGCCGAAGCTGCGGCGAGTGTGGTTGAGATCGGTCGTCGGGATGGTTTCCACAACTTCGAGTTCCTGCACCAGAAGAAGGATGGCACACCGGTCCCTGCCGAGGTCTCGATGTACGCCGTCTCGCTCTCAGGCGCGCCGGCCCTCTTCGTCATCATCCGGGACATCTCCGAGCGATTCAAGGCCGAGCAGGCCCGATTGAGCGCGCAGGAACGACTCAAGGCCCTGTTCCAGGCGCTGCCCGTCGGCGTGGTGATGATCGACCCGGTTGGCAACATCGGCGAAGCCAATGTGCTCTCCGAGGAGATCCTGGGCATCAGCGCCGACGAGCACAAGATGCGGGACCTGCAGTCGCAGATCTGGCGGATCGTGCGCGCCGATGGCACCGAAATGCCTGTCAGTGAATATCCAGCCAGCCGGGCCCTGGCGGGTGAGGGCGAGATCCGTGGCGTGCAGATGGGCATCTATCGCCCGCAGGGCGATCTGGTGTGGGTCAGCACCAGTGCGGCACCCATCGACGCAGCTGCCGGTGGCGGGGTTGCCGTTGCTTTTGAGGACATCACCGATCAGAAGCAACACCAGACGGAACTGGCCCGAGCCAAGGATGCCGCCGAGGAGGCGACGCGCGCCAAGAGCGACTTTCTCGCCAACATGAGTCACGAAATCCGCACGCCGATGAATGCCATCATCGGCATGGCTCACCTTGCTCTGCGGACGGATCTGGACGCCAAACAGCATGACTATCTCAGCAAGATTCAGGGCTCAGGCCAGCACCTCCTCGGCATCATCAACGATATCCTCGATTTCTCCAAGATCGAGGCGGGCAAACTCGACATCGAGGCGATCGAATTCAGCCTCGATGATGTCATGGAGAATGTCGCCGCCCTGATCGGCGCAAAGGCTTCAGCCAAGGACCTGGAGTTGCTGTTTGATGTGCCGCCCGATGTGCCCAAGGAACTGCGTGGGGATCCGTTGCGACTCGGGCAGATCATCATCAACTACTCCAACAACGCCGTGAAGTTCACAGAAGAAGGCCAGATTGTCGTCAGGATCCGCACCTCACAGCTGCGTGAGGGCGAGGTCTTGCTGCGCGTCGAGGTCCAGGACACCGGCATCGGTCTGACACAGGATCAGCAGAGCCGACTCTTTCAGTCCTTCCAGCAGGCGGATACCTCCACGACACGGCAGTTCGGCGGGACCGGGCTCGGTCTGGCGATCTCGAAGAACCTGGTCGATCTGATGGACGGTGATGTCGGTGTCGAAAGCACGCCGGGTGTGGGCAGCACCTTCTGGTTCACGGCTCGATTGGGGATCGGACACGCGACGCCGAAAGCCATCACGATCGAACCCGATCTGCGCAATCGTCGAGTCCTGGTCGTGGACGACAATCCGCAGGCACGACAGATCATCGTAGAGATGCTCTCGTCCCTGACATTCCGCGTCGACGAAGCCCCCTCTGGCGAGGATGCCATCGAGGCGATCTCATCAGCGGCGACCGACGATCCATACGAGGTCGTCTTCATCGACTGGCGAATGCCTGGTGGGATGGATGGGATTGAAACCATTCGCCGTGTCGCGGATCTCGAGCTGCCAGTGCACCCGAAGCCCGTCATGGTCACCGCGTACGGTCGCGCTGAAATCATTGAAGAAGCACACCAGGCCGGTATCGATATCACACTTGTGAAACCCGTCAGCCCGTCGCAATTGCACAACGCCGCCCTGCGAGCGGTTCGCGGTGACACAACCTGGAATGCCGGCAGCAGCACCGAGAACTCGGCCACTGAAGGCCTTGATCTATCCCCCATCCAGGGCGCCCGAATCCTGCTGGTCGAAGACAATGAGCTCAATCAGCAGGTCGCCATGGAGCTGCTCGCCGATGCCGGCTTCAGGGTCGACCTGGCCGAGAATGGTCTGATCGGTGTCGAAATGGTGGAGACCTCAGACTACGACCTCGTGCTGATGGACATGCAGATGCCCGTCATGGACGGGGTGGCCGCTTCACTTCAGATCCGCGCTGATGAGAGATTCGGTGATCTGCCGATCGTCGCCATGACCGCCAACGCCATGTCTGGAGACCGTGACCGCTGCATCCAGGCCGGCATGAACGATCACGTCGCCAAGCCCGTTGACCCTGAGGCGTTGTTCCGGACACTGCTCGAATGGATCCCGGCCGGTGACCGCGAGCCCGTATCGTCGAGCGTCGGCGGCAGCATTGCGTCTCGGGGCAGGATAGATTCCGCTCCTGATGCCGATGCCGTGACGGCTCTGGCTGCCATCTCTGGACTCGATGTTGAGAGTGGACTGAAACGCGTCATGGGCAAGCGCGCCTTCTACGAGCGACTCGTCCGAGGATTTGTCGAAGGTGAGGAGGCACAGGCCGTCGCCAGGATTCGTCAGTTCATCTCCGACGACAACCAGGAAACGGCCGAGCGTGCCGCCCATTCGCTGAAGGGCGTCGCCGGCACACTCGGCTGCGGCGAACTACAGCAGCGTGCGCAATTGCTGGAATCGGCGATCCATGCTGATCCGAGTGGCACAGATGTCGAGGCCACCCTCGAAGCGGTCGACGAGGAACTCCAGCGAATCCTCACCGGAATCAGATCCGCCCTTGACGCGCAGGCTGCTGGTTCTGGCCCGCAATCAACAGATGGTGACAGGCCCGGTTCGACTGCGGTCAGCGATCCAGCAGGACTCCAGTCAGCTCTCGAAGGACAGCTGGCGCGAGTCTCACAGCTGAGAGAAACCCAGACGATCAACGAGATCGAGGCTTTTGCGGAAGAGATCAGATTCCTGGGCGAGTCTCACGCTTGTCCACCAGTCAGTGCGTGGGGTGCGAAGCTGGGAGATGCAGCTGGCATGTTTGATATGGATACCATGTCCCGCCTGCTCGGATCCTTCAGCGAGCTGAGCGACCAAGTGGCATCGGGCTGACCGCCGTCACAGTTGACGCGCGGCCGATGGGACACGGTCTCACCGCGCCGGGCACGGCGCATGGCCCACCACTCAGGCGTCGGCGCGCTCGCCCGAACCCGACCCATCACCCTCGGTCGCAGCCTGAACGACCTCGGGATAGCGGCCCAGCGTCTCCGGCACCCGATCCAGCTGGAATGTATCAGCCTGACCGTGGAGTTCCTCCCCCCAGAGTCGCAGCGGCTCGAGTTGGTATTGTGAGCCAAGATCTCGCATCTGCGCCGCAAATGCGACCACCTCTGTGATCATCGTTCCGTCCAGGCTCTTCCACGTCTCCCAGTGTGAACCACTCAGTTCGGCAGCCAGCTCTGGCAGACGAGCCCTGGCCTCAGGGCTCATCGCCTCCAGCGACCACTCCTGTGAATCTGCCTCCTGGGCGGTCTCATCGGCCTGCCCCCGGGGGTCTGCATGTGGCAGGAAGCGCATCAATTCGGTAACCAACTCAGCCTTGGTAACCGGCTTCTTCAGATACGCATCGGAGATCTCGCGGATCGGTCCCTCGTCTTCCGTCATCACCGAGGCCGTCAGAATGATGATCGGGATGTCCTTCGTATCCTCTCGAGCGCGCAGCATCCTGGTGGCCTCGTATCCATCCAGCACCGGCATGCGAACATCCATGATGATCAGCGCCGGATGCTGCTGCTGGGCGAATGTCACCGCTTCTTCACCGTTGGCTGCCTCCAGCGTCGTCAGACCCGCTGGTTCCAGATACGCTGTCACCAACTGCCGATTGGCCTGGATGTCATCGGCGACGATGACTGTGGCCGGCTCGAAACTCACTCCCTCCACTTCGGTACCATCTGCTGCGTTCAGCACCTCTTCCGAGGCGATCTCGACATCCCGTAGCCGCAGGTGGAAGGTGCTGCCCTCGCCCAGAACACTCTCGACCCAGAGCTCGCCATTCATCAGCTCCACCAGCTGCTTGGTGATCGCCAACCCAAGTCCCGTGCCGCCGAACTTGGTATAACTCTGGCCAGAGGTCTGCTCGAAGGCGCCGAAGATCTTGTCCTGCTGGTCGGCCGGGATGCCCACCCCTGTATCGGTCACCGAGGCCAGCAGGTCGATGCGATCACCCCGCGCCTCTTCGACCCGCGCGGAGAGTGTGACACCTCCATCCTCCGTGAACTTGACCGCGTTGCCGATCAGATTGATCAGCACCTGCCGCAGTCGCGTCTCATCCAGGATCAACACCTTGGGCAACTTCGGATCCACATCCACGTTGAAGGTGATGCTCTTCTCCGTCACCTTGCCCGAGAACACTGGATCCATGTCGTTGAAGACGGCCGGCGCAATCACGGGTTGGTATTCCAGCTCCAGTTTGCCCGCCTCCACCTTGGACAGATCCAGGATGTCATTGATCAGCCCCAGGAGGGAGCGTCCGGCGGACCGCACCGAGTCCAAGTACTGACGATGCGTCGGATCGGTAACCAATCCTCGCAGGATCTCCGAGAATCCCAGCACGGCATTCATCGGCGTGCGAATCTCGTGGGACATATTGGCCAGGAACTCACTCTTCGACTGATTGGCCGCATCAGCCGTCTCCTTGGCCTGCTGCAGTTCCAGCTCCATGGTTTTGCGCGACGTGATATCTGTGACCATGGCGAAGGCACCGGCCTTCTCACCATCCTCATCCACGAAGGGCGTGGCATTGAACAGACACGACACCGACTCGCCGTCGGGGCCCGACAGGGCCACTTCGTATGCACCCGCCTCACCTTGCTGACGCCGGCCCGCCTGCTCTTCGAAGACCTGGCGGTTGTCGTCATCAACGAAATCAAAGATGGATCTGCCGACGACCGCGTCCCGGGGCTGCCTAAGGATCTGGCACATGGCGTCATTCACTTCCAGGGTCATCTGGTCGTTGTCGATGAACCAGAATCCCTCGTCGGCCGTGGCCAGGATGGTGCGTGTGCGGTGCTCACTGCGGCGTAGTGCTTCCTGGGCGGCACGGCGCTCCGTCACATCCTGGAAGGTGATCACCGCCCCCACCAGTTCGCCGTCGCGGCGCATGGGTGTCGCAGTATACTCCACGGGCAATGGCGTCCCATCCTTCGTCCACAACACCTCATCATCCACCAGGTAGGTCTGTCCTTCGGTGAACGACTTGTACATCGGGCACGTCTCCACCGGATAGTCACTGCCATCGGCCCGATGGTGGTGAATTTCGGGGTGCACCCGTTTGCCCAGCAGGTCCGACGCCTCAAGGCCCAGCAGTCGCAGGGCCGCAGGATTCACGAAGGTGGTCACGCCGTTGCAGTCCACACCGAAGATCCCTTCACCGGCTGACTCCAGCAGTAGACGACTGCGTTCCTCCGCTTCGGCCAGGGCTTCTTCTTGCCTTCTGCGCTCCGTCACGTCCCGCACAATACCCATTGCCTGCATCCCCTCCTTGGTGTGGAGAGGACTCAGACTGATCTCGGCAGGAAAGACGGTCCCGTCCTTTCGCCGGCACCGAAGCGGCAGCGCCGAAGACAGTTCGCGCACATGCGCGTCGTTGAAGAATCCGTCCCGGTAGCCCTTGTGGTGGGGCCGCGTGTCATCTGGCACAAGCAGTTCGATTGGCTGCCCCACCATCTCCTGGCGGGTGTACCCGGTCAGAGCTTCCATCTGGCCATTGACCAGCAGGATGGTGCCCCCCTGGTCAACGAGAACTTCGCCGTCAGGGGCAGACTCCATCAATTCCCGGAATCGTTCGTTGGCTCTCCGCTTCTCCAGATATCCGTAGCCGATCAGACCGGCGACGGCGAGCATGAGGACGATGATGGCGCCACCGTATCGCAGCATGCTCTGCTGCGTTTCAATCTGCACGCTTTGCTCGTCGACGGTGTCCTTCGTCTCGCGCAACTCGATGCCCTGCGTTGCCAGATTGCGACGCTGATTCTCCAACAGCTGGGTGTTGCTCTGGATCTCTGCCTCGAGGTCACCCACACGGCTGGCTCGCCTGGCCAGTGTATCGAGCTGTGCCTGTGCCTCGTCGGCGTATTGTGTCAACTGCAGTTGCATCCGCTCGGCTTCAGCCTGCTGCTGATTGAGCTGACCGGCCAACTCCGCCAATTGGTTCTCACGCGCCGAAATCTGTTGCGTGTGCTCGGCGATCTGACCGCTCTGCTGCTCAATCTGCTGTTCGCGCTGCTGGATCTCGCTGACCTGTTGGTCAAGCTCTGCCTGCTGCGACGCGATGGTGCCCTTCGTCGCCTGCAGCGCGTCCTCCATCTCGCGATAGAGGGCCAGCACATCCAGCTCCGTCCCACCCAGGAGGAGGAGATCGGGTGCCAGCTTCAGACCCTCGTAGGCGATATTGGGCTTGTTTACCTCGAAACCCAGGCCGTCGTCAGAGGGTGCAAAGTTGATCATCACCGACTGACGATCCACGCACTGATCGGTAACCAGCAGGGTGTTGGTCCGTCTCAGTGCTCCGGCGATGGCCCTGATCTCCGGGTTGAGCTCTGGTGCCACAATGACCAGGTGTGCCGTGCTGGCTTCGGCTGGATGATCGACGCGAATCACCCGAATACTTCGATCCCGAGCCGTCCGATCCGCCAGTGCCGTGGCCAATTCGTCATACAGGGCGGCATCGTCACCCAGCAGAGCGATGGTGAACTGGGGGATGTCGGCGTCACGCTCCCAGGTCACATGTTTGATGAAGTTGTAAACGAAGGCTCCCTTGAGTCTGACCAGGGAGTGATCCTGACTACCTGCCGGAAAAGACCCCATCACCAGCAGGCACAACGCCACGGACAGCAACATCCCGCGGCAGAGAAATCGTCGGATCATGGTCGTTCGTCTCGTGAGGTAATGGGCCGTCAGAATCGCCAGGTGAGGCTGGTTCGCAGAGATCGGCCGGGCTGCGGATAGGGGTGCACGGTGCTGCCCCCCTGGCTGAAGCTGCTATCGAACAGATTGTGGATGGTCAGCGAAAGATCGAGATCGCGATGCAGACCACCCTCCCAGGCTACACCCAGCGTGGTCACGATGGCGGCGTCCACCTCGTTGTCGGGATCCTGGAAGAGGACACCCTGGGTGGGATAGGGATCGCTCACCGGCGTGCCATTGCTCTGCAGGAAAATGGGCGAGCGCTGTGAGCCGATGTATCGCAGGCTCAGATGGGAGCGCAGGCCCCGATCCCAGTGCCGGTCGAGGATGAGATTCGCCGTAACAGAGGGCACATTGTGGATGTGTCCCCCCGACTCACCGTAGTTCTCGGAGTTGAGCGCCCGCTGCACGCTGACCACGCCCCGTGCCGACAGGTTGGATGTGAGGTAGGCTACTTCCTGTTCCAGTCCCCAACTGGTGAGCTCGCCCGCATTGCTGTAGTTCGGCTGATCTGCGCCGGCACCATTGTCCCGGAATATGAAGTCGTCGAGACGGCTGTAGTACAGATTGGCCGTGTATTGTAGCCCGCCACCAAGGAGGGTGAGGGTGGGCGTGATCTGTACGGCACGCAGTTTCTCGGGATCGAGGCCATCGGCGCCGCGGTAGGACGCAAGCGAACTGAAACGATTCCAGTACGTGGCGTCCACGAATGAGCTCGCATAGGAGATCTTGAGGGAGAAGCTGTCGTTCGGCAGATAGATGAACGCCAGGCGGGGACTGAAGTCGCTGATCGCTTCACTCCGATAGCGATCCTTACGATCATACCGAGCGCCCACGTTGGCGAGCCAGCTGCCGGGCAACCTGTATTTCACCTGAAAGAAGAGCGATGAAACCGACTCGTGCCCCTCGGCCAGCACCGGGGTAGCCGGTTCGGGGGTGGTGATGACGCCACCGGATCCGACAAGCATGTGGCTTTCTGTCACTGTGAAATAGTCGAATTGCACTCCCGCAATGACGCTGTGTCGACCCATGGGCGCTGACACGTGCGACAGGAGTCCTGCAGCATTCTCCGACCAACCGGGTGCGACGTAGACCCCCGAGGCGGGGACAGCGACCAGGGGCGTGTGGATCTCGTTGTGGTCACCATACAACTCGCCGTGCACCGTCATTGAGCTGAGATCGAGATTGCCGGACAGGTTATAGTGCTGTGTCTCGAAGGCCAGTCCCGGTCCGTATCCATGAACCGGATCGTATTCGCTGAAGTCGTAGACCTCGCCGGTCAGGCCACCACCCGTAAACGGCTCGATGTAGTGGCCTCGGCGCCAGTTGACCAGCAGCCCCAGGTGTTCGTCGCCTAACTTGGCGCCCACGTCGTAACTCGGCTTGTCCGTGAACCCATCGAGGATCGCGCTGCCACCATCCACCGGCGGAGCAGCGGAGTAGATGTCGACGGCGGCAATGTCGATTGACTGTCCATCCGCCTCGTAGAATTGCCCCCAGAGCAGTACGTCCCAGCGGTCAGCCAGTTGCGAGCCATAGAGGCCCTGAAGCAGTTGTTGACCGTGATCGCCGACACCTATTGAGGCTTCCCCACCGAGAATATCGGCCCCCTTCTTGAGGACGATATTGACCGCTGCCGTGAGCGAGACATTGCCATACAGAGAAGAGGCTGGCCCTCTCAGGATCTCGATCTGCTGAATCTTGTGAAGGGCGATACCATAGTCGGGAGAGGCCATGGAATAGCTGCGGCTGTTGAGGCGGTGGCCGTCGACCATGACGAGGATCTTCTGCTGCGATGAGGTGAAGACCCCACGGGCGGCAACATTGAGTTCGTTCTGATCCTCTACAGCTGTGAAACCCGGCACATACAGCGTCAGCAGGTCCTTCAGATGACGGGCTCCGCTGTCGTGAATCATCGTCTGTGTGATGACGGTCACCGGAACCGGGGTCTCGCGAAGTGGCTCTTCTTCGAGCGAGGCAGAGACCACGTTGATATGGACCAACTCGCCCAGACTCAGATCATACAGATCATCCGGACTCGTTGCGTCTGAGGCTTGGATCGACGGTGACAGTGCGATAAGAGCGAAGGTGACCAGAAATAGATGCTTCATGCCTTTGCTTTGCAGAATGCTGGGGTGGGAGAATCATGTGTCAGGTAATTTACCTCAATCTGAAGGGCTGTGTCGACGGAACTCGCGTCTGGCGTTGATGCGATCGGTGCGGTCTGTGTGTTGATTGCGCCTGCCGAATCCCTGTACCATGTACTCGAACTCACCAAGCGAGGAAGACGTGAAGCGGATCGGCATCATAGGAACGGGACAGATCGCTCAGAACCATCTGAAGCAATGGGCCAATATCGACGAGATCGAAGTGGCAGTGGCCTGCGACGTCGACGGGAACGCCCTGGGCGCGACACGGGAGGCCTTCGGCATAGCCCAGGGCTACACCGACTTTCGCGAACTGCTGGCCAGAGATGATCTGGATGCAGTAGACGTCTGCCTGCACAACAACTATCACGCGCCGGTGGCAATCGAGGCCCTCCGGTCCGGCAAACACGTCTACTGCGAAAAACCGATCGCCGGCTCCTACGCCGATGGCAAGGCCATGCTGGAAGTGGCAGCTGAGACCGGCAAGATGCTTCACATCCAACTCAGTCGGCTGTACGAGGGTGCCACCACGGCCTGCCGCATGGTCATTGATGCGGGCGAACTGGGGCACATCTACCACGCCCGGGCAACAGAGTATCGGCGTCGAGGGCGTCCCTATGTGGACGGCTATGGCACGGCGCGCTTCGTCCAAAAGGAGCACTCCGGCGGTGGCGCACTCTACGACATGGGGATCTACGAACTCTCCCGCATGCTCTATCTGCTGGGCAATCCGTCAGTGGAACGGATCACTGGGCGCATCTATCAGGAGATGGAGATGGACGCTGCACGCGCCGGCGAGTTCGATGTGGAGGAGTTCGCCACGGGTATGGTCAGTTTCGCGGACAATCTCACGATGGATATCGTCTCGGCCTGGGCAATCCATCTCGACGCCTTCTCGCCCAGTTACATCGCCGGCTCAAAGGGCGGCCTGAGAGTCGACCCATTCAGCCTTCACAAGACGGTGGCGGATATCGACTTCGACATGACGGCCAATGTCGGTTCTGTCATGGGACGACGGGGTCTGATGGACCCCGAGGCAAGCCGCGACATGTCATCCTCCCAGCACCACTGGGCAGCGGCCCTGCACGACCGCATCCAGCTGCTGCCCACCGCCCAACTGGCCTTGAACACCATGCTCATTCAGCAAGGCATCTACCTGGCCAGCGAGCGAGGCCAGGAGGTCACGGCGGAAGAGATCATGGCGGCCTCCACCACGACAGCCGTCACGCTGTAAAGGCGAGACCCCATGGCCAGATCGACCATGCACAAACTCAATACCAGGGTTCAGACTCGCACCTGGCTGGCTCTGACTCCGGCTCTGATCCTTGCTCTCATCACGATCGGCCTCACCATGAATGCCGGTGCTCAGGCACAGCAACAGACTTCCCCATCACGCTTCACTCAGGACGATTTCGCCATCGGCTTCTGGGTGGATCCCCCGGTCGACGAAGACGTCGATGCCCGCTACGCCGAAATCGCCGGCGCCCACTTCAATCTGGTCCTCGCCCTTTTCGGCGCCAATACAGCTGAGAAGCAGGTGCAGGTCCTTGAGCTGTGTGAGAAGTACGGCCTCAAGGCCGTCATCTCCCACCTCAACCTGCCACCGGAACAACTCGCCGAGGGCCCTGCCCTCTGGGGATACTCGTTGCGCGACGAACCCTCAGTGGAGGATTTCCCCGGGCTGCGACAGCGCGTTGATGCCCTGCGTGCGGCCCGCCCCGGTCAGCTGGCCTACATCAATCTGTTCCCCGGATATGCCTCACCGGGCCAACAACTGGGGGCTGAGACCTATGATGAATACGTTCGTCGTTTCATGGAGGTCGTAGATGTCGATGTGCTGAGCATGGACCACTATCCACGCTTTGGCCCCGACGTCGACGGTCGTGATGGTTACTGCGCCGACCTGGCCGTCATGCGCAAGTACGCGCTGGAATACGATGTCCCCTTCTGGAACTTCTTCAACATCATGCCCTACGGTCCGCACACGGATCCCACCGAGGCACAACTGCGCTGGCAGGTCTACGCCTCCCTTTCCTATGGGGCCCGTGGTATCCTCTACTTCTGCTACTTCACTCCACCAGGAGCCGAGTTCCCCAAGGGCGGTGCCATCATTCGCCGGGACGGCACCCGAACCCGCCACTACGATCAGGCTCGTCGCATCAACGCTGCCATACAGAACCTTGGCCCCACGCTCATGCAGCTCACCAGTGTCGGCGTCTATCGCCTCGGTCCGCAGGACGATGCAGCCAGTGTACTGGCCGACACACCCATACGCGCCATCACCCGGGCCGACGTGGACCCGCCCAACGACTATCTGATCGGGGTGTTCGAACACGCTGACGGCCGTCGTGCTGTGCTGTTGCAGAACTACCGTTTTGCCTATTCGGCTTGGCCCACTGTCGAGTTCGATATCTCGCCCGACGATATTGTGGAACTCGATCAGGCGACGGGTCGTGAGCTACCGGTTCGCGATGACAGCCCCGACATGGACGGACTGCAGATCTCGCTGGACGCCGGAGAGGGTCGACTCTTCCTGCTGCCGGCTCTTGTACGAACAGGTTCGGAAAAACCCAGATGAAGGCTCGCCACAGGTTTCTCGGCATGACGTGACGCACGTCGAGTGCCTGGCCCTGGCTCCCAGGTTGGACACCTGTTCCAGGCACCTGGGATAGGCACCTGGCCAAATACCGAGTCCCACTCCAGGTCCGGGTGATTTGGCGCCCTGCCAGGCACTCGCTATCATGTGAGCCAATCACCCATACCCCTGTACTGCCAACGTCACCACTCTCGTGTTCAGATAGCGACCTGCGTCAGTCGCTCTATCTGTGCGCTGCCCCCCAAAACAAATGCTGCATCGGCCGCTGTTTCTTGGGCCAAAATACGCGAGTGTTCCGTCGATCACCGCGCTCCCAGGAGAGACCTGTATGCTGCAATTCGCTTCTGCACGAAACGAGATCGTGAACTCGGGCGGCGCCATGCGAGACTGCATTGAGCGCGCCACATCGGCCCTGCCCTCCGGCGAATGCGATCTCGTGGTTTTCAATACCACCATGGGACACAACTTCCAGGAGCTTCTCGATGAGGCCAGGCGGTTGTGTCCGAATGCAGAGATCGTCGGTTCGAGTTGTGGCGGCGTCGTCGGCGCCGACGGCGCCAGTGAACGCATGCGGGCGCTTGCCGTGATGGGGATTCAAGGCAAAGGGGAATTTGCCGTCGCCTCTGCGGACGCCATCCGTGGGCCAAACTCGCGTGAAGTCGCCGCTGCCGTGGCTGCAGAGCTCAAGGCAAAGAACCAGAACATCAACCTGATCAACATCGTCGCCTCGGGAATCGACATCGCCGCCGACCAGGCCATCGCCGGCATCGAGTCAGTCTTTGGCCCGGATGTGCCCATTATCGGGGGCACGAGTGGTGACAACATGCAGGCGAAGGTCACATTCCAATTTGTCGGGGAGCAGATCCTGGAGCGGGGTATTGTGCTGATCGGCTATGCGGATCCGACCCTGAGCGTCGTCACCGGAGTGCATCATGGATCACTGGCCATCGGCAAACCCTTCGAAGTGACCAAGGCAGAAGCAAATCGAATCTTCGAACTGGACGGCGAACCTGCCTGGCCGCACCTGATGAAAACGCTCGACCTGGACCCTACAATCGAGGTGGCCAAGACATTCGCCGTCGCCGGTCTTGGACAGGAGATCCCCGCCGACCTTCGAGACGAATACGAGAACGACCACTTTATCCACACGATCTTCATGGTCGATGACGAGCGTCAGTCGTTCTACACACCGGCATCGATTCCTGTGGGAACCAGGCTGTGGCTCATGCAGCGTGACGAAGCGCGCATGTTCGAGGGGGTCGATCGCATGGTCGCAGGTCTCAAGCAGAAGCTGGGATCGGCAGTTCCCGTTGCCGTGTTCCACACCGACTGCGCCGCACGCGGCCGCCTGATGTTCAACCAGATCCTGAAGGACGAGATTATCGCGCGCATGCAGTACCCAATCTGCGAGGGGGCCGAGATTCCCTGGTTGGGTATCTATGGATTTGGCGAGTTCACGCCGTTGGGAGGCCGCAACCGTTTCCACACGCAGACCTCATCTCTGTATGCACTGGTACGGCGTTGAGCACAGGGCACTGAGACGCACCGATGGCTGAAGACAAATACAGCTACGAGGAATTGAGCGCGATCTGTGATCAACTGCAGGTCCAGGTCAGTCGAGGCCTCAAGGTCGAGCAGGACCTGATCAGCACGCGGGACGCGCTCGACCAGGAACTGGCACGGTTCAAGGTGCTGCAGGCCTTCAACGACGCGGCGCTGAAGGTGAAGGACGTCGACGCACTGACGGTCCTGAGCCTGGAGTCTGTGGTTGAGGCCTTCGAATTTGAGGTGGCGGCCCTGCTGCGTTTCGGTGACGATCCCGACAGCGTCTCCGTGCTGGGCAATTTCGGCATGTATGAGGTTCCAGCCGATCTGCCCTTTGATCGCAACTGGCTCGAGGGCGACGACAGTCGCCTCTACGAGGCTGAAGATCCGTTGTTGCAGGCGTGGTCCTGCCTCGATCTGCAGCAAGCCATCCTCTGCCCCTTCTTCGACAACGCTGGCAGTCCCTACGGCCTCGTCGTGGGCGGTCGGAAGAAGGGCAGCTACTACGAACCGATCAAGGCAGACATCGGCTCACCCTTCCGCGTCATGGTTCAACAGGTGGGCGCCCTTTGGGTGAACTACCACCTGAATGTGCTGATGCAGGAGAGCAAGTACAGTGTCCTGTTTCATCAGAGCAACGACGCGATCCTGCTGCTGGATATGGAGGCCAATGTGGTCGACACCAACCAGCGCGGTGTGGAGATGTTCGGTTGCCCAAAACAGGAACTGACCGGCAGGAATCTGTTTGACCTCATCGCCTGTGACGAGCGGGAGATGGCGCAGAGCCAGTTTGCCAGGTTGGGCGATGAAGGTTCGGTCCGCTTTGAAGCCTGCTGCCTTCGTTCGGACCAGGAGATGTTTCCCGGCGAGGTGTCAGGGAGTCAGTTCGAGATGGATGGGCGCAAGATGGTCCATGGACTCGTGCGCGACATGACACAATTGCACCGCTCGCAGCAGCAGTTGATCCTCAGCGAACGCATGGCTGCCCTGGGCCAGCTGATCGCCGGTGTGGCACACGAGATCAATACACCGGTGGGTGTCATTCGCGCCTCGATTGGCAATATCTCCAGTGCGTTAAGCCAGACACTGGAACGACTCCCAGAGGTCGTGCGTACGCTTCCAGCCGCCGAATTGGACAAGTTCTTTGCCCTCCTGGCCCGAGCGCGACAGGAAAAATCGAGCTTCACCTCCCGCGAGGAGCGACGTGCCAAACGCGACCTGCTCGAGATACTGGACGAAAGTTCGGTGATCGATGCGGAACGAGTGGCTGAGACACTCGTGGACATGGGCATCCATGATGGCGTGGAAGACCTGCTGTGCCTGTTCAAAGGCGAATACGCCGGCACCCTCGAATCCGCCTACAACCTGTCTTCACTTCAACGCAACAGTGAGAACATCCAGACCGCCGTCGAGCGGGCCTCGAAGGTCGTCTTCGCACTGAGGAAATTTGCCCACCACGATCATTCCGGCCAGATGGTGGCAGCCGATCTGGCCGATGGCATGGAGACCGTGCTGACCCTGTATCAGAATCAACTCAAGCAGGGCGTCGAGGTGATACGGGACTATGACTCTCTACCTGAGGTCCCCTGCTTCCCCGATGAACTCAACCAGGTGTGGACAAACCTGGTGCACAACGCCCTGCAGGCGATGGGATTCAAAGGGCGTATCGAGTGTTCGGTGAAGCAGGAGAACGACTGTGCCGTCGTGCGGGTCGTGGACAATGGTCCCGGCATTCCCAAAGAAATCCAGGCCCGCATCTTCGAGCCATTCTTCACGACCAAACCCGCCGGTGAAGGCAGCGGTCTCGGTCTGGATATCTGTAACAAGATCGTCGAACGACACCAGGGACGTATGGACATGGATTCACAACCGGGGCGAACCGAATTCAGAGTCACCATCCCCTTGATCCAGACCCAGACCCAGACACAGACCCCGTCGGAGAGCTGATCCACCATGAGCAGACGCCCGGTCATCCTCTGCGTCGATGACGAAAAGATTGTTCTGGAATCCATCAAAGAGCAGATTCGTCGCGGCTTTGAGGGGAAGTTTGCCATCGAGACGGTAGACAGTGGTGAAGAGGCCCTGGAGTTGCTTGCTGAACTTGGCGAGGACAACATCGAGGTCCCTGTCGTGCTCAGCGATCACATCATGCCGGGCATGAAGGGTTCCGAACTCTTGGCGAAAGTGCATTCAGAGTATCCCGCGGTACTCACCATCCTGCTCACGGGCCAGGCCGATGGGAATGCCGTGGGGCACGCCGTCAACGCCGGCTCACTCTACCGATACATCGCCAAGCCCTGGATCGAAGAAGATCTCATTCTGACACTTCGTGAAGCGACTCGTCGCTTCTTCCAGGACAAGCGACTTGACGAACAGAATCGTGAACTGGAAACCCGCCAGGCCGTACTGACACGTCTTGTGGCGGGTGTGGCCCATGAGGTCAACACGCCTCTCGGCGTGATCCGGTCATCGGCCGATACGGTGGCTCGGGCCCTGTCTCGCGCCTCGCAGGAAGCAGAAGCCTCCATAGCCCAACGTCTGTCGGCGGCCGGCGAACTGTTGTCACTGGTAGAGACGGGTGGCCAACGAATCGGGCAGGTCGTGGACCAGCTCAAGAGTTTCGTCAGCCTCGACGAGGCCCAGAGGAAGGTCGTCGACCTGAGAGACAGCGTGCAGAATGCCGCCTATCTGGTGGCCGCCGGTCACAACGGTGACATCCAGGTAGAAGCCGACCTGGGTGAGATGCCCTGCCCGGTGGACTGCTACCCCGCTCGCGTGGGCGAAGCCCTGCTGCATCTGCTGCAGAATGCCGCCAATTCCATGTCGGGGAAAGGCACCATCCACATCCGCGTGGCCCACGCTGATCAGCAGGCCGTCGTCACCATCACCGATACGGGCGTCGGCATCGAACCCGACCGACTGGCAAAGCTCTTCGAGCCCGCCTTCACCAACAAGGGTGGCGCCGGTCGCGTCGGTCTTGGCATGGGGTTGGCAATTGCGCGGCGCGTCGTGAGTGAGTCGGATGGCACGCTGCAGATCCAGAGCAAGATCGACGAGGGCACCGATGTCACCCTGC
>JABHDC010000267.1 GCA_018673255.1 Gemmatimonadota bacterium
GCCGGAGAAGCCGGGTGGATCTGTCGCATCGTCCCGGCTCTACTGAACATCGAGCAGACATTGGCGGCCGATGAACAGTGGTCGGCACGTGTCATTCGAGGAGCGGAAAAGATCGATCTGCTGCGCGCGTGGTCTGGCGTCGAGACCGTCGCGCTGCAGGGCCTGACACGCTGGGCAGCCTGGGCGAATCGCCCCTGTTTGATCGATGATCTCACGCCAGTGGTGAGATCACTCCACCGGGAGCTGGCCACACACGAGCCGACGCTGGGTGCAACCGACTATCAGCCTCGCAACATCGTGTGTGGATCCGGGGGTCACCGACTCGCATTTCTCGAACTGGGCAAACTGGGCTGGGACTGGACCACACGACGAGCCCTTCAGTATACTACGCCACTGCGTGAAATGGCCGATTCAGCAGAGATGGAATCGGCGTGTCTTCGAGAATTATCTGCGTCGATGCCATCCGATTCGGCACGACGATCGCTTGATGCGCACCATCTGTTCTTCCGTCTCCTGTTGGCCGCCCGCGATCCGGCCTCCGCCGGGCTGGCATTGCTTTCCGAGTCCCTCAGTGACGAGCCGTCGATGCAGACTCTGCGTCGTCATCTGTCCGCCCTGCCCCGAGAGACACGCCCATGAGTCACAGCGCTGAATTCGCAAAGGAAACCATCGGGTGGGCACTATGCCCGACCGTTCTCGTTGGCGGTGCCCATGACTGAGAGCAAGCCTCGCCGCCGCAAGGTGCGCGAGATCCAGGCCGTCGTCGCTGAAGTACGGGACGAGACCCACGACGCAGCCAGTCTACTGCTCGACATTGGCGATGAGCCGCACGATTACAAGGCCGGGCAGTTCATCACCATCGACCCGCACCAGTTTGGTTTCCTGGAACAGGTGATCGCCTATCTGGAGGAGATCAAGGGCAGTCGCGAGAAGCCGCGCGCCTATTCGATGGGATCAGCGCCGTACGAGCCACATATCCTGATCACGGTAAAGGAAGAGCGCTTCTGGCCCGGCGAGTCGAAGTATCCGCCCGTGTTGTCGCCGCCACTGAGTCGTCACTGTCCGCCGGGCACGACGCTGACGATCAGCGGATTCACAGGACCGTATACGTTGCCCGACGATGTGACTCAGGAAGCGGACACCATCCTGCACCTATGTGCCGGATCGGGGATCGTGCCCAACTTTGGGCTCATCAAGGCCTCCCTTCACGCCGATGACGGTCTGCGTCATGTGTTGCTCTACAGCAGCAAGACACGCGGCGACATCTTCTACTACAACCAGTTTGCTGCCCTGGCCGCCGGGCACCCGGAACGATTGACAATCATCCACAGCCTCACACGTGAGGAACCCGTAGACATTCAGCCCGCCTCTCGATCGGGTCGTGTCGATGCGAATCTGATCCTTGAGCACGTGCCGGATCTGGCGCGCACGCTGGTGTATTGCTGCGGCCCGGGTGTGTTGCCCTGGGAGCGCAAACAAGCCCGTGAAAGCGGCCAGGAGCCGGCACCCAAGTTTGTAGAATCGATGATTGCCACACTGCATGAACTGGGCTTCGACAAGCGCCAGATCAAGCAGGAAAGCTGGGGATAGAAGTGAAACTCGTAATCCAGATCCCCTGCCTGAACGAGGAAGACACGCTGGCCGCAACACTGGCCGACATCCCGCGCGACATCGAGGGAATCGACCAGGTGGAGATCCTCATCATCGATGATGGATCCACAGATCGAACCTCTGAGGTCGCACGCGAGCATGGAGCCGACCACATCGTCCGTTTTGCCCAGAATCGGGGTCTGGGACACGCTTTTCGCGCTGGCTTCGACACCGCTCTGCGACTGGGTGCGGACATCATCATCAACACCGATGGGGACAACCAGTACTACGGGGGGGACGTGCCAACCCTCGTCGGGCCGATCCTCGAAGGGCACGCCGATCTCGTCATTGGCGATCGCCAGACGGGAGACATCGGCCACTTCTCGTTCCTGAAACGGGGACTGCAGAAGTACGGTAGCCGCGTCATCAGCGGCCTCGGCGGCCTCGACATTCCCGATGTGGCATCTGGCTTCCGCGCCTACACGCGAGAGACGGCGCTGAAGATGTCCATGTTCACTGACTTCGACCACACGGCCGAGCACGTTGTGCAGGCCGGTCAGGATCGCTGGGCTGTCGTGGTGGTGCCGATCCGCACCAATCCCAAGGTGCGCGAATCACGGTTGTTCTCGAACATCGGTCAGTTTGTCCTCAAGTCGGGTTCCATCTCACTGCGCACCTATACCCGCTACAAGGCACTGAAGATCTTCGCCGCCTGTGGCACGGCGACATTTGCCGCCGGCTTCATCCTGGGCCTGCGCTTCCTCTACTACCTGCTGCTCACCGACGAGGGCGATCTCCACATTCAGTCGGTGGTGCTGGCCGCGGTCCTGCTGCTGGCCGGGTTCCAGATGTTCCTCACCGGCCTCGTTGCGGATCTGATTGCGACAAACCGCGCGCTGATGGAAGACACGCTGACCCGAATCAAGAAGATCGAACTGGATACCGTCCAGGGCTCAGCCAACAACACTGCCGACTGAAGTTCCTTCAGCCAGTCTGGTGACCACCGTGGGTTGAGGGTCGCAAGATCGGTGGGGGTGTACACTCGACCGTCATCCAGCCGTCTCGCTCTTCGCACATATCTGGACGATCCTCATCAGCTGAAAGACGATCCTCATCGGTTGAGGGTGGGTCCCCGACGGTTGCAGACCGACCAATCGCGTCCTCGGTATCGCCCGCGTCGTCATCGACCTGCGCCGAGGGATGTCTGAAGGAGACCCGCATCGAGTGCAGGTGATATCCCATATCACCCGGCAATGGAACGGCACCGACCGCCGGCGTGTCCTGCGCTGGTCGCCCGCCTGACCGATACAGTGGTTCCCCCACCAGAGGATAGCCGGCCACAGCCAGGTGGATGCGGATCTGGTGCGGTCGCCCCGTGGGAATCTCCACCTCTACCAGTGTCTCTCCCGCATCCAGACGCGATTCGACAACCCGCACATGGGAACGCGAGGGCTTGCCGTCATCCACGGCGGCATGCACGTAGCCAATGCCCGGATAGTCAACTGGGCCGATTCCCTGCTCGATCGTGAATTGCTCTGCCAGATCCACACCCTGGACCAACGCCCTGTAGGTCTTCTTCATCTGTCCAGCACTGAGCGCCATGGAGAGAGACCGCCGGGCACGGGCTGACCGGGCAAACAGGACCAGACCTGACGTACCGCGGCCGAGTCGATGGACGGGTGCCAGATCCGCCCCGAGGCGTTCGCGCACAACATCGAGCAGGGTATTGTCGAGGAATTGCGCCGCGGGAAGGACCTGCAGTCCTGAGGGTTTATCGACGGCCACCAGATCGTCGTCCTCGTAGAGGAGC
>JABHDC010000268.1 GCA_018673255.1 Gemmatimonadota bacterium
GCGACTCCGGTCAGCTGCCCCTTGAGCAACTTTCGAAGGGCGATCTCTTCTTCCAGTTCAGCGTTCTTTCGCTCCAGTAATCCGTTGCGTTCAGCCAGCTGACGGGACAACATGGCGATGCTGAGGTGCGTGCGGACACGCACGAGGACCTCCTGGTCGCGGAAAGGTTTGGCGATGTAGTCAACACCACCGACTTCGAAGCCACTCACCAGACTTTCCGTCAGTCCCTGCGCCGTGATAAAGATGACGGGGATCTCCCGCGTCACTGCATCCTGCTTGAGTCGCCGGCACACTTCGAAGCCGTCCATGTCCGGCATCATCACATCCAGCAGGATGAGATCGGGCACCATCCTTGCGGCGATGTGCAGCGCCGTCTTGCCATTTGGGGCCAGGGCCACCCTGTAGCCCTCCGGCTCCAGGAGTTCACAGAGCATGTCGAGATTCGCCGCCGTGTCATCGACGAGGAGAATCCTTGGGGCTGTTGAATCCATCATGACTGACTCTTGTCGATTTCGGCCACGTAGTGCCGGGAGAAATCACCCTGGTGTTACCTCCCATTTCGCAATCCTCAGGCCACAGGGGGATGGCGGCGTGATATGGGAAGAAGCGCAATCCCCTAACTGGTTGTTTCTACTGCCCGGCCGGGCAAGATTGGAGAGGCAGACTCTTTCAACGGCGAGACAACTTGGAGCATGTGCCACGCCACTGATGTTGCACATGCGGTACACCAGGTGTTTCACATGTGGTACAAGAGTCGGGAGTGACACCAGACGCTGTTTCGCGCCAGTCACCATGCCCGCAGGTTGGTCTGTCTCTCAGAATCGAGCCTGATTGAACGCCTGATCGGTCCACGCATTAGGTTGATTGCTCTGCAATCGGTCCACCGTCTGTAACAACTGAGGAGGAACCAGAATGCCTGACGTGACAATCCTTCAGAACTGCATGACCGAGGAACAACGCGATCACTTCGACCAGCAGGGCTACCTGATCGTGCCCGATGCTCTGGATGACGAGATGCTGGGCCGCATTCTGGAAGCCAGCGACCGGGTCGATCGCGAGGAACGCCAGGCGAAGGGGATCGATCCGGGTGCCCTCATGTCGAAGTTCCGCACCATCGTGGAGGATGACGCCTACCTCGATCTGCTGGACCTTCCCAGGACATTTCCACTGGTCTGCGATATTCTGGGTTGGAATATCCAGCACTACATCTCCCACCTGATTTATTATCCACCCGAGCCGGCAGGATCAGCCGACCTGAAGCCCGGCGGCTGGCATCAGGATGGCGGCCGTCCAGTGCCGGAGATGGAGCGCCCCCAGCCACGGCTGTCGCTGAAGGTGGCCTTCTGGCTCAGCGACATCAGCCAGCCTGAGAATGGGGGCATCCGCATCATTCCCGGGAGCCACAAGTGGGATCGCCCACCGGATCTGGAGATCGATCGGGATGACATTCTGCAGGTGCAGGTTCCGGTCGGGACCGCGGTGATCTTCGATCGACGCATGTGGCATGCGCGGGGTCACAACTCTTCCGACATCACGCGGAAGGTGCTCTTCCTCGGCTACAGCTATCGCTGGCTGCGGGGGCTGGACTACAACATGATGCCCGACGATATCCTCGAACGCTGCGATCCGATCCGCCGGCAGCTGCTTGGAGATGGTGTTGATGTGAAGGGCTGGTGGCAGCCGACCGATGCCGATGTGCCACTCAAGACCTGGCTCGCCGAGCACATGGGGAGCGACTACCTGGAGCAGATCGGTCAGCGGCAGTGGGAACGGGAGAAGTGGGGCCAGACGATCGAGTGATCTGTGACTAGGAGGCGATCCCGCGCTCCTCGAGCAGCTTCAGGATCACGTCGACACATTCGTTCACGGGAAGCTCGTGCGTGGGCAACACGAGATCGGGCGAGACCGGCTCTTCGTAGGGTGCCGAAACACCTGGATAACCGGCGATCTCACCTGAGTCCGCCTTTGCATAGTGCCCCTCGTCATCACGCGTCCGGCAGACTTCAAGCGGTGCCGCCAGATGGATGACGAGGAAACGCTCTTCTCCGACAACCTGTGCCGCCCGTTGTCGCACTTCTTCGCTGGGTGCCACGAAAGCGCCGATGCAGATCAATCCTGCATCGTTGATGAGCTTCGCCACCTCGGCAGATCGGCGCAGATTCTCCGATCGATCATCAGCTGAGAAGCCGAGGTCACGACTGATCCCCCGACGCATGTTCTGACCGTCCAACACCGTGGCGGCTCTGCCCATATCGAACAGACGCCGTTCGAGGGCGTAGGCAATCGTCGTCTTCCCCGCGCCCGTGAGCCCGGTGAGCAGAATCGTCGCCGGCGCCTGACCAAAACGAGCCGCACGCTCAGCATCGGTGACATGACTCACCTCGGTGCTCAAACCTTCAGCCCCGGGCTTGTCGTCCCAGTGATCGTGGCGCTGATCACCCGTCGTGCGATCAACGATCATACCCGCTGCCAGCGTGGCATTCGTGATACGATCAACGATGATGAAGGCCCCCGTCGCCCGATTGCGCCGGTAGACGTCAAAGCACACCGGCTCACTCAGACTCAGATTGACCCGGCCGATCTCATTCAGCTGCAACGTCGGGGCTTCCTGCCGGTGCAGCGTATTCACATCGACACCATAACGCAGCGTACCGATCGTGCCGGTCACATTCTTGGCACCCAGTTTGAACAGATATGTCTTGCCGGGCACCATCTGCTCATCGTGCATCCACACGACCATCGCATCGAAACGCTGTTCCAACTGTGGCACATTTCCCGGACGCACGATGACGTCGCCACGGCTGACATCGATCTCATCTTCGAGTGTCAGGGTCACCGACTGGGGTGAGAATGCCTCGTCCAGTTCACCGTCGAAGGTCACGATCGACTTCACCCGGCTCGTGCGCCGCGAGGGCAATGCCATCACCTCGTCGCCCTTGCGCACGATCCCGGAAGCGACCGTGCCGCAGAATCCACGAAAATCGAGGTGCGGGCGATTCACATACTGCACGGGAAAGCGGAAATCCTGAAGATTGCGGTCCGAGCCGATGTAGATGTTATCGAGGAAGCTCATCAGCGTCGGCCCCTGGTACCAAGGCGTGTTGCTGCTCGCATCGACGATGTTGTCGCCCTTCAACGCCGAAACCGGCATGAAGTGCAGATCGGGCAGATCGAGGCGCGAGGCAAAGTCGCGGTAGTCTGAGCGAATCTGCTCGTAGACCTGCTCGTCGTAGTCGACGAGATCCATCTTGTTCACCGTCACCAGAACGTGTTTGATCCCCAGCAATGACACGATGAAACTGTGGCGTTTTGTCTGCGTCACCACACCGTGACGGGCATCAATCAGGATGATCGCCAGATCACACGTCGAAGCACCCGTCGCCATGTTGCGCGTGTATTGCTCATGCCCGGGCGTATCAGCAATGATGAACTTGCGCTTCGTCGTGGAGAAGTAGCGATAGGCAACATCGATGGTGATGCCTTGCTCGCGCTCCGCCTTCAGACCATCCGTGAACAGGGCCGGGTCGAGATCGCCACCTGTCGTGCCGACGTTGGCCGAATCCTGCTCGAGGGTCTTGAGAGTGTCCTCGTAGATCAGCTTGGCATCGTAGAAGAGCCGGCCGATGAGGGTACTTTTGCCGTCGTCGACTGAGCCACAGGTCAGAAAGCGCAGCAACTCCTTCTGCTCGTGCTGCGCCAGATAGGCGTCGATGTCTTCGGCGATGAGATCAGATTGATGGGACATGATCTAGAAATACCCCCGCTTCTTCTTCTCTTCCATGCCCGCGCCACCCTCGTCCTGGTCGATGAGACGACCCTGACGCTCAGAGGTCGTGGACAGGAGCATCTCCTGGATGATCAGGGGGAGGGTCGTCGCATTCGAATCGACGGCGCCGGAAAGCGGGTAGCAGCCCAGCGTGCGGAATCGCACGCGCCGCATCTCGGGCTCTTCACCCGGATTCAGCTTCATCCGCTCGTCATCGACGAGAATCATCGTGCCACTGCGATGCACGATCGGCCGCTCCTTGGCGAAGTAGAGGGGCACGATGGGGATCTGCTCGAGGTGGATGTACTGCCAGACATCCAGCTCGGTCCAGTTGGACAGGGGGAAGACGCGGATGCTCTCCCCCTTCTTCACACGGGCATTGTAGAGATTCCACAACTCCGGTCGCTGATTCTTCGGATCCCAGCGGTGATGCCCATCGCGGAAGGAGAACACACGCTCCTTGGCCCGCGACTTTTCCTCGTCTCGCCTGGCACCACCAAATGCGGCATCGAACTCATACTTGTCGAGCGCCGTTTTGAGCGCATCCGTCTTCATCAGCTCCGTGTGCTTCTCGGAGTCATCGAGAGGGTGGATGTTGTGCGCCTTGCCCTCTTCGTTGATGTAGACGATCACATCGAGACCCAGTTCGGTACGAGCATAGCTCTCTCTGAACTGGATCATCTCGCTGAATTTCCACGTCGTATCTACGTGCATCAGCGGAAATGGCGGCTTGTCGGGATAGAACGCCTTCTGTGCCAGACGCACCATCACAGACGAGTCCTTACCGACCGAGTAGAGCATGACCGGATTGTGGAACTCCGCCGCGACCTCACGGATGATGTGGATGCTCTCGGCTTCCAGCTGTTTGAGATGGGTCAGGCGGTAGCCGCCAGTAGCCGTCTCGTCAGTTACACTCGACAACGGAGCCCTTCTGTATGCAGGTGATAGACCACAAGGAAGTGAGAGAATCTACGCTTCAGCCCTCGTGCCGGCTATGGTCGATCGATCGATTCCGAAGCATCGCTGCGCTCAGTCGAAGAAGTCGGCGTCCTCTTCCGGCAGATACTGGCGCGCCGCTTCGGGCACCAGTGTCACCCCCAGACCTGGACGATCCCAGACATCGATGTGACTGTCCACGACGAGGGGATCGGGCAGTCCCTCGACGATATCATACCACCACTCGGGATCTCCCGTGGGCAACTCGAAGGCGACGTAGTTGCTGCCGAGAGTTGCACTGACCTGCACCAACGCCGCCAGTCCCAGCAGGCCGTCGCCGGTGCCATGAGGAGCCATCATGATGCCGTGCAGATCGGCGTATTCACTGACCCACTTCAGCTCCGCCAGGCCACCGATGTCGTTGGGATCGGGTCCGACAATGTTCACAGCATGGGTCTCGATGAGATCCATGAAGTTCTCGCGAAGGTAGATCTGTTCACCCGTATGAATGGGCACACTCGTCGCCTGAGTCACGTCTCGATACTGGTTGGCGTGCACGTACGGCACGTAGTCACCGGTGATCAGATCCTCGAGCCAGGCGATGTGCAGGTGTTCGACAGCCTTGGCCAGCCGCAGTGCATCACTGGGCAGGAAACCGGGGCCGCAATCCAGCGCCAACCCCACTTCATCACCGGTGACCTCCTTCATCGCTTCCACACACTCTACGATGTGGTTCATCCCCTTCTCGGTGACGGGGCCCCGATTCGGGTGGTGACCACCACCGGCCGGATCACCATAGGTGAAGTTGGGAACCTGCGCCGGCATACGGCTATGGAAGGCGATGCCCTGCTTGATCAGACTGAAGTTGTGCGGCAGTTCCTTCATCTGTCGCATCACGCGGGCATGGTCCTCCGGTGACACGCCGCCCATGGAGAAACGGACATTGCCATTGTAGACCCGTACTCGATCCCTCAGCTTGCCACCGAGCAACTTGTAGGTGGGCAGCCCCGCCGCTTTTCCGGCGATATCCCACAGGGCCATCTCGATCGAACTCACCGCCGAACCCCACGGCTTGAAGCCGCCCAGACGCCGAATCTTGCTCACGACGCGCATGACATCTGTCGGATCCTCACCCAGAATCTTGTCGCGATAGAACATGACGTGGGGTTTCAGGTAGGGCCCCTTTGCAACCTCGGCCTGACCGAAGCCATCAATCCCCTCATCGGTGGTAATTCGTACGACGGGATTCCTGCCAAGTACGGTGCATTTCAGGTCCGTGATTTTCATCTGTCCTCTTCCTCGGTAAGCAGTGCCTTCACCACATCATCAGTTGTCGTGCCCGCCGCATCTTTCAGATCGGCAAGCCGTCGGAAGATCTCCGAAGCAGCAGCATGGAATCCACCGGGAAGTCCGGCCCCCTCAAAGGTCCGTGAGATCTCCTGCATCTCATCCACCCAGCGCCAGGCGCGGGAGGTCACCCCATCGGCCGACCCCGTTGCCCTGTCGGCCAGGTCACTGCCGCCCTGCGACCATTGTCGCACGAGGGCCTCGCGCACACCGAGTGCATCAGCCGTTCCCAGAATGGAGTACAGCAGCGCCGAGGTCCCCTTCGTATAGGCAGCGTAACACATCTTCAGGGACGAGGCGGCCGTGGGATCCGACCCGAGCACACTCGTTGCCAGAAGACCACCGGCAAACCAGGCGACGGCCTCCTGTGCGTCTTCACCTGACAGGTACAATGTGGTCTTGTCCTGCTGCCAGGCCGGTCCGCCGATGACGCCCCCATCGATGTATCTGGCACCGCCGGCGTCCACAATCCGAGCGATGTCCTCGGCACGCTGAGGCGAGATCGCATTGGCGTCCAGATACGCCCCGCTGTAGCCACTCTCGGCGACCTGGGTGGCAATCCCATCTGCCACATGGGGTGGGCAGATACTGACGATCGCCTCACACTGCTCGCAGATAGCCGATACGGTGCCCAGATCACGCAACCCGTGTTCACTCGCCCTGGCCGCTGTCGCAGGGGTGCGCTCAATCGATGCCCAGCAGGCGTCGTGACCGGCCTGCTTCGCCGAAGCCGCCAGGGACACACCCATACTGCCGGGATGAAGAAATCCAATCCGCATTACAGACATTCCTCGCTGATGTGACCCGGCTGCCGATTGCCACTGGGAAGGGCGTAGATTAGCATGAATTCTCCTCTGCCACTGTTTGCTGGCTCAATCAACAGATTTCCACCTCCCCCCTCAACGATGGGTTCCATGGAACCAATACCGTCCCGTTCTGGACCTGGTCGCCGACCTGATGGGCAAGGCAGTGCAGCTGACAGGTGGAGCATCGCTCGACATTGGGTTTGGAAATGGCGGATAATGTCTCATGCCGCAGCTTCCGGGCACCGACACCTACCGCTGGCCGCAGTCCCGGCCGCTGACGCCACTCGAGCAGTTGGTGGCGGCAGACTGATCCGATGGCCGATGTTCTGACTATGACCGACTTCCCGGACTATGCGCAGACGAATCGTGAACATTGGAACCGCCACGCCGACTGGTGGGTGAATCCCGGTCGTCGAAGTTGGGCTACCGACGATCCGACCTGGGGTATCTGGGGGTTGAACAACAAGACCGTCCCGCTGCTGCCCGACGACATGAGTGGGCTGGATGCCATCGAATTGGGTTGCGGAACGGCGTACGTGTCCGCCTGGATGACACGGCGCGGCGCCCGGGTCACCGGAATCGACCCATCCGACCGGCAGCTGGAAACGGCACGCACCTTCATGGCCGAACACGGTCTGGGGATCGA
>JABHDC010000025.1 GCA_018673255.1 Gemmatimonadota bacterium
AGCAGGGCCTCGCCGGTCAGATCCACGGCCGCCGAACTCACATCCATGCCTTTGCCGCCATCAGGCGGTGGCACGGCCCAATCGCCGATCACCCGTTCGGGCACGCCCGTCCGCAGATAACGCTCCATGTAGAAAGCCGGTGGATTGAGCGGTGGATGCGCCGCCAGGAAGGACACGACCAGGAAGAAGGGCCGCTGTTCCGTGTTCTGGGCAGCGGCCTGAGTCTCGTCCCTGTCCTGCAGAAATCGAAGGGCTTCGCGTACGGTCCAGTTCGTGGGATGCAGATCCTCATCCAGGTGCCAGGGTCGTGCCGTCCAGTCGTTGTGCATCACGCCCGAACCATAGGGCCCCTCGACGTCGTCAGGGCGATGCGCCTGCACAAACTTCGAGTAGTCACTCGGACACCGGTGCTCCAGTGTCACCATGTGCTCGAAGCCAAGCCGCTTGTCGGGTGGATGCTGGTGCATACTGCGGCCGACCCAAGCGGTTTCGTAGCCAGCTTCTGCCAGCACCGTGGCAAGGGACTGCGCATCGTTCAACTCGATTCCATCGCGGTATCCCACCATACCGTGGGTAGCTGGGTGCTGGCCCGTCAGGATCGAACGTCGCGCGGGAATGCAGGTGGGGCAATCGGAGTAAGCGTGCGTGAAGCGCGCCCCGGCCCCGGCGATGGCGTCCATATTCGGCGTCATCAGGACCGGATGATCTTCGATGCCGAGACAGTCAGCCCGGTGCTGTTCGGTGATGAACAGCAGGATGTTGGGACGTGTAGTCATGTCAGGCCAGATCCAGTTCGATGATCTGATACCCTTCCAGCCGGGGTAGCACGAATCTCACGCGACCCTCGTCGAGCTCGAAGGGAATCTCATCCCCCGACGGCACGCAACGCACGGCCGATACCGGGCCAGGCGCACGGACCGACACGCCTGTGTCGTGCAGCGGGATCACATCCTCCAGGACATCAAAACGAGCCCCACGCCGCTCCGGGATGTAGTGCAGCAGATGCAGGACAAGTCGCGCAGGCTCGTCCTGCTGATTCAGCGTGGCCAGCGCCGTGCTGGGCGCATCGAGCTGAACCAGCGGCTCCTGCAACAGACGACCGAGCGCATTGAGCACCAGCTGCTTGCACCATCGGGGTGCATTCTGCGTGTACTGCGTGAACACGGGATGGGCGAAATAGATGCAACGCCCATTCTGGACGATGCCCGGATACTCAAGACGCCCGGATGACGGTGTGTGGTTATGAGAGCAGAAGTGTTCGTGGGTGCGATTGAAGTAGGGCACGGCCACCGACGCCAGCACCTTGGCGCTACTGCCGGCTTCCACTTCCACGCCACGCAGATACATGACGTGGCCCGTCTCAGCCAGCCCGTCACCGATCTCCGCCTCCGGCGTAAGGAAATCGGGACTGTAGGGTGCTTCCCCCTTCAATTGCACGCCGAATTCCTGCACGGCCATCTTCTCACCGGCGGGATCAAGTCCCGATCGATGCGACGCCAACAATGCGCCACCCCCATCCACGTAGGCGCTGAGTTTGGTCGCGAGATTTTCGTTCACCTCAATGGCATCCGGCAGAATCAGGACCTTGTACCGAGCCAGGTCTGCATGGGAATCGACGATATCGAATTGCTGCGCCCCTTCCTGCAGCATGCGCACGGCACCCATGGCCGCCTCGGGCAGATCGCCATGGCTGCCACCGGTGAATTCTTCGGGCGTCATCACGCCGATGTCTGTCAGGGGCCTTGCTCCGCGGCACCACGGCTCGGCCGCCTCCACCCGCGAATACACATCCCCCACCAGATCGTAGGTGGCCTGGCAGATCTCCCCCTCCGGATGTAACTGATCCCCCACCGAACACTTGGCGCCATTGGCCAGCATCATGAAACACTCGTATTCCAGTGCCGCCGGATTCTTGAAGGAGCTGAAGTCACCCCACGTGGTGTGGAACTTGCCCGTCATGCCCATACAATCCAGACCCAGATTGCGGGCGTAACGAATGGTCAGGGGGAAGTGCAGATACCCCCAGCCGCCACTGGGCAGAGATTCCAGTTCCAGGTGCGTATAGGCGTCGGTAATCTGACGGTGTCGGGGGCCCACATGACCGGCGTTGTAGAAGATGGTGCAGTCGGCGTTGTGCTGACGCACGAAGGCCGTCATATCACGCTTGAATTCGTTTACCGTTCGCAATCCGAATGCTCGCCGCTGGGTGGCGTCAGCTGGATCGAGTCCTTCGGCGATCATATCCTGGCGACACTGATAACATGAGCAGTCATTGGGCTGCACGATGTCGAAGAAGAGTCCATCTGTGGGCAACGTCTGGAGAATCTCTTTCACGTGGCTCTTCAGGAAATCCACGTAGGGCGTATTCACACAGAGCTTGCGATAGAAACCCGCCTCATAGGGCGGCGTGCCCTGCTGAGATCCATCGGCACCGATGCAGATCCACTCGGGATGCCGCTCGGTCGTGTACTGATCCCACTGGACCGTCACATAGATGGGCACGCGAATCCCACGAGCGTGGCAGGCTTTGATCTGCTCAGCCAGGAGATTGCGTTCCAGATGCGGATGCCGCCGCTCAGGGTTCGTCGTCGTGTCGTAGTAGATCCAGCCGTGGTGACAACGGGCGAAGCAGGTGATCGAATCCACATGGGCCCGGACCAGCGTATCGGCAAACTGATCGGCATCGAACTTCGAGCCAATCCCGGCGATATGCTCACTGGTGTGAAAGTCGAGGTGGATTTGCCGGAATCGGAGGTCCGCAGTCATGAGCGCTGTCTCTTCCATTGTGATGCCATTGTGATGATCGGCCAGTAGCCTCTGGATGGGGCTTTCCCAGTGACGTAGTGCGATTGTGACCCTTCGATCAATTGGTGCCACCACGCTCAGGCGCTTGACACGACTCGACAATGGGGGCGAATTCGAGCCGATGTGAACGGCAACCACAGGATGATCCACATGCAGACTCTCGAGATCAGCGGCCGCAGCGCGCCACCCGAATGGGCCCTTCGACAGCGCCACCTCTTCGACCTGATGGATCGGGCAGCGCCACGCTTCGTAGAGAAGTACACCCGCCCCGATGGCACCTTCATCTGGCGCGATGAGTGGCCGGGCATGGACGGGTCGGATGACGGCTACGAGAGTTACCTGTCCTTCCCCCTCTTCTACATCCTCGGCGGCAGCGAAGAGATCCATTCCATGTCGCGTCGTCTATGGTCGGCCGTCACGTGGCAGTTCACACAATTCGGTACGGTGACGCGCGAATTCGATCGCTACTACGACTGGATGCACCACGGCGAGGCCTACACATTCCTCCACTACTTCGGCATGGCCGATCCAGACCACCACGTCGACCGGCAGCGGGCCCTCAAGTTCGCCGCCATGTACAATGGTGAAGATCCCGAAGCACCCAACTGGGATCCGGAGCACAAACTCATCCGCTCGCCCATCAATGGCGCCGCCGGGCCCTGCCTCGAGATGAAGTGGGAGGATTGGGTCACACACCGCGACAATCTGTCTCCCTACCTGGCACCCTACGAAGATATTCCGGGCCACGAGAGTGACGACCCTTTCGTCAAACTCGACTGGGCCGACGACGAAGTCTACGCCAGCATTCTGAAGACGATGAACGAGCGCATGGTGCCCGGCGACGTCCCCCTCAACCTCAATGCCACCAGTCTGATCGCCAACGCCTTCCTCTATACGGGCGAGGACAAATACCGGCAGTGGGTCCTCGATTACCTGCAGGCCTGGATGGACCGCACCCAGGCCAATGGCGGTCTGATTCCGGACAACGTCGGGCCCACCGGCAAGATCGGCGAACGCATGAATGGCAACTGGTGGGGTGGGTATTATGGCTGGCGCTGGCCGCACGGTGGACGCGTGATGCTGGAGGCCCTGTGCAATGCGGGTTGTAATGCCACCATGCTCACCGGGGATCCATCCTGGCTCGACCTGTTCCGTTCCCAGGCCGACAAGTTGTGGGAGATGCGCAAGGTCGAGGACGGCCAGATCATGATCCCGAACAAATACGGCCAACAGGGCTGGTTCGAATACATCCCTCATGCGTCGAGTCAGACCCTGCGATTGCTGATGCACGCCTATTCTGTTGGGCGCCAGCAACAGGATCTGGATCGCATCGAGGAACAGTATGGCGACCGTCCCCTGCTCGGTGATCGACCTCTTCCAGGTTGCGGCAAGGCTGGCAGCTTCTCGATCCATGAGTGGTTCGAATACACCGTCGGTCGCAATCCTGACTTCCCCTCACGGGTGCTGGCCACCACCGAGCAGGAGATGCGCAAGCGCCTGAACACGATCGACTCCGAAAGCCTCGACTGGACCACCTGGAATGATGGCCCCGAGTGGCAGGATGTCCATCACTGGCAGAATATCAACCCCGTCGTGCCGGAGGGCCTGATGCAGATGGCCATGGGTACGCCCACGGCCGTATACCATGGTGGCATGGTGCACGCCGCGTTGCGCTACTACGACGCTCAGGCACAGCGTCCCGGGCTCCCTCCCCACGTGGCGGCCCTGGTGGATGAGATCGGCGATGGTCACGTGCACGTGCACCTGGTGAACACGGACATTCTCGAAGGCAAGCAGGTTGTGGTACAGGCCGGCGGCTGCGCCGAGCATGAGTTCACTACCATTCAGGTCGAAACCGCGGACCCAACAGATGGATCTGCGGCTCAGGCGCAGCCAGTGACGATTGACGGCCAGCATGTGAGACTGAATCTCGGGCCGGCGGCTCACGCCAGGTTGCGCATTGGCATGAAGCGTCTGGCTCACACACCCAGTTACTCGCAGCCGGCATGGTAGATGATGGCCAGAGCAGGATGGGCACAGATTGACGCGACGCCCCCCCTTGGACTTCCCATGGGGGGCCGGGGACCGCGTTTCTCACCGGGGGGTCATGTCATCGATCCGCTCTGTGCACAGGTCGTGGTTCTCGAAGACAGCAAGGGCGCCCGCACATTGTGGCTGTCGATGGACATGATCGGCATGGCCTGGCCGCAGACCAGTGGCTTCCGACAGGAATTGTCGGCCATGACGGGCATTCCCTTCGACGCGATCGTGATCAACTTCTCCCACACGCACTCGGGTCCCATGTCAGGATTCGAGGGATATGCCACGACGAAACAGAAGCCGGCAGAACTGATCGCCTACGAAGAGGACCTGATTCGGCGCTGCATGAAGATGTCCGTGGAAGCGATCGAGGGACTCCAGGATATCAGCGTCCGGATCTGCCGCGGTTCGTCCAACATCGGTATCAATCGTCGCCGCCGGGGCGCAGATGGCGAGATGGGCATGGGACCGGATCCAGATGGCTTCTACAATCCGGATCTTTGGGTGATGGAGTTGCAGGCCCGGTCGGGCGAAGACCACTGTGTGCTCTTCAGCCACGGATGCCATCCCGTCATGGTCTATGGATTCTCATGGGACGGCATCTCGGCAGATTGGCCGGGTGTTTGCAGATCTCAACTGTCGCAGTCTCTGGACGGGAACGTGCACGCCCAGTTCATCCAGGGGTTTGCCGGCAATGTGCGCCCGCGGAGACTGGCGGACCTGGAGACCGGCTCATTCCGAAAGTCAGAACCTGACGACTACGTGGCGACGGGCAAGGAGATCGCCAACGACGTGATGACGACACTTTCGGATCCCGGACAGCTGATCGAGTTGGACCTGGCTTGCGCGTCCCATTTCGCCATGGCACCGAAGGACCACGCGAAACTTCCACCAACATCTCATTGGGAGACCCTCGCCGAGAGCGACGAGGAACTGGAGCAGAATCTGGGTGAATACTGGCGGGACCGACTGCAGGCAGGTATTCCACCCGTTCGTTATCTGCCCTGGAACGTGGGTCTGATTCGACTGGCTCCAGGCCATCAGGTGGCGTGGCTTGCCAATGAAGTGCTCGGCGAATGGCTGCCACTGTTGCGGGAGTGGCTCGGAGATCCGGACCTGATCGCCTGGGGCTACTGCCAGGATGGACGCAACTACATGCCCACAGACGAGCTGATCCACGAAGGCGGATACGAAGTAGATCGCGCCAATACGTACAGCAACAATGGTCCGGGACCGGTGGCCCTGGGAATCAACGATGCCGTAAAGGAAGCATATCTGGAAATCTCGAAGCGCCTGGATGGGTGAACTGATACGACACGGGTCCACACGAACCCTACCTCACCAGGCCGATTTAGCGTCCTGTCGCAGGGATCTGTCGACGTTCGCCGGCCGAGGCGCCCGGACCCTAGGCTGTGCATGAGCACGATCGCTGATCGGCAGGACCACACCTGCGATGTGCTCGTCGTAGGCGCCGGTGCGGCAGGCCTGCTGGCGGCACTGGCTGCTCGTGGCGTCGTGGATGCCGACGGTCGCGGATGCCCCGTCCCGGAGTCTCCTCCCGATGTCGTTCTGCTCAACAACGAGCCGCGACTGGGCCTGAAAATTCTGGTCTCAGGTGGCGGACGATGCAATCTGACCAATGCCCAGGTGACCGAGGGCGACTACGAGAGTGATGCCCCACGAGCCGTAAAGGGGCTGCTGCGCGGCTTCTCTGCCGCCGCTGCTCAGACCTTCTTCAACTCGCGCCATTGCCCACTTCACGAAGAAGATCTGGGCAAGGTCTTTCCACAGAGCAATGAGGCGCAGCAGGTGCTGCACGTTCTGCTCGATGCGGTGGCCAACGCCGGAATCCCCATTGTTGCCCCGGCCACGGTGACGCGACTACAGCCGCCGGAACTGGCAGCGGATCGTTGGCGCGTGACGGTAACCGAAGGGGCAGCGTGGGAGCCTCGGAAGGTGATCCTGGCAACAGGAGGAAAGAGTCTGCCAAAGACCGGCTCCCGCGGCTTTGGACTACAGGAGTTGGCCCGTCTCGGGCACACGATCGCGCCACCCATGCCGGCACTGACGCCCCTGCTCCTGGGCAGCGACGGACCCCTGGCCGGACTCGCCGGGCTGACCGTACCCGCCGTCCTGACGCTGACGCCACGCGGTGTGCAACCTGAGCAGCTGGCCGGCTCGCGGTATCGGCCAATGGCTCGAGCTGCTGGATCCATGCTGGTGACTCACCAAGGTGCCACGGGTCCGGCGCCATTCGACGTGAGTGGTACCTGCGGCCGGGCCGCATCGGTTGGCCTGGATGTCGTCCTGCACGGTGATTTCTGGTCACTCGTGGCAGAGAGCGGCCCCTGGGCCCCGTTCCAGGATCAGGACAAGCAGCCCGGAGCATCACTGCCGGGTGATCTGGCGCCACGCCCACCAACACTTGAGGTGTTTCAGGCGCAGATGGAGGCGCTCTTCACGCAGCGCGACCGAGCGCTGGGCGGCGAACTGGCCAGGCGGCTTCCACGATCTCTCGTCGACAACCTGCTGCAATCAGCCGGGTTGGATCCACAGCTCAAGATCAAGCAGATCGATACACGCGACCGGCGGAAGCTGTATCTGGCCCTGACGCAGGTAGACCTTCGACTATCCGGCACCGGTGGCTATGCGAAGGCGGAAGTCACTGCTGGCGGTGTGTTGCTTGGTGAACTCGATCGGCGAACGTTGGAAAGCCGGCGCATTCCCGGCCTGCACTGCTGCGGCGAGGTCGTCAATGTCACAGGCCGGCTGGGTGGGTTCAATTTCCAGTGGGCCTGGTCCAGTGGCTACGCTGCCGGACGTGCCACCTGATTCACCGCCCCGCGCGACAGGTCATCACGCCATCCACGACCAGATTCTGGCCACTGATGTAGGCCGCCTCATCTGAAGCCAGGAACAAAGCCGCATTGGCAATGTCTTCGGCCTTCCCTGCAGCTAACAGGCGCGGACGGGGTGCCGGCTCCGATGAACCATTAGCGGCATCCGGCTCCGGCTCTGCCGCAAATCCAGGCTCGAGCTTGTCTGTATTCACTCCGAGCTCAGTGGCGATGGCACCCGGGCTGATGGCATTGAAGCGAATGTTCTGCTCTGCATATTCCACGGCCATCTGCCGGATCATGCCGAACATTCCCGCCTTGGATGCGGCATACGCCGCGAAACCTGGCCAGCCGAACATGCCCTGCACGGAGGCGATCGTGACCACGGACCCGCCGCGATCGAGCATGTGAGGCACCGCTTCATGACAGGTGCGATAGAGGCTGGTCAGATTCACATCCATCACACGTTGCCAGCGACTCGGCTCGGTATCCACGATCGTACCGGCGATGCCGACGCCGGCGCAATGAACCAAGGTATCGAGACTGCCGAAGTGCTCCAGTGTGCCAGTAACAAGCCTGGCGACGGCGTCATCATCGCTGACGTCGGTCTCGATGAACAACGCCTGCCCACTCTGACTGGCCAATGCCGTGCCGGTCTCGGTGTCGCGGTCGGCGATCGTCACCGAGGCTCCCTCGCGCAGGAATGCTTCCACCGTGGCCCGACCAATGCCATTGGCCCCACCCGTGATAATGGCTGTCTTGCCCTGCAGTCTCATGGTTGATGCCTTTCAGGAAAGTGTCCTACCACTTCGGATCCCCCACATCAGTGCTTCCCTCGGACGCTGGCGCCTCAAGGATCGCTCCGGCACCCTCCAGCTCAGCCTGAAGTGTGCGAATCTCGATATCGCGAACTGAATCATCTGACCCGACGGCCATCGCCCCGGCCAGACCAGCTGCTTGTCCCATGCCCATCGCCGTCGCCGTGACTCGACTGGAGGCCAGTGCTTCGGAGGTGGCCGAATGGCAACGACCGGCGACGAGCAGATTATCGAAATCTCTCGGCAACAGCGTCCGGTAGGGAATGTCGTAAGGCGGTGTCCAGGGAATGTCGTGATACCCCGCACTGTCGGCGGGGTGCCTGTCGAGGCGCCAGGCGCCCAACACGACCACATCCTCCTGCTTGCGACCCTCCACCACATCATCTGCCGTGAGCACGTAGTCGCCGACGATGCGACGCGACTCCCGCGCCCCGGCGTCGGGCCCTGAGCCGATGAAATACGCATCGGCGAATTCATCCAGTTCCTGCTTCCAGGCTTCGAACATCGTCCACGCATCGCGGCGCCCCTGGATCTCTGCCCGCGTCCAATCGGCTGGATCGGTGCTGTTTCCGGCAATCCGTGTCGCATTGAAATAGATATCGCGGCCCGAGAAGGTGGCTGGATAGGGTCCACCATACAGGCCGAGATCACCACGCGCGTGAACCTTCTCAAGCACGGCAGCACAACGACGTCGTAGCTCGTAGGATGGTTCCAGAAACGCCAGCCGGAAGTGCAGGCTCATCGGTTGCAGGGATTCGGCCATTTCCGTCGCCGCCCCGGCCCAGGCGGCCACATCGCCATCACCGGTGGTATCGATGACAACCTTCGGCTGAATTGCCACGAGGCCTGCCTTGTTGCTGACCAGGACCGACTCCACATGGCCACCGGAAGAGATGACGTCGGCAACCTGGGTGTGATAGAGGATCTCGACCCCTGCCGATTCAAGAATGTCGTCGGCAGCCCGCTTGAAGCGTTCAGGATCACAGCGCGGAATGACTCGATCCGGATGCATCTCCACAAAGGAAAGATCCCCATTGACGTTGTAGCGCAGCGAGGGTCCGGCACCCTTTTCGATGACACCCATGCGCTCGAGCATCTCGAAGACGATGCCACCCACCACGGGTGCACCAGAACGTTCGTCGACGAATCCGTCGAAGGCTGATCCCATGATGGCCGTGAAGAACCCGCCGGCGAATCCATTGCGTTCGACGACCATGGTCCGGGCGCCCGCGCGTGCGGCGGCGACGGCGGCACCAATACCGGCCAGGCCGGCACCGCATACCAGAACATCTGGTCTGGAGACGATGGGTAGTTGCTTGGAGTAGGTCAGCGTCATGTTCAGATCCTTGGTAAGGGCATGCTTAAGCCGGCCCGGAACAGATCGGAGTCATGTCCGGCGCGTGGTGCATACGCATCAGCCATTGCCGAAATTCACGTCTTCTGCGAGGTGGCAGGCGGCCTGATGCTGACCACCGATGTCACGCAGAACAGGCGTCTGCTCGCGGCACGTATCCTGGGCGAAGCGGCAGCGCGGATGGAAGGCACAGCCCGAAGGCAGATCAGACGGATCGGCTACGTCGCCAGGCAACAACTCGCGATCCTTGCGCAATTTTGGATCGGGACGTGGCACCGCATTCATCAGGGCATGGGTATAGGGATGGCGCGGCCGGGCAAAGAGCTCATCCGTCGGCGCAATCTCCACGATGCGTCCTGCATACATGACGGCCACACGTGTCGCGATATTCTCGACCACCGACAGATCGTGGGCGATGAAGAGATAGGTGAGCCCCGCCTCCTGCTGCAGATCCTTCATCAGATTGATAATCTGCGCCTGCACCGATACATCCAACGCCGAAACGGGTTCGTCGCACACGATCAGCTTGGGATCCAGTGCCAGCGATCGGGCGATACAGACACGTTGCCGTTGACCACCACTGAAGGCATGAGGAAACCGTTGCAGAAACTCGGGTCGCAGCCCCACGTGCTTCGTCAGTTCGCGCACTCGATCTTCGATCTCACCAGCCGGCAGATCACCCAGCGCCTTGAGCGGTTCGGCGATGATATCGTAGACGGTCAATCGCGGATTCAGCGAGGAATACGGATCCTGGAAGATCATCTGCACGTGACGCCGGAAACGCCGCAGCTTCTCACCCCGGAGTCCGCCCAGATCGATCGGGCCATCTCCGATGTTCATGTGTATCTGCCCGGCCGTGCGTTCGATCAGTCGCAACACAAGCCGCCCCGTCGTCGTCTTCCCGCAGCCACTCTCCCCGACCAGTCCCAGGGTCTGACCACTGGCGATGGAGAAACTCACATCGTCGACTGCCTTGACGTGACCGACCGTCGTCTGTCGCCAGCCCGTGGTGATGGGAAAGTGTTTGGTGAGGCCGTCGACCTGCAGCAGAGGTTGTGTCATGTCGTATAGAGGTGGCAGGCCACCTTGTGATCATCGGCGATCTGGATCAGCGGGGGTGGTGCATCCGCATCACAGGTGCCGGCAATCGACTCGGGGCACCGGGGGTGAAAGGGACATCCCGCCGGAGTTGAGAATGGATCGGGCACCGAACCTGGGATCTGTGAGAGACGTTTGCCGCTGCCTGAGCCCATGTGAGGGATCGACTCGATCAGCCCCTTCGTATAGGGGTGTTGCGTGTTGTCGAAGATCTCCCCGACGGTTGCCTGTTCCACGATGCGGCCCAGATACATGACCGCCACCTCATCGGCCGTTTCGGCGATGACACCCAGATCGTGGGTAATCATCATGACCGCCATGCCCAGCTCCTTCTGCAAACGCTCGATGAGATTGAGAATCTGCGCCTGGATCGTCACATCCAGTGCCGTCGTCGGCTCGTCGGCGATGAGCAATCGTGGCTGACACGACAAGGCCATGGCGATCATCGCTCTCTGCCTCAGCCCACCCGACAATTCGTGGGGATAGGCATCGAATCGACGCTCTGCCATGGGCATGCCCACCAGATTCAGCATCTCGACGACGTGCGCCCGACGCGCTGATTTCTCCAGGTCCTTCTGATGGAGCCGGATCGTCTCTTCGATCTGATTGCCGATCGTGTGGACCGGTGACAACGACGCCATCGGCTCCTGGAAGATCATGGCAATGTCGCCACCGCGAATCTCTCGCATCGTGCGGCTGTTCACCGGCAGCGGCACCAGGTCGAGGGTCGAGTCTCCCTGATCCAATTCGATCGCCCCTCTGGTGATGCTGGCACGATTCGGCAGAATCCGCAGGATCGCCTTGGATGTGACCGACTTGCCGCAACCACTCTCGCCAACCAGACCGATGGTTCTATTTGGCGGGATATCCAGATCCACGCCTTCGATGGCGTGCACCACCCCTTCCCGCAGGGCGAACTCCACGTGGAGATCACGAATGCGGATCAGCGGCCTGGCAGAAGTGTCGTTCATCCTGCCTCAGATCTTGTAGGGATCGGCTGCATCACGCAGGCCGTCGCCAATGAAGTTGAATGCCAGGACGGTGATGATCACGAAGAGAGCAGGAATCATCAGCCACGGATACAACTGCAACGCCGTGAGACTCTGCGCGTCCTGCAGCAGCACGCCCCAGCTGATGGACGGGGGTCGCAGACCCAGGCGCAGAAAACTCAGCGAGGTCTCGGCCAGAATCATGCCGGGAATCGCCAGAGTCACACTGACGATCAGATGGCTCAAGAAACCGGGCACCAGGTGACGTCGGATGATCGTCAATTCCCTGACGCCCGCCACCTTCGCCGCCGCCACGTAGTCCTCTTCGCGCAGGGCGAGGAACTTGCCGCGCACGACCCGGGCCAACCCCGTCCACCCGATCAGGCTCAGGATCACTGTCATGGCGAAGTACACGGTCACATTCGACCACGTCGCCGGGATGGCCGCCGAAATCGACAACCACAGGGGCAGCGTCGGAAAGGACCGCAGGACCTCGATGACACGCTGCACGACGGCATCGATCATGCCACCGTAGAAGCCGGAGATCCCACCAATGATGACACCGAGCACGAGCGACAGCGTGACACCTACCAGTCCGATGGTCAGTGAGATCCGACTCCCATAGAGAATGCGACTGAGCAGATCCCGTCCGAGTCGATCCGCGCCCAGCAGCAGCAGTCTTTCACCATTCTCATCATCGATGCCGAACAGATGCCGTTGCGTTCGAAACAGACTCCACATCTCATACGTATCGCCGTCGGTGAGGAGCTGGATCGACAAGGGGCGATCCGTCGCATCCTGGTAGGTGACGCGCCGCGTTTCCGGATCCACGTGCCGCACCATGGGATAGACGAAGGGGAGCCGCAGAGAGCCATCGTGGATGATGTGGATCGCTTGAGGTGGCGCGTGTCGATACAGCGCCGATCGCTGATTCGGATCGTGAGGCGACAGGAATTCGCAGAACAGCGTGGCCAGATAGAGCGCCCCGAGCACGTACAGCGACACATAGGCGATCCGGTGATCACGGAATTTCCACCACATCAACTGCCACTGCGTGGCGATGACCTGGCGATCCGGATCGATGGCCGGGACGATGTGGGTGGCAGCGCTCATCAGATCTTGCTGTCGAAACGAATCCGCGGATCAACCCAGGCCAGCAGGATATCGCTGATAAGGGTGCCTACCATGGTGAGGAAACTGAGAATCATCAGGAAGCTGCCGGCCAGAAACATGTCCTGGCTGGTGAGGGCTTCATACAACAGGGGGCCCGTCGTGGGCAGACTCAACACAATCGACACGATGACGGAGCCGCTGATCAGCGTCGGCAACATCCAGCCGATCGTGCTGATCATGGGATTGATGGCCAACCGCACGGGATACTTCACCAGCAGCCACCACTCATTCAACCCCTTGGCACGGGCCGTGGTGACATAGGGCATTTCCAGTTGATCCAGGAGGTTGGCGCGCATCGTTCGAATCGTGCCACCCGTGCCGGCGATGGACAGCACCAGAACAGGCACCCACAGGTGCAGGAGCAGATCCCACACCTTCGCCAGAGACCACGCGGCATCGATGTATTCATCGGAGAACAAACCGCCGGCACTGATGTCGAAGTAACGATTGGCAACGAAAAGCATGACGAGGGCAAAGAAGAACTGGGGCGTGGACATCCCTAAGAATCCCAGCAGCGTCGCCGAGTAATCCATGATCCCGTATTGTCGGATCGCCGAGTAGAAACCAATGGGCAGGGCGATGATCCACGTGACGATGATGGACGTGAAGGCGATCGTAATCGTCAGCGCAATCCGTTCCCAGATCAGCGTATTGACGGGCGTATTGTATTTGAAGGATTGTCCGAAGTTGAGTTGCAGCAATCCAGTCGGGCCGCCGAACAACCCCTCGAACCCCATCCAGCGGGCGTATTGTCTCCAGAAGGACAGATCGAGTCCGTATTCGGCCCGCATGTTCTGGGCCCGCTCCAGATTGGCCGGTTCGCCCGACATCTCCAGCTGAGACATGAGGGTCGTGACGAAATCACCCGGTGGCAGCTGGATGATGGCAAAGGTCACGGCCGAGACCACCAGCAACGTGGGAATCATGATCAGGAATCGACGCAGGATATAGGTCGCCACCTCTACTGCTCCCCGTCCTGAGAGTGGGCCTGGGCGGCACCATCATCCAGATAGAATTGTTCGATCCCAATATAGCCGGGCGACATGAGCCGATAGTCCTGGATGATCTTCTTCGGCACATTCCTGAAACGATTGGAGATGATGAAGACCTCCGGCTTGCGGCAGATGCCGATGAGATAGCAGTTGTCCGACCACTGGTCGAGCATCTTGCGTCCCACTTCCAGGCGATAGTCCAGATCGGGTGTGGACTTCATCTCGTGATACCAGTCCACGAGGCGTTGATGCTCCGGTGGTGGCTTCACACCAGCCCGGCCCTGGGAGACGTAGTGACGCCCATACAACGGCGCGTAGTAGCTGGAGGCGGAGATTGGCGCCATCCACAGTCCGTCCAGCTCCCAGTGCACGCCCGCTGAGGCGTAGGCCCAGAAGTCGGAATCTCCATTGCGCACCTGCATGCCACTGAGCACGGCGTCCTCGTGTTTGACGACGAAACTCAGACCCACCTCGCGCCAGTATTCGGAGACCAGCAGCCACAGATCCTCCGTGTTGCCCGATTCGGCGGGGAAGACGTGGAGGATCTGGCGAAAAGGAGATCCATCCGGCATACGGCGCATGCCATTGGGCCCGCGTGTCAGACCGATCTCGTCCAGCAACTGGTTCGCCAGGGCCGGATCGTAGGCCGTATTCCGCTTGTCTATTCCCGGTGTGTAGTACCAATCGACCTCGGTCGTCACCCCATTGCTGGGTTCGGCCAGGCCGGAGAACACCATCTCGATGATCTCTTCCCGGTCGATGGCCGCCGACAGGGCGATACGAAATCGGCGATCCTGCAACAGCGGCCGCAGCGCATCGTCGCGACTGTGCTGGTTGACGTAGACGGCGATCGCCCCCGTAGCAGGCTCGACGTGTACGCGGTAACGATTCGCCGGATCCCGGGCTCGATCCCGTGACTCCATGAAAGAGGTGAAGTTGCCCGCATTGATCTGCCGCGTCTGGAAATCCACCTCACCCGATTGCGCCTTCATGTTCAGCACATTGCCGTCGAAGACGGTCGTATAGGCAATCTGGTCGATATAGGGCAGTTGATTGCCCTCGGGATCCACCTTCCAGTAGTAGGGATTGCGCACCGCCAGCGCCCGGGGTTCCGGGAAGGCAATCTTGCAGACGAAGGCATTGATCGTCGGCAGATCCGGATTCTCCTCGCGATTGCTCAGGTCACGGAAGTAGGCCTTCCAATCGAGGAAACCCGCCTCGCGCGCCTCTTCGTTCAGCTCATCCAGGTCACGATGGGTCGCGTGGAATCGACTCAGATAGTGTCGGGGCATGCACAGCCCCCCCATCTGACCTCGATAGCAGAGCATCTCCAGGAAGAGACCATAGGATTCGCTGAGGCGGATGACGACCGTGTAGTCGTCGGGCGTCTCCAGTTCCATCACCTGGTCATTGAGCACCTTCCAGGGAGAATGCGAGACCTGCAGATCGAGATTGAGCTCGATATCCTGGTGGGTGAAGGCGAAGTCGGCACTCGTAAAGGGATGCCCATCCGACCAGCGCATGCCTTTGCGAAGGTGGAAGGTGAAGACCGTGGCATCTTCGGAGACTTCCCAGCTCTCGGCGATACCGGGCACGACCTTCGTACCCGTGCGATCCCAGCGCACGAGGGTCTCGTAGCCCAGACGGGAGTTGAGTCCCATGTCACCGGAAGAGCGGGCCAGACGTCGCCACGTGCCCCCATAGATCCCGATGGACTCTACCGGTTCGACGACCACCGGATGGTCGGGAAGCCGCTCGGCAACGGGTGGCAGGTCGCCAGCCTTCACACGCGCTGCAAGAATCGGTGCTTCCTGGAAGCCGTCAGCCGCCAGGGCAGTCAGGAAGACACAGGCGATCAATGCTTTCATGCGAAGACGCACAGCGTCGAAGTTTGATTGGATCGTGATCAAGCCAGCTTCTGGTGCGGCTCCCACGCATCCCCAGCAGCGGCCGCCTGGCGCTCCAATTCAGTGCGCCAGCCCACGACGTCCCCCGCCTTGATACGCCGGACATCGTAGGGCGCATACCGGTCTTCGAGGGTATCTCCCAGCTTCTGCGTCGCCGCCCACCGATCCCAGGCCGTCTTCATCCAGTCGTGGGGCATCGCTTCCCGAACGGCCGGGTCGAGTTGCCAGGCAGATCGCGCGTCGGCCACGGCTGGTTCTTCCGTAGAAGGGCCCGACCACTTCGACCAGCCGATGGACAAGGTATTGCGCTCGCGGTCCGGCACGGCGTGACCCGTGTGAATGTTCGAGCCAATGCGAATCAAGGCCTCTCCCGCCTTCAGGCGCACGGCGACCTGGTTGGGCAATGGATCCTTGCCATTCCAGCTTGGCGTATGCGGCACGCCCTGTTCCTTCATCGCCTTGGGCAGCAGCACATCATGCTCGTAGGGCGTGCGCCACCGATTGTGACTGCCGGGGATGAGTTCGTGGCACTCGTCGTCGACGAGGGCGAGGAACATGCTCACCCCATTTCGTTCATCGACCGACTTCGCATTCTTCGCCCGGATCTCTTCCCAGAGTTTCTTCTCCACCTCTTCCGAATACGCCTCCGGCCCTTCGCCACGCACCTCCCGCTGCGAGAAATACGCCTCGCCCGTCCCCCACCAGGTGACGTCACGGTGCCAGCTGAGGGCGTGGTCCTTCTTGCGCGGATTGGACCAGAGCAGCATCCCGCCAAGGGCCAGATCTTCGCGATCAACACCGCCGCACCAGGAATCGACGAAACCGAGCATCTCGTCCGAGCCGTGGAAATCCGCAAAACTCGGTTCGCCGAAGGCCGGGTGGATGAGACCCCGAATCGCCCACGGTTCGTCATCACCGGTGCGGTGCACATAGCCTTTCGAGGCATCAATCCTGTCGTATCCGACCTCGGGTGCACAGGCCTCAGTCACACGGCGACCCGCTTCCCGCAGGATGGGGATCCAGGGACTGTCGACGAAGTCATTGATGATGACGAAGCTGTGCTCTCTCAGGTGATCCAGCCGCTCCGGCGTGGCACCCGGGGCGGCATGTTCGGTCTTGGAGTCAGCAAATGCTGTGGCGCGATAGGTCTCAGTGGTCATGATCCTCTTCCTGCAGGGTCAGTTGTCCTGTTCAGGCGCATCAATCTCTGAGATCAGAGGTCGCCTCACAAGGGGTTGGCCACCCGCCTCAAGTGCCCTGTTGCATGGGCGGGTTATGGCGCGTCGACTGATTCTGCGTTGACCGGTTCTCAGGTGGCCCCGTAGTTGTGGCTCAACAGTGCATTGACTGTGGGTTCAGCAAGCCAAAAAGCGGGAGATTGCCTGCCGTGCGCATCATCTACTTCGACATCGACTCACTGCGGCCCGATCACCTCGGCTGCTACGGTTACGACCGGCCCACATCTCCCAACATCGACGCCGTCGCTGCCCAGGGCATGTGCTTCGATCGTTGTTATGCCTCCGACTCGCCCTGCATGCCCTCCCGGCACGCGCTGATCTCCGGTCGTTTTGGCATCAACAATGGCGTCGTCACCCACGGGGGGCCCTTCTCGAAGATGCATCTGGAAGAGCGGGTCTACGGTGGTCCCGCGCCCGACAATCAACTGTTGCAGCGCCGCCTGCGAGAAGGCGGCGTGGATACGATCTCCTTCTCCAACTTCCCCTACCGCCATTGCGCCAACTGGTTCTCCTTCGGTTGGACCGAGGCCCACTCCCCCGATCTCCAATCGGGCAGCGAAACGGCGCCTACCGTCAATCACGCCGTCCTGAACTGGCTGCGACGCAACGACGATCGGGATGACTACTTCCTCCATCTCAACTACTGGGACGCGCATCGCACCTACCGGATGGATGCCTCATGGGCGGATCGCTTCGATGACATGCCCGTCTCCCAGACATGGCCAGACGAGGCGGCCATCGCCGGCCATCAGACCAACACCGGTCCCTTCTCGGCGCAACGTCAATTCAAGGACAATGTCAGCACCCTTGATCTCATGCCCGGTGCCGTACGCAATCGGGCCGAGTTCGAGCAGATGGTCACCGGCTATGACGCATCCATCGCCTTCGTCGACCACCACGTCGGGCTGATCCTGGCTGAACTGGAATCACAGGGAGGCCTGCAGGACACAGCCATCATCATCGGTGCCGACCACGGTGATGCCTTCGGGGAACACGGCATCTACTCCGACCACACCAATGCGGATGAATCGATCCATCGACTGCCGCTGATCGTGAAGTGGCCTGGCGTCACACCGGCAGGCTCGCGCGATGGCTCCATGGTCTACCATCTCGATATGGCGCCGACCCTGTGCGAACTGACAGGCGCCGAGATCCCTTCACGATACGATGGGCGATCGCTGGCGCGTCACCTGCAAGGGACACCGGATTGGGATCGAGATTACCTGGTGTGGACCCACGGCCTCTACACCCTGCAGCGCGGCGTGCGCACGCGCGACCATCTGCTACTCAAGACCTGGGACGACCACGGTTATCCCTTTGCGCCCACGCAGCTGTATGACATGAACACAGACCCGTATATGTCGACGGATCTCAGCCCGCAGGCACCGGAGGTGGTGGACCGGCTGAATACACACTACCAGACGTGGCTCGACGAGCAGAGCGCCGGGGCGTGGGCGATTCCGGATCCACTGATGGGCGAACTGGAGAGGCGGCGCAGTCTGGGCACGTAGTCGACCCCGGCCCAGGCCCACGGATCTGTTGAGAGAATCAGCAGGGGCGGCACTCACGGCCTGGGATCTCTGAACAGGCCACATGCGACCCTCAGATGGGGGTCGCCTCAACCAGTGACTCCGTCTCGGCCAGCAGCGCCTGCAGATCTGCTTGCTGCCCCTTCAGCACCGCCACACTCGCCGCCTCGCCAGGCCAGATCAACCCGCGCATTCGCTCAGCCAATCGTACCGGCAATCGATCCAGGCGTGCCAGAGCGCCATCCATCTTCTTGTCCCCCGGGAAGTAGACCTCATTCACGGCGAACAGCACCTGCACCAGATTGTGCAGCACCTGCTGCACGATGCTCGTCGTATAGATAACATCCTGCCGCTGGATGGCACTGTCGTAGTGGAAGTTCGCCGGCCAGAAGCGGGCCGCATCCAGATGGGTCGAGATAATCCGTCCTCTCAGTCTGGATGGATACACGGCGATCGCCGCCTTCCAGTGCGCCAGCATGCCCGTCGGGTCGTCGATGACGACCATCGAATCCACATCCGACAGGGCGCAGTGATTGTAGAATCCATTCGGTGTCCACGTGACCCGATCGCACCGCACGATGCCTTTCAAGCCTTCGGCGATACTCCCCTCGATCACATCGATGTGCCGCAGCCAGCACTCAACCTTGCCAACCTCATACTCGAAGTCCGTGCCGCCCTGTTCAAAGGGATCATCCTCACCCCAGCAGATGACGTGGCTGATGCGGGATGAGAAGTCCGTCGTCTCACGCCTCCGGTTGTCACAGGTCAGCACCTCTTCGGCGAACAGATACAGATCCAGATCCGATGCCGTATCATCCACACCCTTGGCGTGGGCTCCCCCCACAGCGATGCCGTAGTCTGAGCTGGCAAACTTGCGCACCAGTGGCGAGAGTTCCTCGACGATCTCGAGGATACCCGGGCTCAACTGCTTCATGACACTCCTTGCCTGCAGGGGAACTGATTCGTCAGGTCGCTCTTTCAGGAGCCACACCCTATTGTATCCTGCCTTCGACGTCTGAAGGCAAGTCCGGCAGAGGCGCCCAATTGAATCGGCCTGAGAGATTCGACCTGGGCGGTACAACCTGTGAGAATCGACCTGTGAGATCCATTCTGTGAGATTCGTCCTTTTCACCTCTATGACCGTCGCCATCACGGTGCTCAGCCTGACGGCCCAGTCTGCTCCGGGTGTGCCGGACACCCTTGCCAGCGTCGCCGTCCATCGTTCGCATGCGCTGGGTATACACGGCGAAGTGAAATACCCGGCCCACTTCGTCGGCTTCGACTACACCAGCTCGGATGCAGTGAAGGGTGGCCACGTCCGTCTGCCCGCACTGGGCACCTTCGACAGCCTCAACCCTTTCATCATCAAAGGTGTCGCCGCTGCCGGTTCGGGCAGCTTCATTCACGCGCGATTGTGCACGAAGGCGCAGGATGAACCTCTGTCGGAATACGCTCTCGTCGCAGAGACGATCCTCTTCCCTGATGATCGCTCCTGGGTCGCCTTCGAATTGCGTCCCGAGGCGACCTTCTCTGACGGTGAACCGATCCGGGCCGACGACGTCGTCTACTCCTTCGAGCTGTTCACGAAGCAGGGCGCTCCATTCTACCGGAGCTTCTACGCCGACGTGGACACGGTCTACGCCGTCGATTCCCTGACGGTGCGCTTCGACTTCTCAGGCACCACCAATCGCGAACTGCCTCTGATCATCGGCCAGATGCGCGTGCTGCCCAAGCACTACTGGGAACAGAGAGACTTCACCAAGACAACACTGGATCCACCGGTGGGCAGCGGCCCTTACCGGATCACCCACGTCGATCCAGGGCGAGCCATCACCTACGAGCGCATTGCCGATCACTGGTCTGACCCGCTGCCGGTGATGCGGGGACGCTACAATTTCGCCTCCATCACCTACGACTACTATCGTGACAACACGGTGTCGCTGGAGGCCTTCAAGGCAGGCGAGTACGACTTCCGATCTGTCGGCAGCGCCAAGGAATGGGCCACGTCCTACGATCACCCCGCCGTCGAAGATGGACGGCTGGCAAAGGATGCCATTCAACACCAGATGATCCGTGGTATGGGTGGTTTCGTCTTCAACACACGGCGTGACAAGTTCGCCGATCCGCGTGTGCGTCGCGCCCTGGCCTATGCTTTTGACTTCGAATGGACGAATGCCACCCTGTTCTACGGTGCCTACGTACGCACGAGCAGTTTCTTCGCCAACTCAGAGTTGGCCTCGCGCGATGTAGCGACCGGACGTGCCCAGGAGATACTCGAGGAGTATCGTGGCCGAATCTCCGGGGATACCTTCGGACCCGCCTACCAACCCCCAAGTACCGATGGCGATGGCAACCTGCGCAGCAATCTGCGCCACGCACGCAGAGCCCTTCTCGATGCGGGATGGGAGATCCGCGAGGGTGCACTGACGAATGTCACAACAGGCGAGACGATGGAGATCGAATTTCTCCTGTCGTCACCATCCTACGAACGAGTGATCGGGCCCATGCGGTTGCACCTGCAACGACTGGGTATCGATGCCCGCATTCGCACGGTGGATGCCTCGCAATACACCAATCGTGTGCAGAGCTTCGACTTCGACATCATCGTCACCACGTGGAACCAGTATCTGAGCCCGGGCAACGAGCAGCGCAACTACTGGTCATCAGGTGCCGCCGATGCGCCGGGTAGCCGTAACTATGCCGGCATCCGGGATCCAGTTGTGGACGAGCTGGTCGAGCGATTGATCGCGGCACAGACTCGACACGAACAGGTGTCGGTGGCCCGGGCGCTGGATCGGGTGCTGGCCCTCAGCCACTATGTGATCCCTCACTGGCACATGGCTGAACACCGACTCGTCTACTGGAATCGCTTCTCACGGCCGGCGCAGACACCGCTGATCAGTCTGGGATTCATCGACACGTGGTGGGTCGATCCGGCGAAGGAAGCTGTGCTGGCAGACCGTTAGAGGGCTGATAAAATGGCCGTGTCAATCAACCGCTCCGGGCTAGCGGGTCACCCGGTCGACATCGACACGTTTGGCAATCCGGTGATGGATCGCGTCTCAGGCTGCCATTGATCCTGGACTGCCCGCCGTCCTGACCGATCAGTGCCTTGCGTTATCTGTTCGGGTCAGGCAGCCGCTGTCGCTCCTGCTCCAGGATGCGATAGACCTTGTTGCGGCTGGTTCCCAGCAACCGCGCAGCCTCTGATACGTTGCCACTGCACATGTCCATGGCCCGGTGCAGCACGGCCAACCGCGCCTGATCCGCCG
>JABHDC010000004.1 GCA_018673255.1 Gemmatimonadota bacterium
CAGCAACTGGCGTCCCTCTATCCAGAGATCCAGGCCTATTTCTGGCACGGCGTGGGCCGCGGGAGCTATTTCCTGCCCTTCGGCCTGGTACCCCGCGTCAGTTCGGCCTCCCGCGCGCTGGAGATGCTGCGCGAAGAAGCGCCACACGAGGTCGCCTGGACCAATGCACTGTCCGGCCTGGCCTGGCCCCTGATCCTGGTCAACATCAGACAACCGGAGATCATCGAATCTTTTCTGGCGCAGCACGGCGACCTGCTCGACACGACTGATGCCTTTGCCAGCGGTGTCGGTGCGTCGATCGCCACCTGGTTTGACTCGAACGAAGGTGATACGCATCTGGTCCGGTTCTGTCAGCATCAGCCCGATCCAGTCGATGGCCAGCTTTCCCGGCTCTGGGAGTGTCACGTACGGGAGCCCGCCAGGAGGGCTCTGAAATACGACTACCCTGCGATGAGAGAGAACGGTCTCTTGAGCAATTTGTTTCAGTATTCTCCGCTCGAGCAGACCGCAAATGGCCAGATCGAATGACCCTGCTCTCCAGTGGTTCTGCAAGACAATCCAGTTACGATGAGAAGGCTTAGGCAGCTATGAGTGAGAGTTTGACCGACAGAATCAGTACCCTGTCGCAGATTGAGTTGTTCAGCTACCTGAAGCCAGAAGAACTGGAAGTGGCGGCGGGACTCTTCGAGGAAGAGACCTTTCTCAAGGGCAAGAGCGTCTGTAAGGCGGGGGATGAGGGAGACACATTCTTCGTCGTCCTCAGCGGCGAACTCGAAGTCTGGGGCGGCCCCGATGAAAGCCTGTTGCTCGCCCGGCTCGGTCCCGGTTCGCCGGTTGGAGAGATGTCACTCCTCATGGGTGACAAGCGGTCCGCCTCCCTCACCGCCTCCCAGCGAACCGTGCTGTTGGTGATGGACAAGGACCACTTCAACAGCCTGTTGCTCCAGAACAACAAGATTCTGGAGTACTTCTCCAAGATCATCTGTCAGCGACTGGCGGCCACCTCTTCGGGCAAGTCAGTGGGCACCAACACGTTGGTTCTCAGCGTCATGAGCAATCCCGGACTCAAGGGGACATCGCTGGTGTCGTGTGCCGTGGCCAGGTTGTTGAAGGAATTCACCGGGCAGGAGGTCCTGCTGGCGAAGGTCCAGACACAGACAGGCAAGGGGCGATCCGACGCGCCCGCTCTGCTGACAGAACAGATTGAGATGGACAACGACCGGATACGCAGCCTGGTCAAGCCGAATGAGACCGGCATGGCCGAGTTGAACGTCGGGATACGAACCGATACCAGCCTGTCATCCTACGGTGAAGGTTTCGCGACGCTGGTCCTCAAGCTGAGAGAGAATTTCGCCTACATCGTATTCGATCTCGTAGAAGATCTGGCGGCCCTGACGGGCTCGATCGGAGAGTTCACCGACGTCCTCGTCAGCATCGTCGACGAGCCCACGACAGAGGTCAGCATCACCGAGGCGAGGTCCTTCGAGACCTACGAGCTCATCAATCTGTTTAACGCCGGTTCCAAGCCGATCCCGATCAGCTCTTGTGAACCCTTTGTGCTCCCCGAGGATGCCTCATTGGCGAGTGGTGCCATTCTGGGGTCGCCGTTGTCTCCTGGCGCCGTGCCGCTCCACCGATTGACCCGCAAGGTTCTGGGCCAGACCGTGGGCATCGCTCTGGGAGGGGGCGCCGCCTTCGGCCTCGCCCACCTGGGCGTCCTCAAAGTGCTCGAGGAGAACCAGATCCCCATCGACATGGTCGTAGGCTGCAGTATGGGCTCCATGGTCGGGATTGCCTATGCGGCCGGATTTTCCATCTCTGACATGATCAGCAAGGCGCACGAAATGGGGAAACGTTCCAAGATGATTCTTGGGATCGACTTCTCGCTTTCGGCGCCAGGCGTGCTTGCCGGCAACCGGCTCAGGGAGTTGTACACGCCCCTTCTCGGTTCGCGACGGGATTTCCGGGATCTGATCAAGCCATGCCGTACGGTGGCCACCGATATTGAGTCAGGCGAGCGGGTCGACATCGGTACAGGCTCTCTCGAAGATGCATACCGGGCGAGCATCGCCGTACCCGTGGTGATCTCACCGATCAAAAGGGAGGGGCGGGTGCTGGTGGACGGGGGCGTTTCCGATCCGGTGCCGGCTGAGGTGGTCAGGGACATGGGGGCTGATATCTGTATAGCAGTGAATGTCGTCCCACCGCTCAAAAAAGGGGTGGAGATGGCCCTCTCCCGCTACGTGCGGCGTCTGGGTAAGTTCAACCCGCTCAGTTACTTCGGGGCGGATCAGGACTTCCCAAATCTGTTTGACATCACTATGAACTCCATGCAGACTCTGCAGCACGAACTGGGCAACTTCAAGGCGATCAGCGCCGATGTCCGCATCAATCCAGATCTCTCTGAGTTCACCTGGATTGAATACTACCGTTCCCAAGAAATCATCGACCGAGGCATCGAAGCCACCGAACGGATCCTGCCGGCCATCAAGAAGAAGGTCGGTCTGGATGCTTGAACGGAAGAAATACAGATGACGGCGACAGACACTCGAGACGAAGAGCCGCAAGACGAGGCACCGCAAGATGAAGCACCCGGTGACGTATCCGGCATTCAGCATTTCCTGACCTTCTACCTCTATGGGGCCTACTTCCTCAAAGGGGGGCAACTGACGCAACACGAAGCGATCGATCACGTTGTGGCGATTGCCAAGGTGGGCGACAAGGTCCAGGCAATGGGTAAGGATGTGATGGGGCGACTCTGGGGCGGCTGCCAACAGAAAGACAGATAGAATCCTGCTTATCACAGGAGCGTGCAGTACAAAGGGCTCCGACTCGGGCACGGGTTGGAGCCCTTTGCGCTGCACAGCACCACCCAATGGAGGAAGCAATGTCTGACGAGCCGAAAACCGGCGACCCGAGCGCGGTCCAGCTGACAGCCGAGGACCATCTCGTTCTTGACAGTGTGGACGGATATCACGCCGACGGCCTGGCACTCAAGAAGTGGTGGGAAGAGGCCGACGCCGACGACGGATACACCGATACATTTGAAGTGGTGACCACGCTCAACCGGCCCGACAGCAGCCTCGGATTTTTCGGTGAGGCCCCCCTGGATCGTGGCAACATGCCGGTCATGGGGGTTGTGGACGAAGTGTTCTACGACCGGCCCAAGGCCGCTCAGCCGTGGAGTGAGGCCGCCGCCTCGTGGACGTGCGACCAGATCCGCGAATTCGTCCTGCACTATTTCATGCGAATCAGCGACTGCCGCCAGCCCGAGAAAGTGGTTGTGACGGACGGTGGGAGCCCTGATTCCGATGAAGAGGTCGAAAGGCAGGGGATGTCCTTCTCCCAGGTCTACTACAAGCTGAAGGCCACGGGCGAGTGTGGGAAATTCTCCCCCGAAGACCAGGGCGCGACAATGGATCTGCGCCAGATCGGCGATACCTATGACTGGATCGTGGTCAAACTCCGTGTCTGGGATTTCACTGTTGCGATCCAGCCGATGGGGGCCGGCGGCCCCAAGCTGACGGTGCCGCTGAAGGAGGAGAGTTACCTCCTGCTGACACCGGATTTCATCGTCGACGAAGAGAAGCCCGAAGAGGGCCTGCTGGGTGAATACGGTTTTGGTTACGCCTTCATCAAGAATCCGACCCGTGGGCCTTTCGCATATGGTCCGGGGGAATTCGAGACCGCATACCAGCAGATCAATTTTCGCGTGCGCGAAAATGGCGAGAGCTACGTGCGCATGATCTTCGTCTCCAATCGGCCTGACAAGATCATGAATCTCTCTTTCGACCCTGTGAGCTGGGGCTTTTCCCTGGCCGACCTCATGTCATTTGGCCTGGCTTCGCGCTTCCTGCAGCCGGTGAAATCCAGCCTGGAGGGACTGTCGCTCAAGGGCGGAAATATGGATCCAACCCTGGCTGCGATGGGACTGCTCAACGTGCTGACCGATGGCCAGGCGGCGGAAAGATTCGACATCTCTTCAGATCAACTCTACAAGAATTTCCTGGTACAGCACTCAAGGCAGCACTACCAGACGATTATGGGATCCCATATGACCTGGCGGCAGATACCCGACTGGCTCGACAGTGCGGCCTTGCCGCATTGGGTCGTCTCGGGAATGAGTGCATGAGGACGCACCGGTGTGACAGGTTTGGATATCTCCAGGACAAGAAAGACGGCGTGGCATATGCGTGAATTTATCAAATCTGTGGTCAGTTTTTCCCTGGCTGTGCCGCTTTTCGCGATCAAGCAGCTGAGCAATACGCTCCAGGCGAAAGAAGAGACACCCGATCCGGATAAGACGGGGAACGAGGCGGCTCTCGATGCCGTCACCCGGGCTACTGAGGCGCAACTGGCGGGTCCCATCAAGTCCGTCTTCAAGGGCGGTGACAAGCTGCAGCGAGATCTGGTAGACCGGATGTTCGACTCCCTGCCCACCGATGGCGACAGCTCCACTGTCACCGAGCAGGAGGCGAAGGATGGGACGCCCGAGGGACCGGTCGACGCTGGCCAGCTGGACAAGAGCGTCTTCATCGCGCTGGGGGAAGGCCTGGCCGCCGGCGTCGGCGATTTCGGACTGAGCGCCGAATTCCAGAGTGGGAGTTTCCCCGCCCTCCTTGCCCTTCAGATGCAGACCGAATTCACTCAGCCGCTGGTTGAGGCGCCCGGCATTGGCGCCGTACCGGGCTTCGATGACCTGCCTGTCATCGTTCCGGCACTCATGCAGAACACGGCGCTGGACGAATTTCCTCCTCGGGCGGACTACGCCAACCTGTCGGTGCCCAGCTTCAGAGTATGTGACGCGCACCAACTACGGCCGATCCCGCCTCTCGTCCACCGCGGCGATCACAAGCAGACGGCGGCCAATCTGATCCTGGGCGGCAGTGACCTCATCGCCGGAAAGGCGGGCGAGCTGTCGACTCAGCTCGAGTGCGCCCTGCGGCAGAAACCGACGGTCGCCCTCCTCGAACTGGGTTACTACGAGATCGTCGAAGCGGCCGTCAAAGGCGACCCTGCCGGTTTGCCGGATGTGGATACATTCCGAGACGCCTACGCACCATTGCTCAAGTCCCTGCGTGAGGCCGGCTCGCAAGTCGTGGTGATGACCATTCCCGACCCTCAAGACACGGCTTACCTGTCGACGGTTGAATCTGCCGCCGGGAATCTGAAGATTGATCCGTCGCTGATCTACGAGGGATACGACCTGAACCCGGGCGACCGGGTCACTGTCAGCGGCCTCGTTGATATGGGGTGCCAGTTGCTCACAAGAGACCTCGGACCGCTACCGGCCGGGTCCATCGTCCCCGCAGCGGTGGTTGGCCAGATCAGCACTTGTGTCCAGGCCCTGAATGCAGAACTGGCTACCCTCGCCGAGACACACGGCGCCCTGGTCTACGACCTGCACGGCTTTCTGCACCAGTTTGCCGAAGAAGGGGTGACCCTTGGGCTCAGACAGCTGAGTGCCGATTTCCTCGGCGGCTTCTACCAGCTCAATGGGCACTATCCCGGGCTGGCCGGACATGCGCTCATCGCCAATGAAGTGCTCGAACTGCTCAATGAAGCCTTCGGGGCCGCTTTCCCGCTGGTCAATGTCGAGGGGGTCCTCGACAGCGATCCGGTCGCCTCGTACCGACAGGCGGAAGGCCCCGATCTGGCTCTGGATGATCTTTCAGCCCTCACTCGCCCAGCGGTCGAGACCTTGCCCGAGTCCGTCGAAGAGATCGAGGTGGTGCCTGTCATCCCCTTCGAGGCGGCCGCGGACGATGGTCACGGTGGCCATACCTCCAGGTTGACCCTGCCATCTGACCTCGAGCAGACACTGCCTTTGAGCAAGTCGTCCAGCTACTACGGCGACGCCATCCGGGCAGTGAACTGCCGGACCGAACAGGAGTCTCAGTTCGGCAGCGGCCGGGAGCTACTCTTTGGCGGCCTGGCCATGCTCGACAGCCATCTCCATGGCCACATTCACATCAAGTTCACTGAGCCGGTCGATGATATCACCCACTTCGAGGTCTCCCTCGGCGAGGGGCTGGTCGGCGATGACGGCGTGATGACGGCGCCTCAATTCTTCAAGCTGCCGGCCCAACAGAACTCGGTTGCCGACGATGCCGACCTGATCTCCTCGGGTGATCTCGACCTGGCCACCGGAGAAGTCACCAACCTCGATTTCGCTTTCCGTTTCTTCAATACCGCCCTGCTGGCGCTGGTGCGCTGCAATCCCAAGTTCCCGGATGTGCCGATCAAGTTCCCCGGCATGTACGGTTCGGCCTCAGCCCGTTTCGAGCAACGGCCGGACGGCAAGCTGGACTTCACCTTCCAGGGTACGACCTTCATCCCCCTGGGCATGGCCCTGGACGACCCGGTGCGCTTTCCGCTCCCGTTCTGCAGCCCGGCTCTGGAGTATGCAAGCATACCGGGCCATGGCACGACGCTGCACCCCCACATCCATCTGAGCACCAGTGCGTCGGCGGCGCTGGAAGACGAGAGCAACCTGCCGGACATCCCGGTGAACGAGATCCGCGAATACACCATTCATGCCCACAATACCAGCTTCGGCGACAAGTTCCACCTGACCGCCCCCGAGCTGGTCGGTGATCCGACCGGGCGCTCCCAGCTGATGGGCCGGGTACAGGTGCAATTCGGCCAGCGCTTCGGGGATTCGGTGTCGGTCGCGATCTCCCACCTCAATCCAGGTGGATTGCTGACCCCCGATCCCGGGTCGCCGCTGGGTGAAGACTTCCCGGGTCGTCTGCCTCCGGCCCCAATCGGGCACAACGAGTTCCTGCGCTTCTCGCAGCGGACCTACTATCTCGATAGTCTGACCTGCATCGACGACCCTTTCGACTTCTGCGTGGGGGCGGTCAATGTGAAGACGGGCAAGGTGCTGGGCGAACTGCTTCACCGAGCGCTGATCGGCCAGAACGTATTCTATGCCCTCGTCAGGTTAGAGCCGCGCACGCCCAAGGAGTCTTTCTACTTCCAGGGGCCGGCCCTCTTCGAGAAGGATTCTCACGGCCAGACCATCTTCCGCTTCCGGGGGCAGGTGACGATACCCTATCCCGAAGGCAATCTGTTCCCCGCACCCGACCTGGCGACGACGTTTACGGCCGGCCCGGATTCGGTGTTGGACCCCTTCCTGTGGGTTCAGGCGATGGACACGCCAGAGGCGCCGGAGATGGTCAAGAAGGGCGAGGCTGACCAACTGGTCTCCTCCGCCTCTGAGGTGTTCTCGTACCGCTACGAGATCCCGGGCGCCCCGGACCAACATTCGGCGCTCTTCGAGTACACGAACCACACGCAGAACGGGACGTATCGGCTGGATTCTCTCGCCTGGGTGAGTTTCACCAATTCACGGGAGTCCCAGCTCGAACCGGGCGACTACGACACGGTCACCTTCGCTGGTTTCGGCTGTTGGGACAAGAACGACGTGCAGAATGAAGGCGTGTCGGCGACGGTACAGGTTTCGACGGCCGCTGAGGCCTCGTACGTGAGCATCCAGATCGGCGCAGCAGTGGTATCAAACGTCAACACTAAGCCAGAGGATATCGATGAGGTCCGGCCCTAGTCGGGCACGATTCATCGCACCTCGGCACATTTTTATGGTAAGGAGATCGAAGGAAATGATGAGAAAAATGGCCATTCTTGGCCTCGCACTGTTCGTTGCGGCGCCCTCGTGGGCGGGCAACGGCAATATGCTGCACGGCTTTGGTGCGGTGAACAGTTCAATGGGCGGCGCTGGTGCTGGCCTCTGGGTAGATGACCCGGTCGGCGCGTTGATGTTCAACCCGGCATTGATCTCTCAGTCTGATGGAAATCACGTGTTCTTCGGGACTGAGTTCTTCAAGGACGGGGTCGGGATTGACGTGACCCTTGCCAACGGCATCACCGGCACCGCAGATCCATCGAGCCAGCTGGGCATTCTCCCGGCCATTGGCTGGACCATGCAGGAAGAGGGCAGCAAGCTTGGCTTCGGCTTTGGCCTGATTGCCATCGCCGGTTTCCGCACCGACTATCCGGAAGACCCGGCCAGCATCGCCTTCGCGCAGCCGCCGGCGGGGTTCGGACGCATCTACACCGACCATCGGGTGGTCAAGATCCCGGCGGCCGTCTCATACCAGGCCAACGACAAGCTGGCCTTGGGGCTCTCCGTAAACATCTACGCTGGCGAGCTCGCCATTGCCCCGCTGCCCTGGCAGGTCTTCGATGTGGTGGGTGACGACGATTCCAATCGTTTCTACGCGCAGGGCGACGGCCTGGACCTGTCGTTTGCCTGGTCCATTCAGCCCGCGTTCTTCTACGAGGTCAGCGACCTGATCTCGGTGGGTGGGTCACTCACGACGGAGCAGGATTTCGCTGAGTTCAGGTGGAACTCGACGTTCGCCCATCCGGATGATCCGAACTACGGCAAGCACCGCCGCCTCGGGTTCGACCTCGATGGCCCGATGAACGTCACCATGGGTGTGGGGATCACGCCGGGCGGCAAGACCGAGATCGCCGCTGACGTGACCTGGCTGAAATACGAGGGCGTCGGTGGCTTCGGCCTGCCAGGCGGTATCGTCGACCGTATCATTCAGCCCTTCGGTTGGCACAACGTCTGGGCCTACAAAATCGGCGCCGTGCACCAGGTCAATGACACGCACACGCTGCGCCTCGGCTACAACTACGGCAGCGTGATGATGCCGGAGAAGAACGTCCTGACTGCCACGGGCGCGCCCGCATTCTTCAAGCACCATTTCTCCGTGGGCCACACCTTGCAGGTCAACGAATTCATGCAGGCCAACATGGGCTTCTACTACGTCCCGAGATCGGGTGCCACTGGCCCCTTCATCAACCTGGACGGCGATACAGTAGGAACCGTGAAGGAGACGAACACACTGACGTCGCTTCAGGTTGGCCTGAGCTGGAGTTTTGGCGGAAGTAGTTAGCCGAAGTCACATCTGAGCTGGTCTGATCGACAGATGACGGACCGGACATGCGTGATATCTGAGGTGGGAGCAGCGCGTCAGATGAAGCCGGCAATGAGAGAGGCGAGGGCTTACAGCTCTCGCCTCTTTGCTGTTCTGCTTTGGTGTTCAGGCGGCGTCAGGTGCGCCAGTAGGTCGACTCGGTGGATGCCGTGTAGTCGAAGTGCAGGTGAGGCGTCTGGATCACCTCGTCCTCCTGCGCACGAGAGTCGAGCCCGGCGGCGGTGAGCCCCGTCGTCAGCAGGGTTCGCTCCACAGGGTAAGAGGTCTTGCCCGTGTCGAGCATGGCCTCGATGTGGTGCACCTGGGGACTGAAGAAACTGGCCAGGCTCTTGGTTGTGGGAACAGGCAGATACATCTGCGTGGAAAGGGGCTCATCCCTCCCTCCAAGCCGGGCGGCGAAGTTGAAGTCGCCCACCAGGCCATTGGCGGCGAAGATCGTGCAGCGCAGGCCATCATGATGTTCGTATTGATACGCCCAGGGATCCTTCACCAGCTGACGTAGATCGTCGATGGTCGGCAGTGTGTTGTTGAATCCCGGGCGCGCCGGCGTCAGCTGGTGGCTGCGACACAGGCAGGCCTCGAACAACTCACGCGACCACACGCCATCGTGATGCGCTTGCCAGAGTTCATCCCCTCGGTACGACTTCACCCACTTCACACCCGTCTCACCCCCGGCCCGGCGTTCGACCATGGACTGCACCGTCTCGTAGGCATGGAAGTCGCCGCCATCGATCCAGCTGGAGCAGACGCACATCGCTTCTTCCACGGTGGCGCCCAGGGGCATGTCGATGGATGGGGTCCGCCAGGTGATGGGCAGGGACGAACCGGCCATGAAGGGGAAGTCGAGTTCGAGCGATGTGTCGTACATCGCCCGAGCCCAGTCCCAATTCCAGGATAGATGTTTGTCGTTGAAGACCGGCACCGATCGTCCGCAGGATCTGAAGACGGTCGCCATCTGCTGGAAAAACTCGTAACGGGGCCACAGGGTCTGGCCCTTGTCGTTGATGGCGTAGTCGCCGTGTTCAGCGATGAGGAGCACACCGTCCACGGCCAGATCAGATCCACCACAGGTCAGTGCATCGCCGATGGTGGGGTAGATCGTCAGGCCTTCGTGTCGTGCCGCCCGTTCACCGCTGACATCATCGTCGCCGACCTGGTCGACATAGAGGGCGACGACGTCGACATCAGGGCGGTGATGCCGCCCATTCCAGCCATAACCCTCCAGGAATCGGTCGACGATATGCTGGGCGTGGGCATGTTTCCGGTAAATGGAAACGAGAGCGGCAATCCTCTTGCGTGTACTCATCAGGCGATGGCGGGTAGCACTCGTTCCCCGCCGCGATATTCGTGCACTCCCTGATTGGCCATGTTCACCAGCAGTGTGGCGTCCTTGCCCCCGTGGGTGCGCATCAGGTCGACCATCATGTCGACCTCGCCATCCCAAGGGAAGGCGAAGACGACGTCGAACTCCGGCAGCTGGTGCCCCAGTTCGTCGTAGCCTGCCGTGCCTTCACCGATCGTACCCATGCGGCCGTCTCCACTCTCCGGTTCCCAGCGGTAGGCGGTAGGCAGGAAGCTGCCGGCGGCGAACCGCGCTTTGGAGTCATTGCGGGTGGCCAGTTCACGGGCCGTCTCGACCAGGTCTGCGTCCAGTTCGATGCCGAAGGCTTCGTAGCCCAGCAGGTCGGCCATGATCGTGATGACCCCGGTGGCGGAACCCCATTCGAGGAAGCGGGTATCCGACGCTCTATACTGAATCAGCGCCTGCAGGACGACCTGATAGTTGGCTGGCAGGAAAGGGTGCCACTGCTGGCTGCGCACTTCCTCATCGAAGCGCGCGGCCATCTCGACTCCCTCCTGACACAGTCCATCGAGACGTCCCTGAAGGTGCTGGTCGAGGTCCGGGTTCATTGATTGCCCATCGTGTAGGGGGCGCGTGCCGGCATGTCGAAAAGCCGGCTCATCCGACCTCGACTTCGGCGACGCGAACAACGCGATCCACGCCATAGGGATACCCCGTGGCGTCGATGCACAGCAAGCCCGCATCATGCGTAAAGGCGAGAGACTCCTCATTGTCGATCCAGCGAACACTCGAGACGGTGCGGTCGAGACCGCGAAATGCTCGGGGTCCGGCGCCGCCGCCACCCACTGTGACGTGGGCGTCACCGCCGACCGCCAGATGGTGGATGAAGAGGTAGAGTTTTCCATCTGCTTCGAGAGCGAAGTCGGCGCCATTGCCGGTCACCGTCGAGGGCGTTCCATGGTAGATCACTGACTCATGGGCGCCGATCCATTCGCCCGCGCGCCGCAGCGTCGCCGCCTCGTAGTCGGGAATCTGACCCTGTGCCGTGGGACCCACATTGAGCAGGTAGTTGGCGCCGACCTTGCGGCAGGCGCACAGATTCTCAATCACATCGCCAGGGCAGAGGTAGTTGAAGTCCTCGGCGCCGATCCCCCAGTGGCGATTCATGGTCTGACACATCTCGGCGGCGATGTGTTTCGGCATGCCCTCGCGGTCCATGGGGGTCGGTCGGCCCTGCTCAAAGGTGACAGAGTCGATCTCGGGATGCCCGACGGTGCCCTTGGCGCCCAGGCCCGTGTTGTTGATGATCATTGCCTCCGGCTGCAGTCGGCGGATCATGCCGTAGAGGCGGTCCTCTTTCCAGTCAGCATCGGGCTTGCTCCAGTTGCCGTCGAACCACAAGCCGCCCAGTTCACCGTAATGTGTGCACAGGACTTCCACTGAGCTATGCAGGTAGTCGAGGTAGGCGTCGAAGTCGTCGTTGAAGCTGGGTTGATACCAGTCGAGGGTCGTGTGATAGAAGAAGGGGATGATCCCTTCGGCGCGGCAGCCCTCGACGAATTCGGCAGCCAGATCGCGGCCTGCTGCGGCATGGGGCGCATCGTGATCGCTCAAGCCCCGCGTGTCGTAGAGTGAGAACCCATCGTGGTGCCGGCTGGTCAGTGTGATGTACTTCATGCCGGCGGCGCGTGCCGTGGCGGCAATGGCGCGCGCATCGAATCCTTCAGCGGTGAAGGTCTTCTTCAGTTCGACATACTCGTCCATCGGGATCTTGCGCAGATGCTGCACCCACTCGCCCTGACCGAGCTGGGCGTAGAGCCCCCAATGGATGAACATGCCGTAGCCGAGCCGTTCGAAGCGTGCGACGTGAGGCAATGGGATGGGAACGGCCATGGCGATCCTTTTCGCTTGTTGGGGCATCGGTGCAGGTATCCCAGAAGAAACGGCAGGATGGCCCTCACCGCACTTCTGTTTGCGCTGGGTATGGAGCTGGTATTGGATCAGTGCAGGGGGCGTCCGCAACCGTGGAACATGCGCCCATCGAGGGAGACCATGACCGTCGTGGGGAATTGCTCGCCGCTCATGGTGTCCGCACACGGCTCACCCGAGAGCGTGACGGTCAACTGATGTTCGTCATCTGTCGTCTCGAATACGGTGCGTCGTGCAGCCAGGTCGGTGACCGGGTCCGGGCAGGGCGTGGTCACTTCACTCTGGCCGTAGTCGTAGATGAATCGCATCTGACGGCCCTCGCGAAGCTCCAGCGTCCAACCGGGTTCGTTACCCACGGCCCGAAAGTCGACACCGGAGAGTTTGGCATGCTCCCAGATGGAGCGTCGGCGATTCTCACGACAGGGCTTCTGTCGGACTCCGTCGACCTCGAGCAGGGCTTCGGCGCCATGGGTCCACAGCAGGACACCATCACCCTCGTAGCGGGCTCCACTGGCGGCGCGGGTCTGCCCCAGTACCAGGTAGGGGCGGCTGAATTGTGGTGGGAGCCACACGGCGATCTCACCCGGTCCCGTGCGTGTCACGAGCTCGAAGCGTGTCGCTTCATCACCACACTCGTAGACGAAAGTCTGCGCGCCCCGTTGTGGCAGCATGGGGGGGATTGATGGTGGTGGTGGCGCTGGAGTCCGGCAGGCACTCAGGAGAAGACCCAGGACCATGAGACGTATCAGAGTGTGGTTCGGCATAGGATGAAGATAGGGACGGGAGCTGGTCGTCACGCGAGTCGGGGGCCGCCCTTGCCGCAGCCGGTGAACCTGACCCATCATACCGTGGGTGGTCATTCAGAAGATGGTGCATGCGGGACCGCCGGAAATCAGAGCCCAAACCAGGTGAGATAGCGCAGATGGCACAGGCCGGCATGGATTGGCGAAATATCGATGCAGGACTCGAGATCCCGACGGCGACCTACAGCGATCAGCCGTATGTGGTGAAGACCGATGACGGCGCCTGGTTGTGCGTGATGACGACGGGCGCCGGACGCGAGGGGCAGGCCGGACAACATGTGGTGAGTCTGCGCAGCGAGGATCGGGGCAAGTCGTGGGCGGCACCGGTCCCCCTGGAGCCGGCCGATGGTCCTGAAGCCTCCTACGCGGTGTTGCTGAAGGTGCCAGGCGGCCGGGTCTATGCCTTTTACAATCACAATACCGACAACATTCGCCGCGTGAAGGCTGACAACCCACCCTACTCGGATGGCTACAACACCCGTGTCGATTCTCTCGGTCACTACGTCCTCAAATACAGCGACGACCACGGCCGTACCTGGAGTGCCGATCGATATGATGTACCCATGCGGGAGATGGAGATTGATCGCAACAATGCAGACGGCGGGGCGCTCAGATACTTCTGGAATGTGGGCAAGGCTTTCACTCACAATGGCGCCGGCTTCGCGTCATTGCACAAGGTCGGCGGATTTGGCGAGGGGTTCTTCACCAGCTCAGAGGGCGTTCTGCTGCGCAGTGAGGGTCTGCTGAGCGGGGATGACCCGAGCCAATTCGACTGGGAGACACTGCCGGACGGAGATCAGGGTCTGCGCACGCCGGCCGATGGGGGCGGCACCGTGGCTGAGGAACACAGCTACAGTGTGCTCAGTGACGGGTCCTTCTATGTCGTGTATCGAACCATCGATGGTTACCCGACCTGCGCCTACAGCCGCGACGAGGGCCGCACGTGGTCGGCGCCAGAATACAAGAGATTCGCAGATGGTCGCGTGATGAAACATCCACGCGCGGCCAATTTCGCCTGGCGCTGCGAGAATGGGAAGTATCTCTACTGGTTCCACAATCACGGTGGAAGATTCGTGAATCGATCCAATGGCTACAATGATCGAAATCCGGTGTGGATCTGTGCAGGGGAAGAGGTCGATGGCCCCGACGGCAGACTCATTGCCTGGTCACAACCGGAGGTCGTTCTGTACGATAACGACCCCTTTGTTCGCATGAGTTATCCCGATCTGCTGGAGGACGGCGGTGCGTTGTTTCTGACCGAGACGCAGAAGGACAAGGCGCGCATTCACGAGATCGACGCTGGCTTCCTGCAGAAGTTGTGGGGGCAGTTTGAGGCACGCGAAGTGACCGAAGAGGGATTGGTTGTGCAGTGGGCCGGCACGGGGCCTGCACAAGTCGAGATGCCCGCGCTGCCGGAGTACCTGACACGTGACAATGGGCGGCACGACTACGGCACGAAGGACCTGGCAGCCGGGGCGACCGTCGAGGTCGTGCTGCATCTCTCCTCTCTTGAAGAGGGCCAGGTCCTGCTGGACACCCGCTCCATCGAGGGCAAGGGGATGGTGCTGCAGACGACGCGCCGGGGCACGGTGGAAATCGTGCTGGATGATGGACGCACGCAGAATCGCTGGGACAGTGATGAAGGTCTGCTGATCGCCGGTCAGACCCAGCATGTGGGTATCGTCATCGATGGGGGACCCAAGACGATCTCTTTCATCGTGGATGGTGCGCTGTGTGATGGTGGGGAGCAACGGCAATTCGGCTGGGGACGATTCAATCCGCATCTGCGTGACCTGAATGGTGCCCCGCAACTGGAGATCGGCGTCGGTGTGCAGATGGTGCGTGTGTACGACCGGGCCCTGATGACCAGTGAGGTGATCGGCAACGGTCGGGCGACGCAGGTTGGATGAGTCCGGAC
>JABHDC010000026.1 GCA_018673255.1 Gemmatimonadota bacterium
ACCAGTGCATCCGAATCTGGCCCCATGTGCATCAAACAGAAGGTGGCTTCGTCGCCCGGATCGGGAAGACGGCAGCCACCACCTGGCACGCAGTCGAATCTGAGCTCGACTTGAATAGGGAAGATGTAGAACCCGATGCGGATGACATGGCACAATACCTCCGGGAGCGCTGGGGCTTTGAACTCGAAATCCCCAGCGGACAGATGCTGAGCCGCGGCCATCGCACGCTGACGCTGCAACCGTCCATCGCCACTGAGTGGGCCGAACAGCTGCCCTCCTTCGTCCGCGCCGGCATGCGCGTCAGCAGCCTGCACAAGGAGCGGATGTATCTGAGCCAACAGACAGTCGGCCTTTGGGGCGCTCAATTCACGCAACGGCGCGTGGAACTGGACTGGCCTCAGGTACAGGCCCTGTTCGCAGACAACGAAGTCGGCCTGAAGCAGCCGTCATCCCTGCGGGGCGAGGTGGTCTGCTCATATGGACCTTGGCAGGTCTGCCGGGGACTGGTCGTGGAAGATGGACATCGCCTCATCGGCTACGTCCCCCGAGGTCTGCGCCACGCCCAACTCGAACGTTTGCTCCCCGACGCGTGATCAGCTGGGTTCGCATGTTCGCCTGGGTTCGGCACCGCTGCGCCAGGAAGTGTGGTGTCTCCCGCCTTCGGCGCGGTATGATCCGTCGCAGGGCCTGCTCAGGACGCTGCGACCTTCGGGCCGCCGCATTTCTCTTGCTTGCCTGCCTGCATCCCACCCTCCTGTCAGCCGCCGACCCGGTCCCCCAGTTCCACAAGGGCATCACCTTCACCCATGGTTACCGGGGTGGAGACGACATGCGCTCGCAGCGCGCCGAGGAGTCTCTCCGTTATCTGCGTCGGCACCTGGCCATCGAGTGGATTGCCCTCAACCCCTTCGGTTATCAGCGCAGCGTGAAGGAAACGGATATCCGATTCCGCGGGGATCCGCCCGACGAACATCTGGCCAATGGGATCCGCGAGGCTCGTGCCCTCGGGTTCAAGGTGATGCTCAAGCCTCACATCTGGCTGAGAGAGCAGAGCGGCGACGATTGGCGCGGAACCATCGGCTTCTCAACTGAGCAGGAGTGGAATGACTGGTTCGCCAGCTACGAACGCTTCATCCTGCACTATGCTCGAATCGCAGCCGAGACGGAAACGGAAATCTTCTGTATCGGTGTCGAGTTGTCGCGCACGGTCAGCGAACGCCCCGATGACTGGCGCCGTCTCATCGCACAGATCCGCGCCGTGTATCCGGGCCCCCTCACCTATGCGGCCAACTGGTGGGGAGACTACGATGTGGTCGAATTCTGGGATGAACTCGATTACATCGGCGTCAACGCCTTCTTCCCGATCAGTGATGAGGCCAGCCCGACCGATCTGGCCAGCCTGACGAATGGCGCCCGCGCTGTGGCGGACCAGATCGAGAAGGTCCATGAGCGCACGGGAAAACCTGTCCTGCTCACGGAGATCGGCTATCGCTCGGTTCGTGGATCCACGGTCCGTCCCTGGGAGTGGCCACGTCGCGACGACCGGGCCATCGACCTGCATCTGCAGGAACGCGCGTATCAGGCCGTGCTGAAGGCCTTCTGGCCTCGAGACTGGTTCTACGGTCTCTACTGGTGGAAGTGGCACAGCGACATGTCGCGAGGGGGGGCCCGGAACAATGGCTTCTCTCCCCGTGGCAAACCGGCCGAGGATGTCATCAGCGATTGGTACAGCCGCCCTGCGCCACGCCCCTGACGGCGGCACAGTTCTACCGGTTGAACCAGCACCCCGCTTGAGCTGGCACCTCGCTTGAGCCGACGCCCGCCCGAACCGGCGCCCCGCATGAACCGGCACCCGCCTGAGCCGGCGCCCCGCTTGAACCAGTGCTTCGCCTGAACCGGCGCCTCGCTTGAACCGGCTTCGCTGACCGCCTCTCAGACACGTCGCGGCCGGGCGCTTCGGCGACCTGAACACCCACCGTAGCGACGCACCGGAACTTGCTTCCCCACGCCTGGCAGGAAGTTCCTTCCCCCGAAATACCCTCCGATTCCACGTCACAAGATATTGTGATGTCATGTCACCGAACCGCTACATGGCGTGGTGAATCCTACACGGAAACATGTGGTATTATATGGGATTTCTACAAACCATAACATGCGTAACATACTGTACATTATATAGTTACGTATCTCCCATCCGCTTGTGGCACGGCCATTGCAAAGGGGGACCTGTCCTTCACTTATCCTTCGTGAATGTTGCTGGAATGGGTGACGGGCTCGGGGATGAACGAGATCCACTTCCCTCTCCCACCGGCGTCTGCCACTCCTCGCGCAGATGACGGCCCCGGGCCCGGCCCCTCCACAACGCGGAGGGCGGAGCAAGAGAATGATGACGAGTGATTTCCATCTTCGAACCCGACCCCGCATGTATGCGCTGGTCACCTTGATGTGCGGCACGGCCGCATTGCTGCTGCAGTTCATGCTCTCCGGAGCATCACAATTCAAGAATTATGCGGAGTTGAGACTGGAATCCGCCGTGCACGAGGCCGTGCGCACAGAAGTGGGCGAGGTCGCCCAGGATCGGAGATAAGGCAGATGAGTACACGATGGCATGCGCAGCAGTTGGAAGGGCTCCCCCCGGACAGCCGCCGCCGTCTATCAAATCAGCTGCGACGCTCAGTGCGCGCCGGGTCTCCCCCGTCGCGTCGCGCCTGGGCCAGCGCAGTGCAACAGGAGCTCAGCGGCCGCTACCGGCGCTGCGCTTGATCCAATAGGTTCGGGCAGCCGCTCCCCGGCATGCCCAGACCAAAGGCCGAGGGGACTCCGGATGGATCCGGGGTCCCCTTTGCTGTTCTGGCAGTCCCATGCTGTTGCCAACCGCCTTGCGCTCTTGCCGATCGTCTTGCCTGACCCTGGCGCCGGATGCACTGCGGCACGGAGGGAGTGGCGCCACGCATGCAAGTGGAAAATACTCGTAAGATTCCACTTATCCGCATCCCCTTTGGTTCACAGAATGGGAAATGCGGGGCAACTTCCACTCGAACGTGAGACCTCCCGTCGTGGGAGTGGATTCTTAGGGAGATATTCCATGTCTGGTGCGAAAGCAGGATCACAGCACCGATCGCCCGCCGACATGAACTCGGTAGGCTCAACAAGCATTGGGGCCAGATCACGGCGCCAATCACCCGCCGCTGAGAGTTCGGCGGGATCACCACGTGCCGGGCCCAGATCGACGGGGCGCACCGCTCCGCCCCCCCTTTCACCCACAGCCAAGCGCATCGCGTGGACGCCTGCCCTGCTCTGGTCCGCTCTACAGTCCGACGACAAGAGGCGGGTCGCCGCCACCCTCGGCTGCGGCCTTTCCAACGTGTACGCCCGACTACAGAGATTCCGCTCCACCTCGCCGGGCGGATCCGGTCAACGCCACGTCGTCGACCGCGACGTCCACCGACTGATGGTGACCATGCTCGACGGCGCGCGCGTCGAGGCGCTGGCAGCCGTGGCATTCGTTTCCGCCTCGCCACCTCCGGTGTTCGACCACCTGCTGGCCGCTGCCGACAGAGGCGTGCAGGTGCGGCTGCTGTTCCGGGCCGACAACCTGGCTGGTGGCCTGGTGCAGTCGCTGCAGAGCCGCGGCGTCGATTTTCGTACCCTCACCGACCTGCACGCGAAGTTCCTGATCACCGACACGACGGCCATGAATGGCAGCGCCAACTTCACCGACGCTTCAGCCAACCGCGCCTCGGAAGTGGCCACCTTCTTCAGCGACCCGTCCCTCGTGCACGATCTGCGCGTCGTGTTCGACGACTACTGGAAGCAGGCGCGGCCCTACTGACCCCGCGCCCTCGGCCGAGGCGCCTCAGCCAGGGGTCTGCTCACGCGAACCTCGGCGGGCCGCCTGAGACTGCCCGCGACTTCAGGGCAGATGACTCAGGTGTTCTCAGCCGTTGCCCGCCCCCGTCCAGCGTTCGAACAACTCGTGGTCGAGACCCAGCAACCCCAGCGCGCGACCGGCGATAAAATCGCCCAGATCCTCAAAGGAAGTCGGCTTCTGATAGAAGGCTGGCATCGCCGGCAGCACCGCAGCACCCGCCTCGGCGACACTCACCATGTTGCGCAGCTGGATCAGATTCATCGGGGTCTCACGCACGACCAGCACCAGCGGCCGCTTCTCCTTCAGCGTCACATCCGCCGAGCGTTCGATCAGATTCGATGACGAACCGTGGGCGATCGCCGACAGGGTCTTGGCCGAACAGGGCACGACAACCATGCCATCGACAGGCGCCGACCCGGAAGAAATCGACTGGGTCAGATCGTTGACGTTGTGCTCTTCCAGCGTGCCATTGCCGACCTCGTCGCCACCGACACGGGTGAGGAAATCGATGAAGGACTCCCCCTCCGGTGCCCAGTCCAACTCCTCGTGGATGACGTAGCGACCGTATTTCGACATGACCAGGTGCACGTGGTGCCCGTCGGCCAGCAATGCTCGTATTGTCCGCACGGCGTAGATGGCCCCTGAGGCACCCGTCACTGCCACAGCAAAGGTCTTCTTCACTGAGTCCTCCTACTCCTTAGCGATTCCGTGGGCGCGCTGGCATCTCGCCGTGCAACTGGCACCCCGACCGTCGGCGTTTGCCTTGCGGGAGATCGCGAGATCTCCTGGTGCGTGCTGCCCGTGACCATGATCTCGCTTCTTGAAGCGTAGCTCATCCGTCGGCCCCGTTCTCCAGGGCCGCGCGACCCGCCTCGAGTTGCTCGATGATGGCGTCCACATCGTAGATGCAGCCACCCCAGGTGCCACCACCCGCATTCTGCAAGGCCGCCCACAGGCGGGTCTCTTCTGGCAGATCCTCTTCAGCGGCCAGATCATCACGAGGTGGGCGTTCTGCCAGGATCTCGGCACCACGATCGGCCTCGAAGCTGTCCTCACCGTGGCCGACCAGATTGATGCTGCCCTCCAGATTGCGTGTGTCGACGATGACCTCGAG
>JABHDC010000269.1 GCA_018673255.1 Gemmatimonadota bacterium
CAGGCGCGTGAGCATGGCGAAGTCATCTGCCGTCATCGTGTGGCGATCGTCGTCCTCCACCAGATACAAGGCATTGCCCGGCCACAGACAGGTGCCCCCGGCCCGGGCACCCACCGTGCGCGCTTCGCCCTGCCGCTGGCCAAAGGTGATATCCGGCGGGGCCTGCGAAACGAGGGCTCGCAAGGTGTCCTCGTCGAAAAAGACACGAGATGCCGCCTCGTCGACGCGGGCGCCATGTTCGGCCAAGGTCGATCGCGCCGCCGGGTCATCCACACCGACACCGACCTTGAGAAGCACTTGCAGACTCAGATCCTGAATGCGCTCCAGGGCGGCCGGATCCAGCTGGCCAAATCCGCCCTGCCCAAGAGACGTCCTCCCGTCACTCATCCCGGTGCCCCACCCAGCGTCGACAGATCGAAGTCACGCGCCGCGTGGTAGCAGGCGATGATATTTTCCACCGGCGTGTCTGGCTGAATCACATTCGACGGAAACACGACGAGCCCGCCATCGTATCCACATTCGCGAATCAGTGTCTCCACCTCGTTGCGCACATCCTCCACCGTACCGAAAGGCAGGGTGCGCTGCAGGGAGACGCCACCGTGCAGGGCGATCTTGTCTCCCCACTTTCGTTTGATATCCGCCGGATCCACACATTCGGGTTGCAGCGGATTGACCACGTCGAACCCCATGTCGACGAAGTCCTGCATCAGATCGGTCACGTCCCCATCGGAGTGGATGTAGAGGAGGATGTCCGGATTCACCGCGCGACAGGCATCGATCAACGCCTGCGTTCGTGGCCGATCCACCGCCCGCCACGTGTCGGGTCCCATGATGATCCGATCCTGCATGGCAATGTCGCCGGTGATCGTGATCATATCGACACCACCCCGTGTCATGCGCACGGCGATCTCGGTATAGAGCGCATACAACTTGTCGTAGAGGGCCTCGAGCATATCGCGGTTGATCAGATAGTCGGCGAGGATGTTGTCCATGCCTCGCAGCATCCACGCCATCTTGTATGGATTGGGAATCCCGCCGCTGACGAATTGCTCATCCGCCTTCAGCGCCGCCACACGTTCGGCGTAGTCATCCGGCTCATGGATGTTGTCGATCGTCGGTAGTGGACACGCCTCGATATCGGCCACCGTCTCGGCCCGTACCAATGGACCATCGATCCATTCCTCGTACCAGCCGCCGGCGCCGATCCGATGCCGCACACCCCAGCCATCTTCGTGCGTGTCCGCGTCGATCCACACGGCGCGCTGGCCATCCTTCGTTCCCGGTCGCGACGTGCAACGCGCCTCCCACTCTGGAAACTGCAGACCGATACCACAACCGGCCCAGCCCTCCACGCCCAGCTCAGCCAGCACGACATCCCAGTCGTCGGTGCCATAATGTTCCTTGAGCATGCGGATCACCTCGGCGTGGAACCAGCCATCCGTCGGCGTGCGATCCGGCAGTTGCCGGCGAAGGGCGGCATTGATACGCTCTCTGGGCGTCATCATGTGTAGATCTCTCTCTTGTTCACGTCATCATTCCCGTCACGTCGAGCCCTCAACTGAAAGTGCGCCGGTGTTCCTCGACCGGCCCGATTCGGTGGCGGTGGCCTGTGCGGCCTGCCGTCTACCTGAAGTATACCCAGTTCCGCATCGACCTTCCCCCCACCCACCGGAAAGCGCCTGTGGCCCGAGTTGATCTGACCGAAGGTGATCTCACGCGAGCCCTGCTGCGCCTGGCCGTACCCATGACGGTGGGAATCTTTTCGGTCCTCGTCTTCAACCTCGCCGACACGCTGTTTGTGTCTCAACTCGGAACCGAACAGTTGGCGGCCATGTCCTTCACCTTTCCCGTGGTGATGGTGCTCATGGGCGTCTCCTTCGCCTTGAGTACGGGCACGGCATCGGTCGTGTCGCGCGCCATCGGCCGCGGTGATGAGGCCCGGGTGAAACGACTGGCCTCGGACTCTCTGTCCCTGTCGTTCCTGACCGTGGCGCTGGTCACCATCCTCGGCATGGTGACGATCGATCCCCTCTTCAGCGCCCTGGGTGCCAGTGAGGAGATCCTGCCCCTGATCCGCGATTACATGCTGATCTGGTATCCGGGCGTCGCCTTCCTCGTGATCCCCATCGTCGCCAATGCCTCCATCCGCGCCGGGGGCGACACAAAGTTCCCCGCCAGCGTCATGGTGGGGGCCATGCTCCTGAATCTGGTGCTGGATCCCATCTTCATCTTCGGTTGGTTCGGTGTGCCCCGCCTCGAATTACAGGGCGCCGCCATCGCCACCGTCATCGCCCGCGCCCTGACGATGATTGCCTCCCTGGCGATCCTCCACTTCCGCGATCGCCTTCTCGACTTCCGCACGCCGAGCCTGGGTGAGGTGTTCGCCTCGTGGCGCGAGATCAGCAGCATCGCCATTCCCGTGGCTGCGACCAACATCATGCAACCTGTCGCCATGGGGGTCGTCACCCGCATGATCGCCGAATTCGGCCCCGCCGCCGTCGCCGCCTGGGGCGCCGGTGAACGGGTCTCCGCCTTTGTCATGGTCCCCGTTTTCGCCATGTGCTCGGCCCTGGTGCCCCTCGTGGGACAGAACTGGGGTGCCGGCCAATACGACCGCGTCCGGCAGGCGCGCAACATGGGATTCCTCTTCGCCTTCGGCTGGGGCGTGTTGATGATGGGAGTCATCTGGCTTGGCAGCGCACAGATCGGCACCATCTTCGGCACCGATCCCGACCTGACGCGCGAGCTGGTGCAATATCTGTGGATCATGCCCGTCGGTTATGCCCTCTACGGGGTGCTGAACATCAGCGAAGAGACCCTCAATGCGGTCGGGCGTCCCATGATGGCCGCCGGCCAGACGCTCATCCACATGTTCGCCTTCTACGCGCCCCTGGCTCTGGCCGGCGCCTGGTTTGCGCAGATGCCCGGACTGCTGTGGGGTGTGGCAACGGCGAATGCACTGGGTGGGGTAGTGGCCTACGGCCTGTCGCGCCGGGCCTGCTCGCAACCTGCAGTCGCCGAGGTCGCGGCCTGAGGATTAGGAGCCTGTCCGGGTATTCGCTTTGACAGGCGAGGGCGCGTCATTGTTGTCGATGGCAAGGCGCGCGAACGATCTGAATTGGGTAATTCAGAGAGAGAAGCGCAACGCCGACAGCGGCGGCAATGACGTGGACGTAGACCAAATGGGATACTCGGACAGGCTCCTATGCCGTCGCACTGGCGAAGACCATGCCATTGCCGAAGGGATCCTTGAGTTTGATTTCCGTCGATCCCCACTTCTGCTCGATTGGCACCTCTTCCATCTCCGGGCGTCTCGCTTTGATCTCCTCGTAGAAGGCCGGCACACTTTCGATGTGGAAGTGTGCCCCGCCACCACCCTCCAGATCGCCACGATGCTCGGTCACGTGCAGACCCAGACCGCCTCGCATCAGTCCCATGTAGACAGGGAAACCGGGTTCGTGCCGCCATTCGAACTCGATCTCGAAGCCGAGATAGTCAACGTAGAAGGCCACGGCGTCCTTGTAGTCGTCGATGCGTAGCACCGGGTAAGAGCGTTCGGTCACGACCTCATCTCCTCGTTGCTGAACACATCCTGGTAGATCCGCAGATACGTCCTGAACTGCTCCAGCGAGCAGTTCGGTGGAATCCGGTGATCCGGCATCGGCAGATACCCGCCTTCTGCCGCCAGCGCCTTGAGCGGCTCCAGATGCTGACGGATCGCCGCCTCCCCCTCGGGGATCACGTGTTTGTCGATCCCACCGATCATCCGAAGATCTCTGCCATATTGCTGTCGTAGTGCCACCGGGTCCGCCTTCCAGGTGCCCACCTCAATGGGGAAGACAATGTCGACCCCGGACTGCAGCCACAACGGCAGCAGATCATCCACCTTGCCATCACTGTCCAGCAGCACGAACTCCACCCCCATCTCATGACAGAAGTCCGTCAGCCGACGGTAGTGCCTCGCGTAGTGTTTCTCGTAGGTCGACGGTGACAGCAGCGGCCCCGACTTGCAGCAGCAATCCTCGAAGATGTACGCGAAGTCGAAGTGGGCAACTTCCAACACCGGGCGGAACAGCTCGATGTAGTAACTCGTCAGGTAGTCGATGATCTCTTCGAACAGGGCCGGATCATCGACACTCAGATAGGTCAGCTGCTCAACCCCCATCCAGCCCCGCGGCCACCCAAACAGACTGCCCAGGCAGAAGGGCGTGAGTCGTTCACCCTTGTTGATCTCAACCGCCTGTTGTTTCCACCCCGCCGGTCGGCGCTCGGGCGTGCTGGGGTCGATGAACTGCTTAAAGCGTTCCCACGATGCCCGCGTCGGCTGCAGGGCTTCTTCCACATGGTGATCGATCGACGAACCCAGTTTGCCGAACTTGCTCACCGCGCCCAGCGCCGTACGCACCACGCGATAGTCGTCGGTCTCTTCCAGGATCTCCGGCGGTTCATGTGAGATCGGATTCACATTCACCAGGCCGTACGTATCCCACATCCCCTGTTCCCAGTCCGGATCCATCTCCGGCAACTGCGGCCCCAGTGAACGGTCTGCCACCTCAAAGCCGGTCAGACCCTCCTCGGCCCAGCGCACCTTCGTCTCATACCAGGTGCCGAAGTAGTACAGCGGCATGCGGTCGATCGGCTCGTAGTTCATGAGCGCGCGGAATCGTTCGCGGTGGTTCATCATCATCCCCTTCATCCCCTTACGCCTCATCATGGTGCTTGGCGCCGGCCCATTCGCCCGCGTCCCCCAACGATTCGTAGCATACGAAGAACCTGGAACCTCACCCACCGCGGGGATCGATTGCCCCGAACTTCGCACCCTGGCCGGTCGTAATGCTCGCGCCTATGTGGAAGAGCAGCTGTCAGCGGTGGACTTCATCGTGATCACGACACACCGGACCGATGCCTACGGACGTTATCTGGTGGATGTGCGTTATCTGGCGGGAGAGACAGATGCCGAAGTCGTGCGACGGCGGGGCACCCATCTGAATCGGGCGCTCCTGGACCAGCGCCTGGCGCGGCGATACACCTAGGCACCACCGCTGCGCCGATTCTACTCAGCGCGCCAGCCACTGGATCACATTGAGTGTCCACGTCGCATTGGCCGCACTCCCAAACAGATCCGTGAGCGAGTCGTCCAGACTGGCGATGTGTCCCCCGGATGTCATTACCACCACCCGCCCCTGAGCCGCCGCCGCCCGCTCAATAGCCACCGCGAAGACATCGATCTCCGGATCTTCATTGCGCACCAGGACAGTGGCTGAAGCATCCTCACGCACGTTCAGCGTACAAGAAGTGCGGATCCGCAGACCCTGGGCGCAGTCTCGCGAAATGGGGTGGCCCGGCGTCAGCACCAATCGTTGCTCCGCCTCCCGAACCCAGTCGTCGTTGAGCGTCACGGGCAGATCCAGCGCGCGCGCCACCTGGTTTTGGGGTGCCACGAAATGTTTGTGATTGCCCATCAGCAACAGACCGCCACCCCTGTTGTGGAAGGCGACGATCGCCGCCAACTCGATCTCAGAGAATGGCACCACTTCTCTTCTACCCGAGATCACGAGGACATCAACGTCCTTGAGCGTCGTATCGTTGAGGCCATCGATGGCCACGGCGTATCCACGGGTGGCGAGTGCATCATGCAACCCGCTGAGCCGACGCCCACGCCATTCCTCGTAGGGTGGTGCACCTTCATAAAGCTGCGGCTCTGTTCCCTGGTGCCGGATCGCCTGATGGCTCTTCGAATCGAAGAGCACCTTCACCGTGGGTTGTGCCATGAGAGAGTCGCCTTTTGTGAGGAAGTGCCTGTCAGGCTCGTCAGCAATACTCGCAGACGTGCACATGAGCATCGCCAAAAACAGGATGGGCCATCTCATGTTGAGAGATGCCTTGGTAGCGGGAGTTCGCATGCGCACCGCTCACGGCCTGTCACAGTCTCCCCCCTGAACGACGCCAGCAAAGTCGTGTTGCGACACCAGAGGCTGAGAGAAGTCCACCTGCTGGTCGATCGTCGCTGACCTCACCCACGCGTATTCCGTGAACCGGAAGCCCGCAATCTGCTCCCGACTCTGCGTCGGCACGTAGAGCGTCGTCGCATCATCAGCTGCGGTGACGACGGACAGACACAGATTCCTCTCGCCAATGGCGTGATTGCTGAACTGCGATACCTGCGCCAGCACGCTCAACTCGCCCGCCGTGATCCTGGCCACTTTCAGAATCCCACCGATATGTGGCGTCTGAACCCAGGCCAGTTCCATGGTACCGTCGCCATCCAGATCGTACAACGCCGCAATGTTCAGCCATCTTGAGGACGTGCCTATCTCATCGACCCACGCAAACTCGGTGAGCGCACCGCCGTCGATCTTGTAGATCATGATGCCGGCGCCCTTCCCCACATGGGTCCGGATCGTGACCACTTCCGGGTCACCATCACCATCGACA
>JABHDC010000270.1 GCA_018673255.1 Gemmatimonadota bacterium
CAATCAACATGTGCGTAATGGCGAGCCTCCGTCTCATACTCAACGTGAGCCGTCGAAATCGTAATGCCACGCGCCTTCTCTTCGGGCGCCTTATCGATCTGATCGAAAGGCACGAAATCCGCCCAGCCCTTCGAGCCGAGATACTTCGTGATCGCCGCGGTCAGCGTGGTCTTGCCGTGATCGACATGGCCGATTGTACCGATGTTCACGTGTGGCTTGTTACGTTCGAACTTATCTTTGCCCATGTTGGGTCTTCCTCCCCTTGCGGTCTTCCTGGTGACCTGTTGTGACCGAGAGTTTTCGGCTACTTGTTACGCTTTTGCTTCTTCGGTGCCCCGAATACTAGCCACGATCTCTTCCATGACTGACTTGGGCACTTCACGGAACTGGGCGAACTGCAGGTGGAACACAGCGCGACCCTGAGTGAGGGAGCGCAGTCGCGTGGCGTAGCCAAAGGTTTCGGCCAATGGAATCTTGGCAGCGATCGCCTGCGCGTCTGAGCGCGGGTTGATCCCTTCAACATCGGCTCGGTGCGAATTCAGATCACCGATCACGTCGCCCAGATACTGTTCAGGTACGACAACTTCAAGAGACATGATCGGTTCCATCAGGAAGGGGCGGGCCTTCTTAGCCCCATCCTTGAATCCCATCGACCCAGCGACTTTGAAGGCCATCTCGGAAGAGTCCACATCGTGATAGGACCCGTCCACGAGGCGAACCTTCACATCCTCGATCGGATATCCGGCAACAGGGCCATTCGACATCGCCTCGGCGATGCCATCCCGGGCCGGATTCACATACTCACGCGGCACTGAGCCGCCGACAACTTCATTCTCGAATACGAGACCCGTGCCCGGCTCGCCGGGCTCGATCTCCAGCTCTACATGACCGAACTGACCGCGACCACCGGATTGACGCACAAAGCGTCCCGTGCCGTGGACGGCGTCCTTCAGGCCTTCTTTATAGGCAACTTGCGGCCGGCCGACCGTGGCCTCAACCTTGAACTCGCGGAAGAGACGATCGGTGAGGATCTCCAAGTGCAACTCACCCATACCGGAGATGACCGTCTGGCCCGTATCTGGGTCAGCGCGCACGCGGAACGTTGGATCTTCTTCGGCCAGCTTGTGCAGCGCAGATTGGAGCGACTCCTGGTCAGCTTTCGTCTTGGGCTCAATCGCCACGTGCACGACCGGCTCAGCAAACTCGATTTTCTCCAGCACAACCTGGGCGTCTTCAACACACAGCGTATCACCGGTCGTCGTGTCTTTCAAGCCGACGACAGCCACGATGTCACCCGCGTGCACTTCCTTCAACTCAGTGCGATCGTTGGCGTGCATCTCGAGCAAGCGGGAAACGCGCTCGCGCCGCCCCGTGCTCACATTGTAGATATATGACCCCGCCGACAGCGATCCGGAATAGACACGGATGAAGGACAGGCGTCCGACGAAGGGGTCCGTCATGATCTTGAAGGCAAGGGCGGAGAAAGGAGCATCATCCAGAGGCTCGCGTACAACCTCTTCCTCGCTGTCTGGCTTGTGACCAACGACGGGTTTGACATCCGATGGTGCCGGGAGAAACCGAACCACGGCGTCGAGGAGACGCTGAACACCCTTATGCTTGAAGGCACTGCCGCATGTAACAGGAACCGCCTTCAGTGCGCACGTTGCCAACCGCAGAGCTTCGATAAGCTCATCCGAGCCGATCTCTGCGCCCTCAAGAAATTTCTCGAGGAGTTTGTCGTCGAATTCGGCGACAGACTCAAGCAGTTTCTCGCGGAACTCGAGGGAGCGCTCCATGAGGTCCTCAGGAATCTCACCCACATGGAACTTCGCACCCAGTGACGTCTCTTCGTAGGTGACGGCCTCCATGTCGATCAGATCAATGAGACCGGTAAATGTCTCACCCGTGCCGATCGGCAACTGAACGGGAACAAAGTTACTGCCCAAGCGATCCTTGAGCATGTCAAGGACCTGGTAAAAATCAGCCCCGTTTCGGTCCATCTTGTTGACGAACGCGATACGAGGTACGCCGTATCCATCAGCCTGGCGCCAAACCGTTTCAGATTGCGGCTCGACACCGCCTACAGCACAGAAGACGCCAACTGCACCATCGAGCACACGTAACGAGCGCTCGACTTCTGCGGTAAAATCGACGTGCCCTGGCGTGTCGATAATATTGATGCGGTGGTCACCCCACTCGCAAGCCGTGGCTGCAGAGGTAATGGTGATGCCGCGCTCACGCTCCTGCTCCATCCAATCCATGGTGGCATTGCCGTCATGGACTTCACCCATTCGGTGCAGTCGGCCGGTATAGTAGAGGATCCGTTCGGTCGTCGTCGTCTTGCCCGCATCAATGTGGGCGGCGATACCGATATTCCTCGTTTTTTCGATGCTATGCTGTCTGGCCAACTCTGATGCGTTCCTATTCGGGGATGGTGCGGTGTGCGTTCGTGGTCTGTCTGGGTGCGATAGTGACTAGAAGCGGTAGTGGGCGAAAGCTTTGTTGGCGTCGGCCATACGATGGACTTCGTCGCGGGCACGGACAGCGCCACCTTCACCATTGGCAGCAGCGATCAACTCATTTGCCAGGCGATCAGCCATGGTGCGCTCTGAACGCTCACGAGCAAACCGAATGATCCACTTGATAGCCCGGGTCGTCCGCTCTTCTGGACGAACTTCAAGGGGGATCTGCAAAGTCTGCGAACCAACTCGTCGTGATTTCGTGATCACCATGGGCTTGCAGTTCTCGACAGCCTTTAGAAAGATGTCGAGACCCTGCTGGTCCGATCGGTCTGTGACCATATCGACGGCGGAATAGAAAGTACGCTCAGAAACGCTTTTCTTCCCACCCTTCATCATGCAGTTGATGAATCGGGCCGCCAGGGCGTTGTTGAACTTTGGATCGGGAATGATCGGACGCTTGACGGCTCTTCTTCTGCGCGACATGAATTGCTCTTCGGCTCAGGTATCTACTGAGCGCGGCGGGCGCCGTACTTGGAACGGCCCTGCTTGCGCTCGGCGACGCCGCTGGCGTCGAGGACGCCGCGGATGATGTGGTAGCGCACTCCAGGAACATCCTTCACACGGCCACCACGGACCAGGACGATCGAGTGCTCCTGCAGATTGTTGCCTTCGCCAGGGATGTAGGCGGTGACTTCCTGCCCTGTCGTCAGCCGAACACGAGCCATCTTACGAAGGGCCGAGTTCGGCTTCTTCGGGGTCGTCGTGTAGACGCGAGTGCAAACACCTCGGCGTTGTGGACAACCCAGCAGCGCCGGTGAATCAGTGCGCTTCTTGGCTTTCTGGCGACCCTTGCGGATCAACTGACTGATAGTGGGCACGAACCCGACTCCGTGGCTGAATTACAAATGACTGAAAACGTGACTTGCAGACACACGCGGTTGTAGCTGGGTTTTGCCCCCGCCACAACCGCGAGTAGCGCGAAATACGATAAACTCAAAAGCTAACTAATATTTCGTAAATCGTCAATACCAGATAGGTGCTTTGTGACAAGGTTAACTGCCTCTGTCACAGAAACCTGCGCGACGAGCTTGAAAGCCCGCTCAGCGCCTATCTGCAGGTGCGGATCTACCCGCACCAACTCTCGATTCTTAGGCACCAGACTGCCCTATTCGCCGACAACGGCCTCCGTGGCCGCATCGTAATCGGGCAGACTGTCGCCATTCTCACCCTCCGCGATCTGAGCGTCGGTCTCCGGAGCCATATCGCTGTATCGGACCTGCCGGTAAACGCCTGATCCGGTTCCCGCAGGGATCAGACGACCGATAATCACATTTTCCTTCAGGCCCCGCAGATGGTCGATCTTGCCCTGGACGGCGGCTTCGGTCAGCACTCTCGTCGTCTCCTGGAAGGAGGCGGCCGAGATGAAGCTGTCCGTGCGCAGAGAAGCTCGCGTGATGCCCAACAGAATAGGCTGACACGTGGATGGGTCTCCGCCTTCGCCGATCACCTTCTCGTTCTCCAGGTTGAAGCGAATCTTGTCGACTTCTTCACCCTCGAGAAAGTTGGTGTCGCCCGGATCCAGAATCTTCACCTTCTGAAGCATCTGGCGAACGATGGCCTCAATATGCTTGTCATTGATGGCCACGGCCTGCAGGCGATAGACGTCCTGGATCTCATTTACAAGGTATTCCTGCACCTTATGAACGCCCTGAACCTGCAGGATATCATGAGGATTGACCGCTCCCTCTGACAACCGCTCACCGGCAACCACCTGATCGCCTTCATGAACTCGAAGGTGCTTACCGTAGGGCACCAGATACTTGCGCTCTTCGCCTTCGAGTGACGTAACGAAGACTTCGCGATTTCCACGAACGAGGCCGCCAAAGCTGACCTCACCATCAATCTCCGAGATCACCGCCGGTTCCTTCGGGCGTCGCGCCTCGAACAACTCAGCGACTCGAGGCAGACCACCGGTGATATCACGCGTCTTGCTACGTTCACGCGGAATCTTTACCAGCGTCGTCCCCGGGCTGATGACAACGCCGTCATCGATCAACAGACGAGCGCCCACGGGTATGATGTAGGCACGCTTGCCCTCAGGCCCCTCGATCTCGATCGCCGGACTCAAGGTCCGATCACGTTGCTCGACGATCACGCGAGCACTCATGCCGGTGGTCTCGTCGAACTCTGAGCGCATGGTCACGTCGTCTATGATGTCGATGAACTTGACCGTTCCCGGACGATCCGTGCAGATGGGATTGCTGTAGGGGTCCCACTCATACATCACGTCGGATGCATCAACCTCATCACCATCCACTGTCTTGAGGACCGATCCGTAAGGCACGGCCATCTTGTTGCGGACGCGATTCTGCTCGTCGAGCAACTCGATCTCGCCGTTACGACCCGTGACGACACGTCCCAGTTCGGGATGGTCGACGGTGATGACATTGACGAGGCCGACCTTTCCACTACGCCGAGCTGTGATCTGCGACTGCTCGGCGATACGACTCGCCGTTCCACCGATGTGGAATGTGCGCAATGTCAACTGAGTCCCCGGCTCACCGATGCTCTGTGCAGCGATGACACCGACGGCCTCACCGATGTTGACGATGCGGCCACTGGCCAGATTCCGGCCGTAACAGGCAGCACAGACACCTCGGAGAGACTCGCAGGAAAGCACCGACCGGATCCGCACCTGCTCAAAACCAGCCTGGGCGATCGCATTGGCGTCAGCTTCCTCGAGTAACGTGCCGGAAGCGACAACGGTCCGTTCGTCCTGATCGACCGCATCCTCGAGAAGCGTGCGCCCGACGATCCGCTCTGCAAGAGGCTCAACGATCTCTTCCCCGTCCTTGAGCGCGCCGATCCAGATCCCCTGACGTGTGCCACAGTCAGGTTCACTGATCACGACATCCTGAGCCACATCAACCATCCGCCGCGTCAGGTAACCTGCTTCAGCGGTCTTCAGGGCGGTGTCAGCCAGTCCCTTTCGGGCGCCGTGTGTGGAGATGAAGTACTCCTGAACCGAGAGACCTTCCTTGAAGGACGCGATAATCGGTGTCTCGATGATCTCGCCTACGGCACCGGTCAGCTTCTTCTGCGGCTTGTTCATCAAGCCGCGCATACCACCCAGCTGCTTGACCTGGTCCTCGGAGCCTCGAGCACCCGAATCCTTCATGACGTAGATGGAGTTGAAGCCTTCCTCGGCTTCCTCCAGTGCTCGTTGCACGGCGCGTGACACGCCGGAGGTGGCATGGGTCCAGATGTCGATGATCTTGTTGTAGCGTTCACCGTCGGTAATGATGCCGTTGGCGTACTGATCCCTCACCTTATCGACTTCACCCATAGCCTCAGCGATGATCTCCTGCTTCTGCTTCGGCACGACCACATCATCGACAGCGACACTCACGCCGGACAGCGTCGCCCACTGGTATCCAAGCGACTTCATACGATCGACAACTTCGGCTGTCTGACGATTGCCGAGATAGCGGTGAACCTCACCGGCAATCCGCTTGATGTCGCCCTTATCGATGTTGCGATTGACGAAGTCCATCTCGTCAGGCAGGATATCGTTGAAGATGATCCGACCTGCCGTCGTATCGATGATCTCGCCGGCTATACGAACCTTCACCGGTTGATGCAGTTTCAGCATGCCCGCTTCATAGGCCGCTCGAGCCTCTGTCGGCCCTGAGAAGAGACGATCCGTCTTTTCAGCCTCCGAGAAACGGACTTTGGTAAGGAAGTAGGTCCCCAGGACAATGTCCTTCGGGTCCATCATGATGACAGGCTCACCATCGGCCGGCTTCAGCAGATTCTGCGAGGACAACATCAGCAGTCGCGCCTCGATCTGCGCCTCGAATGACAGCGGCACATGCACGGCCATCTGGTCACCGTCGAAGTCAGCATTGAAGGCGGCACAGACCAGCGGATGAAGCTGGATGGCCTTTCCCTCAACGAGGATCGGCTGGAATGCCTGGATACCGAGGCGATGCAGGGTCGGGGCGCGATTCAACAGCACACAGTGATCCTGGATGATCTCCTCCAGGATGTCCCACACCTCAGGACGCTCACGCTCGACCAGCTTTTTCGCACTCTTCACCGTCTGGACGAGGCCCTTCTCCTCCAGCTTGCGGATGACGAAGGGCTTGAAGAGCTCCAGCGCCATGCTCTTGGGCAAGCCGCACTGGTGCAGCTTCAGATCCGGACCAACAACGATGACCGAACGACCCGAATAGTCAACGCGCTTGCCGAGAAGATTCTGGCGGAAGCGGCCCTGCTTGCCCTTGAGCAGATCAGAGAGCGACTTGAGAGACCGATTGCCGTCTCCACGTACCGCACGCGACCGACGGCCATTGTCGAACAAGGCGTCCACCGCTTCCTGCAACATGCGCTTCTCGTTGCGCAGGATCACTTCGGGTGCCTTGATGCTGATCAGCTTCTTGAGGCGATTGTTGCGGTTGATGACACGCCGGTAGAGGTCGTTCAGGTCAGATGTAGCGAATCGTCCCCCTTCCAGCGGCACCAGGGGGCGCAGGTCCGGCGGAATCACCGGGATGACTTCGAGGATCATCCAGTTCGGCCGATTCTCAGACTGGCGGAAGGCCTCAACCACCTTCAGACGCTTGAGCGCCTCCTGTTTGCGCTGAATGGATGTCTCCATGCGGACCCGGGCGCGCAATTCAGCTGACAACTCTTCGATGTCGATCGAGGCGAGCAGATCGCGAACAGTGGGTGCACCCATCCCGACGACGGGATCATGGCCCTGTTCACGCAACTCCATCAATTCCTCTTCCGTGAGCAATGTCATCTTGTCGAGTCCCTCGATATCCTTGGGATCGACGACGACATACGACTCGTAGTAGAGGACGCGCTCGAGATTGCGCATCGAGATATCGAGCAAGGCACCGATGCGGGACGGCAGTGACTTGAAATACCAGATATGCGAAACCGGCACGGCCAACTCAATGTGGCCGAGTCGCTCGCGGCGAACCTTCGCCTGCGTTACTTCAACGCCGCAGCGGTCACAGACGACCCCACGGTAGCGAATGCCCTTGTATTTGCCGCAATGGCAGTTCCAGTCCTTTACAGGACCGAAAGTGCGTTCGCAGAACAGACCATCCCGCTCCGGCTTGAAGGAGCGGTAATTGATCGTCTCCGGCTTGGTGACTTCACCATGTGACCACGAACGTATCGTGTCCGGCGAAGCCAACTGGATCCGGATCTGATCGAAGTCTGTTGGCTTTCTCGAGTTCTGTGTCTTCAGCACGTGTGCAACCCCTTAGTGGTCGAAAACCATGGTTTTCAAAACCTGTGGTTTCATGAACCTGCGGTTTCAGGAGCCGGCGGTCTCAGGAGCCGGCAGCAGATATGCTGCCGGCACTATTTTCGCCGGTCCTATTTCCGTGTGTCCGGTTAGTACGACTCGACAGCCAGGCTGTCCTCGAGGATGACATCAAGGCAAAGGCTCTGCAATTCCTTTACCAGAACGTTGAACGACTCGGGGATCCCCGGCTCCGGGGGATTCTCGCCCTTGACGATGGCTTCGTAGATCTTGGAACGACCCGCCACGTCATCGGACTTGACCGTCAGCATCTCCTGCAGTGTATACGCTGCGCCGTAGGCCTCCAG
>JABHDC010000027.1 GCA_018673255.1 Gemmatimonadota bacterium
AGTGGGATGTCACCCGAACTCTTACCGTGATTGCGTGACGTCAGGGTCAAGCCGAGAAGCCGCGCCGCCTCGCGGGCATCATCGAAGAACATCTCATAGAAGTCGCCCATGCGGAAGAACAGGATGGCATCGGCGTGCTGCCGCTTGAAGCGCATGTACTGCTCCATCGCGGGCGACAGCTTGGCGTCAGTTTTTTTTGCAGCCATTCGGTTTCAGTCGGCAGATTGACGGATTCGGGCTATGGCAGGTCTGCAGTGTGGCTGTCTAACATAGACGGACCGCAAGGGGCAAACGAAAAGAGCGCAGCCGGTTCGAAAGCCGGCTGCGCTCCAAGTCGTGCAAGGCGTGCGTTCACACAACACGCGGGCCTGCGAACATCAACCGAATATGGGCGTCAGCCCCAACTCTCCATCTCTTCATCGCGGTCGGCGTCTTCGCCCTCTTCAGGCTCCTCGACGACCTCGCGGATTGGATGAGCCGCAACGTAGTCATCGACTTCCTGCTGATCCTTGTCACGCAGATATTCGATGACGCTGAGGACAACCTTTTTCTGCTCCTCGTCGAACTCGATCACCTTCAGCGGGATCTCTTGTTCGAGATCGAAGCTCTGTCGCGGGTTCTCCAGATCATCGATACCCAACTGCGACAGGGGCACAAAGCCGTCCACGTCGTTCTCAAGATTGACGACAACGCCGCGCTCCAGCATACGAGCGACACGCCCCTTTGACTCGGTGCCCACGGCGTAGCTTTCTGCCAGCCCCGGCCAGGGATTCTCGAAGGCTGTCTTGTGACTCAGCGAGATCCGCCGACGCTTCTGGTCGATGTCGGTGACGACAACGGGAATCACGTCGCCCTTCTTGAACATCTCACTCGCCTGGCGGATGCGGCGGGTCCAGGACATGTCGGAGATGTGTACGAGGCCATCGATACCTTCTTCGATTTCGACGAAGGCGCCGAAGTTCGTCAGGCTCTTGACGGTCCCCTCAAGGCGGGTGCCACTCGGGTAGCGATTGTCGAGGGTTTCCCAGGGATCCGGGTCGGTCTGCTTCATGCCGAGGGAGATCTTCTGATTCTCGACATCGAGCTTCAGGACCATGACCTCGACCTGATCGCCGATGGATACCAGCTTCGAGGGATGGCGCACATGCTGCGTCCAAGACATCTCTGAAATATGGACCAGGCCCTCGATACCCTCTTCGAGTTCGACAAAGGCACCGTAGTCGGTGATGCTGACGACTTTGCCGTTGGTCGTCGTCGTCTCCGGGTAGCGGTCGCCGATGTTCTCCCAGGGGTGCGGGGTGAGTTGCTTGAGCCCCAGGGAGATACGTTCCCGCTCGCGGTCGTAGTTGAGCACCTTGACGCGGATGCGGTCGCCGATGGAAACCATCTCCGACGGATGGGACACGCGGCCCCATGACATGTCGGTGATGTGCAGCAGACCGTCCAGGCCACCCAGATCGATAAAGGCACCAAAGTCGGTGATGTTCTTGACCACGCCCTCGCGAATCTGACCGTCCTCGAGCTCCGCTACGAGAGATTGGCGCATCTTTTCGCGCTCCTCTTCGAGCACGGAGCGGCGCGATACAACGATGTTGCGGCGAGCCTTGTTCAGCTTGATGATCTTGAATTCGTACTCGTTGCCAAGATACTGATCGAAGTTCTTGACCTGGCGAATGTCGATCTGGGAGCCAGGGAGGAAGGCCTCGACGCCAAGCAGGTCGACGACGATGCCACCCTTGATACGACGCATCAGGCGGCCACGGACAGTCGAACCATTGTCGTGGGCCTCCTTGATACCGTCCCAGACCCGCATGAAATCGGCCTTCTGCTTGGACAGCACCACACGACCCTCAAGGTCCTCAACGTTTTCGAGGAAGACTTCGACTTCCTGGCCGATCTCGATGGCCGAGGGATCGTCGCCGAACTCCTTGATGGGAATGGCACCCTCGGACTTGAAGCCGATGTCGACGAGGACCTCGTTGGGGTTGACGCTGACAACCTTCCCCAGAACGATCTCGCCTTCTTTGATACCGGAGAAACTCTCGTCATACATCTGCGAGAGTTGATCGAATACGTCTTCTTCGTATTCGGGCCGGTCCAGCTCGTCGATGGTGATTTGTCCATACACTGGCTTGGGCGTGCGAGCAGGCGGAACGGCGACCTGATCAGAGGCGGTGCCATCGGTTTCGGCCGCTACTGTGGCCTCAGCGGTTGCGGCCTCAGCGGTTGCGGTCTGATCAGAGGGAGCCAGATCGGAGGGAGTCGTCTCGACGGCGTCGGCTTCTCCGGTGGGCTCGATGGTAGATTCGGTCATGCGGGTGGGCTCTCTTGCTGCGGCGACGGGTCTCGCGGGCAGAAACTGCGGAGACCACATTGCCGGGAAAGGGTGAGTGGGCGGACGGGCCAGGCGGCGCAAGCGTCCCGAAATGGTACAGCTATATAATGTCCGGCGCCCGGCCCTTTCGGGCAAGAGAAATGATTTGCTCTATAACCTCGGCAATACTCAGACCCGTGGTGTCGAGTTCCACTGAATCGGATGCACTTTCGCCC
>JABHDC010000271.1 GCA_018673255.1 Gemmatimonadota bacterium
CGGTGCGTATTGACGCAGGGAGAAGGCTTTGACATTGGCCAGCAGGGCCGACAGATCCGGATCGGTGGCCTGTGCGATCAGGGCAGCCACGGCAAAGTCGGAACTGCCAATGGTGAGATTGGTTGTGGCTTCAGCGCCTGGCGCGAAGCCGAGGGCAGTCAGGTCGACCTGACCGGGCGATGTGACTGCGTCTGCGGCGATCGGGGTGAGGCAGAAGAAGAGGAGCGCGATCCAGCGTCTGCCGAGGGGAGTCAGCACAAGCATTCATCCGAATTTGGGTACAATTCACCTGATTCGGATACTGCTTTGCAAAGCCCGTGCCGCCGAGAAGGGGTGGAACTTGCGTGCTGTAAAGTACTGTAATTACAAATACTTACAGCTAGTCATACGGATCGACCCCAGAGAGAGGCCCACATGCAGGTGAATTTGGGAAAGAAAAGCCTGCCCTCGAGGGAGAACCGCGCCGGACAGGCTCCTGGTAACGAAGCTTCGGCCCTGCCCACCGCAGCCGGCCGAGCCAGCCGCTGTCAGGTCAGTCCTGGGTCCCTTGTGAATCAACCCATTCCTGCAACCAGTCTGGCCAGTTGATGGTCATGCCGTTCACACCGCACGCGGCCCCAGAGGCCATGGTGTCACGGGATTTTACACCCCAGCATCTGATCTCCAGACCGCGAGTGTGGGCGTCGGCGACCAGATCCGGGGTGACAGACTCGATGTGCAGAGAGATTCCATCGTGACCTGCCTCGGCACATGCCACGATGGCCTCGGTCGCATCATGTCGTGGCGGAATGAGGGGTGTCGTGCGGAGTTCCGGCGCCGCATCACGAGCACGCAGCAGATCGTCGCTGCGCTCGAAACCGGTGACAAAAGTGCGAGAGGCCAATCCGGCATCCTGAATCGCTTCGGCAACCGCTTCGGCGACGCATGACTCGGGATCTTTCAGCTCCACGTGATACGTGAATTCATCGACGAATTCGTCAAGTAATTCATCGAGGGTGATCAACCGTTCGCCGGTGAAATCCCTCTCCCATACGAGATCCGCATGTGTATGTGGATCGGCCCAGGCACCGGCATCCAATGCCTTGAGTTGAGCCAGGTCCAGATCACCGGGTCGGCCCTGGCCATCGGTTGTGCGATCCAGGGTGTGGTCGTGTGTCAGCACAAGGTGCCGGTCACGGCTGAAATGGACATCCGTTTCCACTTCACTCACGCCCATTTCAAGCGCCTTGTGGAAGGCGGCCATCGTGTTTTCGGGCGCGTAGCCGGAAGCGCCACGATGGGCGATGATGCGGAATGGATCGGGCAGGGGCATACACTCTCAGTTGTGGGAGGATGACTGGCATGAAGCGCCAGTTGAGACTGGTAAAAGCCAGCTGGGACTGGCAGAGATTTCAGCCGGGATAGGTCTGTGCGGGCGGTTTGAAAATATCGTCGAGTTGCGTGAGCACGTCGTCGGGGATGACCACCTCTGGTGCCGCCGCATTCTCCTGGATCTGATCGACATGACTGGCGCCGATGATCGCACTGCTCACCTCGGTTCGGCGCAACACCCAGGCCAGGGCCAGTTGCGATCCCTTGATGCCCATGTCGCCGGCGATCGCAGCGAATTGCTGGCTCTTCTTCAGATTCTCCTCGGTCCAGTACATGGCCTTGATCACCATGTTCTGCTTTGGATCGGCCGCCCGCGTTCCGGGGGCCGGATTGGCACCGGGTTGATACTTCCCCGTCAGCATGCCATGGGCTAGGGCGCTGAACACGACATTGCCCACCCCATTGCGGGAGCAATAGGGCCACAATTCCATCTCGGGATGCCGGTAGTAGAGATTGTACCGCGGCTGATTCGATACGGCCGGCGCCCAGCCATATCGATCGGCGATGGCATTGGCCTGCGCGATCATCCAGGCAGGCCATTCGCTCACACCCCAGTACAGAATCTTGCCCTGTCGCCGCAGGTCATCCATGGCGCGCACCGTCTCTTCGAGAGGGACACTCGAATCGGGTCGGTGGCATTGGTACAGGTCGATGTAGTCTGTGTTGAGGCGACGCAGTGAGTTGTGGCACGCCTCGAAGATGTGCTTGGCCGACAGGCCGCGGTCGTTGATGTCATCACTCATCGTGGCGTGACACTTGGTGGCCAGCACCATGTCCTGACGACGCACGTCCTGCAGGTAGCCCCCCAGCGCTTCTTCGGCACCACCCCGGTTATACGCGTCGGCCGTGTCGATGAAATTGATGCCGAGCTCGAACGCTTTGTTGACGGTCGCCAGACCCGCGGCTGCGTCGATACTCATGCCGATGGTCAAGTAGGAACCCAGGCCGATCTCGCTGACTCTCAAGCCTGACGATCCAAGTTGTCGGTATTTCATCTCCAAGCTCCGCCTCATGTATGGTGTGTCTGCCAGCGATCAGCCGCCGCCCTATGACGGCGGCTGATCGGGTCGATCTATTTGTTGCCGGCCGCCAGGCCTTCGCCGACCAGATAGTCGTAGCTCTTCTTCACCGCTTCGACCATGTCGGTTTCGCATCGATCCAGTTCGACGATCATCCAC
>JABHDC010000272.1 GCA_018673255.1 Gemmatimonadota bacterium
CTGCCGACTTGCCCGCACAGATCACGAATCCATCGCACACCTCTTCACGAACACAAGTGATATAGTTCGGCGAGCCGAAGTGCATGGCCACGGGGCGACCGATCGAGTTCCTGATCTGCCGGTTGCCCAGAATATCACCCTGCGGGATGGGCGTCTCATACATGGCCACAATCGGGTAGGCATCCAGCTTCTTGATCACAGGGATTGCCGAGGCCGCATTCTGCCAGGTGCCATTGGCATCCAGGTCGAGCTTGAAGTAGCGTGGAACCACCTTGTCCACGGCAGCGACCTGGGCCACAATGTCCCACCAGGGGCGTGGCTTGTTCTTGAAGCTCGTGTAGCCGGCAGCCACCGCATCCTGAGCCTCTGCGGCCCAGTCTTCGGGTGATGCATCGATCGACCACCAGCTGATGGGCACCCAGTCGCGAACCTTGCTACCCAGCAAGCGATGCACAGGTACCTCGAGGATCCTACCCAGCAAGTCGTGGATCGCCATCTGAAGGCCACTGCCCAGGCTGTCTTCATGGACAACGTCAGCCGGGCTCTTCCCCTTCACACGCTCCACAGATTCGTCCGTTACACGCTGCCAGGTGTAGTGAATGACGGTCTCCCCCCACCCAACGTGCCCGGTGTCCGAGGTCACCTTGCACAGCTCGAGAATGTTCCAGTTGTAGACCTCACGGGACGTGATCCGGTGCTGACGTTCGGTGAAAGGCACGGACACGATCGTGCGCTCTACATCGACGATCTTCATCAGTTCTCTCCTTGAGCTGTTCTCATTCGTGGTCGACGTCGAAAGGAAGCGGGTGGAACTCGAGCCCTGAGGCATCTGCGACGGCACGGTGTGTCACGCGCCCGTGGATCATATTCAGGCCATGTGCCAGGCCTGGGTCGCGGCGACAGGCCTGTTCCCATCCATGGTCCGCCAGCGCCTGGACGTAGCCAGAGGTGGCATTGTTGAGAGCCATGGTGGAGGTGCGTGGTACGCCGCCCGGCAGATTGGCGATCCCGCAGTGCACGACGCCCTCTTCGATATAGACCGGATCCTTGTGCGTCGTCACCCGCATGGTTTCCACGCAACAGCCCTGATCGACGGCAACATCGACAATGACGGCACCAGGTTTCATCGTCTGCACCATCTGCCGCGTCACCAGCTGAGGTGCCTTGGCGCCCGGTACGAGGACGGCGCCCACCAGCAGATCAGCCCCCGGGATCAACTTCTCAAGATTGTAGGAATTGGACATATAGGTGGAGACATTGGCGGGCATCACCTGCTCGGCGTGGCGTAATGGGCGCACGTCGATGTCGACCAGATGCACGCTGGCCCCCATGCCGGCTGCGATCATTGCCGCATTCAGTCCCACCACACCGGCCCCGAGAACGACCACATCCGCTGGCGCAACACCTGGAAGCCCGCCTAACAACACGCCACGACCGCCCTGGGGTTTCTCCAGGAACTTGGCTCCCTCCTGAATCGCCATGCGACCGGCAATCTCACTCATCGGCACCAGCAGGGGCAACTGCCCCATCGGATCTGTCACCGTCTCGTAGGCGATCGCGATGGCCCCCGTATCGGCGAATGCTCTTGCGAGTTCGATACTGGCGGCGAAGTGGAAATACGTGAAGATGACCTGCCCCTCGCGGATCCGCTCAAATTCCTCTGGCTGTGGCTCCTTCACTTTGACGATCATCTCGGCTTCGCCGTAGATCTCGTCCGCCGTATCCAGCAACAGGGCACCGGATTCGATGTAGTCCGCATCCGGCACGCCAGCCCCGTGACTCGCCTCTCGTTCGATATAGACCGTGTGCCCCGCCTCCACGAGGGCTCGTGCCCCAAAGGGCAACATCCCCACACGATTCTCGTCGGCTTTGACCTCTCTTGGCACGCCGATGATCATGACAGCCTCCCCCTATCGGGTTGTCTGGTAGTACCGGCGAAATGGCCGCCCAGCCAGTCCGTCCTCATTCAATTCCACGCCGAGTCCGGGACCGGTGGGCAGATCGAGAAAGCCATCCTTGCTGCACACAATCCCGGGTTCAGTGAGCAGATCCTGGGCGAGTTTCTCTTCACTCTCGTTGCCCACCGTCTCCAGGATATACCCATTTCGCAGGAATCCCATTCCCTGCAATCCCTGTACTACTGACAAAGGACCATTTGGATTGTGCGGCGCAATGGCGATGTTGTTCATCGCCGCCACCGTGGACAGCTCCTTCAACTGCCCGAAGCCGCCGCAGTTTCCAATATCCGGCTGAAATACATCAACGGCCTGCTCGGTCAACATGGAGACCATGTTGCGATCGTACACGGTGGCGATTCGCTCACCGGCCGCGATCCTTGGTCCGCCGCATGCGTAGCTGGCCTCCTTCAATTTGAGCAAACCTGGCACGTCCTCCGGCGGCAGCGGTTCCTCGATAACGTCAACGAGCCCCTTGAGCCCGTGTACGAGGCGCATCGACGTGGCGCCGTTCAGGCGGGCGTGGCAGTCAACCCACAACTCGACCTGGTCACCATGAGCCGCCTTGGCGTGTGCGAAGAACTCGATGATCTCACTGATGATGGCCCCGTCCGTCCACTGATGTTCATTGTGGCTGCCATCGACCTTGCCCTTCGTGCCCGAATACGCCGCACCACCACCGAATCCGTATTCGGCACCATCGGTGGCCACCGTCTGCTTCTGTCCATAATAGACCGGCAGGGTCGTCTTCATGACCTTGTAGCCGCGCTCAAGTGCGCCCCCCACATTGGCAGCGTATTCGGCAGGGGTCGATCCACCGGGCACGTGACAATAGACCGGCACGCGGGTGTCGAAGGTGGGGCCGCCAAACAGCTCGTAGATCGGCCGCCCCAGTTCTTTCCCCTTGATGTCCCACATGGCAATGTCGAGGGCACTGATCGCCGACACCGCGACGGTACCGATCGTCCACTGATTGTCCCGATACATGCGCTCAAAGTGCAGTGCCGGCTGCCGAGGATCTTTCCCCACGAGGCCGATATTCTCTACAAGATTCTCAATGGCCCGTGCCGTGGCGTCGTCGAATCGTTTGGTCACGACTTCCGAGATGCCTGTAATCCCCTCATCCGTGTGAATCCGGGTGATGATGAGATTGCGGAAGTCCGCATCGATGAGCCGCACGTCGACGGCGGTAATCTTCATTCGCTTCAGTATCCTCCGGGTTGAGTCATCTGTCGGGTGTCATCTGCTGACCCGAGTCGGCAGCGGCGTAGGCCGCTTCGACAAACTGCATGGCACGCAGTGCATCGGTGCCGTTGGTGATGAATGGCGCGCTTTCGCCCATGCATGCGGCGGCAAGGAACTGGCGGACGAATTCCATCCCCGTCGCGCCGCCATACCCAGGGGCATCGGCGGGTGTCAGTTCGACCACCTCACGCCCGGGACCCGTACTGCGTGGCCCTTCATCGTGAATGTAGAGCGTGCTACCACGGCCTTCCCACGTCCACATAGGCCAGTCAATCTCGCCCAGATCCCCGCGGATTGTGAGACCGATATCGCCATAACGCTGGCGCAGCACGTAACCGGCGTGCAGTGACCCGACGGCACCGCCCTGCAACTGAAAACTGCAGGCCGCCACATCCTCCACGTCGATGCCGGTCCGGGAAAGTGTGCCAATATGAGCACCGACAGAGGTGTATTCCAGACCGGTCAGATAGCGGACCAGATCGACCGTGTGAATCGCCAGCCAGTGCAGAATACCACCCCCGGCAACGGACTTGTCGAAGAGCCAGTGCCCGGGATCTCGCTGGCTGACGGTACTGGTCACCATACGTCCTTCGACAGAAACAATCCGCCCGACGCCCCCCTCGGCGATGATCTGGCGCGCCCGCAAGGCAACGGGCAGCAGTCGATTCATGAAGGCCGGCGCCCAGATCACGCCACCTGCTGAAGCAGCCTCGTTGAGCCGGGCGATCTGCTCACTCGAACGGGCGCAGGGCTTCTCCACAATGCAGGCAATACCCGCCCTCAGGAAGTGCTCGGCCAGATCCGCCGCCTGATCATTGCGGACGGACAACAGGGCCATCTCTGGCCGCCGGTCCCCCTCCAGCAGATCGTCGATCGAGTCGACCCACTCTACGGTCGCCTCGTCCGGCGACTCCTC
>JABHDC010000273.1 GCA_018673255.1 Gemmatimonadota bacterium
CATCAGCAGCGCCCAGAGTTGCTGACTGAAGTCCTGCTCTCCACGCACGTGCCGCCCGACCATACGCTCAACCGCCTGCGGCTCGAACAATCCGCGCGCGGCCACGGCCTGCGGGCTCAGCAGATCCTGCATCCAGGATCGCATGTCTCCCTGCAGCCATCCGGCAAGAGGTACCGCGAATCCATGCTTGGGACGCTCCAACACCTCTTGGGGCAGATACCGCTGAGCCAGTCGACGCAGGAGTTTCTTGCTCGACGTCCGATCAAACTTGTGGCGGACGGAAACTCCAGCCATGAACTCAACCAGATCCTGATCCAGCAGTGGCGATCGAACTTCCAGCGAGCAAGCCATACTCATTCGGTCGACCTTCACCAGAATATCGTCAGTGAGATAGGTCATCAGATCGAACCACATCATGTCCGCGCCTCCGGCAAAAGCTGTCGCCTCGTACGCCTCGTAGGAACCGGGCGCCGAACAGGAACGGAGCGATTCGGAAAACTCTGCCGTGTAGAGCTCGGCCTTTGCCGCGGGCGGGAAGAAGAAAGCCCAGGAGGTATTCGGAACCTGTCGAACCGTGGCGGCATATTCGAGAAAGCGTTTCAGCTTCTTGCGACGGCTCGTACCGAAATAGGTCGCCGGCTCACGCAGGCCGTGCGCTGATCGATCGATGAGGCCCCGCAGCATGCCTGGCATTTTGTTGTACGCATCAGCCCAGATTCGTGCCTGGTATCGCCTGTAGCCACCAAAGACCTCATCGCCCCCATCACCGCTCAGAGCCACCGTCACCTGGCTGCGCGTCATCTGTGCCACGCGATACGTGGGAATCGCCGACGAATCTGCGAAGGGCTCCCCAAAGTGGCTGATCATAAGAGGCAGTAGCTCACCCACGTCGTAGTCGCTGGTCAATTCCGTGTGACGCGTCCCGAGGCGTTCGGCCAACTGGCGAGCCTGGTCCAGTTCGTCAAAGCTCGGATCGCCAAAACCGACAGTGAATGTCTGCACGTCGCCATCCCCCACCTGCTGCATCAGAGCCACGATCAGCGATGAATCCACACCCCCGCTGAGGAAGGCGCCCAGGGGCACATCTGATTCCAGTCGCAGACGAACCGCCTCGCGTATCCGTTCGTCGAGCTCCTCTACCAGGTCTGCTTCGGTGCGCCGATCGGTCCGGCCTGCGTCATAGTCAACCTGCCAGTAGCGTCGTTGCCGCAACTGGCCATCGCGATAGACAGCCAGTGTCGCTGGCGGCAGCTTCTGCACCCCGCGGTAAGGCGTTCGCGGATGCGGGATGAAGAGATACGTGAGGTATTCGTCGATGGCGATGGGGTCGATCCGGGTATCGATCGTCGGGTCGTGCAGAAGGGCCTGAAGTTCGGATGCGAAGACGAGCCCCGTAGACGTCCGGGCGTAATACAGAGGCTTCTTCCCCATGCGATCCCTGGCCAGCAGGAGTTGCCTGGTCGACGAATCCCAGAGGGCGATGGCAAACATTCCGCGCAGGTCATCGACAAAATCTTCGCCACGTTCCTCGTAGAGGTGGACGATCACCTCCGTATCCGATTGGGTTCGGAATGTGTGCCCCTGGGCGAGCAAGCGTTCGCGCAATTGCCGGAAGTTGTAGATCTCACCATTGAACACGAGCTGAATCGTGCCCGTCTCGTTCGACATGGGCTGTTCGCCTGTCGCCAGATCGATGACCTTGAGACGGCGCATCCCCAGCCCCACCTGGGGTCCGGTGTGCAAGCCTTCGGCATCCGGGCCACGATGTGTGATCGCATCACACATGCGCTGGATCAGCTGCCGGTCGCCATGGCGCTGAGCATCATCGCTTACGCTGCCGACGATGCCGCACATACGCTCTCCTCGAACAGTTGATCGTAGATCCGGCGCATGGCGGTTGCCGTTCCGGCCCACGTCAGACCACGCTCGGTCAGGCGTTCACGAGCTGCAGATCCAAGGCGATCCCGTAGATCAGCGTCACCAGTCAGCCGCTGCAAGGCCGCCACCATGGCCGCCATATCCTGCGATGGCACCAGGAGTCCCGTCCTGCCATCTTCGATCAGCTCTCCCGTCCCGCCTACGTCCGTAGCCAGTGTGGCACGCCCACTCGCGTGAGCCTCAAGGATGACATTCGGACGCCCCTCCGACAGACTCGACAACACGAGAAAATCACACGCAGCCAGCCACGCTGGCACCTGATCCGAAGGACATGCTCCGGCAAATGACACCCGGTCAACCAGACCATTCTCTTCAGCCTGCCTCTCCAGCGCCTGGCGCTCGGGACCATCGCCGACCAGCACACACAGGAGACGCTCATCCACCACCTGCTGAAGAGCGCTGAGCAGGAAATCGAGGCCTTTGACGGGTATCAGCATTCCCACGAACAGACAGATCACCGCATCCACGGGCAGCCCGAGGGCCTGTCTGGCTGCAGATCGGTCGCGTGGCTGGAAGCGATCACTCACGCCATTGGCGACAACCTGTGTCTTGTGGGCCACACCATGGTCGGCAAGACGACCCGCAATCTGCTCGCTCACCGCGGTGATTCGATCAGCGCGAGATACAAGCCAGCGATTGAGTCGCAGCCCCAGAGGATGCTCGGACAGCAGCATATCACTACCGCGCACGCTGAGCAGGATCGGACGGCTGGAACCGGCACTGGCGAGCCAGGCAACCAGTGCCGTCATCGTCCACTGACAATGGAACAGATCGCAGTCGCGCCCCCAGCGGCGAGCGGCAAGGGCAAAGGCCAGCAGGAAGAATGGCACCTGAACCCTCGTCAACCAGCTGTTGCGGACATTGGTCGGAATCCCCCCGCCATAGGCAACCCGCTGGCGAGATTCGGGAAGGAAGTATCTGAATCGATGAATCTCGATCCCGTCGACCGTCTCCTGCTGAGGTACACCTTGCTCATGCGGAGCCACGACGACGACTTGTGTGCCTGCCTGAACGAGGGCGCGAGCCATTTCGAGCACAAAGGACCCGAAAAGGTCTCCCCCAGAACGTGGAAATCCTGTGGTCAGTATGCAGACTCGCATGGGAAGAAGCCGTGGCGGACGAGGTCCGGCTACTTGCTCTCTTCCATGTCGTAGAGCATGGCAAACAGCAGGAACTGCAGCCCCATCAGCACCATAAGAGAGCAGACGACGGCGCGGGGGCCACTCACACCCACTCCTTCAATCTGCTGAAAGACCAGATAGCCGCCGAAGATTACGCCAAGGGGCAGGAACAGCAGGCCAAAGAGGTAGAAGAAGAGGAGCGGGTGGAAATCGCGGATGAGGTAGCGAAAGATGATGCGCCAGAAGAAGTCTCGCAGGAGCATGGGAGCCACCTTCATGGCATAGGACAGTCCCTTGATCTGTGACTGCCGCTCTCCTGCCAGATAGATGGCACGACGCGGTACGTCAACGACGCGGCAACCGTAGGCGTTGAGATGGACGAGAAAGTCCATGGGATAGCCATACCCCTTCCACGCATGATCCCAGTCGATCAGATCGATGGCGCGGCGCGTGATGGCCGTAAAGCCGTCGACGACGTCGAAGATCTTGTAGTAGCCACTGGCCATTTTTGTCATGAAGGAGATGATCGCATTGGGCACCATCCGCGACCACGGCATGTCCTCGAGTCCCACATCCGGCATGAGGAAGCGGTTGCCCTTACTGTAGTCGGCCCTTCCCTCAACGAGAGGCTCAAGCAAGTCGGGGATCTGCTCCATCGGCATCTGGTGATCGCCGCCGGTGACGACACACAGATCGCACTGGTCGGCGCTGGATCGTTGGTAGCCGGTGATGATTCCCTGCCCGACGCCCTGGTTGGTCTCGTGGTCGATGAGAATGATCCGGGGATCTTTCTGGGATCTCTCACGCACCACATCGGCCGTGGAGTCCGTGCTGCAATCATTGACGACGTAGATGACGTCAACGATGTCCGGCACGGAGTCCAGCGTGGGGCCGATCAGGCGCTCCTCGTTGTAGGCCGGGATAGTCAGTCCGATTTTGTGGTCTCGATACACGTCGATCTCCGCCTGAATCAGTCCTGGGTTCCCAACTCGATGGCGACGCCATCTCTCTTCAGCGACTGCGTTGCCGCCTCGAGGATTCGCACGACTCTCATGCCACTGTGACCATCGATGAGGGGACGCTTCCCCCCGGAAACGCACTCGATGAAGTGCGCACATTCCTGCTTGAAAGATTCGGCAAGACACCCCACGCTGATCGCTGCCGCGCTGACTGTCACGTCGCCCCCTGCCCTCTTCATTTCCGCCGTGCGGCAATCATCACACCACGGCCCAGTGGCCATCGTGAGAACAGTTCGTCGAATCGAAATACACCAGCCACCGTCTCGACCAGGGCTGGATTACGTGCCGCCCGCGTGTCCGATCGTTCGTCCCGCTCTTGTTGGGTCAGGGCAGATGTGCGACGGATCCACGGACCGAAAAGCAATCGATGATAGATACGGCCGAGGGGGAAACCCCATACACGGACAGATTCGATCTCAAAACCAGCCTCGCGAAACAGGTCGGCGAACTCCTCCCGACCATATCTCTTCACGTGCCCCGCCCACTCGTCCGCTTCATCCCACAACTTCTGGTTCAGGGGTACACTGGCAACGACTGGCGCGCCCGGTCGCAGGACACGAGCCAGCTCCGCGATCGCCCCTCGATCACCGCCGTCCTCCGGTCTGACATGTTCGAGCACCTCTCCACAGACAGCGCCATCGAACACGGCATCATCGAAGGGCAGCGCTGTGACTGACCCCTGATGAACACTGATCCGGCTCTCGTTGCCGTAGCGGGTGATCTTGTGACGCACCATCTCCACGAACTGGGTCGACCGTTCCAGCGCATCGACACGAAAACCACACTTGGCCAGTTCCAGGGCGAGTGAACCGGAGCCACAACCCGCATCCAGCACGCGCCCCTCGTCGAGCCGAGGCTGGAACAACCGCATGAGCAGTCGCTCTCGGAACAGATGCACCGGGCCACGGATTTCGGTCTGGCCCCAGGGCGTGGGCTCAATCGTCTGCTCTGTCATGGGTTCAACATCTCGACCCGGCGCAGTAGCTGGCGCCCGATTGCGGCCGGAGATCCATGCTGCGTGTACACCTCGTGACCCGCTGCCGCTATATCGCGGGCAAGGGACTGCTCATCTCGCAACCGAGTGATTGCGCCGGCCAGTGCCGCCGCGTCGCCGGGCGGACACAGCACGACGGATTCATCGTGGACGAGCATCTCCCGGATCGCCGGGGAATCACGCGTAATGACAGGCCGCCCCACGGCCAGTGCATCAAAGACCTTGTAGGGAATCACGCGGGCCGCCTTTGCCGTCGTGCCGAATACACCCAGGCATACGTGGGAATGAACGATGTGGTCGTGCAACTGTTCTGATGATTGCCACTGACTGACGAACTGAACACGTCCGCCAAGTTCGAGACATCGGGCCTGCAGTGAATCGAATTCCTGCCCTGAGCCGATGAGGGTGAAGTCGACCTCATCGCCCTGCAGCAGAGAGGCCGCCTCG
>JABHDC010000274.1 GCA_018673255.1 Gemmatimonadota bacterium
ATCCGGATGCTGTCCCTCTCGCTGGACGGCAAGACGCGCCTCATCACCCAGGGTCTGAAATAGAGAATCCAGTTCGGCCTCGATCTGGTCGAGTGGCTGCAGAATCTGGCGCTGCGCAAATCGTTCGACCACGGCCGCACCCAACCCCCGCGCCGACAGCAGTCCTGCGTCTGTGGGTACCAGCACACGCCCGATCCCGAGACGCGAGGCGACACCACACGCATGCTGTCCCCCAGCGCCGCCGAAGGTGACCAGCGCGAATTGCGTGGGATCCACGCCACGTTCCAGGGAGACTCGACGAATCGCTGCGGCCATCCGGTCATCGGCGATCGCCACCAGTCCTGCCAGCACCTCATCAACGCCGGCGTCACTGCCATCCGCCTTCATCTGCTCGCACAGTGTGTCCAGCACCTTCTGCGCAGCATCCTGATTGACGGGGATCTCGAATTGAGTCGCATCGAGGCGTCCCATCAGCAGATTCACATCGGTGATGGTCAGAGGCCCGCCTGCCCCGTAGCAGGCCGGCCCGGGAGAAGCACCAGCACTCTCTGGCCCCACGCGCAAGCGCCCGGAAGCGTAGGTGCAGATCGAACCACCACCGGCGGCGACGGTCTCGATCGCCAGGGCGGGGGCGACCAGATGTGCATCTCCCACGCGGTGCTCGAACTCGTAGTCAAAATCGCCGTCATAACGTGCGACGTCCGTGCTGGTGCCTCCCATGTCGAAGGACAGGACACGGTCGATCCCGGCCCGGCGCGCCGCCTCCACAGCGCCGGCCACGCCACCAGCCGGACCGCTGAGGAGCGAGTCCTTGGTCCGGAAATCTTCACGGCGCGTCAGCCCGCCAGCACTCGTCATCACGTGCAGGTCCTGCCCCCCCACGACCGCTTCCACACGATCGAGGTAGCCTCCGACGATCGGCGTTAGATACGCGTCAACGACAGCCGTCTGTGCACGCGGCAGAATCTTGATCAACGGGGCCAGCTGGCAGGAAATGGAGATCGTCTCCATTCCCGCCTCGTGCAGGAACGCCGCCAGCCCTTGCTCGTGATCTGGATTGCGGTAGCTGTGCAGCAGGGCGATCGCGGCGGATCGGATCCCGGCAGCATGCAGATCCTGGACCTGTTCGGTCAGAGAACTCGAATTCAGGGGGCGCAGCACATTCCCATCGGCATCGAGCCGCTCATCTACTTCGACGACAGCGGTGTACAGGGGCAGTGACTTCACCACCTGTAGCGCAAACAGATCGGGCCGCTGCTGATCACCGATGCGCAGCAAGTCGGCGAATCCCCGCGTAATGAACAGCACCGTCGCCGCCCCATTACGCTCGAGCAGCGCATTGGTGCCACGCGTCGTGGCCAATCGCAGATTCATGGGAGGCAGCGGCAGATCAGCCGGCGTACTCGTCACGACCCTTGCCGCCAGAACAGGGGCCTCCTCACCAGTGGTCAACTCGATCGTCGCTCCGGTAGGGGCGCCGGTGACCGGTTGCGCGAGATGAAGTCGCTGATTTTCCGGATCGTATGCGACGACGGTAGATGTCGTAGTCACACCATCGACGCGGAGTTGGTAGCCTCGACAGAAATCCGGCACTTGGGGCCACCGTGCCTCGACCTCAAAACAGTTCGGGTCGATGTATGCTTTGAGGCGAGCCCGCAGGGCGCTGGAACTGAGCACTTTGGCCCGGTGCAGCTGCAATGTTGGCGACAGAGCCAGGCAATCGGTGAAGGTGCCACCCGTGTCGACCCAGACCTGCCAATGCCCCTCTGCTTCAGCAGACCCTTTGACAGTGGAGGCACTCAGGGGCGTCATCGATCACCGACGGTGGACCGGCAGGAACCACATCTCGTAGAGGGGAACGAGGATGCACAGCAGCATCGTGCCCCCGAGTAGCGCGGAGTTGATCGGCGCCAGCAGCCCGAAGCCTGGTGCGCCGTAGCGAATGAGCCACGGCTTGGCCAGATCGAGAAGGATGTACACGAAACAGGAACTGATGACGAATGTCTTCCAGCGCTGACTCCAGGCGCTCATCAGGAACAGATGCCCTGTCGTCAGGAAGATGATGGGCATGACGAAGAAGTGGAAGTGCGTCGTCTCCGTCAGTTCCGTCGCTTCCTTGGCGAACATCATGCGATCCTCGTCGCCCTGGTAGTAGGAAACGGCACCCTCTCCCCCCAGGCGCGTGCGCTCGTACGACATGAAGATGGAGAAGGCGGACCCGGCCAGCATGAACACCAGGAAGTACGTCATGATGAGCTTGGTGTTCAGATCCATCCTGGCGAGCATGGATCGATTCGAGAAGTAATGCATGGATCGCCCGGGAGCCGCCACCGACCTCAGCGCAGCGAAGCGCGTGAGTCGCGATAGACCAGCTCGGTGAGGGCCAGTGTCTTGCGAACGCCGAAGTTCAGCGCGCGCACCGACATCGTGGCGCCGGTGATATTGATGATGTCTCGGTTGATGCGAACGGGGTCATCCATGCTCTTGCCACGATACTGTCGAAGAAATCGCTGGCGGCGGACCTGGGCGCCGCGACTCTCTCGATACACGAGCACCGCGACATCCGAGATACTCAGATTCTGTTTGACCCCAACCATGAAGGTGATCGGCCGATACTTGCCGACCTCCTCGGTGATCGCAGCATAACCCAGTAGTTCGCCTTGATCGCCGCGCGCAATATACACGGCGAAGGAGTCGTCTACAACGCGCCGACCCAACCGATCGCTCAGATCGGAGCGAGTCGCGCTGTCCAGGGCGGTCACACGGCGTTCGAATGCTGCCGCATCGGGAAACAGCCGGGTCCGCGCCTCGGTTTCGGTGAGGTAGACCTGAATCTGCCCGATCTCCTCCGGCGTGGGTTCGGGCTGCGCGCTGCCCGGACTGCCTGTGGCCAGGACCAGAATCAGGCCCCCAACCATGCCGAGCCTGTCCCATCGAGCGAGAGCCATCAGAAATAAGAAGCCACGGAGAAGATGAGGCCCGTGCTGTCGTCGTCCTGATCATAGATCTCGTAGTCGAGTTTGAGCACCGTCTCTTCTTCAGGCCGGAAGTTGATGCCCACCGTGTAGCGGGTCTCATCGCTGCTGCCCAGGTCAATGTGATCGTACCGTCCTGCGATCGTGACGACGCTGTTGGGAAACTGCGGCAACAGGCCCGGCAACAGATGATAGGCAACCTGAGCGTAGTAGCCCGAGCGGGTGTCACTGGCAGCCACATCGGCGAAATGGATTCTGTCCAGACCATCGATACTCGCCGCGGCGAATTCGCCTTTCAGGTCGATGGGCCCTCGATTGAAGGCTGCGTCGAGGGCATAGATGGCGAGCGTCTCATCACCGGCATCATCGTACGCGCCGACGTGAAATGACCCGCCCACATCGAGGCCGAGTACCGGCGAATAGTTCACTCGACCGACAACTGACTTGGCCTCGTTGTTGTCGCTCTTCTGACTACCACGCCCTGAGCGCAGGCTGGTCGCCGCCGCTTCGTTGAAGCCATTCACCAGATAGAGTTCGTAACCGACGAGCGATTCATCTGTCGGATAGAGCGTCCCATGGATCCCCATGCCGGACTCGGAAAGGGTCGTCGGGATGATCTGCCGCGCCATGAGGGGGCGATTTGTGAGATCATTCAGTGGGCTGTCGTGCTGAAGATTGAAGCGCCCCAGCGGCGAGAGAATGACGCCGCCCCGATAGACGAGAGATTCGGCGAACTCGATATCGACGGCGGCGAACTCCAGTTTGATTTCGCCATCACTTGTCCCTCCCCCCTTCACCAGCCCGCCGTGCTCAAACTCGATCTCCGCCATCACATGGATACGATCGCTCACCTGGCCGTGAATGAAGGGGATGAATCGATGCTGATCGAAGGTCTTCTTCTTCTTGTTCCAGAACAATTCATGGTCGATGTATCCACCCAGAACGGTCCCCTCGTATCCTGCCCGCAGGTGCGGCTTATCATCGATTCCTCCAGGAACCGACACCCGCTGTGCCGCCAGTGTCGTCGCCGACAGCAACAGAGTCAGCGTAATCGCTGCGAATCTGTCTGAGATTCGGATAGGGCAGCACATTCTGAGACTGTGTATGTTGTCTACAATACAACGCATCGTGGATCCCTCATTCTCCGTCCTGCCTGTACCGACGCAATGCTGGTGGCAGTGGTGGTCTGTTCTGAGTGCGGCATTTTTGTTAGCCATGCCAAACATCAGAGTCGTAGAGTAAACTTCCCGTGCAGGCCTGTCAACGAGAAAGATGGCCAACTGCTGAAATTGGACGGGTTTAACGATTTCCTATTTACTTGTTGCGCTACGAAGGCAACTGGGTATATTTAGCCGTACCAACCGTCTGTTTGGATTACCAAACGAAAGATCGAGCGCAGCATGACCGTATTGGGCGTGACGTTCGGCGCACCGAGCAAGCCAGCGATCGAACCGGACGAGGCCTTCCTCTCCGACTGGCGTCGTGACTGTGACGCCATCGTACTTGATCTGCCAGGCGGTGATCAACTTTCGGCGCGGCTGCGTGAGCTGGGCGTATTACCCGGTACGCGACTGCGCGTCCTTCGCACGGGCGCCCACCTGGTCGTGCAGACCGGCGATGCGCGTCTGGCTCTGCGTCGTGAAGACTGCAGTGCTGTGCGCGTGGGCATGATCCCCGCTGCAGCCTGACGGCGCAGCAGAGCATCTTCAGTGGCATCTGACCCGTCCGCAACGGCGGGCCACACGATCGCCCTGGTCGGCAATCCCAACACGGGCAAGACCACTCTCTTCAATGCACTGACCGGCCTGTCACAGCGGACCGGAAACTACCCGGGCGTGACCGTCGAATACGAAACCGGTCAGGTCGAGTTGCCAGACCTGGGTCCCGCCCAGATCATCGATTTGCCCGGAACGTATTCCCTGTCGGCCTCCTCACCGGACGAAGCGATCGCAGTCGACGTCCTGCTTGGACAACAGGACGGTGCCCCACCAATCGACATCGTCATCGCCATTGCCGATGCCAGCAATCTGCGTCGGCATCTATATCTGTTGTCACAGGTGCTGGAAACCGGCCATCGCGTCGTCCTGGCCCTCAACATGGCGGATCTGGCGCAGGAGCGCGGCATCGAGGTCGACATTGCGTTGCTGTCGGAGCGCCTGGCGATCCCCGTCGTGCCTCTTACCGCCCATCGCGGAACCGGGATCGATGCACTGCTCGACACGCTGAAAGAAAGCCTCCAGCAGCCACGCCCCTCGCAATTTCCTGAAGCGTCTATGCCCCAGGCCCTGCGCGATGCTGCCGCTGAACTCTGTGGCGGCGACGACGCGCCCGTGAGCACTCATGTCGAGGCGATGCGTGTTCTCGTCGACGTCGACGGGCACCTCGAGCATCGGACCATCGACCGCGGGGGACCTGACCTGCTCCAGCGATTGCAGCTGCTGCGGCAACGGGTTCCGACTCGCGATCCCCTGTCCGCCGTGGAGAGCGAAGCACGCTACACGTGGATCTCGCAGATTCTGAACGGCGCCCTGAGGGGGGATGAGGAACTTCGACCGCGCAGGTCAGACCGGATCGATCGCCTGCTCACGCATCGCGTCGGCGGACTGGCTGTCTTCCTGCTCATCAGCGCCCTGACCTTTCAGGGGATCTTCACCTGGTCGGCGCCACTGATGGATGCCATCGACGGATCCTTCGGCCAACTCGGAGACTTCGTCGGCCATCACATATCCGAGGGGCCCCTGCGCAGTATGGTCGTGGACGGCGTGATCTCCGGTGTCGGCGGCGTTCTCATCTTCCTGCCTCAGATCGCCATCCTGTTTCTCATCATCTCACTGCTCGAAGACTGTGGCTACATGGCACGCGCCGCGATGATGATGGATCGCCTGCTGCGATTCTGCGGTCTCTCCGGACGATCCTTCATTCCCATGCTGTCCAGCTTCGCCTGCGCCGTTCCCGGGATCCTGGCAGCACGCGGCATCTCGGACCGGCGTGACCGATATGTGACAATCCTGGTGGCCCCCCTGATGAGCTGTTCGGCGCGGCTGCCTGTCTACGTTCTCTTCATTGCGGCATTCATTCCCGATCGTCCCGTCCTGGGTGGCTTGCTCGGCCTGCAGGGACTGACACTGCTGGCCATGTATGGCGTCGGCGCTGGGATCGCGATCCCCATGGCGCTGCTGCTGCGCAAGACGCTGTTGAAGGGGCGCTCAACGCCATTCCTGATCGAGCTGCCGTCCTACAAGTGGCCGGTCCCGAAGGTCGTGCTCATGCGGGTCTACCTGAATTGCCGTGAATTTATCGTGCGCGCAGGCAGCATCATTCTGGCAGCGACGATCATCATGTGGGCCCTGGCCTATTACCCGCATTCGGATGAGGTCCCAGCACGCTTCGAGGCGCAGCGCGCCGCCGTGGAATTGCTGCCGGCAGGATCACAGGCCCCGGCGCTGGCCCAGATTGGTCACGCAGAAGCGATGGCCTACCTGGAGGCATCATATCTGGGACGTGCCGGACACTTCATCGAACCCGCCGTACGACCATTGGGTTGGGATTGGCGTCTGGGCATGGCTGCCCTGGCTTCCTTCCCGGCGCGGGAGCTGATCATCTCGACACTTGGCACGATCTTCAGCCTGGGCTCTGACGCAGATGAAACATCGGAGGATCTGCGCTCCGCCCTGCGCTCGACACCAGGTGCCGATGGTGACCCCCTCGATGTACCTGTGGCGCTGTCCGTGATGGTCTTCTTTGCCCTCTGTGCGCAGTGCACCTCGACACTGGCAGTCATCCGGCGAGAGATGGGGTCGTGGAAATGGATGGCCCTCTCCTTTGGATACATGACGACGCTGGCCTACGCGGGAGCCTGGCTCGCCTTCACGGTGGCCGAGGCTCTGGGGTGGGGCACGGGAGGCATCGGCTGATGTTGAGTCTCGACTGGCAGAGCCTTGTCTTCGACTGGCAGAGCCTCGTCGTCTACATCACGATCGGCGTGAGTGTTGCCCATCTCGTGCGCGTCTTCCGCCACCCGTTGGGCGATGAGAAGGCAGGTGGTGGATGCGGCAGTTGCGGGACGTCGGCGGGAGGATCACAGTTGCTCCAAATCGAGCCACCCAGTTGATGCTGATTCCTTAACAGGGCACTAGCTGGCCCGCGCGTAGCGCTGACCCGGCAGTCGCACGACATGCCCTGATAGTTCCAGGAGTAGCAGCGCCTGCTGTATCCGGCCGATAGCCACGCCCATCTGCCGCGCCAGCCCTTCCACATCGTGTTCACCACGCTCCATGACCTCCAGCAACTGTCGACCACAGGTGGAATCTGTCGTCCGTTCCGGTGAATCACTGGCTGGTAGTACCATCGACACCGCATCTGGCAGATGCGCCGCCAACTCATCAATCACATCCCGCGCACTTCGGACGAGTCCGGCCCCATCACGCAGCAACTCGAGGCAACCCGCACAACGGGGATTCGTGATCTCGCCGGGGATGGCGAAAACGTCACGTCCCTGTTCGCGCGCCAGACGAGCTGTCATCAACGCGCCACTGCGTTGCGGCGCTTCGGCCACGATCACGGCCAGCGACAGACCACTGATGATGCGATTTCGTTTGGGAAAGCCACGTGCTTCGGGGGCCGTGCCCAGGGGGGCCTCAGCCAGCAGCAGGCCCTTCTCAGCGATCTGGCGATACAACGCCGCATGCTCTCGGGGATAGATGATGTCGAGGCCGCAGCCAAGCACCCCAATCGTGCCACCATCTGCCCGCAACGCCCCGTCGTGTGCTGCACCATCGATTCCACGCGCCAGCCCACTGACAATCGTGATACCGTGGCGGGCCATCTCCGCGGCGATCTGACTGGCCGCCCGCCGTCCGTAGCTCGTGCAACGCCTCGAGCCGACAATGGCGACACTCGGCGTCCGGAGCCATCGTCGGTCGCCCAGTGCGTACATCGATAGGGGTGCATCCGGCAGGTTGCACAACCAGGGCGGATAGTCGGTATCTCCCCACGCGACCAACTCGCCACCCAGATCGGTCAGTTGACGCAATTGCTGCCGGGCCCAGCCCAGGTCCGGCGCCTTGTGAGCCTTCTGCGCCACGGCGGGACCCAGCACATCTTCCCAGACGCCGATGGGCGCTGCCAGTGTCTGAGTGGCACTGCCACATGCCGCCAACAGACGCCGACCTCGGGCAGGGCCGATCAGCGGCAGGCGCCCGAGGGCCAGCAGTGCCTCCTGTTCATCGGAGGACAGGAATGGACTCACTGATCGATGTCAGGAATATCGCTGTCAGGAACATCGACAGCTGGGGCCTGATGTCGCTGCACGCCCACCTGCCCCCCGAGGGCTTGGATGAGCACATCCAGACCGTAACCACTGACAGACGAGATGAGGAAGTGACGGAGACCAAGATCTGCCAGCGGGTTGGTGAATGCCTGCGCCTGTTCCGCATCCAGCAGATCGGCCTTGGTGTAGGCCAGGGCCAGCGGCTTATCGAGAAGGGCCGGGTTGAAGCTGGCCAATTCGGTGCGCAGTGCTTCGAATTGCTCGCGCTGGTCCTCGCCCGTCGCGTCAAGCATAAACAGGAGGATCCGAGTTCGCTCAATGTGCTTCAGAAAACGAATACCCAGCCCCTTGCCCTCGTGCGCCCCCTCGATAAGCCCCGGCAGGTCGGCCATCACGAAGCTGTCGTATTCGCCGAAGCGGACGATGCCCAGATGTGGTTCCAGTGTTGTGAAGGGGTAGTCGGCGATCTTCGGATGCGCTGCAGAGAGACGCGAGAGCAGTGTCGACTTGCCAGCGTTGGGAAACCCCACCAAACCGATGTCCGCCAGCAGCTTGAGTTCCAGGTGCACGACAGCATCGCTCCCGGGCCGACCGCGGTCGGCGCGACGTGGTGCCTGGTCTTGAGGCGTGGCAAATCGTGCATTACCGCGTCCCCCCCGTCCACCCTTCAGCAGCACCAATTCCTCACCCGTTGTGAGCAAATCCGCGATCACCTGGCCTTCGTCATCTCGCAGGACAGTACCGGGGGGCACACGAATGACCCAATTCTCGCCGCGCGCACCGGTCAGCTTCTTGCCTTTCCCGTGGCCACCACGATCCGCTTCAATTTTCGGCCGGTATCGCAGATCGACAAGAGTCGACAGTCGGTCGTCGGTACGAAAGATCACGTGGCCACCATCGCCGCCATCCCCGCCATCAGGACCGCCTCTGGGCACGAATTTCTCTCGCCGGAAACTCATGCAGCCATCGCCGCCGGCACCGGACTTCACAGAAAGGGTTACTTCATCGATAAACATGTTTCAGCTGTCTCGTTCAGGTGTACTTCTGTCGCAGACGCTGATCGACATTGGCCGGAACGAAACCGGACACATCGCCACCATACTGGGCGATCTGTTTCACTGTCGACGAACGCAGATACATGTATTCGGCACTCGTCATCAGATAGACCGAGTCGAATTCCTCCCAGAGACTTCGATTCGTCAGAGCCATGGAGAACTCGGCTTCGAAGTCCGTCACGGCGCGCAGACCACGCACGGCATGCCGGATATCGTGTCGACGGGCGTAGTCGACGAGCAGACCCTCTGTCTGATCGACCGTCACCTGAGGCCAGGCAGATGTCGTCTCACGAATCATCTCCATGTTCTCCTCAACGCCGAACAGCGACTCCTTGCCAGGATTCACTGCGAGCAGCACAACGAGGGTATCGAACATATCGACGGCACGCTCGATGATATTCAGATGGCCGAGTGTGATCGGATCAAAACTGCCGGGATACAGAGCGGTCTTCATCGACCGGTCTCCTTCCTGAGGAGGACGTCGAGGGAGGCCGTAACACGGACCAGACCCTTCTCGCTGGATTCAATGTCAAATCGTGTCAATCGTGCTTGGAGTTCACCGGCCAGCGCCGCACCAAAAGCGGTCACCTGATCGAGCGACCCCACTGCGGAGATTGCCTGTTCGATGCGCGTCCCTCCCGCGGCCCAGTCTTCATGTGTGGGCCTCAGAGTTGCCAGGCGCGTCAGTCCCACGGCATGCGCGTGCCGTTGAGCCAATTGGAGAATCTCGTCCACGTCTATCACTGTGTGCTCGGGAGGACTGGCCGGTGCATCCGAATCGACTGCGCCCCGAATGAGATAGGCCGAGGGCTGTTCGGGGTGCTCCCGCCAGAAGGTCAGATGCGTCCGCCATCCGGCTTCTCGCATGGCCGCGACAGTACCTTGCAGTGCCTCGTGTTCGGCGGAGACTGCCAACCCCTGCAACTCGAAGGAGCCATCCGCCAGACTCCTGAGCCCCGTGATCTGGACTGAGGCAGGTAGATGCTGACGCAATCGCTGTGCTGTCTGCCACCACAGGACCGAGCTCGAGACATTCGCAGCGACACCGACGATCTGTGCCGAGGTGGGGACGTTGGATTCAATATCGCTGATCGTGCGTTGGGAAGCCTCCTCTGCGACAACGGGATCCATCGTCGCAGACGAGGCTCCTGCGCTCTGCGCCTTCGTACCGGCAACAGATCGATAACCCGGCACCTGATCGGTCACCTCGGATTGCGCCCACGAGGGGGCATCCAGGCGCAGCAGGCGAAGCAAGCCGACCTCCTGATCGAGGCCATAAAGCGAGACAACGATAGCGGTGAGGCCCAATGCAGCCAGGATGACCGGCAATCGCCGGCGCTCATTTTCGAGTGCAACACGAATCATCGCCATGGTGATCAGGCATCTGCCAGGCCGCGAAATGCCAGCCCTGCTGCCACACACAGGGCCGCAGCGCCGCCCGGCATGGTATCGAGGGCCTCATCGGCGCGGCTGCGACGACTCAAGCGGGCAAATGGATCCAGTGGCCGGATCGTTCGGCCGAGCCGGGTCAGATGCTCAGCTGCGTCACATGCCAGTTCACTGGCGAGCCAGATGCGGTCCGCACTTTCGGTGCCCTGCCCCGTGTCGAGCAGCCCCTCGGTGTAGCTGCGCAACTCTTCGACCTTGCTGTGGGTCATCGTGTCCGCCTCATCCTCCCACGACCACACGGCCTCGGCTTCGAACTCGCCATCGCGCACAAGCACGGCCCGTCCCTCTGCGCTATCCAGCTGCACAATCAGGTCTGTGCCATCATCGAGGGCCGAACCACTCCCATCCAGCGCATTCACCAGTGCAAAAGGGATCATGTCAAAACCGGGTTTGCCGATCTTCGCTTGACGACAGAGCACGCCATACAACTCGAGCACCTCGCGCCGGGCGGCGACGACAAAGCCGTAGCGACTCGTCTGCAGCACATCCAGGACGAAATCATCGAAGTCCTCTTCCAGAGACTGGCGTGCTTCCCACATCAGCTGCTCGCGGGTCTCGTTGTCGTTCCCGGGCACGAGAAATCGTCGCTTCACGAAGGATGACGTCCCGCCAAGACCGAAATACGGGCGCTGACATCTGACACCGGTATCCGCCAGGTGCATGAGCGCCGTCGCCAGAGCGCTGCGACCAAGGTCGTCGGCAAGTTGCTCGGGCAGCTCGGCGGTCTGCGATAGCGACACGCGGGCGCACGCCGACAGATGCACGGTCTGGCGGCGGCGTGACAACAGGACCGCATGAACGGTGTCGCCACTGATATGAACGCCGGTGCAGTATTTGGGGCCAGATCCGAACACGGGTCAGTTGCGGGCCGAGGTGAAGAGGGGCAATGTCAGTCCAGGCGCAAGCGGGAGCGCAGGCGGGTCACAGTGCCCACACCAATGCCTCGCACCTGAGTCAATTCGTCAATGCTGCTAAACCGGCCGTGCTGCCGCCGGAATTCGATGATGGCTGTCGCCGTGCGCGGCCCGATCCCCGGCAGTGAGTCCCATGCTGCCAGATCAGCCGAATTGATGGCAATCGTACTATCTGCAGACGTTTCGGCAGCGACTGCGACACTGGCCGGACTGCCTTGTGGCACAACCAGAGGAGGATCAGCTGCTCCCGAACTCATTTCGGGCATTGCCACGGCGGCATCAGCGGCCTCCGGATGGCCTTGCGACACGACAGCAGGAGGCTCGACGGCTCCCGGGATCACGTGAAAGTCAGGCAACCCCTCCTGTCGCCATGCATCGGCAACCAGCACCAGGCACCCCAGCAACAGACTCCCGGTCAGAAACAGCAGAGCGACCTGCTCCTGTCGGGTCAGTATCAGCCAGTTCATCTGTCACCAGCTTATCGGGAAGATACCGTGCTGCGACTCTCGTGTGCAACGCACGCGACGGCCGCAAGGTGCCTCAGCGGAAGAACAGCGTGCCGGACATACGCAGTTCACGGACTTTGCGCGTACGATCCGTGATGTTGTTGCGATCGTTTTCGAAGCGCATGATCCCCTCGCCTCGGAAGCTCTCACTGAAGCTGTAGGTCGCCTTCAACTCAGCCTTGGAGCGGTTGGTGGAGGAGATCGCTACGGGACGCTCGGCGCCCGTGCCACTGGATCGCACGTCCGATTCGAGGGAAAGCTCGAATCTCAGATCCACATTACTCTTGAGCTTGCCGAGCAGAGGCAGATGGCGGGGTCGCAATTTGTAGCGCACATCGAGACTCGTCTTGTTCCGCTCCTGACCACCACTACCTCGCAACGGCGGACGCCCGCGGGGCACACCACTGTCATCTTCTTCTGCCTGCTCGTAGTCGAGATCGTCACTGGCTGATCGGGACACCTCGAAACGGGTCGTGGGACCGATACGCCACTGTCCCGTCCAGGAGGCGCGCCATTCGGTCGATTCTGACTGGTTGATCAGATTCCGATCTCGCAGATCCCCTTCACCCTGATCGGTAGCTGACTCGTCGTAGCGAACATTAACCTGAGCACTGTTGAGGAACCGTTTCATGTACGGGATCCGGTCGGCACGGCCCCAATTGACTGTCAACGAAGGGAACTGTCGACGACGCTCGACACGCAGGCGGTCCTGAGTGCTTCCCGATCGCTTGCTCTGTGTCTCCTTCAGAGTGCTCTTGACACTGAATCCCATCGGCAGCCTCAGACCCGTCGACATATCCGTATCGGTGCTCCGACTGCGGGAATCCTGCTGTGTAAGGCCCGACCCCTGCTGGCCGACCGTCAGGGAATCTTCGATGCCGATCTGGTAGAACAGGGGCGGCCGCTCGACGAGATTGAAATTCCGTCCGTCCGTGCTGCGCCGCCACGTCGTGTTGAAGGGCTCGATATAGCTGCTGACGAAATAGAGGAATCGGCGTGCAATAAATGGCTGAGGAACGGATTGTTCCTCCGGCGCGGCCACGGCCTCGGCACTGTCGATCGCAGTGGCCCGTCGATGGGCCCGCGCGCGGACACCCCGAGTACGCTCACCCTGGGCGCCGACGAACTTCAGCAATTGCGGCAGACGCACATTCATCCGCGCTGTGACCGTATTCTTCGTCGTAATATCGATCGTCTGGATCGGGATCCCGGTCAGGGTATCGAGGACCGCCGCCTGACGACGACGACGCGGATCGGAACTCTCCTGGTAGTTGGCCGAGAATGTGAAGGACGGATCCAACCACGAGATCAGGCGGGGATTGATCTTCAGATCCGCCTTCTGGTTGCGCGACACCTCACGCCCAAAAGCCAGCTGCGCAAGGTCGAATTTCTTCCGCAGATCTCGGTTGACCTGGAGATTGTAGTCCGCCGACAACGAGCGAAGAGGACTGTACTTGCCGGCGTAGGTCTCTTTCAGGTCGAAGACCTCATTGAAGGTCGTATCTCGCTGGGTCGCTCTCCAATTCGTGCTCTCCTGCCGATTGACATTGACGTTGTAGTTCATCGTCGTCGGCAGAGGGCTCAACTCAGATTTCCTCATACTTGCAGGCATGAACTCCGGCAACCAGGCCAGATAGCTGAATTTCGGCTTCGGGAAGGGCATCTTGTAGCTGAAATTCATGATCTGCGAATCCCGATCGTCCACTGGGGTGACCGGTGAGGTATTGCGTTCGCGCGTCTGCGACATGCGCAGATTCACCTGGTCCAGAGTCCAGTGCGACAACCAGTGGGTTCCACTGCGTTTGGTCACCGAGAACTCGAAGAAATCCTTGCGACGCTCGGTGCGGAGTGAGTCCTGTTCGTTGGCGAGCAACTCGACATCCGAATTCGGCCCAAAACGTGGCAGACTCAGATCTCGATTGTAGCTGGCTTTGACGGGGATCGAGAAGCCCCAGCTGCCCGGAAGGAACTTGTGCACATTCGACGTCGTCGACACCGTCGTGCGCAGGTCACCACTCTTGCGTTCCGTGTTGTCGATGGTCCGGAAATTCTGTGATCGCCAGTCGACGAGAGCGTCGACATCCAGAAAATCCGCCAACTGCGTGTTGATGCGAGCAAATGCGGCAATGCCGGGATCGTTACGAGCCTCGTCCAGTCGCAACTCATCCACATAAACCTGTCCCGTGAACTGATTGCCTTCACTTCGATTGCGCAGTCCGAGGGACAACTGCCGGACCTGCTGCATCGAAGGATTGCCGCGAACGCGGTAGATGGCCGGCGCCCCATCCCTGCGGGTTGGCCTGGCGATCACCGTATCGAGCTGACTGACGGCCACACCATTGCTGTCAAAACGGCCCCGCTGCAACTCCGCCTTGAGGAGGGACAGGTCCTCGAGGTGGATATCGACCTCGTTGCGATCATCCCAGCCCACGAAGACCGGCGTAGCGAACTCGTAGTAGTTGAGCGAGTCCGCGCCAAAGCGAATGAACAGCTCCAACTCGCTCGAATCCAGATCGGCCACATAGGTCGAGTTGGAGTCTCCATGGACATACATGCGCAGACGTGTGTACTTCGTGTAGTCGGCATTGCGTGAGAGCACCTTCGTCGCCGAGACCTGGTGGCCGGGGTCGATCTTCTCGGCGTCGAGCACGAGAGACTGCTCGCGCTCCCTCACCCGAGAGTTGGCCAGACGTCGAACGGTTACGCCCGGTGGCGGCCGGTAACTCTGATTCTCATCTGTACCGATGACGGTGACATTGAAGGCCTCTTCTGCACCGACCGCAACGGCATCGTCGAGGGCGGCAATGTCATCCTCCTGCCACTCATTCCCAATGATTTCAATCTGGGCGATCTGCACGCGACTCGTGTCGCCCCTGCCTTCATCGGTGACCAGTGTGAGGCGTGCAAACTCGATCCGACTTGAATCCGGCGTGCCTACACGCTCGATATCTTCGCTGAAAAGCGGGATGCGATAGAGCCGCCAGTCGTCACAGGTTCCAGCCATCTCGGACCGGCTGCAGGTACCGGGCTCGTGGGCATCACGGGCCAGATCGATGGCATAGTGGTAGTAATCATTCCGCGTGTTGAGCGAGCCGTCGTTGTTCAGATCCTCCGTATCGGGACGCAGACCGCCTTCACCACCCTTCAGGTTGCCCTGGGTGCCATTGATGCGGTCGTAATTGTCGCGATTCCGGGTGGGATCATAGTTCCAGTTGTCCCCCTCAGGGTCACCCGGATTGCGATCGGGGAACAACTGAGCGAACTCCTCCTGCATGGCAGATTCCGACACCGTCGTGTCGCCGCCCGCTTCGCTCAGGTAGTATTTGAGCTCTTCCTCGTCGTCGCGCCCGTCAATGCCGACATCTTCACTTTCTGCCACCTGGCCATCACCGGTGGTGCGCCCCGGCAAAGGCTCATCTTCCGTATCGATTTTGCCGTTGGCGATCCAGTCTTCGCTGATATCACCCAGATCCAGGTGCAATTCCCCCTCGACGCCTCGCAGCCATACGTCCAGGAACTTCGACTGGGAGAAATCTCGCACACCACCACCGAAGACCGTCATCACGCCGCCCCATGTCTCGATCTCGTCGCCGGGCAGGACCTCGAGTGTCAGCACGTCGGTGCGATTGTTTGCGGCCTCCACCTGATCCTGCTGGCCAGGCCAGATGTCGGTGCGCTGGAATCGATCGTAGGGATTGTACCACAGCAGACGGCCACGATTCACATCGTCGAGACGGATATCCGTCGGTGCACTGGCCGGCGTCCACCGGCTGCGGAAGATCGAGATGATCTCGGGGCGTTCGGATCCCTCGAAATCATCGATGTAGCCCTGCCCCTTCGTATTCAGATTCGGTCGACTCTGAGCGATCTCAGCCTGAATCGACACGTCGGATTCTGCAGCCGTCTTGAGACCCGGCAGGGCGTCGACAAGTCGCGTCAGCAGGGGCGCTTCGAATCGTGCCCGAAGATCCAGATCCCACACCACGGTTCGAGCCGGTTCGGATCCGACGCGGACGCGATTCTCGGGAGATCTGATGTTGTTGTAGAGCAATGTGCCACCCAGGACACCGTCGCCCTGCCAGAACTCATATTCGCTGCGCATGCCCAGCAGCGTCTTCTGCTGGCTGCCCAGACCAATCAGATCCTGGCTCTCATAGGTGATCTCCAGATCGGCACCCGGATCGGCGACGGCATTGACCGTCGCACCGACGAAGGTCACCTCGCCGGTGAAGGTCACATTGTAGTCGGTGCCGCGTTGCAGACGTTTGCCATTCAGACGCACGTCGACGGACTCGACATCAATGCCGGCCAACCGTCCCTGGGTCAGACTGATCCGCTGCTGCGCCGAGGAATTGATCACCTGCAGGATGTAACGACTGGACTCGATCTGATCACGCTGCTGGTGCTTCTCGTAGACCTCCGGTACCTGCGTCTTCAGGCCGTACTTATCCAGCAACGGAGCGAATGGCTGCTGATCCGGAAAGATCAATACGCCGCGTGAACCATCCAGGCCGACGTAGTCCGCATCGATGATCTGATCCGCACGGGTGCCAGGGTCCTGGCCATGGGTATCCAGACCCATCAACTGGAGATAGGACTTCCCATTCTCCGTATTCTCCGGCTCAGCGCCGGGCACTTCCTGCAGGACCTCGACACGGATCTTGTCTTCGTCAAACAGGCGCCCGCGGGAGAAGCCCTGCACGATGCGATAGACATTCTTCCACTCCAGATTCCACGTGGGGAATTCCGGTCGCGCATCACGCGCCTTGATGAGGCGCAGACTCAATGAATCCGCATCTGCAGTGGTCACCCCGATCTGGTCGCCCCCGGTCGTGCGATAGGCAACGGCCAGGGCATGCCGATCCTGTACCGGGACCCGCAGGATGATATATCCCAACTCTCTGACGAGAGCATAGTCATTGTCCGGATCGAGTCGATGCCATGTCCCGACTTCCGTGTAGCCCGTGCGCTGATCATTCGGATTGGTGTCGTCGGCAAAGGCTCGCCCCGGCCGTGCCAGTTGCTCGGGATCGTTGCTGACATTGAAGTCGTTGATGTAGACCTGCAGACTCGTGATCTGGGCAGTGGCATCGAGTCCGTCGGGAATGCCCGCATTCAGAACTGAGAAATCAGGTAGTTGAGCCTTGTATAACTCATCGAGGAAGAAGTACTGATTGCGCACATACTGGTAGTCGCGGATCTCGACCGTATCGACCTGGGCACCACCGCGGAAGCTCTGACGATTGCTCTCACTCTCTTCGTGGGAGGCGATCGTCGTGAATTTGAAGGATCCCAGATGCCCTGAGGCACGGATGCCGAACAGACCTTTGTGCTGCTGATTGAAGCCGACAAAGCGCGTGCTGGGCAGCGACAGGGTGGTATTGCCTGCCTGCACTTCCTGGAAGATGTCGTCTTCACTTCCCTTGTAATCGAGTTTGATCTGATTCGTCAGTTGATCCGTGAGACTCTGACCAAAGGCCGAACCGAGACTTTCCGTATCCTGCGTAATCCGGATGTTGATCGCCTCGCCGACAGAGCCCTCCACGGCGAATTGCGACTCCTGATCCATGCTGAGGGTCGGGAATTTTGACGGGCGCCCGGCCAGGGTCTGCACTTCGCCCGCCGTCCATTGGCTCTTGCCACCCAGTGACGCCGTGTGCGAACCATTGATACGCAGCGATCCCTCTTCACCGATGAGGCGGCGAATCGGTGCCGGCGCCGGGAATGGCACTCGCCACTCGAGCCGGCCGCGACCACGCCCCATCTGTGAACTGATCGAGCGGCGCTGACGACTGCGGACCGCGTCCGTCCAGCCGGTGTGATAGACGTGGTCCTGGGCGAGGTCGAGATAGCTGTCTACACTCATCGACACCGGTGCCCCGGCATCGAAACCGGAGGTCTGTGGTGTATAGTGCACGCCGAGAGAATCGACGGTGACCTGACGCAATTTGAAGGACGTACGATTCTCGACCAGCGCCTGTCGGGGGGAGCGCTGGCGCAACAGTGGGTTTCCTGGTCGGAAGGGGGCCCACTCCCGCGGCTCTTCGAAGAGACGCCCCACCGAGCCGGGCAGCGCCGTCGGCTCCAGACCGATCGTCGCATCGGCCATGCCACAGAACGACACCAGCAGGAGCGCCACGATGACGGGGCGCAGGGAGATTAGGTCGGAATTTGGAATTGTGCTCTCGCGCATGGACGGGTGCGTCTCGCGGCATCCCCTCAGTGGGGTGTCGTCGCTCACAGGTGCGATCAAGGTTATGCTACTCTTCAGGTGGCGGATATCATCACGCCGCCACCGCGGATCAGTGACCGCTCGCACTGCGCGATAGGCTGGCTCGAAGCTTCAGGTTTGGTCTTCAGGTGCTCGGAGGGACCTAAAAAGTTACTCTCGACAGAGCGTTCCAGCAATGCGATCGGTCACCGGATATGCAAGAATCGTTCCCGTTGCCGACCCGTTGGCCGCTCCAGTGGTATATTTGACCGATTCCAGGGCAGTGCGACGGCCTTGTTGTCATGGGATCCATTTGATTGCCGGGTCGTCTCCCGGGGTACTTGTCGGGTCGTAACCCGGGGTGTCTTCCGGGTCGTCCACGTAACAGGCGTGACACCTGTGGGTGCCACGATGGTCATCACTTATCTCCTCATCAAGGACACCGCAACACGCTCGTGGTTTCCCTCAGCCTATATGTACTTCGCCAGCACCTGCTACCCTTCGTGCTGGGATTCTCACTGATCGTCTTTGTCCTGGTCCTCGACGTGGTCCTGCAGATGCTCGACCAGGTGCTGAGCAAGGGGCTCAGTGCAGGACTCGCGCTGCAGCTATTCCGGTTCAATCTCGCCTGGATCATCGCCTTGGCGGTACCTATGGCCGTGCTCGTGGCCGTCCTGATGGCCTATGGGCGTATGGCAGCGGACAACGAGATCCTTGCCCTGAAGGCCAGTGGCATCTCTTTCACCCGGGTGCTGATTCCAACGCTGGTGACCGCCTGTCTGCTGGCAGTCCTGATGGTGTGGTTCAACGACCGCGTCCTGCCCGACTGGAATCACAAGGCCCGCAATCTGGCCGTCACTCTGAAGCGGGCCAAAGCCGCCCTCGTGCTCAAGCAGAAGGAGGGCGTCTTCATCCGCGACCTGGGCCCCTATTCGCTGCTCGTGCGCGATGTCGACGAAGAAGCCAATCTGCTCTACGATCTTACGCTGTACGATACAGGGCATCCGGGCCCACCGACGACACTACGCGCCGCCCGCGGCAAGGTGGAGATCTTCGATGATGGCGGATACATCCGTTTGATGCTCGAGGATGGTGAGGCCCACGAGATCGATGCCCAGGATCCGTCGCAGTTTACGCGCAGCACGTTCTCGCGCCAGGTCGTCCACATCCGGGATTCGAAGCGGGATCTGTCACCAAACTACCGTTCCTCGTACCGGTCAGACCGCGAGATGGATGTGCGGGCCATGTTGCGGGCCGTCGATGGTCTGCGATCTGAAAATCAGCGCGCCCTCGGACACATCGATTCCACGGCCAAGGCCTTTGTCGAATCTCTGGCCACCGCGGCCCCCGCAGAAGAGGGTATGCGCACCGAATCGCGCCGGGTCGCCAATCGCCTCCACAAACAGTGGCGCCTGTTCGAGTCTCGCCAGCGACGCGCCAATGCCTTTCTGGTGGAAATCCACAAGAAATACTCCATCGCCGTTGCCTGCATCGTATTCGTCCTGGTCGGAGCCCCCCTGGGTGCACTGGTCAGGGCCCGTGGTGCTGCCGTATCCGTCACCCTGAGTCTGGTCTTCTTCTTCGCCTACTGGATGTTCCTCATCGGCGGTGAAGAGCTTGCCGATCGCGGCTTCATCCCGCCCTGGACTGCGATGTGGGCGCCGAATGTCGTCTTTGGAGTCATCGGTGCGATGCTGTTGCGAGCCGTCACCCTCGATCGCGGGTTTCTGGATACCTTGCTGATCTGGCGCAGGAAGTCGACATGAATCTGCTGGATCGCTATGTCCTGCGCCGCCACCTGTATTGTCTGGCCCTGAGCGGGATCGCCCTGTGGTCGATTGCTATCGTCGTCGATCTCATCGAGAACATCGATACCTTCATCGACCACGAAGCCAGTCTGTCACAGATCGCGCGATACTACTTCTATCGATCTCCCTACTGGATCGTGTTGACCCTTCCCATCACGACGCTGCTGGGCACCCTGTTCTCCCTGACCGGGCTGGCTCGGCGCAGTGAGATCACCGCGGCCAAGGCGGCCGGTATCAGCCTGCACCGACTCCTGGCCCCCCTCTATCTGTTTGGCCTCCTCTTCGCCGGCGTCGCCTTTCTGTTCACGGATCTGATCGTGCCGCAGGCCACGTTCCGCTACAACTCAACCCGAGACGAGATCCGTTCATATAGACGTTCGGATGGTTCACGCCGGCAGGTGTTGCTCCAGGATGTGAAGGGGCAATTCATCTTCGCCCGATCCTATGACCACGCTCGCCTTCGTGCCCACGATGTCACCTGGGAGCGTACTCTCGGTCAACAGACGCGAGAGCGCGCCGTGGCTCGGCAACTCTATTGGCAGGAGTCAGAGGAGGGTGCAAAGTGGTGGCTACGTGATGGCCACTACCACAGCCTGGATGGGGACCAGGCCGTGACCACGCCCTTCGACAGTCTGGCCCTCTCACAGTTGACCCTGCTGCCGGCCGATTTCGCCAGACAGCAACGCAAACCTGAAGAGATGGATTACGGTCAACTCGACCGCTATATCGAGCGGGCCCGGGCCAATGGCGAGGATGTAACGCGTCATCTCGTCGACCTGCACCTGAAGGTCTCTTTTCCGGTGACCTGTGTCGTCATCTTCTGCCTTGGCGCACCGCTGGCGTCCAATGCCAGACGAAGTGGCCGGGCCAATGCCTTCGGCCTTGGCGTGCTGATCTGCTTCGTCTTCTACAGTTGCGTGAAGGCCGGGCAGGCTATGGGCTGGAATGGCATTCTCGGACCGTGGCAGGGTGCATGGCTGGCCAATGTCGTCTTCGGTGTCATCGGTCTGATCCTGCTGCGGCGAACCCACACGTAGCAAAAGAGAAAACGCCCCGACCCGCGAGGGATCGGAGCGTCATCGATCAATGGCGCCAGTGTAGTCCGTGACGCCGTGTAGTCAGTGGCGCCGGAGCTCTATCGGAGGCCCTGCTGCATGTGGTAGATCTTTAATTTCAGTGCCGGTGAATGCCCCTTCCACCGCTCCAGCAGGTCCGCCGCCTGCGAATGACTCTCGCCACCGGCGATCTTGTCCACCAGTTCCATGAGCAGCCGCGCCATGCGCTCGAGACGTTCCTCGGTCGCCCCCATGGTCAGTCTCTCAAAATCGTCGAGCACTTCCGAACCGAGGGCCTCGCGTGTGCTCACCATCGCCCGTTGCAGGAAGCTGGCGTGACGGCGTGCGAAGGGCTCATCTGCCGCACATCGATTGACCAGGTAACGTATCAGTTCTGCCCGGGGGCGCTCCAACAGGACCTGCGACGTCAGCCGTGACAGGTCGTGCCACTCCTTCAGGGCCAGCGTCTCACCCTCCGTCGGCTCCGGATTCAGAGCGGGACGTGAGCGGCCTTCCACAAGAGCCTCGAAGAGCGGCGGCTGGGGCAGATGCTCGATCACGAGCCGTTGCTCATCTGACGAAGAGAAGGAGGCCATTCGCTGCAGCACATCGATCGCCATCTTCGTGAGACTGGCGTGCATGGCCGGCAGCTTCTGAGCCAGGATCGTATCGACATCCGGGGCCCTGCCCACGAGCAACGCATGGACGATACCTTCGATGGTACTGTCCGCGAGGGGCACGCCGAGGGCAGCCTCCCGGGAGACAGGGTGCATCGGATGCAGCAGGAACTCACGCAGCTCTTCGCGTTGACGCAATGTCCAAACCAGAGCGGCCGCCACTTCCGGATCCCGCTCATCACGAGCGAGTCTCAGGATCGTCTCGACACGTGATCGTGAGGACAACCAGTGACGGTGATGGCCCAGAGCCTGGATCGCAGGCAACCGACGAGGATCATCGCTGGGCCCGGCCAGGTCGAAGAGCAACTCGATCCCATCGTGCCCCGGCACCAGGGCACGAAGTTCGGCCGCCGCCTGGGCCCGTACCTGCGCATCGCCCGTGGCGACCTGCTGGATGAGCTCAGCCAGATCGATGCCTGGCTCTGGATCTGCAGGTTCAGGGACTGCATATATGGGGTCTGTAGATACCGGGACTGTCAGTGTCGGATCTGCGGTTACCAGACCAGCCGACGCGGCATCTGCCAGCGACGACACGGGATCAGCCTGCCCTGTGTCTGCCGTTGAATCTGCTGCCGGTTGGGCGCTGGGCTGATGCTTGTCCTCTTCCCCGTCGCCGGACCACGTCTGTCGAATATCCATCACCATAGCAGTTCAGGCGGGCTCCGGGCCCTGCCCCTCCTGTGCATCGCGGCGTGAGATGAAGTGTTGGCGCAGGAAGATGTTGATCTGCTCCATGGCGAAACGCGCGTCCACGAGGCCCTGATTGTCGGGGGTCTCGAGAAAAGCCTCGATCATTGCCAGGGGATCGACCATTTCTTCACGCATCCGGTCGTAGAGTTCCTCTTGCACATCGGCCTGAATGCGGGAGACCTCTTCCAGCAGGGCAACATCGCGCACGAAGATGAGGATGACCTCGCTGGCAGCCAGACGATGCGGCTGCAGGCTGAGTTCCAGTGGTAGCGGCTCAGTCACAGAGAATGTCAGCGGCTCCCCCTCGTGCAGAACACTGAGCGGATTCACGCCGGTCGCCATCTCGATTGTGGCCCCATCCAGGTTGCCGAGAGGGATATCGAGAAGTCGGGCCGCTTCGGCGTTGGCCAGTTCGAGGGCCCCATTCGGCTGCAGGACGATGATACCGAAGGGCAACACATCGAGAAGATCCGCCTCACCCAGTTGTTCCTCGGGCACCAGGGCGGCTAAGGTCGCGGCGATCTCCCGGGCCAGACTGTCGGATCGGTGCGATGCGGGCAGCAGTTCGAGGACGGCATCTTCGTCGATCCCATCGTCCGCTTCGGTCTGGGTGGCACCGGACAAAGAGGCGAGAGCCATCTGCTCCACATCTGGCGTCTCCTCATCCACATCAGTCTGTATGACTGTCTGGACGACAGCCTGGTCGACGGCTGCAGTCGAGTCGTGTGCGACGGTCTCAGCGACCATGGCCCAGGCTGGAATCGCCAGGTCGTCAGGCAGGGTGACCCCTCCCAGATCGACGGTGAGGGCAAAGCCGCCACCGGCAGCCGGACGCAGCATCCCCGCCTGACACAGATGCTCTACGGCCTCTGCGACCTCGGATTGTCCAGCGCCCAGACGCAGGGCCATGCGGGACACGTCATCATCGAGAAAGGGATTCTGCAGCCAGGACTCCAGGACCTGCCGACGCAGGTCGGTCAGCAGTCCAGCTGGCTCGGCAAGAAGTTCACCCTCACGCATAGTGCGATCCACGACCTTCGGTCTTGGTTGCGAAAACTGCCGCAACCGTGCCTTAGAGGCCCGGGGAGTAGGCTATTGCTTTGTGAAAAGTGGGGGGCCCTACGATCCTGCGGGGAAGCAGAACCTTCAGTTTCTATAGGGTGTTAGTCAATATAGCTCCGCCTCTGAGACCATGCAAGGTCCATTGCCGGCAGAAATGGCATGGCTCCCTGCTGGTCCGGCCTTTGCAATACACGTCTCTGATACCCTTTGAGCGGTGCAGTGATCAAGCCACCCATCGGAACCCTAAATAGCTGTTTTAAAAGAGCTTGCAGACCTGCATCCAGCATCGATCCCGGGTGGATGTCGGAAGTTCCTGCCATTGGAGGGGAACGTACTGCCAATCCTGGAATCTGTTTCCGGGCTGACACACGAGATCGCCGGCACCGGTTCCCGGCGACTCAAATACTGAAGGCGGAGCCCCATGAGCGAGTCCAACGTCGCCAAGGACAAGTATCTCGAGCAGGAGATCGAGCTTTCCCCACGGGAGAAGTCAGCCATCATGATGGTTGCTCTCGGTCAGGAAGGCGCAGCGGACGTGATGAAGTTCCTCACCGACTACGAAATCGAGGAACTGACGCACACCATCGCCGAACTCAAGCACCTGCCGATGGAGTTGCAGGACGAGGTTCTGTCCGAGTTTGAGCAGCACCTGCTCGCCGGCGAATACATGAGCCAGGGTGGTGTCGACTTTGCCCGGGGTGCTCTGGAACGGGCCGTTGGCCCCCGTAAGGCGCAGGACATTCTGGATCGTGTGCTCTCGACCGTTTCGTCCGGATTCTACCTGCTACGCAATGTGCCGCCTGAGCAGATTGCTCCCTTCATCAGTCACGAGCATCCTCAAACCATCGCTCTGATCCTGTCGCAACTGGACCCCGAGCAGGCCGCCGGTATCCTGGCCCAGCTCCCGGAGATGACGCAGGCAGAGGTCTCCTACCGCATTGCGACGATGGAGAACATCACCCCCAATGCCTTGAAGCAGATCGAGGAGAGCCTCGAGGCCAATCTGCGCGACATCCTCGGCGGCAATCAGGACGTGGGTGGCCCCAAGGTCGTAGCCGATATCCTGAATCTCACCGGTGGTACAGTGGAAAAGAATGTCCTGGATCGCCTCGACGCCCAGGATCCGGAAGTCGCCGAATACGTGCGCAATCAGATGTTCGTCTTCGAAGACCTTCAGAGACTCACCGACCGCGAGATCCAGATCGTGCTGCGGGAGATCGAACAGAAGGACATCGTCGTCTCCCTGAAGGCGGCCAGCGAGGAAGTCAAAGAGAAGATCCTCGGCAACATGTCCGAACGAATCCGTGGTTTCATCGAAGATGAGATGGAATTCGCCGGTCCCATGCGCCTGAGCGAAGTCGAAGAAGTGCAGCTTCGGATCGTGCAGAAGATCCGCCAGCTCGAGGACCAGGGTCAGGTCCAGATCGTACGCGGCGACCTCGACGACAGATTCGTGTAGCGAATCCCCGATTCGTGAATCGAGGCGTCAGTCTCGCAGAAGGTAGCTGAGCCGCCGCCAAACGCCGGCGACGACAGATTCGTCTAACCCTCGGCGGCGGCGCCCACTGTGATGGTCAGTGAGAAGGGATCCGTCGCATCGCTCAGATCGGCGGTGACCCGCATGTCGCCATCGATGATGAGCTTCGCCTTGCGGCGCACTCGCAAGCCTTCGCTGATCGGAACCTGCAGCACAAGATCGAACTCAACCTCCTGACCGGCGGAGAGTTGGCCCTCGCTGATCTGGCCCTGGGCACCGGCCCCGATCTCGGCCCGCACCACGTGCTCGCCCTCTTCCTGATCGATGTGGACATAGGCGCTGGCGATGGAATAGGTGGTTCGATTCAGCAGGCGCACCACACCCGCTTCCGGCTCCTGCTGCGGTCCATCTCCCGGGCCCGTGATGTCCGGATCTGCCGGCTCTCCCCCACTGCCGCCACACCCCAGGCACAACAGCAACGCCAGCCACCACGCTGGGCCGTTTGCCGGTTGGCGTCTCATCTGTCGTTACAACCGCTCCACAGATCGATAGGCGCGCTGAAGGCAGGCTGCGACAGGCGCCACCTCGTCGTCGCGTACCGTGCGCAGATCCAGCAGCAATCGGTCCTGCGAGATCCTGCCGACGACGGCATGCTCGCCATCCTGACGCATGGCATGGGCCAGGGCTTCGACCATTGTGCCACCGCATGCCACGGCGTAGCTGTCGAGTTCTTCCACCGGCAATGCACCACTTCCGGCCTGCGCCTTCGTCGACACGACCTCAGCCTTCAAACCCAGGCGCGTCGATTCATCCAACTGCTGAAGAAGTGTCGTTGCGCGACTGTGAATGCGATCTGCTGATTCAGTCATCAGGCGCAGTGTCGGCAGGGCTTCGCGCAGGGCGTCATCATCGAGATGATACAGATTCAGCGTCGCCTCCAGAGCGGCCATGGTCAGCTTGCCACAACGCAGAGCCCGCATCATGGGGCTGGCCGTCATCCGATCGATCAACTCGGCTCGTCCTGCCAGGATCCCGCACTGTGGCCCACCCAGAATCTTGTCGCCTGAGAAGGTGACGATGTCGTATCCCGCTTGAAGGCTCTCGGTCACCACCGGCTCGTGGGGAAGACCCCAGCGATCGAGATCACGCAGCGTGCCACCACCCAGATCGAAAGCGACAGGGACTCCCGCACGGTGTCCCAGTTCGACCAACGCCTGCCCCTCGGGCTCGGTCGTGAATCCGGCCACGCGATAGTTGCTCGGATGCACGACGAGTAACAACGCCGTATCGGCGTCGATCGCCTGTTCGAAGTCACTCAGGTGCGTGCGATTGGTTGTGCCCACCTCCTGGATTCGAGCCCCGCTGGCAGCGATGATATCGGGCATACGGAAGGAACCGCCGATCTCCACCAATTGCCCGCGAGAGATCACGACCTTGCGACCAGCGGCCAGCGTGTGAAGGAGCAGTAGGACGGCGGCGGCATTGTTGTTGACCACAGCCGTCGCCTGGGCACCCGTCAGTTGCTGCAGGACCTGATCGACGTGGTCGAGTCGTCGCCCTCGCCCGCCGGTGGCCAGATCCAATTCCAGATTGCAGTAGTGGTCAGCTGCTTCTGCCAGGGCCTGCCTGGCTTCCGGCGCCAGGGGTGCGCGCCCCAGACCGGTGTGCAGGATGACACCGGTGGCATTGATCACCCGGCGCAGTGAATGCTGATCCTTCGCCGTCATCAGGTCGACCAGTTCCTGCGTGGCCGTCGCCATCAGGCCATCACGCTCGGCCTCGGCCCGGCCATCGCGGATCTGTTGGCGCAGGTCGTCGATGACCCGGCGCGCCAGCTTCGTCGCATGGCCCGGGTCCATTCGCTCCAGACACGCCACGACAGCGGCTTGCTGCAGGAGTTGATCGACGGAGGGCAGTTGGCTCAGATCAGTCATGACAGTCGAAGATACCGTCACGACACGAGCCGCAACAGGGAGTCTCCCGTTGCCAGTCTTCCAAACCTGTGGTTATACTTAGCCTTACGTTCGTTTCGGCCTCCCCCGGCCAGCATGGATCGGACGCCCCCGCCCCGATAAATCTTGCGGCTTCGCCGCCGATGGACGCCTCGTCGTGAATGACTCTGGCCGTCTGCACGTGTACGCATGCGTCATGATGCTGCTGCTGCAGATCGCGTCACCACTGGACGCTGCCACGCAACACACGGTCCGCCGCGCTGAAACCCTGTCGGGGATCGCGAAGCGGTATGCTGTGTCAGTTTCGCAACTGCGTGCGTGGAATCAGTTGACGAACGATACGATCCAGATCGGCCAGAAACTCGCTGTCGCCGTCGACAAATACACCGTCCGTGCCGGTGATAATCTGTCCCAGATTGCCCTGCGATTCGGCATTGCCCTGAATGACCTGCGTCGCTACAACAGTCTGCGTAGCGATCAGATCGCCATCGGCCAGAGCCTGCGGCTCAAGCCTGCCCCCACCGTGACGCGCAATCGCCCCCCTGCGGATACGTACAAGGTCCGGCGTGGGGACACGCTCTCAGAAATCGCAGTCGCCCATCGTGTATCTCTTGCCTCACTGCGCCAGCTCAACAATGTGCGCGGTGATCGGCTCCAGGTCGGCCAGACCCTGCGCTTGCGGCAACCGGCACCGGTCACCGAAGAGGAGGTCCCGCCCCTCTACACGGTTCAGCGTGGCGACAATCTCTCCTCGATCGGCGCACGCTTCGATGTGGGCCTGCGCATGCTCCGGCAGCTCAACGGGCTGACCGGTGATCACATCACACCGGGACAGAAGCTGCGACTGAGGCCGTCACTGACAGAGGAAGGCATCCACGTCGTGCATGCCGGTCAGACCCTGTCAGAGATCGCCGTCCTCCACAGCGTCGAGTTGGCTCAGTTGCGCCGGATCAATGGACTGGATGGCGACCTGATCCGCATTGGTCAGAAGCTGCGCCTGCGGTCGACTCCCACCACGGTCCACGTCGTGGAACGCGGCGACGCCCTGTGGGAAATCGCGCGGGCCTATGGCATGAGTGTCAGCCGCGTACGCGAACTCAACGATCTGGCCGGGGATCGCATCTATCCGGGCCAGGAATTGGTGCTTGAGGCTTCGGCCGAACGCCGTTTCGCTACCTACACCGTGCGCCGCGGCGACAACCTCAGCGAGATCGCCCAGCTGCATCAGATGGGTGTGGACGAAGTCCGTCGCCTCAATGAACTCGACGGCACCGTCATCCACCCCGGGCAGAAACTGCGCGTGCGGCCACTCAATGCCCACCGTCGGTGGGTTGAGCAGAGCGACATCCCCTGGGATCAGTTGCTCGTCAGTCCCGCATCACTGAAGCGGATCGAACTGGTCAATGGCCCCTACTTCGCCACGCGGCCGAAAGCTGATACCCAGAGGGGTAAGAGTTACGCCGAACTGCATCCGCCCACCCCGCTGGCAACCTTCCACCAGGCACGCAATCTCTTCAAGAAATTCGAAGAGGCCATCGAAGGCGTCGGACGGCTCAGTGATGCACTCGCAGGCTGGCACATCGTCCTGGATCCAGGTCACGGTGGTGTGGATCCGGGCGCGATCGTGCCCACCGTCGATGGCAACGGTGACCGGCTATACGTGGTGGAAGATGAATACGTCTATGACGTGGCACTGCGCGCCTATGTCCTGTTCCGTCTGCATGGCGCCAATGTGGACATTACGCTGCTGAGTCCGAATCACCTCTTTCGGCACAGCGGAATCCCACCGACAAAGACCTTTGTGCATGAGCAGAACGAGGTCTTCAACAGCCTCGTGCACAACCGGCCGAATCGGCCCAGTGTCTGGCCGACGGGGAATCCGAGTGGCCTGCGGGCTCGCGTGCAGATCGCCAGAGAGGCCTTCCAGGGCGTGCCAAAAGAACGCACGATCTTCCTCTCATTCCACGCGGATATTGACCACAATTCCCCGGCCGCTCCCCTCGTCCTCTACTACGAGAGTCGGGACGGGAAACAACGGGACAATGCCTCACGACGATTTGCGCGATCGTTGCTGCCAGCACTTGGCGCCGGTGCCCATACGAGAGGGCAGTCCCTCGGGGTCCTGCGCAACAATCCGGCGGGTGTGAAGGCCCTGGTGGAGGTGGGGAATCTTGCTCACATCGACCACGCCTGGGCGCTGCGCTACGAAAGGTTGCGACACCGCAACGCAGAGAAAGTCGTGCGCGGTGTTCTCGATTACGCAGGGGGACGACGAGTCGCCCTGCGATGAACAAGAAAAAGGCCCCGGAACGTGAGTTCCGAGGCCTTTTCCGTAATCGAGGGCTGAGGGGCCACTCAATTCACGGTGGTTCTCAAACAGCGATTGGTTCGGCGCTACCCAACAGGCGTCGTGCTGCACGCCGCACGACCTCCGGCTCTAGTCCAGCCAGTTCACACCATGGATCGAGACGACCGCTCTCGACAAAATCGACCTCCGGGACCTCCTCGAACACTTCCTCAGTCTTCGAAATCTCGCGTAACGTGCTGAGAATCATAGCGTTAGCGAGACGCCGATAGGCCAAGGACACGCGTTCGACTTGGGCGGCTGTCTGATCTGGGCGCATATCGAATCCTACGGTTTGGATTGGTAGGCTGATGGATTTTGGACCGCCACAATGTAATGCATTTCACAACCATTTTCGTGAAAAAAGTTGCCTAACCTCCAAAAAAGGCCCCATCGCAACACGTCTGTATCACCGCAACTCACACATGGACAGGGGCTTAGGCCGATTGCGGACTAGCCTGAGACGGCTTCAGGTGCGCCATTCGATGCAGCAGATCGATACAGCGCCCCGATACACTCGAGGGTCCGAAGGCCATCATTGCCTGCGGCTGCGATCGTCTCATCGCCTTCGACCGCTCTCAGGAAAGCATCCCATTCCGCTCCCCAGGATCGATCGGGCCCATCGAATACGGATGTCTTCTCATGGGGCACGCCCCCTTGAGCACGCCGACGCCCGAGAATCAGCGATTCCTGACCGTAGGAGCCGCCCAGGCCATTCACCAGGGCATACCCGTCGCGTCCGAACAACTCGAGGCTGAACAGATTCTTCCACTGCGTCCAACTCACGTGGAAGCTTGCCGTCTGCCCTGAGGACGTGTTCAGTGTGGCAAAGGCATTGTCCTCGACGGGTGCCATATCCCAGAAAGCGGTCTGCGTCCTCCCGTTGACGCTCTCGATATCACCGAGAAACCAGAGAGCCAGATCGATCAGGTGAGCTCCCTGATCGAGCAACTCTCCACCGCCGGCAACGGTCGCATCCGCCCGCCACTCCCGATCATAGCCAGGTCTGCCACCGTGGCCATATCGACCCCGCATGAGGATCAGGTCCCCCAGTTCACCCGTCGTGGCCGCCTCGTGAGCCGCCAGAATGGCAGGGTGGAATCGATGATTGTAGCCCGCATGCAGGATCCTGCCGCTGTTGCTCGCAGCTTCCGTGGCCTGGCGCGCCTCATGGGCCGTGCGACCCATCGGCTTCTCACACAGAACGTGTTTGCCCGCCTGCAGGGCCCGAACCGAAACCGGCGACAGCATGTCGTGGGTTGTGGAGACGATGATGAGGTCCAGATCACCCGCATCGGCTGCCGCCTCCCAGTCGGAGGTGGATCTGGCACCGTATTGGGTGGCCAGGGCCACGGCACGTGACTCGTCCAGATCACACACCAGTGCAAGTTGGCTGCGGGCATCGCGGGCCACGGCCACCGCCCGCTTGTGTCCTACACCGCCGGCGCCAATGAGACCAACTCTCAGGCTCATGTGCTTGGCTTCATGCGGCGAACGGTGTAGTCATCATCCTGCAGATCCTCGGCCTGGATCGCTTCCCAATCGTCCCCGACCGCATGAAATAGCCGTCCCGTGATCCCATCCGACCTGGCCGAGGCCAGGAAACGGGCCAATTGGGCGGGGCGCGCCGGGTCCACGCCACCCACCTGCAATTGTTGCGCAGCGAGGGCCGCCTCGTCGCCGGCCGCCTCACCGGCCGCCGCCGTCATCTCTGTCATCGTCGTATTCACCGCACCGGGGGCGATGGCATTGACCTGGATACCTGTATCGGCAACCTCGGCCGCCAAGGTCTCGGTAAATCGAACGACCGCTGCTTTGGATGCACCGTAGGCCGAGAAATTCGGTCGCGGGCCGACGGCCCCGCCGCCGGACAGATTGATGATTCTGCCGCCGGCGCCCCGCTGAATCATGCCGGGAAGGCAGGCGTGAGTGCAGAGGAAGCAGCCCCCAAGATTGATGCGGATCGTGTCGAGCCAGGCTTCGACATCATTTGTGTCGGTGCGACCGATCGGCCCCAGCACGCCCGCGTTGTTGACGAGGATGTCGATGCCACCCCACTGCTTCTCGATGGATGCCACCGCCGCCTGCACGGCAGCAGGATCACTCACATCAAAGGGAATGCCCAGAGCGTGTGCGCCGGAGGCGGTGAGGTCCGCCACAACGTGGCCGACCTGGTCGGTTGATCTCGCGGCAATGGCCACATCAGCACCGGCCCGAGCGAGCTCTTCAGCGATCGCCCGGCCGATGCCTCGTCCAGCCCCGGTGATCAGGGCCCTTCGGCCCGTCAGTTCCTTGTCTATCGTCAACTGCCGCTCCCTTGGCTGTGATTGCGCTGCGCCAACATACACCCCCCAATCACCCCGGGGCAACGTCTGCATCACGGCTGCACCACCGATTGACAGATCATCGCATCCCGCTACATTCTCAACCACTTCCGACTAATTCCAATCCCTCGTTCAATTCGATCTGACGGCATGTCCTGCGCTACCGAAGCTGACCCGCGAGAGCTCTGTCTCCGCATCAATGAGAGCTCGCCCGTTGGCGGACTCTTTGAGGGCGACCGGTCGCGCCTGCATCCCGATAGTCGCCTTCCCTGGCGAATCTCTCCAGAACCCTTCTGGATTACGCCCGAGCAGCATGACATCCTGCTGCGTCTGGGCCCGGCTCTGCTGGCCTTCAACAAGGCCGCCAATCTGTTGTATCACCAGAGTCTGAAGGGCATACAACCAGACTTCGTCCACCAGTATCTTGACGCCGGCAAGCCCGAACGCATCCTCGAATTGTCACGCCTGAATCGCGTGAAGTCACATCTGCCACTGGTTCTGCGGCCCGATCTGATCGTCACAGCCGATGGCCTGCGTGTGGCCGAGCTCGACTCGATTCCAGGTGGTATCGGGTTCACCGCCCAGGTGAGCGCCCTCTATGCCGATCTCGGCTACGATATCATCGGGGGTCGCGACGGCCTCGTCGATGGTTTCTACGAGGCGCTGGCAGCTACATCGAAGACCGACGATCCCCTCGTCTGTATCGTCGTCTCCGACGAATCAGATGCGTATCGCGACGAGATGGCCTGGATCGCCGAGAGCCTGACCCAGGCCGGCAAGCGGGTCGTGTGCAGACATCCACGCGAGTTGCACATGGACGATCAGAGCATCCTCGTCGACTGTGATTCCGGCGAGCACGGGGATTCCGGCAAGCGTGAGAAGGTCGATGTCGTCTACCGATTCTTCGAACTCTTCGACCTGCCCAATATCCCGAAGGTCGAACTGGTCGCCTACCACGCCAAGAAGAATGCCGTCCGCATCACGCCACCGCTGAAGGCCTTCATGGAAGAGAAGATGTGGCTGGCGCTTTTCCACATGCCGCAGCTTCAGGATTTCTGGGCCCACGAACTGGGCGATGCACATCTCGAGTTGCTGCAGACTGTGATTCCCCCCAGTTGGATCATCGACTCCCGGCCTGCACCGCCCAATACGATCATTCCGGGTCTGCAGATCGCGGGTAAACCGGTCAGCAGCTGGGATCAACTCTTCCACCTCTCCAAGAAGCAACGCGAACTCGTCATCAAGCCTTCGGGTTTCGACATCGATGCGCAGCAGAGCCGCGGCGTCACAATTGGCCACGACGTACCCGAAGACCAGTGGCAGCAGGCGCTGCAGTCGGCCCTGGATGGCTTCGACCAGGGCGCCAGTATCCTGCAGAAGTTCCACAAGGGTGCCCGCCTCCCCTTCCGTTATCACGACTTCTATGCCGATGAGGTGAAGCCGATGCACGGTCGCGTGCTGCTGCGGCCATACTACTACGTCATCGGTGATGAGGCCCGTCTCGCCGGCACGCAGTGCGTCGCCTGCCCGGCGGACAAGAAGATCCTCCATGGTATGACAGATGCTGTGCTGGTGCCGACGGCCGTGCGTGAACCTGAACCGTCGGCAGTCTGAACAGACCGTGACCACGATCCAGATCGACAACTCCCCTGCCGACACACCTGACAGCCGCTCTCTGGATGAGAAGCTGGTGGATCTCGACGCACTGTTTGCATCGATCGAGGGCACCGTTCTGATCGGCTATTCGGGTGGCGTCGACTCAGCGATGCTCGCCGTGGCCGCCCATCGCATCCTCGGGGAGCGGGCGATCGCCGTCACGGCCGACTCTGAGAGTTATGCCGAGGGTGAACTCGAAAGAGCCGCCGAGATCGTGCAGCAATTCGGCATTCCTCACGAGGTCGTGCAGACGCGTGAGATCGACAACCCGGACTATTCCAGCAATCCGATCAATCGTTGCTACTACTGCAAGAGCGAGTTGTTCATCCACATGGGCAAACTCGCCGAAAAGCATCAGGCGAGTGCCATCTTCTACGGACAGAATGTGGATGATGTGGGTGATTTCCGGCCGGGGGCGACAGCGGCAAAGGAATACGGTGTGCGGGCGCCCCTGATGGAAGTGGGCATGACAAAGGATGATGTGCGTCAGCTGGCAAAACGCTGGGGCGTGTCGGTCTGGAATCGCCCGGCCATGGCCTGCCTGTCATCCAGATTTCCCTATGGAACGGCTGTGACCTCCGAAGGACTGCGACAGGTCGATCGGGCCGAGAAATTCATGAAGGATCTGATCTGTGAGCAGCTACGCGTGCGACACCACGACAGCGTAGCGCGCATCGAATTGCCTGCCGACGAATTGGGCACCCTTATCGCCGATGCGGACCAACGCCGGCTGATTGTCACCGAATTGACAGGCATCGGCTATCGGCGCGTGACCCTCGACATTCTCGGCTTTCGCTCCGGCAGCATGAACGAAGTGCTCGGTGACGCACAGGACGCCCAACGCCCCGATGCAGATGTGGTGCTGACCGAACTGGGATACGAAGGAACCGCTACGCTGGAGGAGCAGATCCTCTGCCTGCAACTCGCCCAGGCCTCGGTACTGCGCCTGGCACCCGTCGCCGACCGTCTGCATCTGGCCTCGGCGCTGCGACACCGCGACACCCCCTATATCGCCCTGGACCTGACCAGTGAAGGCACGACTGCATGATCCGCGAGATCGTCATGTATGGCTCCAAAGTCCTGCGCCGCGAGGCGGATCCCATCGCAGCCGTCGACTCAGAGGTCTCGGGTCTGGTTCAGGATCTGTTTGACACACTGGCCGAGGCGGATGGTGTCGGCCTGGCCGCCCCCCAGATTGGGGTCCTGCGGCGTGTGATCATCGTCGACATCTCCGGCAATGAGCCCGACGTCCCACCCCTGGCCCTGATCAATCCTGTGATCGATATCGGCCAGGGCATGGCCACCGCCGAAGAGGGATGCCTGAGCATCCCCGATGTGTATGGCGACGTATCGCGGTATACGAATGTCGAAGTCAGTGCCCTCGATGTGCATGGCGCCCCCTTCAAGGTGAAGGCCGAAGGTTTCATGGCGCGCGTCCTGCAACACGAAATTGACCACCTCGACGGCAAACTCTTCATCGATTATCTGCCCCCACTCAAGCGCACACTCCTGCGTGGACCTCTCAAGCGACTCAAGCGCGAGGGAGACGCCTGGGACAGGCGTCACGCCGTCACATAGAAAGGCGCGAAGTTAGGAAGCCCGATCCGTTGACAATCCAATAGTAGAGGGTTAGGTTTTTTTCCTGCGCGGGATCGTAGTTCAGATGGTTAGAACGCCGGCCTGTCACGCCGGAGGTCGCGGGTTCGATCCCCGTCGGTCCCGCCATTTTTTTAAGCCCTGAGTGCTCACTGCATTCGGGGCTTTTTTTTGTTGTTTTTTATGAACTTACAAGACTTTTGTCAATCGGAAACACGAAAGAAAGCGTGCCCTTGGCCTTCGTATGAACAGTTGCGAGTCATGGAAGAATCATACACATTCGTACAGATAAATGGGCATTCAAACAGCTTCTAAGGGTTACAAACAGGGTTACAAATCATGGCATCCCTACACCCCTTTCCACAACGTAAGTGCTTCCGAGTCCGGTTCACCGTCACACTTGGGCCGAGAAAGAAGCAAAAATCTCGCTATCCCCGATCACTATCTGTCGGACGATCCCTATACAATCGGGCAAGCCAGCTGGAGGAAGCAACGCGAGATGGTATCGCCAGGGATGGGGAAATTCGCGCGTGGATTGAGGAAGGTCTCCTGGAAGAGACCGAGGCGGCATGCGCCTTTGTTGGATGGCACGATACCGTCACCAGGCAACCAGGTGAACTCATCGCAACCAATGTCGACGCGCTGCTGGCGGCCTACGAGCAATACGCCCTGAGCTCATCCAAGGCCAAGGATGCCAGGCGCAAGAGCCACGCAAATCACATGAGCGTAGCACGTCAGGTGTGCAGGTGGCTGACGGAGAGAGACCTCCAGTCCTTGACCAACGACGACTGCCGGCAATACCAGGATGAGATGGCAACGCGATTTGCCCGGTGGACGGTGTTTCACCGAATGACGAAACTGCGCCTCCTGTTGGACCAGGCTGTCAAACTTGGGATGCTTCATGACAACCCGGCACGCGGCCTGAGATTGCGGCAGCCCAAAAGAGAGACTGAACGTCGCATCCTCACGATAGAAGAAGTGAAGGATCTGCTCGACCTTTCACTGGAATCCAGACGTCGTGGAGGGTTGCTCCCAACAGCAGTTCGCCTAGGCCTCTATGCCGGTCTACGAGACGAGGAGATGAGATGGGCACGCTGGGATTGGCTTCGCGGTCGGATCCTCACCGTCCAACGAGCTGAGTGCGAAGGTGAGCGATGGGAACCGAAAGACGCGGAGGCGCGGCGCCTGGATGTGAAACAGGCTCTCGTCGACTACCTGGAAGAAGAGAAAAAGCATCGGGAGGAAGAAGCCACGGCTGGACCTTGGATGATCTCGGGCCGATCGACCGAACGACCTGTCGCCGTGGACTCTCTCGCGCAAGCCTTCCGACGCATGGTCCGTCGGTCCGGAATGGATCCCAAGATCACGCTGTACTGCCTTCGGCATACATACGCAACGGAGCTTCTTCGTGTGACAGATCTCCGTACCGTTCAGAAGCGACTCGGGCATGAGTCGATCCGTACGACTCAAGAGTATCTCCATGCGATGGAGCCTGAAGAGCATCCAACAGACCAGCTGCCCTACTGATCAGGGCGTGGTTTCACGGCGTTGTTGCACGATTCCCCGGGAGTGGATTTCCCCCTTTGGTCCTCGCCGTCACGTCACAGTCTTGGCTGATTCGGGCATGCCAAGTGTGGTCGTCCGATATGGGACATGGACGGCGATCAACGCTTCCTTCTTCTGTGCCTCGTAATGTTGGGCTCGGAGACGAGCCCCGATGATACGTTTGTGTCGGTAAATCGCGTTCTCGGCGCGAGCCTGCTGGTGGGCGCCCGACTCCTTGCGCCATTGGCGTCGACCGACCTCACCAACCCTCTCGATGCCCTCGTTGCGCTGGCACCAAACTCCCCTGGCTCGTGATCCATGCCGGCCGTCTTCTTCGGCGGGATCACGATCCTGATGTCGGAGCTCCCGCTGCGGCTATCGCTTCTACCTCGGTCTCGAATCGTACGCTCCGTCTGCCGTGAACCGCGCGATGCCGCCTTCGATCTGCTCGAGCAGCGAGATCGCGATACACGCATCATCCGCAATTCGGTCGGTGAGCGCCGCATTGATGATGAAGCCGTCCTCATCAATGCCCAGGTGCAGCTTGCGCCAACTGCGACGCTGGTTCGAAGTCTTGTGCTTGTGAGACTGCCACTCGCCGTCGCCCAATATCTTCAGGCCGGTGGAGTCGATGACGAGGTGAAACGGGCCTCCGCCTCCAGCAAAGCGCGGAACCTCAACATCAGGGAAGCGACGAAGCCTTCGGCCTGGCGCAAGGGCAGGTGGAAGACCGTCCTCAAGGTCAATGCGGTCACGATCGCCAGGTCGGAGTATGTGCGCGGTCCCCCAGGGCGGCCGCTTGACGGTGCATTCCATGCGCTAGTCGCCTCCTCGTCGAACCAGACGGTGATGTCGCCGCGCTCTCTGAGAGCGGTATCGTAGGCCGCCCAGTTCTTCACCGCGATACTTCGTCTTGAACTTCGGCGACACCTTGGTCTTCGTCCGGGCTGCCATCAACGCTCTTCCTCGAGTAGATCCACGAAGTGAGCAGGATCAACCGAGCCCGATGGCGATGTCAAGACGGAGTCATGCACCAACGCCCATCCCCTCCCCAAAAAAGAGAAGCTCGGGCTAGTCGTGATGGCGTGCTCAAACGCTGGCACAATGCAGCAGAAGGAAGACGGAATGAGTGCGGGAGATGAGGGCGGCGCTACAGAGGACACGACTCGGTCCATGCCGGCAACCACAGAGTGAACGTCGTCCCCTCACCCGGCGTGCTGTCCACCTCGATGCGGCCCCCCCAGCGGCTCACCGTGCCATGCACTGTCGAGAGTCCCAGACCGCTGCCAACGCCCACCTTGGTGGTAAAGAAAGGCTCGAACACCCGCCGACAGGTCTCCTCGTCCATCCCGGTTCCGGTATCGCTCACTGTGAGCAGAATCCCCGCGTCCACGGCCTGCGTGGCGACGGTAATCGTGCCTCCTTCGGGCAGGGCATCCACCGCATTGAGCAGCAGGTTCAGGATGACATCATCCATCTCGGCTGGATCGCCCTGGACGTCTGGGGTCTCTGCCAGTTCAGTGAGCACCGCCACAGCGACCCCACGGCTTTCCGGCTCGTCCTTCCACCGGGGTCGGGCCAGCTGGATCACCTCCTGGATCTGCCCAACGAGGGAGACTGGCACCAGGGACCCTTCCCGACGGGACCGGACTGACTGATTGAGGTGCATCACCAGATCCCGTGCCCGGCGTCCGGCTGTCATGATGGTTTCGGCCTCCCGACGAATCTCAGGATCAGCGCTCTTGCGCAACAGGATCTGAGCCGGAGCCAGGACCGCTGTGAGCATGTTGTTGAGGTTGTGGCTCACCCCTGCCGCCAGTTCCCCCGATACGCGCATGCGCTCCAGGTGGATCACCTCCTGCTCCAATAGCTTGCGGTCGGTGATCTCTCTCACGTTCGCTTGGATCACAGTCTCATGGCCGTAACAGTCTGTGAGAGCAGCTGTGGCGATTTCGACCGGCACGAGCTTTCCTTGCTTTGTTAGCAGGTTCGTCTCAAAGGTCGATGACTCCTTGCCCTCTCTTAGCACTTGAATCCTCTGTCGTGTTTCATGCCCATCTGCTGTGGGATATAGGTCTATTAGGCTGAGAGAGCAGATCTCGTCCAACGAATATCCGCTGACCTCAACCAGTCGCTCGTTTGCGTCCAGTATCTTGCCATCCAGAGTGAAGACGTTGATTGGATCTCTTGAGGTCCTGAAGGAGATTCTGTAACGCTCCTCACTCTCTCGTAAGTCTTCCTCCATCTGCTTGCGCTCGGTGATGTTGGCGAACACGACAGCAAACTGCCCATCTTTGGGACGGTACGCCGTGACCTGATACCATCGACCAAGCTGTGCCAGGTAGCTCTCAAAAGAGGTCGCCTCTCCGGTGG
>JABHDC010000275.1 GCA_018673255.1 Gemmatimonadota bacterium
GAACCATTGCGTTCGTTGAGTCGGCCCTCCACCAGTATGATGCGGTCATTGACGATGAGGTCGCGGCTGGCGGTGAAGGCGTCAGCGAAGAAGACGATATCCGTCTTACCCTTCAGATCTTCCAGGGTCACGAAAGCAATGGCATTGCCACGGCGGTCGGTGGAGGTGCTGATTCGACTGATCAGACCGCCGATCCGCACCGCCTCCCCGTCATTGCCTTCCATCACGTCACTGATAGGTGTGGCGAACATGCGCAGGTCGCGCTGAAAACGACTCAGCGGATGGGAGGAGACATAGAATCCAAGCAGCTCCTTCTCGTGCGCCAGCTGCTCGGTCTCGGTCCAGGGTTCGATGTCGGGCAGATTGAGTTGCTGTTGGATCGCTGGGGCCGAGGAATCTCCGCCGAAGAGGTTGAATTGCCCGCGGCCGCGTTCCTCCTGCACGTTCTGTGCATTACGCAGGGCCATGTCGAGGGCTTCGAGTTTCTGCGCCCGGTGGCCCTCGAATCCATCCAGACCGCCGGCCGAGATCAGTGCTTCCACCACACGCCGATTCACGGCGCGCAGGTCCAGTCGTTCGCAGAAATCATACAAGTCGCTACCGGGGCCATCGTTGATGCGGCCCTCGACGATCGATTCAGCTGCGCCTTCGCCCACATTCTTGATCGCTGCCAGCCCAAAGTGAATGCCATCTTCGGTGGGCACGAAATTCACCGCACTTTCGTTCACATCCGGTGGCAGGACGGGGATCTCCATCTGTCGACACTCGTCGAGCAGAATGGTCAGACGATCTGTGTTGTTGCGATCGGTGGTGAGGCTGGCCGCCATATACTGGCGGGGGAAGTTGGCCTTCAGGTAAGCATTCTTGTAGGCCACCTCCGAGTAACAGGCGGCATGGGACTTGTTGAAGGCATAACCGGCGAAGACCTCGATATCGGCGAACAGCTTCTCCGCGACCTTACGGTCGACGCCATTCTCCTCGCAGCCACCCACGAAGCCCTTCCTCGTCTTGGCCATTTCTTCGGGACTTTTCTTTCCCATGGCTTTTCGCAGCACGTCCGCCTGACCCATGCTGAAACCAGCCAGATCGCGGGCGATACGCATCACCTGTTCCTGGTACACCATGATGCCGTAGGTGGTGTCGAGGATCGGCTCGAGCTTGGGGTGGTCGTAAACCACCTCCTCGCGGCCATGCTTGCGGGCGATGAAGGTGGGGATATTGACCATCGGACCGGGACGATAGAGGGCGCTCATGGCGATGATGTCCTCGATCCGATCAGGGTGCAACTGACTCAGATACTCCCGCATGCCCGAACTCTCGAACTGAAACACGCCCACTGTCTCGCCGCGGCTGAACAGGTCGAATGTGGCGCGGTCGTCCCACGGCACCGTGCCCAGATCGAAGTCGGGAGTGTGGAGACGGATCAGCCGCACCGCTTCGTCCATCAGGGAGAGTTCCCGGAGTCCGAGGATGTCCATCTTCAGCAGGCCGACATCCGCGCAGGTCTCGCCGTCGAATTGTGTCGTGATCGTGCCGTCTTTCGGTGCACGATACAGGGGCACGTAGTCGGTCAGATCCGAGGGCGCGATGATGACGGCACAGGCATGGACCGAGGCGTGTCGAGACAGGCCTTCCAGTCGCAGAGCGTGCTTGAGGAGTTGTCCCTCGGCGTCATTCCTTCCAGACATCTGCTTCAGTTCCGGTACACGCTCGATCGACTCGCCCAACGTGATCTTCAGCTCGTTCGGAACGAGCTTGGCGATGCGGTCCACTTCCCCAAATCCCATGCCCAGCACGCGCCCCACATCCCGCACGACCGACTTTGCACCCATGGTCCCGAACGTGATCACCTGCGAAACATTCTGCTCGCCATAGGTGTCGACCATGTAGCGCAGCACGAGATCGCGACCGGTATCGGCGAAGTCGATGTCGATGTCCGGCGGGCTGACGCGCTCTGGATTCAGGAACCGCTCAAAGAGCAGATCGTGGCGAATGGGGTCGGTGTCGGTGATTCTGAGGCAGTACGAGACCAGGCAACCGGCGGCCGAACCGCGGCCCGGGCCGACACTGACATTGTTGTCACGTGCATACTGAACAAAATCACGAACAATGAGGAAGTAGCCGGAGAATCCCTCCTTGGTGATGACCTCGAGTTCATAGGCCAGCCGTTCGCGGATCTCGGGGGTCACCTCATCGTAGCGCGCCTCCATGCCCTCCTGCGCCAGGTGACGCAAATACCCGTCATCCGACTCGAAGCTGGGGGGGATGGGGAAATTCGGCATGTGCAAGGCGCCGAATTCGAGCGACACATCGCATTTCTCGGCGATGGCGGCGGTATTCTCGATGGCCTGCGGCAGGTCACTGAACAACTCCTGCATCTGTTGCGGCGATTTCATGTACAACCCTGTGGGGTAGCACATGCGCTGCGTGTCGCTGATCATCTTGCCCGTCTGGATGCAGATCAGGGCATCGTGGGCTTCGTGATCGTCGGCGCTCAGGAAGTGGAAGTCATTGGTGGCCACCAGGGGCACACCCATCTTCTTGTGCAATCGCAGCAGACCGTCGTTGACCTTGGCCTCGATGTCGATTCCGTGTCGCTGGATCTCGAGGTAGTAGTCATCGCCGAAGATGTCCAGATACTCGCGCACCGCCTCCTCGGCGGTGTCCACACCCTCTTCCTGGATCAGATGGGCGACCTCACCACTGACACAGGCGGACAGGCAGACCAGGCCCTCGCTGTGGCTGCGCAGCAACTCCTTGTCGATACGGGGGTTGTAGTAGAAACCCTCTGTGTATCCCCTGGAGACAAGCTTCACCAGATTGCGCCAGCCTGTCTCATTCTTGGCCAGCAGAACGAGGTGATTGGAACCGTGTGTCAGCCCCCGTGCCCCCTTGCGTTCGTGGCGGGAACCGATGGCGACGTAGACCTCGCAACCCAGGATAGGCTTGACGCCAGCATCACGGCAGGATCTGTAGTGAGAGATGGCACCAAAGAGGTTACCGTGGTCGGTGACGGCCAGGGCGGACATCCCCAGTTGGGCCGCAGCGGGGGCCATTGCCTCCATATGGCAACCGCCGTCGAGCAGCGAGTACTCACTGTGGCCGTGTAGGTGGACGAACTCAGCCGATGCCATAGGACAGCCTCATAGCACCACTGTCCTTCAGCAGGTCGCGAAGGGCGCAGTGGTTCGCAGATGGAGAAGAGCATGAAATCGATTCGAACCTGGGCACCGCAGAGGCGGTCACCCGGGCAGGGAGAAGGCGACGCGGGCGGGGATCATCCGGTCACTCGGGCTAACGTAGGCTGGCCATGGAAGAGCGTCAACGACGATGTTTTTCCGCCACGAGAAGCACCGTGAGACCCCGTTGGCCCGTGGCTGGATCAGCCCGTATCTTCCTCCTCTGACAGCACCCATCGTTCCCTATTGGCCGTTTGAGAATCGCTACCGTGCAGGTCCTGCTCGTCACCGGCGCACGCCCCAATTTCCCGAAAATTGCGCCAATCGCTGCGGCGTTGCGGCAGAATCCCGCCGATTTTGCGCCGCCGATCGTCGTGCATACAGGTCAGCACTACGACTACAAGCTGTCTGAAGTCTTCTTTGAGGAGTTGGAGCTTGGTCCGCCGCAGCACCATCTGGCGGCTCGCAGTGATGCGGGTCCGGTGCGGCAGATGGCTGATATTCTGGACAAGATCGACGGCGTGCTGGCCGAGGTCGCCCCGGATCTTCTGATCGTTGTGGGCGATGTTTCCAGTACCGTCGCCGCCACGTTGGCCGCGGCGACGCGGCAGATTCCGGTTGCGCACGTTGAGGCGGGATTGCGCAGCCGCGATCGTGGGATGCCGGAAGAGGTCAATCGAATCGCCGTCGACGCCCTGGCGGACATGCTCTTTACGCACTGCGCCGAAGCAGACGAAAATCTGCTGTCAGAGCAAGTACCGGCGCGGTGTATCTTCCGTGTCGGGAATGTGATGATCGATACGCTGCGCCAGTTCCTTCCCAAGGCGAAGGCCTCGGACGCCCTGTCGCGCCATGGTGTGACGGCGGGGGAATACGGCCTGGTGACGCTCCATCGCCCCTCCAATGTCGATGAGGCCTCGACCCTTGAGGGAATTCTGACCGCCCTGGAGCAGGTCGCGAGTCGGGTGCCCCTGGTATTCCCCATTCATCCGCGAACCCAGCAACGTCTGGAGCAATTCGACCTGCTCACGCGCCTGCAATCCGCACCCGGTATGCACCTGTGCGAATCGGTCAGCTATCTGGACATGCTGGCCCTGCAAGCCTCCGCACGGTTGGTTCTCGTCGATTCGGGTGGGATCCAGGAAGAGACCACTGCTCTGGGCGTGCCGTGCGTGACGCTGCGGCACAATACCGAACGCCCCGTCACGATCGATGAGGGCACGAACACACTCGTCGGTAATGTGCCCGAGCGCATTGTGCAGGTGGCGACACAGATCCTGGATGACGGCGGCAAGGCGGGGCGGATCCCCGAGGGCTGGGACGGTCATGCCAGTGAACGAATTGTCGACGTTTTACGACAAGGCATCGTCCGGCGCTGACATCGCTGGGATTGCAGATCCTCTACAGAGAAGGAATCGCGTGCGAATACTCGTCACCGGCGGGGCTGGTTTTATCGGATCCCACCTTACCGACCGCTTTCTTGCAGAAGGTCACGATGTCATCTGCATGGACAATCTGCTGACGGGCAGAGCGGACAATATCGCCGCTCACTTCGGCAATCCCCGTTTCAGTTTCATCCACTACGATGTCACCGACTACATCCACATC
>JABHDC010000276.1 GCA_018673255.1 Gemmatimonadota bacterium
GTCAGCGACCCGTTCCTCTCAGCGGCCTGCCACGCGACAGCTTGCCGCGCCTCCAGAACGTGAAGACGGGGCTCGGCCCCGGGCGGCAATCCCACCAGACTCGCCTCCATCCAATTGTGAATGGGCGCTGTGAAGACTTGGTCGACGGCAGCCGGATCACGATCTCCCTTCGAGACCACGGACGCATCATACTGGAGGCGCACAAAACCCTTGCCCGTCGCCAGAAGCGTGATCTGCGTCGTCGGCACGGGTGTATCCTGGGGCCGCAGCATCGTCGTCTCGGCGGCAGGCAGCGTTTGAGCCAATCCGAGGAGAAGACCACAGAGAAGAACAGGCAGGTAGGTGCGCATAGTCAGGATTCGGATGGGGTACACGGGCAACCGTCGGTCGATCGGTTCGGGATCAGCCGGCAATTCGGCGGATGGCAGTGTTATGTTGTAGTGAGATGCGTGAGAGCCGAAGAAGTTCTCCGACAGCCACCCGAGTGTCAAGACATTGCGTATGGGTGTTGACCATTGCACGGGCGGTCTCTACTTTTAGCGGTCTTACCGGAGGACCATAAAAATGGCCAGAGTTTGTCAGGTGACGGGCAAGCGCCGCATGGCGGGCAACAATGTTTCCCACTCGCAGCGTAAGACCAAGCGCGTTCAGCGCCCGAACCTCGTGACCAAGAAGATCTACATCCCTGAGCTCAATCGCACGGTCACCCTCAAGGTGGCGGCGCGGACCCTTCGTACGATGAACAAGAAGGGCGTCTACCAGGTGCTCAAGGAATACGGAATCAAGGTCTGAGCAGATAATTCGAGCCGGCCTTTGCAGCCAGGCCCGGTTCGGTGTTCATTCACAGGGAGCCCCCATTCGGTGGCTCCCTGTTTCTGTACCACCACTCCTGTTTCTGTTAAGGTGATCCTGTCATGACGACGTCCCCTGCCGCACTGGCCATCGCCGGTGGCGACCCGATTCGTACCGAGCCTTTCCCGTCGTGGCCCGTGTTTGATGCTACCGAGGAGAAGGCGATTCTCGACGTCCTGCATTCCGGCAAGTGGTTCCTCGGGGAACGTGTCGCTGAATTCGAGAAAGAGTTCACCCAGTACTGTCAGGCCAAACACGGTGTCTCCGTCAGCAGCGGCACCGTCGCCCTGCAGGTGGCCCTTGAAGCCGCTGGTGTGAGTGTCGGCGACGAGGTCATCGTCCCCTCCTACACCTTTATCGCCACAGCGTCTTCGGTCGCACTGGTCGGTGGCATTCCCGTCTTCGTCGATATCGACCCCAACACCTATCTCATCGATGTCGATGCCGTCGCTGCGGTCATTACGGAGAAGACCAAAGCCATCATCGCCGTCCACATCGCCGGGCAGCCGGCTGATCTGGATGCCCTGACCGCGCTGGCCGCCAAGCATGACATTGCCCTCATCGAGGATGCCGCGCAGGCTCATGCCGCCGCCTGGAAGGGTCGTCGTGTCGGCGCCATCGGCGACCTGGGCACGTTCAGTTTTCAGGCGAGCAAGAATCTGAATGCTGGAGAAGGTGGTTTCGTCGTCACCGATGATGACGAACTGGCTGTGCGTGCCTGGTCGATCCATAATTGCGGTCGCGCCCCTGGAGGCGAGTGGTATGAGCATCCCCTCGTGGGCGGCAACTACCGTCTCACCGAGATGCAGGGCGCCCTGGCGTTGAGCCAGATGCAACGCCTGGATGAGCAGACCGAGACCCGTACACGCAATGCGGCCCTGTTGACGGAACAACTGGCCGATGTCGAGGGCATTCGTCCTCTCAAGGTCGACGACCGGGTCACCCGTCACGCCTACCATCTGTATATCTTCCGCTACGACGCCGATGCCTTCGGTGGCGCGTCGCGCGAACAATTCTTGAAGGCCCTGGCGGCCGAGGGCATTCCTTGCTCCGTCGGCTACAAGCCACTGTACAAGGAACCAGCCTTCCAGGCTCGCTTCGCTGATTTCCCGCTCACCAGCCCGGCTTTCGGCGGCCGACCTGACTACTCGGGCGTGCATTGCCCTGTTACGGAACGCGTCTGTGCCAACGAAGCGGTCTGGCTTACGCAGAACCTCCTCCTCGGCACCGAATCCGATACGTCTCAGATCGCTGAGGCGATCACTCGGATCGCTGCCCAGCCAGAGGCCCTCGCCGGTTAGGCCTGCCCCAAGAGACATCAGCTACATCACGATCAATCGCTCTGTCAGCTTCCCGCTGGCAGGGCGATTTCTGTTAGGCCGCAATCATTTCGTCGATCTCGCGCAGCACCTGCTCGTCGCGAACCTGATCGATGACCTGCTTGAAGAAGCCGGCCGTGCCACTGACGATCAAGCGCTCGATGGCACCGATCTCATCTTCGGTGTACAACCCTGAATCCTTGACCATCTCGACATAGGCCACACGGTCGTCCATTTCCAACTGTGCAACGGCCCCCAGCATGTCGAACAGCTTGTAGGCTGCCTCACTCTCGAGACAGCGATCGACGATGACGGCAAGACGCTCGTTATGTGTTGCGTGCAGATCGATTCGTTCCACGACATGACCTCGCTTGGCTCTTGTGTTGGTACCCGCAGTTGATCGATGGAAGCGCCGCCTGGCACTTCCGGCTCTGCGGGTCCTATTGCAAGGGCCGGGCCGTACGTGAAATCGATTCGGGGATTGCAGTCTAAATCATTGATTATTCACACTTTATGGATTTCATCTCAGATGCGGCCATCGACGTAATCTGGCCTCATGAACAGGAAAGAGCGTTCCAGTGGGGGAAAGAAGTGCCGGCAATGGGGCCAGTAGGAAACACTGGCCGTTCGGGCTGATTCCTACCGCTCACCAAGACTCCCGACACCTGAGTCCGTCAGGCACATTTCACCACAGAAGCGGTGCGGCAGAGGCGAAAGGGGCGTATCTTTTAGACTCTGCGACGAAGCGCGTCGCTCACAGAACCCGAATGGTGGCTACAAGAGATGATCGACAACGAATTGCTGGAAATCCTCGCCTGCCCCGAGACCAAAGAGCCGGTCAAACTCGCCGAACAGAGCCTGATCGACGAGCTCAACGCCAAAGCTGAGCGCGGCGAACTGATCAATCGCGGCGGCGAGAAGGTCGAGCGCAAGATGGATGGTGGATTGGTGCGTGAAGACGGGAAGTATCTCTACCCCATCGAGGATGAGATCCCCATTATGCTCATCGACGAGGCGATCCCGCTAAGCTGAATCAGCTCCGCTTCCCTGAGCTGTACCGAGCCGCCAGACCCGCCTCGACCAGCTCGGTATTCAGCAGGCGCCCACTGGCCAGAATTCGCCTGCCATCCCGCCACCGCGGGTGGAAGTAGAGATCCACGAGCCAGCGCCCGTATTTGTCTCTCCGTCTCGTGGTCACCACGACGCGCGGCGCTTGCGCCAGCAAATCTCTCACGTGCGCTCGAGCCCGTTCCCCTGCCGCATCGTCCATCTCCGGCGCGTCGATCCCTCGCAATCGCACCGTCTGCTCCAGGCGCAGACCAAAGCCCAGATCGACATCCACGACCATCGTGTCACCGTCGATGACCCGCTCGATACGTGCCAGATAGGTGCGCGAATCTGGATCGTGATCCTGAATGCCGTTCAGGGGTCGTGCCGCAAAAGGCGTCACCTCTCCCTCCACGCGGCGTGATTCGGCCACCATGCCCGGCTCCACCTCATCCAGGCGAATCACCGCACCCCCACAGCGGATCCCAAATCCCAGATCCAGCTCGGCCGAGCCCAATGCCCCTTGGGGTTCGACCACCGGGTAGGTATAGAGGCGCCCCTTCGGCAGATCCGGCAGACTCTCGCCGGATCCCGAGACCCGCCGAAACAGATCCTCCTGGACGTGCATGTCCAGCTGGCGCACACTCCAGCCGTGCTGCTCGGCCTGCTTCACGTAGAAGCCACGCGCCCGTCTCGATCCAACCCTCAGCAGAACGCGGAAGTGACTCCAGCCCAATTCTGCCGACGTCGGCAGAATTGGGAATACCTTGAATAGACTGACCATCTCGTAGAGCAGCCGCGGCCGCAGATCGACATCAACCGCCAGACGCTCCAGAACCTGCGCGCCGTACACAGCACGCTTCCCACCTGCCGTCAGGACCGCATCAATCCGCTCACCCACCTGCCAGTAGCGCTCCACCCGCTCCCGCTCCACTTCACCCCGCGGCGCCAACTCTGGCTCCAGGATACGCCCCACATCGCTGAGCAGAGAATCGTAGTTGGCGGTGTCTATTGTGGTCATAGGCGAAAACGAGCATCGGTAGACCAGCTCGGTCAGTGCTGCCGGATCCGAGTTGTCGGGATATGGGCTGACAAACCCGAGCTTGCGGATCGGAGTCACCGATCAACGCTACCCGGTCAGAGCTGCCAAGCCATGTTCACGCGCCAACATACCCAGGCCCGGTGTCAATCGTCAACGTCCCGGTCTTCAAGGTGCCGGCGCGCCCGGGAGTCCATCCTCAACGTCGGCGTCGGCCCGATCTGTCTCGGTCCGCCCGTCGTGCTGATGGGCCCCAATCATCTCGAGAAACTCTGCAGGTGAATACACCGGCAACTGTGCTTTGAGGAAGTCACTCTCGTTGCGGGTGACCAGAGCATCGGCCAGATCATGTCGTGCTGCTTCGTGCAGAACGGCATCCTCGAAATCCGTGAATCCCCCATCCTCAATCGCCAATTCCAGCACTTGGCGATTGACGGGGGCCACAGAAAAGAGGCGTAGAAGCATCTTGATCTGCTCGTGAGAGGCCCCTCGGCCAACAGTCTTGGTGGCCAGGTAGTGAATGGTGGTCACCGTGGTGGCGCACAGACAGCCGTCCAGGACATTGCGCTCGATGAGTGAGAAAATCCGCGCTGCCGCAACGGCATGGGGAGCCCGGTCGAGCAGGAGATCGAGCACCACATTCGTGTCGAGAAGAACCCTCACAGGTGCTTCTCTTCGAGGTGCTGGCGATGCTGAGCCTCATCCACCTGGGCACCCCGCAAGGCGCCCCGCAGGGCACGTGTCACCGGCTCCATGGCCTCTACCTCTTCTTCCTGATCGAGGAAGGAGAAATAACCAGCCACCATCTGCGATACGGATTTTCGCCGGCGACGGGCATGGGCCTTGGCTCGCTCGATAAGCTCGGAGTCGAGACGAAGGGTAAGCTTGGTCTGCATGAGGGCCTCCGGATTGTGACGTATATATTTCTGCAAATAAATACGTCCACCAGGGCCGGATGTCAATCTCGCCTTCTCCAACCCGTGTGGCGCATCAGGCGGCGGGGTTCGTGTGGCGATGGGATTCGTGTAGTCCTGGGGTTGTCCACCTTCACCCACGCAATACCGTAGGTGTTCTGGCCAATTCCCCTTCCTTGCGAACTGCTCTCAGACCACGGATTGGCACACTGGGGAGCAGATCAACAGAGGCGAGCTTCGGCCTCTCAGTTGGATGCGGTCGCCCTCTCTGGCCAGGTTGAGGCCGTGCACGAGCCGGCCATTACCGACGACGAGACCTGCTGTACTCAGAGTCGAGTACAGCAGACACCATCCCTGCCCAGGATGTACGTAGAGACAAGCGTAACGCACGTCGCTACTGCAATCGTGGGGTCGAGCGGCCTTCCTTTGATCGCCGAATCGACGTCGCCACAGGCAGGCGATAGGATGCTCCTGCGACATTCCAGAAGATCCGCAACCTCCGTCCCTCCGCTGTTACCGAAGGTTTCCACGAAGAGGACCACGTCATCCCGTCCTCCGAGGGGCCAAAGGGTTCTCGACCTGGAGACCGTGGCACACCATGCCGTCGGACAGCCCCTCGCTGAGAATCTTGGGCATCAGCTCCTCTCCGCAGCGGCGGCCATGAGTCCGTCCCTATAGGAGATCTGGTATCTCTCCGCCGTCTCGATCCCTCGGTGCGACAGGCGGTCATCGACGGCCATAGCGAGGCCCGTCGGCGTCAAGCAGACTCGGATTCGTCCGGGCCATCACCGTCAGCGTCACCCGGTGGCCCTTCCACCTTGATCAGCGTCTGCTTCCCGTCCTTGCTCTGCAGGACCGTGACCGTCACGCCGGCCAGGCGGGCCTCGCGCTTGAAATCATCGATCAACTCCACATTCGCCCGACGTTTGATGAGCTTGTGTGCCAATAGCAGATCGATGCTCTGCTTCGTGCACAATCCGTAGGGCTTGCCCTTGTAGTAGATGTGGTAAGCCCGGACCGGATTCCGCTTCTCCGCTGCTTTCTTCCCTCCCCCACCAGAGCGCCACGAGTAGGTGAGGGCGTATCCCAGGAAGTTCGTCACCACCACGGCCAGATCGCCCGCCGTCGCCCCGGTGCTCATCAGATCGAACAGATTGAGCGGAATGAGGCAGACCAGCATCAGGCAACCGGTGAAGAAGAAGACGAGCCGCGCCCGGTCGATGTCGTCCCCTGCCCGCTTGCGCTCCAGCATCGCCAGAATGCGCAAGATCGTCCCCACCCAGAAGGCGGCGAAGAGCAGGACGATGATGATATCGCGGATTCCCATGCGGAGGCTGACGAAGGGGTGCGAGCCGGAGCTGAAGCTACGTGGGGGGAGAGAATGAGGTCAATGACCTCCAGACCCCGGCAGTCTGGCAATGACCTTGCATCTCAGGGATCACGGTATTGCTATCAGTGATACTTTTCTGCGTATCCTGGAGACGGTCATGAGCATCATCCCCAAAGCCATTCGTGATCGCTTGAGACTGCACCCTGCAAACAGGCAGAATCGCGCCTCGTGCCCTCTGCATCTGCGGAAAGGAGCCTTGAAAGGTAGCACATAACGGGCTACCTTGTGAGGAATGAGAGAGGACGGCCACGTTTCACACTGCGGGAGGTATGGCGATGGGTTCGGTGAAGACAGCAACTGCCAGGGCGCGGATTCATCCCGACATCAAGGAAAAGGCCGAGGACATCATTCACGACCTCGGCCTGTCGGTTTCAGCCGCATTCGAGCTCTATTATCGGCAGATCATTCTGAACAACGGCCTGCCCTTCGACGTTCGCATACCAAACGAGGCCTCCCGCCAGGCGATTCATGAAGCTCGCACGGGACGCGGTAAGAGGCTCCCATCAGCCGAGAAGCTGTTCGAAGACCTCGAGATATGAGGCCGTCCGATGTTCGAGATCTTCCGCACAAGCCAGTTCAAGCGCGACGTCAAAAAGGCCAAGAGGCGCGGGAAGGATACCGATCGTTTGAAGGAGGTGATTGTCCTGCTTGTCCAAGGCCAAGCACTGCCGGCCAAGCACAAGGACCATCAACTCAAGGGCGTCAACAAGGATTGCCGGGAGTGTCACATTGAGCCAGACTGGCTTCTGACCTACCGAATCGAAGCCAATCTCCTTCAA
>JABHDC010000277.1 GCA_018673255.1 Gemmatimonadota bacterium
CGTCCTGTGCCATTCCCCCCGCGCGCAGTTGATTGTAGAAGCTGAGCAGGATCAGCGAGTCGTTGACGACGACACCGGAGAGAGCGACCACGCCAAACATGCTCAACATGGCTAGATCGATTCCCAGCAGCACGTGGCCCCAGATGGCGCCGATGATGCCAAAGGGAATTGCTCCCATCACCACCAGTGGCTGCGTGTAGGACTTGAAGGGAATCGCCAGCAACGCGTAGATCGCCAACAGGGCAACGGCGAAGCCTTGCCCCAGACTGGCGAATGAATCGGCCTGCTCGCGCTGTTCACCCTCAAAACTGTACCGCAGCCCGGGATAGTCCTGTATGAGTCGGGGCAGGAACCGTGCCTTGAGATCTGCGTTGATCTCTTCCGCATTGCTCACCTCATCATCGATATCTGCGGTGACTGTGACGATTCGCTGACCGTCGCTGCGTTGAATCGATGCATAGCCGTAACCGAGGGACACGTCGGCCACATACGCGAAGGGCACTTCATCACCGGTAGCGGTGCGAATCCGCATCTGTTCGATGTCACCCAGCGTCCGCCGCTCATCAACAGGGTAGCGGACCATCACCCGCGCATCGTCACTGCCCCGCTGGATCCGCAGGGCCTCGGCACCGTAGAAGCCGGAACGGACCTGCCGGGCCAGATCTGCCATCGTCAGCCCCAACACCCGGGCCTGCGGCTTCAGGTCCAGGCGCATCTCCAGCTTGCCTTCCTTGAAGCTGTCCTGGATATCGCTGGTTCCAGAATAACTGGCAATTTCCTCCTTGAGGCGCTCCACGGCGACCAGCAGCTGATCAAAGTCGGCTGAGGCCAGCTGGATCTCAATCGGATTGCCAATCGAGAACAAACTGGACGTGTAGGTGACCGATTCCGGTCCGGATATCTCACCAGCTGTGTTGCGGATGTCGGTGGCGATGGCGCCGCTGGCGACCTTTCGCTCTTCGGATGGCAGCAACTCGATCACGACCTCCGCCAGATGCGGTTGACCCGCGATCCCCCCGGCTTTTGCGAAGGGACCGTGGCTTCTGGAAGCCATCGGCTGATCACCGACGACGCTGAAGATGTTGCGATAGATCGACGCAGACGCCTCGCCATCGGGTCCGCCCAACTGCTCGTCGTACCGATCCTTCACGTTTTCGGCGGCGGCCTCGATGTGGTGCACCACCCGCTGTGTCTGCTCCAGTGTCGTGCCTTGAGGCATCTCGATCGAGATGGTCACCCAATCCGAATCGATCTCCGGCATGGTGACGAACTTGATGTGGCCGCCGGCAACCCAGCCCACGGTGGCCAGCATGACCGCTGCCGTAATCGCCGTGGTCGTCATCGAATTGCGCACCGCGGCCCGCACCAGGGGTGTATACCAGTGCTCGATGACGTGCCGCATGTAGCCGTTGACGGTCTTGGCCGTACGATCATGCCATTCGAGAGGATGGCGGAATACGTAGCTGAGGACGCGACTGAGTAGACCGGCCTCGGAAGACAGATGTGCGGGCAGGATGTAGAGTGCCTCGACCAGAGACAGCAACAGGATGGAGATGACGATGACGGGAATGACAAACATGATCTTCCCCATCATGCCGTCGACAAAGGCCAGCGGCAGGAAGGCGGCCACCGTTGTCAGGATGGTGAAGATGACAGGCTTGCCGACCTCGAGCGTGCCATCGATAGCCGCCGTCATCAGCGATTTCCCGCGTTCGCGATGAGCGAAGATGTTCTCACCCACGACGATGGCATCGTCGACGACGATCCCGAGAGCGACGATGAAGGCGAACAAGGAGATCATGTTGATGGAGACGCCGGAGTGTTCGATCAGCAGGAAGCTGCCGAGGAAGGAGATGGGAATCCCCATCATCACCCAGAAGGCCAGGCGTAGATCCAGGAACAGACTCAGGACGATGAAGACTAGGATCAACCCGAGTTGGGCATTCCGGATCAGCAGATCAAGACGACTGCGTAACAGACGCGCATCATCCCGGACGAAGTCGATCTCGACCCCGGCCGGCATGGCCGGTCGTTGCTCGGCCACATACCCCTTCACAAAGTCGGAGATCTCCAGCGCACTCTCGTCGCCCGTACGGTAAACGCCGACAACGGCCGCCGGCCGGCCATCGAATCGAGATACGAGGTCGCTGTCCTCGAAATCATCCACCACATCGGCAATTTGCCCGAGTCGCAGTTGCGTCCCATCAGGTGCTGTGCTGACGACAATGTCTTCGTAGTCGCGACCTTCGTACAGCAGTCCCTTTGTCCTGAGCAGGATTTCACCGCCCTCACCCTTCACACTGCCGGCCGGCATGTCTAGGCTGGTCTGTCGAATCGCGACAGCAATTTGCTCCAGACTCAGATGGTGTCGTCGAAGGGACACCTCGGAGACCTCGATGCCGATCTCATCGACACGGACCCCGATCAGCTCTACCTGAGACACTCTCGACGAAGCACGTAGATCATCTCGGACCCTTTCGGCCGCCACCTTCAATGCCCGTTCGGACACCTCCCCAAAGACGACGATGTCGATGACACGATTGCGGCGCAACAGTTCCTTGACGATGGGGGTTTCGGTCTCAACGGGGAACGTGTCGATGCGATCGATCTCAAGTTTGATGTCGTCGAGAACCTGTTCATCATCAGCACCCAGTTCGAGTTCGACCGTTACGATCCCCGCGCCTTCGGCGGCCGTAGCGGAGATCTGACGTATGCCTTCCAGACCGCTGAGTCGTTCCTCGATCCGACGAACCACGCCGTCTTCGACGTCGGCGGGGCTGGCCCCCAGATATGGAACCTGAATCTGGATGAGGTCCATATCGAGTTCGGGAAAGGTCTCCTTCTTCATGCGCATGACACCCAGAATCCCGGCCATCATGACCAGGACCATCAGCAAATTCGAGGCGACGTGATTTCGCGCCATCCATGTGACGGATGTCTTCATCGGTCGCCGCCCACAGCGTTCACTGAGGCATCCGCGACACGGACCCGCATGCCATCGGTAATCCCCTTCAACTGCGAAGTGATGACGCGTTCTCCGGAGGCCAGTGAAAGACGCACGAGGCCCTGTTCGCGGTCGGTGTGGACAATATCAGCTGTGTGGATGCGCAGTTCGCCATCGCGGGTTGCCGTCCATACCTGATCGCCGGCGTGAATCGCACCGCGAGGCAGTGCATACACGTCCTCCAGGATATGGCCGCGGATCTCCACATCACAGAAGAGCCCGACCATGAGTGGCGTGTTCTGACCGGCGCCGCTCGGCGGATTCGGACCATCGACCCGGCCGTAGGGATCGCTGACTTCGATGACCAGGCGAATCATACGAGATCGCGGATCCAACTCACCTTCGCTACGCACGACGCGGCCGGTCCATTCGTGCTGGCGCCCGGCATACCGAGCCTTGATGGTGACGGGTGCTGAAGGCGGCGCGGCGGCCAGCTCCGCATCGGCGACGGCAATCTGTGGTGATACGTCAGCAGATGACGGCACGTCGATCCATGCCAGTTCCTCATCCGCGATGGGGACGACAATCTGTGCCGTTTCAATGCTGTAGATCCGAGCGATCGCTCGTCCCATGGTCACATACTGACCTGCATCCACAACGACCGATCGCACGCGCCCGTGGAATGGAGCCAGCAGCTGGGTTCGCTCCAGCCGCAACTCGGTTTCCCGCAAACGGGCCTGTGCCGCACGCAGAGCCGCAGCCGCCGCCTGCATCTGAGGCGCGCGCACGACCAACGGATTCGGCTCTGTCTGAGGGTGAAGTCGCTCCCACTCCAGGCGCGCCACGTCGGCTTCACCCCGTTCGATCTGGAGTTGGAAGATGGCGCGCTCGACCTCGGCCTGCGCCTGCGCCCGCGCCAGGTCATAGTCCTCAGACTCGATCCGGGCCAACACATCACCGGCGGCGAAGAATCCACCGGCCTCCAGCTCGGGTGAGATCCACTCGATGACCCCGGAGACCTGTGGTACGACATCGATCTCGCGATCGGGACGAACCGTGCCCTGGGCCTTCACCGTCACCCGCACAGGTGCAGCATCGATGTCGGCTGTCTGGACCAATGGCCCCAGGTCGATGCGCTCGACCCGTTGGGGCGCGGCGCGCATGGAACGCAGACCGAAGAACAGAACCCCACCGGCAGCAACGATGGCGACGGGGAGGATGATGCGCTGAAGCTTACCCATGAGGTCTCACGTGATCAGAGCGTAGAAGGAGGAATCGAGGACTCGAAGCTGCCACCGAGGGCGACATACAGATCGATACGGGCCTGCAGCCGCTGAAGCCGCACGCTGAGCAGTTGGCTCTGGGCCTCAAAGGCGCGGCGTTGGGATTCGAGCAGTGTGATATAGTTGCTCAGGCCCCGGGCATAGCGATCACCGGCAAGGCGTTCAGCAGCCAGCGCTTCAGTGGCCGCCATCTGCGTCAACCTCTCTTGATCGGCGAGCAGGGCCTGCTGCACCAGTGCCGTCTCGACTTCACCGAAAGCCCGCAGAGCCGTCGAGGCATACTGTGCCAGGGCCGCGTCCTGGCCGGCCGTCGCCAGGTCGACCTGGGCGCGCAGTCGGCCGCCCTGGAACAGGGGCTGGGAGAGGTTGCCCACCAGATTCCAGACGCTGTAGTCGCCGTCGAGGAGGTCACCGAGGGCGTCACTGGAACGACCACCGGAGGCGGTAAGGCTGATTCGGGGGAGCAGGGCTCGGCGCGCCTCGGTGACGCGCAGTCGTGAAGCCACCAGACGGCGTTCACCGGCGGCCAGATCGGGGCGTCGCCGGATGAGATCAGCTGGAAGGCCAGCCGGCACGTCGGATGCAAGTGCGGGCAGAGCTCCCGCCCCATCCAGTGCCGCTGCCGGATACCGCCCCAGCAGGACCTCCAGCTGACGCGTCACACCATCCAGCAGGAATGTTCGTGCTGCGACCTGGGCCTGAGCTGAAGCTGCACTGGAACGGGCCAGACGCAGATCGAGCGACGTGCGCAGCCCGCGTGCATATCGCACCTCAATCTGTTGAGCCGACGACTGCTGGCTGGCTGCCGTGGCGCGAGCCAGGTCAAGTTGATGCCGGGCCTCGATCACGCGGAAGTAGAGCTTGGCAACCTGAGCGGCCAGGGACAACCGGGCCCCGGCGAAATCCGCCTGTGCCGCCTCTACATCCGCCAGGGCTGCCGCGTGGCCGGAGCGCAGGCGCCCCCACAGATCCACCTCCCAGGAAATGAGCAGACTGGCGTCGTACGTCGTGGTCGTCGACGTCGCCACGCCACCGCCGGCGGGACCGGCGACGGGGAACCCGATGAAATTGCGTCGCGAACGGTTGGCATTGGTACCCGCACTGGCCTGAGGAAGACGTCCTGCACCAGCCATGCGAGCCTGTGCCTGCACGGCATCCAGGCGATGGGAAGCGGCGGCCAGGTCGCGATTGTGCAGCAAGCCTTCCATGACGAGGTCACTCAGGGTTGTGTCGCCGAGTTCCTGCCACCACGAAGCCTGGTGCGCATCAACCGAATCGGCGAAGACGCTCTGCGTTACCACGACGTGAGCGGATGTGTAATGGTCCGGGGGCACGATGCCGATGGCCGGATGATCTGGCATGGGGATGCTGGCGCAACCTGCGGCGAACACGACAAGTGGATACAGGCAGAGACGCACGGTCACTCCTTGCGGCTGGGTGCGGCGCGCAGGCCAGCGCAGGTGAAATCGACGAGATGGCGCAGGGCGGTTTCGCTGTCGGCGGGATCACATAATCCCCCGGTGAGTTGGGACAGCAGATGACCGGTACCGGCCGTGTGAAACATGGCGCCGAGGAGGAAGTGAATCCGCCACATGACTTCGACTTCGTCCAGGTGTGGGAGAGATCGCTTGAGTGCGGCAGGGAAGCGCTCACGCACCTCATCGAAGTGGCGTAAAACAGGGAGCATTTCCTCGCCGCCCTGGCTGTAGATGCGGCCAATGAGACAGCGAACCGAACGTGCCGCCACAGGATCTTCCTGCTTGAGCCGGAGGATGGGGCCGACGAAGGCTTCCACCAGCTGCTCGAGCGCCCCATCGCCATCGGGATGAGATTGCTCCCACAGGTCGAGCAGACGGAGCCGATCTCGATTCATCGGACCCAGATGACGGTCATAGACCGCCTCCACGAGTCCCTGTTTCGAACCGAAGTGGTAGTGGACGGCAGCCAGATTCACCTCTGCAGCAGCAGTGATCTGCCGAAGACTGGTGCGGGCTTGCCCTTTTTCCGCGAACAGGCGTTCGGTCGCATCGAGGATGCGTTCGCGTGTATCCTGGGGATCAGTGGAGATGGGCATAGGTGATTTGCTGCCAGAGGTGAGGACTCAATCGGCGCAGACCGCTGCTGATCGGCTTCGGGCATTTCGATGGACTGATCGTGTATCCGCCTCTCGAAGCCAACGTTCGTTTTAATTAAACGTTTGTTTGATATCTGTCAACCGTCGAAACAGAAAGTGGGTCTGTGTCAGTGAAAGCGGCTTCGCCTTGCGGAATCTATCAGAGACCAGAGACGATTCTGTTCGGCATTCAGATGGCGGCGAATCGATCGAATTCGGCCTCAACCGCGGCGTCATCCAGGGGATCATCGACCGTCAGCAGGCCGTATCTCAAGTGGAGTTCATCATCCTCCGGGATCACGAGATCCCCCGTCGCCAAGGGGGCCACGCCAAGCAGATTCCCCCGAGTAAACCAGGTCGTCGGATACCGCGGATTCCCGGGGTGGTCGAGCATGGCCACCATGCCGCCGGCCGCTCCCTCACAGGCGACCCATCGGGCCATCTGTCCCAGTATCTGGTCGTGCCCGATCCGCCCCTCGCTGCAACGGGCCCGCACTTCCTGTTCGGGTGTCTCGTCGTTGGCGAAAGGTGGGCCCATTCGCAGAACCAGACCGCTGTAGTGGGCTGCCGCCCTCGTGGCACCAAGAGTGAGAGGGCCACCTACAGGCTGAATCCGCGTCGCCACATGCCAGCGATAACCGGTAGAGATCGGCTCGATCTGCCAGTGGCGCTGTTCGGTCGCAAAGATCTCCTCGTCCGCATCCAACCAGCTGAGTTCGTGGTGGATCCGCACGCCGCCCTCTGCCGTCGTCGACAGATCGGTGAAGCGATCATGACGCTGAATCCCGTGCGTTTCCACCCGCTCATACTTGCCACTTTCAGGCATGTACCAGGCGCCACCCCACAGGTTGGATTCATTGGCATGAACCCAGCCGAAATACAGACCACTGTGCCACAGGTGGTCCCAGGGCCGATAGTCGGTCAGCAGCCGCCCCTGGGGCGTGTAGACAGGCGCGAAGGCCGGCTTGGGGGATTCGCACGTAGCCTGTTCATCCCGCACCCGGTAAAGGGCGACGGGGCGTTCCCCGTCCATCACGTCCACACCCAGCAGACTCTCACGCAGTATCAGACTCATTCGTTGCCCTTACGTCCTTCCACCTCGTCCCGGAACCAATCGATCGTACGGCGCAGACCGTCCTCCGGCATCACCGTCGGTTCCCAACCCAGTTCCCTGCGCGCCTTGGCGATATCCGGCAGACGCACCTTCGGATCATCTTCGGGCAGATCCTGGAAGACGATCTTGCTCGTGGATCCGGTATACTGGATGATCGTTTCCGCCAGTTGCTGCATCGTCAGTTCCGCCGGATTGCCGATGTTGACGGGTGTGGTCACCGTCGAATCCATCAGCAGACGGATCCCCTCGACCAGATCGCTCACGAAACCGATGCTGCGCGTCTGTCCCCCGTCGCCATACACGGTCACATCGCGGCCCGCCAGAGACTGGGTGATGAAGTTGGGGATCGCTCGGCCGTCATCGCGTCGCATGCGTGGCCCGTAGGTGTTGAAGATGCGGACGATGCGGGTGTCGATGTCGTGGAGCCGGTTGTAGGCCATCGTCATCGACTCGGCAAAACGTTTCGCCTCGTCATACACGCCACGGATCCCGATGGGATTCACATTGCCCCAATATTCCTCATTCTGCGGATGAACCTGGGGATCACCGTAGGTCTCCGACGTCGAGGCCAGGAGGAATTTCGCACCCTTGGCGCGGGCCAGTCCCAGCGTCTTGTGCGTGCCGAGGGCACCCACTTTGAGAATGCGGATTCCGAGCCGCTCGAAATCGGCCGGACTTGCCGGCGAAGCAAAGTGGAGGATGTAGTCGAGGGGCCCCTCGATGTGGATGTAGTCGGTGACATCGTAGTGGATGAAACTGAAACGGGGATTGCCGAAGTGAGCGGCGATATTGTCCGCTCTGCCCGTCAGCAGATTGTCCATGCAGATGACATCGTGACCTTCTTCAAGAAAGCGGTCGGTAAGGTGGGATCCGATGAAACCAGCCCCGCCAGTGACGAGTATTCGCACGCGATTCCTTATCTGTAGAGGATCTGCAATCCAGCGATGTCAGCGCCGGACGATGCCTTGTCGTAGAACATCGACAATTCGTTCACTGGCATGACCGTCCCAGCCCTCGGGGATCCGCCCCGCCTTGCCGCCGTCATCCAG
>JABHDC010000278.1 GCA_018673255.1 Gemmatimonadota bacterium
ACACGCACCAGACCCTCCACGAAGAGCCCAGGGCGCCAGCGTCCGTCATTGTGTAAAACGACCCGGGCGGCGGCGGTGCGAGTGGCCCGATCCAGCAGGGGGCTGACATATTCGATCGTTCCATCGTGGAACAATCCGGTCTGCGACTCGATGACCCGTACCGGCTGTCCCGCTCGAACCTGAGACAGATCCTGCTGGTAGATGCTCAGATTCACCCAGACGCGGGACAGATCGGCGATGACAAATACCGTCTCTTCATCCTTCACGAATTCGCCGAGGGCGATGTGCTTCTGAACGACGACACCGTCGAAGGGGGCTGTGAGGGTATACCGGATGAATGAGGCATCCTCATCGAAGGCGAGTGTCTCCAGATGCGCATCATCCAGTCCGATGGCATGCAGTCGTTGCTCGGCGGCTCGCAATTCGATACCCGCCTCGGCCCTTGCCTGCTGGGCGGCAAGATACTCGCGTTCCGAGGAGACCTTCTCCCCCCACAGGCGTTCTTCTCGTGCAGAGGTGGAACGCGCCAGCTCAAGCCGTTCGCGAGCGACGAGATAGACGGATTTGAGCATGGACAATTCGCGGCTATCAAGAATCGCCAGTGGTTGCCCCATCTTCACCGTATCCCCCACAGCACGGAAGACCTCGCGGGTCACGCCAGGCACACGGGGCACGACGTGGGCGAGACGATCCGGGTCGACGACAATCTCACCGGGCAGACGCAGGAGGATGGGTAGCGCTCCTGGCCCCGCAGTCTCTACAGTGATCCCGAAATCATGCATGGCCGCCTGATCCAGATGAATCTCTGCGTGTTCATCCTGTGCCCCGGCACGGCCGGCGACAGGCCCCGCGACGATCAGGGCAATCGTGGCGATCGTCATGCCGATGTGATGTGTGGATCTCATCATTGTTTCTCCTCGTGACCGTCGTCTGAGACAGTATCACCTGATGGCCAGCTGAAGCCGATGGCTCTGTTGAGTTCTGCCTGAGCGCGGTGACAGGCGAAGAGGCGGTCGGTGTATTCCACGCGGATCTCGGCCAGTGTCTGTTGTGCTTCCAGGACCTCGAGGTAATTCGCCTTGCCCGCATCATAGCTGCGACGGGCTGCCTGCTGGGCAAGCTCAGCTTCCTGCAGAATCCGGTCGCGATACAATTCAGCCTGTCGTATGGCACCCGCCAGTTGGATGGTTGCCTGCCTGACCTCCAGCCCCACACGTCGACGCAGGCCTTCCAGTTCGGCACGGGCCCTGTCCACACGGGCAGTGGCTGCGGCCATGCGGCCGCGTTGACGCGAAGCGAAGGAGAGGGGGATTTCCACACCGAAACCGATGCGCCACAGGTCATCCTGGCCGACCGGTTGTCGAATGGTCTGTCGGTGGACGCCGACGGAGACAGCAGGTATCAGATCGGCACGCCCTCCTGAGCGGGCGGCACGCAGACTCTCCAGTTCAGACCGGGCAGCGGCCAGATCGGGACGCCGTGCCAGTGCCAGCTGTTGCAGTTCATCGAGTTCTGTCTGGGGGTAGGCATCTGCGAGTCGTCCGGCCACGTCCAGTTCTGCCCCAGCTGGTTGACCGAGAAGGACATTCAGACGACCCCGTTCGATATCAAGGGCCTGGGTTGTCTCGATGACGCGATTCTCGGCGCGTCCCACTTCGACATCGGCACGCAGCACCTGTAACTGCGGTACGTCACCTGCCTCATGTCGGGAACGGGCTCTGTCGAGGAAGTCTCGTGCCAGATCGGTGCTGCGGCGTGCATGGTCGAGAAGATCCCGGGCATGCAGGACGGCGCCGAACCGTGTGCGGACACGGGCAGCAATGTCGATTTCCGTCGCCACGAAAACAGATTGCCGCGTCGCATCGGCGTGGTGCCGGGCCGCCTGCCGATGATGCCACCACTGGCCGGGCCAGCCGATCTGCTGGCGGATGCCGATGCTGCGCTCTTCGAAGTCGCCAACTGAGCCGATGGATGGCAGGCCTTCGTATTCGATCTCGAATTCAGGATCAGGCAGGGCACCGGCTTCTGTCGCTTCGCCTACGGCGACCTGCCATGTGTGGTGAGCTGCCAGGACTTCCGGATTCTGCTCCCGAGCCCAACGCAGTGCGTCATCCTGAGACAACACGTCTGCATAACTCGGACCGATCGAGAAGAAGATCAGCCCAAGGGTCGGGAGTTGACGGACCCATAGATGGTCCATGATCAAACTCCAGTTGAGTAGCTTTGCGAGAGGGGGTCCCGGAAGTTGAGAACGAGGTACGGACCGACGGACGACGTCTGGCTCCCGTGGTTGGGAGAGACGTGCCGATACCTCAGCGTGGCGTGCGGCTAGATGCGCAGGAGGGTCGTACGAAGCTGATCAGCGGCATGGCACACGGGTCGAAATGCCGGCTGGACGCTGATGGTTGCAGGCCAGGTTGCCGAAGACAGCCAACTGATGGCCACAACACAATGCATGGTGGGCAGCGTCATCGCCCGAAGGGCGGGCGGCGGCAGCGTGCCGTCGGTGGGATTCAGGGAGACATCACTGCACTCGATGCAATGCCCCTCCACATCACTCGACAGAACACCAGCTCTGTGTGCCATGTTCGGTGCGTTGGCCGTCCCGCAGGTGCCATTGGCGGCACGTTCGAAGGCGATCTCGCCATCGCTCTCCACACACAGAACAAAATCGTGCGCGATCCCTGTGGCAGGTCCCACCATGTGGGCGCACAGGTAGAGGAGGATGATCATTGAGAATGGCTTCTGCATCGTGTAGCGAAGGTAGGGGGGCCAGCAGGTCTGTCAACGAAGAGCGACTCACCCAGCCCCGTCAGGGGGCAGGCAAACGCCACCTGAAGGAACTGACCGCACGAAGCCAGATCTCATCGGGGACGAAGCGGATCTTTCCGAGGCCCTCATCCATGGCCATGTCCCGGGCGTATCGCACGAGGTCTCCCAGGGTTCGATCTGCGTGGAAGATGCCTTCAAGCTGGGCGCGTGCCATGGGACCGGCCTCCTCCAGAAATCCGGAGTCGATGAAGGCGGCTCTCACACGTTCCAGATCGTAGGCCACGGTGTGATGGGCCACCGTCCATTGCGCGCGATCCCAGGTGAGCGTGGCGTATTGAGCGCGGTTGTCGCCATTGCACGGGCCACCGACCGATCCCGGATTGAAAGCGAACTTGCCCGCATGATGGAAGATCCACTGCTCGTGTGTGTGTCCACCGATCAGGATAGTGCCTGCCATCTCATCGAGGATCTCGCTGATGCGCTCCGGATTGCGATCGGGACGAATCACTTCGGTACTGCTGGCAGTCGTGCCGTGGACGACGCGAATGGAGGACGTGCCGTCCTGGTGGATGGACAACTGCGGCTGAAGTCGCTTCATCGTCGACATGGCGGCAAGACCGGTGCGATGGAAGCAGGTGCGAGTGAAGGCCCACTGCAGATCCGCGCGTTGCTCTGGCGCGACCTCCCCGTGTTCGAAGGCGAGCACGGCTTCTTCGCCATTGCCCAGAACCGTCGTGGCTTCGTACGAGGCCAGTCGCTCGATGACACCGTCTCCATCCGGACCACCCACCAGATCACCAGCAATCAGCACACCATCCACAGGCGAGTGGGAGATCTCTTCGAGGACGGCTTCGAGGGCTGGCACATTTCCGTGGATGTCGGCGAGTACGGCGTAGCGATGGTGGGGCATATGGATATCCGGAGGAGGTTGGTAGCCCGGGGTCTGCGGACGACTCTGGCCTTCAGCCAAGGACTCGCAGACGGGCAGGCGGGTTCCAGTGAGCGCCGGCGAAATCCCGCTGCTTGTTCATGTCGGCTCGTCAGGGTAGTGTAACTCGTACAGTGGGGAGAGACTCAGATCGTGACCACCGGTGACCAGCAAACCCTCAACAAGTCTGGCAGGAACCCAACAGCAATGATTGTGAGTATGCAACCCGGACACGGCCGACCGCGACTCACAACTCGGCCGCGCCTCAAGACAGATTCCCATCACCTGCGGGTTATCCGATCCCTGCCTGGTTGCCTTGCTCTGCCGAATTGGCTGATCGTGGCGAGTCTGGCGGTTCAAGTGAGCTTCGCGGCGCCTGATGCGATGGCTCAATCGTCCGATCTGGCTTCCGATCTGCAGATGGTCTCGACGTCCCCCTGCGGCGATCCGGCGACTGCCTTGCGTCACGTGGGCAGTACGCGGCTCCTGATCGGTGTCTCCAAAGATCTGCCCTCCTACGACGCGATCCGTCTGGAGATCGCCGACTACCTGATGCGGCGACTCGATGGAGTTGGCGTCGAAGCGGAAGTCGCCATCAATGCCGTGATTGCGCGCGACGACGTAGTCCAGAATCGCATTGAGGGATCGCCCATCTCGGTGGCGCTGGCGCCGGAGGATGAGCCTCATCTGTTTGTGTGGGATCAGATGGTGCGCAATGCGCTGCCCCTGTCGTCAACGACTGCTTCAGAGGCAGACGCCTGGGTCACGCTGGATGTCGAGGCACGGTCTGTCGGCGAGGGGCCGGCGATGGCATACGTGGCCACCCTTGAGGTGATCCGACGCCTCCAACTGTTGGCCGATCACGAGGAGGCATACGCCAGCGTCTGGCGGCGCGTCGAATTTCAGGTGGTGACCGGGGAGGAAGACGTCGTGGCAGCCGTCAGACGTTCGATCCGCTTGCTCGTGGATTATCTCGTTGAGGCCCATCACTGCGCAAATCTGCCCATTGGTCAGTAGGGCTGGGAATCATTGATCTGTCTTTCTGCATTATGTATAATCTAGACAGTCTAGCTGAAAGGAAGATCGATGACAGAGCCCAAACGATGGCAGTTGCAGGAAGCGAAGAACAAGCTGAGTCGGGTTGCCGAAGAGGCGGTCACATACGGGCCACAGGTCATCACCAAACACGGTGAGGATGCAGTGGTCGTGATCAGCAAGTCCGAATACGAGCGGCTGACACGCCCCACCTTGAGCCTGGCTCAGTTCCTGGCTTCATCCCCCCTGGCAGGCTCCGAACTGGTGACACAGCGTGATCCGGCCCCGGGGCGGATGGCTGATCTACCGTGAGTTATCTCCTCGACACGTGTGTGCTGTCAGAATTCTCGAAGAAGAAACCTGCGCCGGCAGTCGTTGGCTGGATGGAGGGACAGCCGGAGGAAATGTTGTTCACCAGTGCGATTGTCCTGGGTGAGTTGGCGCGTGGTGTGGCCTTGCTGCCCCCTGGATCGAAGAAGAGGCAACTGACCGCCTGGCTGCACAACGAGTTGCGTCAACGTTTCGCCGAGCGTGCGGTCGGGATCTGTGCCCTCGTCGCGTTGAAGTGGGGTGATCTGTCCGGCGAGGCGGCCGGACGGGGAATCACCGTGAGCATGGCGGATGGGCTCATTGGAGCCACGGCTATCGTGCACTCCATGACGGTGGTCACACGCAATGTCGATGACCTGGCAGCTACCGGCGCCCGCGTGCTGAATCCATGGGAAGATGCCTAGCCAAACAGGCGCTGGCGCATGTTGATCGGCAGGGTGACGGGGGCGAGGTCTTCTCGCTATGTTCTGCCGCAATCGGACAATCCGTAATACACCAGGAGAAGAGCCATGCTGCCCAGCGTCGATTTCTGTGGTCTGAGTATTTGCCGGCTCATCGTTGGCGCCAATCCCTTTGGCGGCTTCAGTCACCAGAGCAAGTCACGTGACGCGGAGATGGTCGCCTTCCATACGAAGGAACAGATCTTCGAGACCTGGGCCCGTGCCGAGGCGTCCGGTATCAACACGATAATCACCAACAACGAGACACCTCGGGTCACGCAGTCTGTGTCCCAGTACATCTCCGGCGGTGGTGCGCTGCAGTGGATCGCCCAGGTGAACAACAATGCCGAGCCGGATATGCAGACGGCCGCGTCGAAGGCCGTTGAGATGGGGTGCAAGGCGCTCTACTTCCACGGCGCCCGCATCGATCAGCTCTATCTCGACAAGGATCCTGAGACACTGCGAGGCTGGGTGGAGCATGCAAGAGCGGCCGGAACTATCGTCGGTGTCGCCGCGCATGCACCGGAAGTTCATCTATGGGTGGATAGTTTGGATCTCGTCGATTTTCACGCCGTACCCTTCTTCAATTGCGGCTCTCTGCATGATGGCCGTGGGCACAAGTTCCAGCTGAAAGATGTGGGGCCGGCGACACAGTGTATCCGTCAGATTCAGAAGCCCGTCATCGCCTACAAGATCATGGGCGCGGGCCGCATCGATGCGCGTATGGCTTTCGAATACGCCTTCGATCACATCAAACCAACCGATGTGGTGAATGTGGGCATGCACCGGGGCGACAAAGATGACATGGTTGAAGAGAATGTGTCGATCGTCGAAGAGGTCCTGCGGCGAGACGCTTGAAGAAACCGGGACGCATAGGAACAGATCACGATGAAGATCACGGACATCACAGTCGAACGATTCAAGACGACGGGGCGAACGATCTCTGATGCCGACGGCCATGGTCACCCGGCACCAGAACCGTATGAAACAACGTCGTCGATCATGAAGATCCACACGGACGAGGGTATCGAAGGGATCACCGTCGGTGGCAACGCCGATCTGTTGAACGCCATCGTCAGACCCCTGATCATCGGCAGGGACCCCTTCTTCCGTGAAGAGATCTGGCACCTGCTCAACGAGCGCCAGCGACTGCACAAGGGCACGCTGTCAGATCGGTTGATCTGCGCCGTTGATCTGGCGTTGTGGGATCTGGCAGGTAAGGCGACGAATCTGCCCGTCTACAAGCTGCTGGGCGCGACACGCTCGAAAGTGCCGGCCTACGCGTCGACCATGTGCGGCGACGATCTCGCCGGTGGTCTGTCGACGCCGGAGGAATTCGGCATCTTCGCCAAAACATGCCAGGATCGTGGTTACACGGCCTTCAAACTTCACACGTGGCAGCCGCCGATTCATTGGGCACCGGATCCGAAGATGGATGTCGCCGCCTGTGCCGCCGTGCGCGAAGCGGTGGGATCCGACATGAAGCTCATGCTCGACCCATTCCACTTCTACGATCGTCAGGATGCCTGCTGGATCGGTCGTGAACTGGAGAAGCTGGATTATTACTGGATCGAGGAGCCCATGGATGAGCAGTCCATGTCATCCTACAAGTGGTTGACCCAGGAACTGACGATCCCCGTCGTGGGACCCGAGACCATGGAGGGTAAGCACTTCACTCGGGCCGAGTGGATCGTACAGAACGCGGCGGACATCTCCCGCGCCGGGGTGGGGGATGTGGGTGGTCTGACGCCGCTGATGAAGACGATCCACCTGTGCGAGGCGCACGGTGTGCGTTGCGAGATCCACGGCGGCGGGCCAGGCAACCTGGCGGCCCTGTGTGCCATGCGGATTCCGGGTGAATACTACGAGCGGGGTCTGCTGCACCCCTTCGTCGACTACGATGAACCGGCGCCCCATCTGCGCTCGATTGCCGATCCCCTCGATGATGAGGGGAATGTCACCATCTCAGATGCACCTGGACTGGGCTGGGATTTTGACTGGGAGTGGATCGAGGCGAATCGCGTCGCTTGAGCGTGGTAGCCTGCTCAAGCTGCGTCGTCGGAATGGGTCAGTGTGCTGCCGGAGTCTGGTGTGCCGGCGGCGGGTCTGCCAGCATTCGGAGGGCAGCCACGCTGACGGCCGGGTGCTGACGAACACCGACCTGCTGATGTTTGACAACACCCTCAGCATCCAACACGGTGATGATGTTGGAGTGTGAATATCCGCCATGACCATCCTTCTTGTATTTCACGCCCAGCACCGCCGCCAGTTCGAGGATGTCGTCTGTGGCACCGGTGAATAGCTGCCAGCCTCGATCGCCAAGGGACCGCTGTTTGCGGTAGGCTGCCAAGGCGCCGGGTGCGTCGCGCTCGGGATCGAAGGAGAACAGGGCAAAGGTGACACCCTCCCGCTCCGACTCGCTCAGCTCACCCTCAATTCGCCTCATGTCTTCGACAATCACCGGGCAGACATAGGTGCAACTGGTGTAGATCATGGCCAGGACGATGGGACGTCCGATCAGTGTGTCGATCGTCACTGTCTGATCGCTGTCGTTGCGCCAGGTCGAACCCAGTTGATAGATCGACATGCTGGCGAGCGAATCGGGTCTGTGGGCCGGCGGTGTTCCCATCATCGAGTGTCCTTGATGCTCGTGCTGCGCGAAGCCGATTGCCGGCAGGCAGAGCAAGGCCAGCAGGAGCTTCAATGGATTCTGCATGACTACCTCATGTCAGTGTGGTGATGTGGGTCGAGCACAGCGGAAGCCCAGAGTCGCTACGGTGTAGTTGCCCCGCAGGCTGGCACGAAATGCGTAGCGCATGAAGGCGGCATAGTCTCCAACATTGGCGGCCCCGACCGATCCCGACCCACAGAAGAGGTTGCGCTCCAAGCTCGTATCGCCGCGAGACTCCCCGGAAACGAGTGCCGTATTGAAGTCGAGGGTCCATTCCCACACCAGTCCGTGCAGATCATGGACACCCCAGAGATTACGATAGACTGATCCCACCGGTGGTGGCACCGCTGGCGCCGGATGGCCATACCACTCCAGGATTCTTTGAGTGAATGCCGGGTCGAGATGACCATCTGCATGCTCTTCGGATGCAGATGCGGCCATCTCCCATTGCGCCGTCGTCGGCAACTTCCTGCCTTTGGATCGACAGAAGGCTTTGGCCGCGAACCAGGACACATGCACGACAGGTGATTGAGCCGGGGCCCGCACGCCGGGTTTGAGGTCAGCCTCCCAGGCGGACAGATACTGGGCATCAGCGAAGAGTTGTGGGATCTGCGAACGACGCCATCTGGGGTGATTCTGGAGGAAGTCCAGGTAGTCCTCGTTCGTCACCGGGTATTCGTCCAGATAGAATGCTGCGACTGCCACTTCGCCCGACGACGAACCCGCCGAATCGGCACCGGGCCGATCCTGCGGGTTCAACTCGCTCGGACGATACAGCGGTCGGTATACGCCCACAGGGATGGATGACATCCCCGCAGGCACAGACCCAGAACCAGACCCAAACCCGGGTCCAGACACCTCCTGTGTTGGCGACTCAGATCGAACCGCCGACATGCATGCTGCAACGGTCAATACGATGACCAACAGGGTCGGCATCTATCACTCCCGGACGTTCAAGTTATCGACTCAGTCCTTGTTCCGCTGACTGGCCACTTCTTCTGGTGTGACAACGTGGCCTGCATTCTCCCACGAATTGTAGACGAAGGTCAGCACATTGGCGACGTCTTCATCGGACAGATTCAGCAGCGGCATCTGGCTGTTGAAGTCCTGGCCATTGACCGTCACCGGGCCCGTCAGACCGTTGAGGACCACACTGATGGCGCGCAGCTTGTCAGCATTCAGGTAGTCTGACCCAGCCAGCGGCGGGAAGGCGCCCGGGATTCCCAGGCCCGTGGGCTGGTGGCAGGCGAGACAGACCTGATTGTAGGTGCGCTGACCGAACTCGATCCGTTCCGCCTTGCTGTTGGCCTGTGCCGGCGCTGCCACTGCAGCTGGCGCGGTCGATTGTGCTGCGCCGCCTTCTGGCTGGTAGATCTCTTCCATCACTTTGCCGGAGTAGACAGTTTTGTTTTCGTCGCCAGTGGCGGTCAGCACACCCAGGGCACCCTTGTTAAAGGCACGGAAGATGGAGTGATCGACAATGTAGTATGAGCCCGGCACCTGCATGCGGAACTCGACCATCGTGGCGCCACCGGAGGGGATCAGGGTGGTCTGCACATTTTCGTTGATCGCGAAGCCGCCTTCGGGATATACCCTGTCGAAGATCTCACCGATCACGTGGAACGAAGACAGAAGATTCGGTCCGCCATTGCCGACGTAGAGGCGGACTGTCTCGCCCACAGTGGCCTGCAGGGCATTGTCGCCCGCCAGGGCACCCACAGAGCCATTGAACACCACGTAATCGGGCTCTTCACGCAGAGCCTTGGTCATGTCGAATGCCTGATGTCCTGAGGCGCCGAAGGGGCCGACCGTATAGAACTCACTCTGCATCAGGTAGTATTCGCGATCCACCTGGGGCATGCCCTCCTTGGGCTCCACCAGGATCAGACCATACATGCCATTGGCGATATGCATACCCACCGGGGCCGTGGCGCAATGGTAGACGAACAGGCCTGGATTGATGGCCTGGAAGGAGAACACGGACGTGTGGCCTGGCGTCGTGAAGGAAGAGGCCGCCCCACCGCCAGGTCCCGTCACCGCGTGCAGATCGATATTGTGGGGCATCTTGCTGCTGGGGTGATTGCTCAGGTGGAATTCGACCAGATCCCCTTCGCGGACTCTGATCATCTTGCCCGGGACACGGCCGCCAAAGGTCCAGAAGGTGTATTCCACGCCGTCTGCCAGGCGCCCATTGACCTCGACCGTCTCCAGTTCGACGACGACGATCGCGTTGTGGGGACGGTCGATCGGTGGCGGCACTTCCGGTGCATAGGTCGTGATCGCCACTTCGCGTCCCTTGATCACGCTTTCTATCTGTTGTGCAGTCGCCGTGGCCACGCAGGTCAATCCGAGGGCGACGGCGATCATCCACACGGGAGTGCGGTTCGAGCCAGAGGGTTTCATTTTGGTTCCCTTTCGACCCCCGGGTGGCAGGGGTACAGGTCAGGCGACAAGAGAGTTGGAATTGATGAGTTGGGGGCTTACCTCGCCGGGCAGTCCGACCTCAACTGGACGAGCCGGCAGGCGCTGCTGAGCGTCGCATGGTTCGCGTTATCTCCTGAGCTGAAGCGACTTGTTCTGGGGGTTGTATCCCACGAGGTAGATCTTGCTGCGTTCGACGTCGACAGTCGTTTTCAGCTGCAGCCTGGGTGCTTTCTCCAGGCTGGCATCCTGCGGTCTCAGGTCGACGTCCACATGGTGAGATCCCGGCACCAGGTCGATGTCCTCTTCCAGGAAGAGGGGACGGTCACTGTGCACGCCGGTGTGATCGATGGTCCGTTGCAGGACCGAGGATCCATCCACACTTACCGTGAGCACATAGGTCGGTGCGATCTTGGCGCACTCGGTGGGTCGACGCATGTGTAGCGGCAGGGCGGCCAGTTCCTCGGGGTCCAGTTCGCGACACTCCTCGATCTCCAGACCCGGAATCTGAGCGCCAATACGCAGCACGCCCTGGGTGGGGGCCTCACCCATCGGCATCCGGCTGAGAGCACCGATCAACAACAACAATACCCCCGAGGCCAGAGCATTCCTGATGTAACCGGATACGCGAGATGACTGGGGTCCGACGACATCGGTGTGGTCGTCCAGATTGCGAACCCCCTGCCGGAACCAGTCCAGCCGGGCAAAGACGTGCCTGCGTTCGGCCGCCGAGTAGGGTTCCAGTGTGAGACGCCTCTTGTCGATACGCCGTGAGACAGAGGGCGGGCGTTTGTGGAAGGTTCGAAGGTTCAGCAGTTCGACCCCTTCACGGGTCAGACAGTTGCGCGTCGGGCAACCCCAGACAAACACCCCACCACAGGTGGCCAGCAACTGTTCGAGAATCTGCGTATGCAAGGTGCCGATGCATCCCATCGGATAGATCCGCACATCCTCGTGGTTGGCAACGTAGCGCTCCAGATGTCTGCGAGCGCCGGGGTTGTGCTCGCAGACGATGGCGATCACATCTGTGCTCACCATGGGCTCGATACTGTTGTTGAATTGCTGCAGAGCCAGTTGCTGGGCCGAGCCCACACTGTGGGGTGGACCAATGGCCAGGTCGTCACAGGATGCCGAGCAGATGCCGCAACTGACACACAACTGCGGATTGACTCGGGAATGGGGCAACGTGCCGTCGTCGCGGGGCACCATGGAGATCGCTTCGTACGGGCAATCGGTTGAACACTGACCGCAGCCGGTGCAGGCAGACTCGTCGGAAGTCGATGGCTGAGGCTGCCTGTCCTTGCCCGGTTTCCACCACCAGGGAAGGGATAGACCCACAAGGAGAAGTCCGCAGACGAAGAGCAACGAATGCTGCGGCGACAGGGCCGAGAGCACCGGTAGCCAGAAGGCGAAAAACCAGTCGACCTCCACCACCCCGGGCATCGTGAACAGATCCGCCTCGGGCAGAAGGGGGGCCGGCCAGAGGACAGACAGGAGCAACAGGGCAAGTCCTGTCACCCACATGATCGGCTTGAGGGGGATCCAGACGGAACGGGCCAGTTTTGCCGTATGCACCCACAATCCGAAGATCATGCCAAGGGGCAACACGATGTGCAGAAACAGATTCATGAAGAAGAAGGAGGCCTCGATCGACAGGCTGCCGTTGAAGGCCTGTCCGAGGGAGTCTCTCAGGAAGGGAACACTCTGCATCATCCTGGCTCCGGCCAGAGCCAGGACCTGCCCCTGCGTGTCCCAGACCATCACGTAACCGGTCCACGCCGAGATCCACAGGACGACGAGCAGAATGACACCACTGATCCATGCCAGCGTGCGAGGGCCCCAGGTCTTGCCCTGAATCTGGCCTTGCAGGATGTGGTAGACGACGGCGACGGCGCAGGCATCGGTGGCATATCGATGCAGCGCCCGCATCCAACGACCGATCCAGACCTGGTCCTGGAGTCGTTGGATCGACTGGTAGGGCGCGGCCACATCATAGAAGAAAAGCAGATACAGACCCGTCAGGAAGACGAGGGCCAGCAACCCCACCGCCAGGGTCCCACTGCGATAGAACGGATTGTATCTCGACTGGAAGCAGCGATCGAAGAGATGGTTGAGCGGTACGATCAGGTGGGAGAGTACAGCCGTCAGGGCAGGACGCGGCGCTGATTCGCCCTGCCCCTCAGCTTGAGACGGCGCAGATGCTGCCTCCTGCACGCTGGTCATCGATTGTGGTCGGCGGCCAGACTGGCTGGCTTGAGCACTCGATCCACCGCGGCACTCAGCCAGTCCACATTCGGATTGTTGAAGGCATAGGCGATCTGGCCCTCTCCATCCAACAGATAAACGAGAGCCGGATGTGTCACATCTCCCGTCTTCTCATCTCGCTGCCGCGGGACATTGTACTGATCCAGCGTGGCCAACACGTCATCGACGGGACCGGACAGGACATGGGCATTGTCCTCCAGCCCCCAGTGCTCGGCCAGGGCTGGCAGGGCGCGCGGTGTGTCGCGCCATGGGTCCAGGGTGACGACGAGCACTTTGACCTTCTCAGCCGGGTACTTCGCTGCCGCCTGCAGCACATTGGTCAAAATGACGGGACAGACCGTCTTACAGTGGGCGAAAGCAAAGGTGAGGAAGACGGCTCGATCACCCATGCTCTCTGGTGAGATCTGTGCGCCATGTTGATCGGTGAGCGAGAAGGTCGCCGCCTTCGTGTTCAGACGCGGATAGTCGAGGGGTAGACCGTCGGGAGCTTCGAAAGCATATGTCGCTGTAGCCACTTCGAGGCCGGCATCGATCCGACCCGTGACCCAGATCCCTTCAATGACGAGGCTCGAGAGCGCGACGAGGGCCAGCGCCTGTCCTCCTCTGGAACTGAGCATGGCCGTCACGCCCTGACGGACCTCGTGTCCCATGGCAACCAGCAATCCGGCCAGGAATGACAGAGGACCCATGGCCAGTACCATCCAACCATAGGTATCCGGCAGTCCCGTCTCACTGGTACCGAAACAGGCGGACTGAGCTCTCAGTAGCCACTCAGGTGTCGCTTCCGGCGCCTGATAGAAGGCCATCGCCCACAGGAGCATGGTGATCACCACCCAGCACAACAGCAGGGCTACGGGCAAGACCGGTGCGGGTTCTGTTGTCGTCACATCAGAAGTGTCATGGGTCATATCAGAAGAGTCCGTGCGTCATTTCAGATTTGTCAGTGGGTGCAAAGTCGAAAACTGGGGTGGCTTGTCCGATCGACAAGCCACCCCTGTTGGAGCCAGTCGCTAACCGATCTTCCAGAGGAAGGAGAGGATCTTCCAGTTGGCGAAGTAGTAGATCACAAAACAGGCCAGGAAAATGAAGACGAGGATCATTGTGCCTGGCGCGCCTTTGCTGTGAACGCGCTCCATGGCTTCACCTTCATGGACCTGCTTGGGCATGGACAACACACCCGATGGCAGACCACTGACCCTGTTCTCGATATCGCCTTCGACGATGCGCTTGCCGAAGAACACGGTCACGACGGCGATCGCGATGAAGATGAGCACACCCGTCGCTGCAATCAGACCACCGATGCCCAGACCCGCCTGCAGCAAGTTTACGACGGGATGGAAATCGACGCCGAAGGGTGCGCCTGATGAGAAACTGGTGTCCCAGTGGCGACGCGGGACACCGAAGATCCCCATGAAGGTCATCGACATGGCCATCAACGTGATGCCCCCGGCGAAAACGTAAGGCTGCACCTTCGCCAGACTCCAGAAGGCAACACGCTTCTGGAAAACCAGTGGCAACACGTAGTATGTGGCAGCCATGAAGGAGAGGGCTGTGCCACCGACGACGGTAGCGTGGAAGTGCCCGGGTAGCCGCATGGTGTTGTGGGCGATGATGTTGATCTGTTCGGTGCCGATGGTGACACCTGTGATCCCGCCGAAGAAACCGAAGATGATCACTGACAGGACCATGCCGGAGAACCCCGGATCGCCCCAAGGCGCTTTGCGCAACCACTCAAAGGTGCCGTTGGTGTAACCACGAAGTCGCTGGCCCATTTCCATACCGGCCGGGACGGTAAAGCCGTGGATCATGCTGGCCAGCACCGCCAGATACATGGCATAGCTGGTGTTCCACACCTTCCACGCTGGCCCCATGCCCGGATCGACGAGCAGATGATGAGCCGAGGCCAGAGAGATAAACAGCACATAGAGCACAAAGGCCGTGCGACTGATCTTCTCGTTGACCACCACGCCGCCGACGGTCATGGCGGCCAGGAAATACCACAGAGAGACCATGGCGGCCACGTTGATCTGCTGGGCACTGTGTCCCAGGGCCCAGAAGATCAGCCGGTAGACCTGTGCGTCCATCGGCATCAGATCCATCGACCATAACAGCGTAGGGATGTAGATGAGGGCGCCGTGCAGGAGGGTGATGATGGCGATAATCGCCGCCGTCAGGGCGCCGAAGGTCACCAGGGGCATCGACCCTACGTAGCTGCCCTCTTTCTTGGCGATGATCACCGTTGCAATGAAGTGGAAGGAGACGATCAACGCACCCACAGCGAAGAGGATGATGCCTATGTAATAGAGTGGGTGTGCCTTGAGAGGCGGATAAGATGTGAACAGCACATCGGCGTGGCCGGTGAAGACCGTGCCATTGGTCACCAGCATGCCGACGACCATCAGTCCGAATGCGACCCATCCCAATTTGGGAGCCGGCAGTCGGCTGTTGAGCAGGACCGGTCCAGCAAAATAGAGGACGGCCATCTCAAAGAAGATGATGAAGAAGATCAGCATGTTGAGGCCATGCGCCGTCAGAAAGCGATAGAACATGCCCACGGGCAGCAGGTGCACGGCTTCCCAACGTGTCAGGACCAGCCCGATGGCGGCGATGACGCCAAACAGCAGGCAGACAACCGCCACGACGGCATTTGTCTTGATCAGGCTCTCAGCGGTCTTATCGACCTTGAGACCTGTGACAGTGCAGACGCGAAAGCGGTCAATCAAGGACTGTGCGAGGTCGGTCATGATCAGGCTCCACCTTTCTCGACGATGATCTTACCCACCATCAGGTGGTGGCCAATGCCGCAGAATTCATTGCAGATGATGCGGAAGTCACCAGCCTCATTCGGTGTGATCCGCAGACCGTAGTCATAGCCGGGCACGACCTGGATATTGACATTGAGTGGAAAGAGACTGAACCCGTGGTTGAGGTCTGCCGACGACAGGTGCAGAGTATAGTTGGCGCCCTCCTGCAGTTTCACCACCGGATACCACTGCCACATGCGACCCACCAGGTAGACATCACTGCCAGGGGGCGGCGCGACGACGGGAATACCCATCTCTTCACCCACCTTGTAGTCGGCGACGAACTGATTGACCCGTTCGGTGAAGGCCTCGGGTGTGACCTTGGCGCGGATACCGGTGGGATTCTGTCCACCCTTGAGATGCCAGAAGGGCATCATCGCGAACAGGATCATACACCAGACAAAGGCGATGGTGACCCAGAGCTTCTCCTGCTTGTTTGCAGGTGTCCACCAGACACCTGGGGGAGAGAGAATCCCCGACTGCATACGTCCTACGGCCATCAGATACCCCCTTTCCTAGGGAAGAGTCGCCTGGGGCAGACTGGTGATTTCGATCATGCCCCAGATTGTGTAGAAGCCGAACATCGCGACCAGACCTGCAACTAGCAGCAGGATGGGTCGCTCGTAGAGTCGCTGTCCCAGGGGGATTTCTTCGCTCTCGTCTGTCATCGGTCTCTCCGTTTCAGGCCAAAAGTGAGCACAAGCACTATATTATCTTTTGATAAAAGGATCTCTTTATCCTTTTATTGTCAAGGGAAATATAGGATGAGAACGGCCCCGAGGGCCATGGGTAATGGAGAAAAGCATGAAAAAAGCAATCATCGCGATCATCCTGCTGGGATGGGGACTAGGTGTGACCGCGGTCGAAGCGGCAGGAAATGCCGCCAATGGCAAGCCATTCTACGCGATCTGCCTTGCCTGTCACGGAGAGAATGGCGAAGGCAATCCAGCGATTCACTCACCGACGATCGGTGGCCAGGAGACGTGGTATGTCGAGAGACAGCTGAAGATGTTCAAGTCAGGCGTCCGTGGCACCCATCCGAAGGACACCTATGGCGCGCAGATGCGCCCCATGTCGATGACCCTGCCGACGGATCAGGTGATTGCTGACGTCGCTGCATACGTGAATTCTCTTCAGCCCCCGGCGCCCAAGCCGACGGTTGAGGGAGATGCATCTGCCGCTGAAGCGGGTTTCGCGCTCTGTGCGCCATGCCACGGCCCCCGTGGCGAGGGGAATGTGACCTTCAATGCGCCGCGTCTCATCGGGCAGCATGACTGGTATGTGGTGCAACAACTGGTGAATTTCCGCGAGGGGTACCGCGGCACCAAGCCGGAAGACACCTACGGCATGCAGATGCGCCCGATGGCGATGACCTTGATGGATGATGCTGCCGTCCGCAATATGGCAGCTTTCATCGCGGGTCTGAAGTGAGGTATATTGTCCGCCAAAGGGACTAAGCCCGAGACGATCAACGTTCGAGGACAGGAATAGCAGACCGATGCCGATCCGGGAATACCACTGCACCAAGTGCAGCCACGAATTCGAAGTGATTGAAGGGCCATCGACGCAGACGACGACCTGTGAGTCCTGCGGCGCGAAGAAGTTGGAGCGCATGCTCTCCGTCTTCGCCGCACACGGCTCAGCTTCAGGCGACAGCCCGTGTGATGATTTTGGCTGTGGGCCGGCGCAGTGTGCGACGGGCGCCTGCCCGATGATGCCCAACTGAAGAATTCCCAGAGCGCCTGTCCCATCCGCTGCTGCACCGGCTTGGGCACTGCTGCACGCAGGACCCAAGCCGGCATGCAGATCGCGGTGCTGTGTCCGGAAATTGACTGAAGAAGAAGTTCTCAGCCTGTGGAGAGGGCGTGGTCAGTGAGGTCGGCGGTCCGTGCCGAGGGTCTCAGGTGTCGTCGTTCTCTTCCCAGGGCATGGCGTAGGTCGGATCGTTGACATAACAATCCATCTTGAGATCCAGCCTTGTCACAGCACCGGGCGCCAGCACGACCTCCAGGCAACGGCCGGCGACGTCCTGCGTCTTCAGACCATCCGCATCCTGCCAGGAGGCGGTGATGAATCGGTGCTCGCCGTACGCGCCAGCCTGCACCAGCACCCGGGCCTCCTGCGAGGGATTCGTGTTCACCAGCTGCACGATGGTCTGATCGGCGGCCAATTTCTCAATCAGCGCTGCGACACCTCTGGGCATGCCCGGGCGACGGTGCTGGGCGTCGAAATAGCGCAGGCGCGCCACGAGCAACCCGCCATTGAAGCCCTGGAAGGGCGCACCCATCACCATCTGCCCCAGTCCGGCGGCCATCACCGGGTTCTGAGCGGTGACGGTCTGACTGGCCCATTCGTGCTCGTAGTCTCCCTGCAGACGTTCAACGGCGCGCTGGATCTGGATGGCCGTCATATCCAGAATACGGTCAGGCCAGTCCGGATTGTCTCCCGCCAGCCAGCGCAGATGAGCTGGTTCATTCTCAACCAGCTTGTTCCCCGACAGGTCGTCCCACACGCGATTCCACTCGGCCGGACCATCGGGGCGCCATTCTTCGGCCCCGGGTTCCGGGGCGTGAGGAGAATCTGCGTAGGCATAGGCGTGGGGGCCGTGGGCAGCGCCCGAGTGGAGGCGTTCGAGGCAGGTTCGATCTGATTCTGCCATCGACAGGTGCCACAGATGGCCCACGACGTACGGGTCGAGGGGCCGGAAATCATGCCACCCTGATGGGCCCATCTTGTAGGGAACCAGCAGATCGCCGTCGCGCTCGATGGCGCGGTCCAGCAGGTAATCGACCTGTGATCGATAGAAGGCGAGATACTTCGGATCCCGGGTGAGCAGCCAGCAACACTCGACGGCCGTGGAAAGGGCGTGAAACATCATCCATACGGAATAGCGCCCACTCCAGCCGAAGAAGCCTCCCCACCATTGCCCTTCACGGGTCTCACCGATCCGACCCGAGCGTCCCACATTGTCGGGGATGATGCCGCCATTGAGTCGGGTGCGTTCGATCCATGCGTCGACGTATTCCAGGACCCACTCGCGGCAGCGTGCGTCGCCGGTCAGGATGTGAGCGTGCGTGACGAGTCCGCAGATCGCCATGTTGATCGGTACGTCGCCCTGAATCACGACCTCGTCATAGAGACGCTGCACCTCAGCGAGCCGTGTCTCATCCTGGTCCCAACCTGGTTCCAGATCGAGGACGGGATGCAGGGACGCGTGGCCATAGTTGAGCACATAGGTCGCCCCGGAAGAGAAGGCGGGCCCATCACTGCCAGTGATGGGTGAACGGATCAGTCGATGCTGTTTGTCGTAGTTGTCGACCCCAGGGTCGTCGCCCGTGTAGAAGCGGGCGAAACGCAGGGCACGATCGGCATTCTCGGGAATGGATGGGTCGGCGAGGGCGAAATTCTGCAGACCCACGTAGCCCTCGCTCAGATGCAGCATGTCGTAGCTGCGCACGAACTCCCGATCGACGGAGCCCTGGTGCTGGTAGGTCCACTGGCGCGTGATACCATTCCATGACTCCAAACTCCAGTCGAGAAGGCGCTCGTCGCCACCCATGCAGTAGGCCAGGGGCCAACTGGTGAAGGCTTCGTAGTCATCGTCAAGTTTGCCGTGGCGTCGCAGAGTGCCGCCGCGATGCACGTATCTGGCGCGAAACTCCTGAGCTGCGTCGCCCATCTGGTCAAGCAGTTGTCGCTGCTTGATGGCCCAACTCGGTGCGGGTGCCTTGGTGGTGACTGCGATCGATTTCATCATGCCCGTCTCTGATTACGGCAGGAAAGGAAACAGCCGCGCCTTCGCATCCGCCGTGAGGGCAGCGCCGTATTCGCAGGTTTCAAAGGCCTCGGCGTAGCGCGTATTGTTGCCCTTCTCCACGCCATAGAGTGCAACGAGGCGGTCGCGATGTCGTTGGGCGACCTCGACCATCTGAGACAGTCGCCAGTTGGCCAGGTATTCACGCCGGCCGGCTTCATCGTCAGGAACCTTGTCGAGTTCGTTTCGGTTGTAGGGCAA
>JABHDC010000279.1 GCA_018673255.1 Gemmatimonadota bacterium
GAGGGGCTGGCCCGGGCCCGGCAGCAGGCGGTGATCGACGATCTGTCGGGCAGTCCGCGACGCCAGGTTCGCTTCGAACTGGCCGTCGCCCTTCGTCATCACCAGGATTTCTCCAATGCAGTGCGGGCATGGGAGGCCTACGTCTCCGCCTATCCCGGGGATCCAACGGCGCAGGAATCACAGTTCTATCTGGCCGACTGTCTCTATCGCCTGGCACGACAGCGCCAGTTGGAAGGTGAGTCGGCCCAGGCCGACTCTCTGCGTGATCTGGCTCGCCAGGAGGATCGGATCCTGGCCCACGCCGAGTTACCGACCCGCTGGGCCCGGTTGGCGCAACTGCGGCAGGTCGAGCGCGCCGCCGCACTAGCCACCAGCGATTCAGCCAGATACCGCGTCGAGGAGGACGGCTACACAGCCATCGTATCCTCTCTTGCCGACGGCCCCGAGTCGACCGAGTCGAGAGCCCGGGCGCTCTTGGGTCTGGGTGACGCACGTCGCCACAGCGCTGCATCCGACACCACACGCCGGGCAGCAGCCATTGAGGCCTACCAGTCGCTGCTCAAAGACAATGGCGATCACCCGCTGGCCGCACGAGCCCGTTTTGGTCTGGCTGTTGCCGCCCTCGACGGTGGCCAGGCCGCGATGGCCATCGATTCTCTGACCGCCCTTCTCCACGACGTGCCCGGTTCCTCGTTGCAGCCGCAGATCCTGGCCGTGTTGGGTGAAGCCCTGCGTCAGGCCGGGCGATCCCGTGATGCGGCATCTCGCTTCGGCGAGCTGTTGCTGGCCTTCCCCACCTTCGAGGGACGACGGCAGGCCGAGGAGCAACTGGCCGACACCTATCTGGAAATCGGTGAGTACGTGCGGGCAACCGAACTGTTCGAACGCCTGGGCGCCTCCGACCCTGCCGGTGACATCGATGGCTCGTTGCGCCGCCGGCTGGCGCGCGCGCACTTTCAGGCCGGTCAGTTCGAGCAGAGCCTCAGCATCTACGATGCCCTGCTGGCCGAAGGCATTACGGCTGACGACTCTGTGCATGTGGCCCGGGGTGATGCCCTGTCCCGACTGGACCGCACCCAACAGGCTATCGATGCCTATTCTCAGGTACGCCGGACCGCGGCCGTGGGTCCGCGCGCTGCGCGTCTGGCAGCAGACCTGCGGTTCGCCACCGGTGACTATGCGGCGGCCGCGACGGCCTTTGGTAAACTCATCGACAGCGATGAAGCCGATGCCGCTTTGCTCGGACGCTGGGTCCTGGCCCTGTACGAGCAGGCAGATGATGCGGCGGCCAAGAAAGCGCGCAACACATTTGGCAAACGGTTCGGAAAGGATCTGCCGCCGTGGACATTTCTCTTTGAGTTGTCGGCGGCTCAGCGACGTCTGGCCAACCGGGAGTACGACAAAGCCTTCGACTTGTTCACCGAGTTGGCCCAGGATACGGACAGTACCGGTTATGATGTCAGTGCCCTGGGATCTGCCGTACCGGTTGAGTTGGCCCGCGCGGTCTCCAATCCCTCGGCGGCAGTCGCCTACTATGCAGCCACGAGTCGCTGGGAGCAGATGCGCCGTGACCCCAGTGAGGATGGGGCGACGATCGCGGTGAAGCTGCAGGGCGATTTCCTGCGAGACCACGGGGCGAGTCCCTTTGCACCCAATGTGCGACTACGACTCGGCGACTTCCATGCCGCTCTAGGCAGCTTCCGGCCCGCCTCCGGCGCCTATCGTGACGTACTGGAAGGGTCGCAGGCGACGCCGGCCCAGCGCCAGACAGCGATCTGGAAGTTGATTCAGTGTTATCAGAAACTGACCGAGCATGACGACCAGTTACGCGTCTCCCGCCGATTGCTGGTTGAGTTCCCCGATCATCCGCAGCGCCGCAGTGCCGAATTGGCCATTGGCATCATCTACGAAGAGACGGGGCGTTACCCTGAGGCCATCGACTATCTGACCAAGGTGTTGGAATGGGCCGAAGGGGATGATGCTGCCGAGGCACGATTCCACATTGGCAAGTCGTATCAGAAGCGAGGCGACTATGGCCCCGCCATCAAGGCGTTCTATGAAGTCAGCTATCACGGCGCCGACGCGTCGACGAACTGGATCATCTCAGCCGACTTTGAGCGGGCGCGTTGTTATGAAGAACTGGGGCAACCGGAAACAGCACGCAGCGTCTACGAGAAGATCATCCGCACGGCAGGGGCCAGCAGCGCCTTTGGACAACACGCCCAAGAGCGACTCGACGCCTTGAGTCGCTAGAACCGACCAACCCGAGAGAAACGAGGGCAGGGCCCATGGATATCTCCCTGTTGCGACAGGTTCCACTGTTCGAAGCACTCGATGATGAGCAACTGGAAGCGATCGCCCTGGTGACGATCACCCGCAGTTTCGACAAAGACCAGGTGATCATCCTCGCCGAAGAGGAGGGCGATGCACTCTTCATCATCTCTGACGGACAGGTAAAGGTCAGCATCGTGAGTGAGGACGGGCGTGAGGTCATCCTCTCGCTACTGGGTCCCGGTGCCGTTTTCGGCGAGCTGTCGTTGCTGGATGGGAAACCACGTTCAGCCAACGTTGTGGCCACGGCAGATACGGGCCTCTACATGGTGCGGCGATCGGATTTCCTGCAACTGGTGTACAAGGTGCCGCAGATCGCTGTGGGCCTGCTGTCCGAGTTGGCCTCACGCCTGCGCAAGACAGACCGCAAGATCGAGGGACTGGCCCTGTTGGATGTCACCAGCCGGATCTCCGAGACCTTGCTGTCCCTCGCCGATGAACAGGGAACCAAGACCGACGAAGGCATCCAGTTGGAGAGTCGTCCAACGCACCAACAGATCGCCAATATGTCCGGCACAACTCGAGAGACGGTGTCTCGCGTACTCAAACGCCTGGAGAACGAGGGATACGTTTCGTGCGAGGGCCGCACCATCACGATCCTGCACGAGGAGCATCGCAGAGGCGGGTGATGATCAATGGCTCGTAACGCTCGCTTCCTCCTCGTATCTCAGAATCCGCGCGTGCGTACGGATGTCGCTGGTGCTCTGCAGACACGCCAGCGCGAGGTCGTTGACGTGCGTGATGCAGAGGCACTGCCCACCTTGCTGGATCGTGGCGCCGCGCTCGTCGTCGTCGACGCTGGATTACCGGATCGAACGATCCGGAAACTGGTCGAGCAACTGGCTCATCGACGTGAGGTCCCTGTGGTGGTACTGGCAGAGGACTCCGCCGCTGCATGGGATCGGGCCTCACGTGGCAGCCCCCTCGAACGGGTTCTGACCGGCCCCTTTGACGCACAACTCCTGTCGCAGACTGCGACCGATCTGATCGAGCGCAGTCGCTTCCTCCATGAGCGACTGGTGGGTCGCTCCGATGCAATCCAGGAACTGCGCGAACAGATTCTGCTCGTGGCGCCCACCCCGGTCACCGTGTTGATCACTGGTGAGAGTGGCAGCGGCAAGGATGTTGTCGCTCAGGCCCTCCATCACTATTCCGATCGCGCCGAAGGCAGCTTCAAGGCCGTGAATTGTGCGGCCATCCCGGAGAACCTGCTGGAAAACGAGCTATTCGGGCACGAACGCGGCGCTTTCACGGATGCGCGCGCCCAATTCCGCGGCATCTTCGAACAAGCCGATGGTGGCACCGTATTCCTCGACGAGATCGGCGAGATGGCCCTGTCGGCGCAGGTGCGCCTTCTGCGCGTATTGGAAGAGCGCAAAGTGACACGTGTCGGTGGCGACACTCAGATCAACGTCGATGTGCGCGTGTTGGCAGCCAGCAACCGGGATCTGCTCGACGCGGTGGCCCAGGGCGACTTCCGTCGGGATCTCTTCTATCGCCTGAAAGTCGTCCAGTTGCACTTGCCGCCACTGCGCGAGCGGCGTGACGACATCCAGATGTTGCTGGATCACTATATCAAGCAGATCGTGCAAGAGCGCCCTTCGGCACACTTGGCCGGCATCTCCACCGCCGGCATGGACCTGTTGAGCAACTACGATTGGCCAGGCAATGTGCGTGAGCTGCGCAATCTGGTAGAGCGACTGGTGTTCCTGGGGCCCCGCGGCCAGGTGCAACCGCAGGATCTGCTGCCGCACCTTGAGGGAGACCCACAGACCATTCGGCATCTGCCGGTGGTGACGAGCAAGACACCGGATCAATCCGAGCGCGAGCTCATCTATTTCGCCCTGCTGGATCTCAAGCGAGAAGTGGCCGAACTGCGGCAGGTCGTCGAAAGAGGGCAGGCCCGTGATCCGGATGCCGTCCTGCCACCCCGTCCGGTGTATCATGTACCAACCGAGGATCCCATCACGACGCGACCCATCGATGCAGGCGGCATCATTGCGCCCGATCCACTCTCCGACGCGGATGGCGTGTCATCGCTGAAGCAGATGGAACGCGAGGCCATCGAGCGCGCCCTGGCGCAGGTGGGAGACAATCGACGCAAGGCCGCCGAGTTGCTCGGCATCGGTGTGCGAACCTTGTATCGCAAACTGGATGAATACGGTCTGAAATGAGCAAACTTCGCTGGCTCAGATGCATCCTGCCTCTGCTCGTGCTGGTCACGACCCGAGGGCTGCTTGCCCAACAGGCACCAGAGGTAGCGGTCGCACAACTGCAGGCGCTCAGCGATGCCTTCCGCGCCGTACACGAGCAGGTGGCACCGGCCGTCGTGCTGATCCAGACCACGGGCGAATGGGAGCCAGAGCAGTGGGAACGTCGTCTGCCTCGTTCTCACCCGCCCGTTGAGCCACCTGGCGGTGAAGAGCATCCCCTGGGTATGGGATCGGGCGTCATCATCAGCCACGATGGCTATATCCTGTCCAATCACCACGTCGTGCGCGGCGCCGATTCCATCGAGGTCGTGCTCCAGGATCGGCGTCGTCTGCAGGCACAGATCGTCGGCATCGACTCCCTCATCGATATCGCCCTGTTGAAAGTGGACGCCACGGGGCTGCCCGTGGCCCAGTTAGGCGATTCCAGCCAATTACGAATCGGCGACTGGGTTCTGGCCATCGGTTATCCCCTCGGCATGGGGACAACACTGACCCACGGAATCGTCAGCGCGCTGGGTCGACAAGCCAATGTGATCAGCGGCAGGTACGGCATCGAGAGTTTCATCCAGACCAATGCCGTCATCAACCCCGGCAATTCGGGTGGGCCCCTGCTGGATCTGCAGGGCCGCGTCATCGGCATCAACACGGCGATCTCGACACGCACCGGTTACTACATCGGCTACGGCCTGGCCGTCCCCATCAACCTGGTCCATGAAGCAGTCGATGACCTGCTCACACACGGGCGCATTGTACGTGGATATCTGGGGATCTCGATGCAGTCTGTCGACGATGCCACCGTACGCGATCTGGGTCTTGAACTGGATCCACCTCGCGGGGTGTTGATCACTGGTGTACAGGAAGGAACAGCCGCCGACCTGGGCGGGCTTCAGGCCGATGACATCCTGCTGTCCGTGGATGGTGAATCGGTCAATGACCCCAATCAGGTGCAGACCCTCATCTATGGTCGCGATCCCGGCGATGTGATGGAACTGGCCCTGCTGCGCACCAGTGGGATGACACAGTTGTTGGTGACCCTGGGCGAGCGCGAAGAGGATCAGCTCCTGGCCCAAGGTCAGCGGCGGCTGGAGGCCCTCGGCATGACCGTCGCCCGTGTGGGTGAACGGGCCGTGGACCTGGGGCTGACCCGTTCAGTGGCCACCGACCTGGGACTGGATGACGAACGCGAGGCCGTCGTCATCATCGAGATCGATGCCGGTGGCGCGGCGGCAGCCAAGGGCCTGAGTGTGGATGACATCATCACGGAAGTGGACCAGACGCAGATTGTGTCCCTGGATGAATTGGTGCAGTCGGTCGCCGATTTGAAGCGAGGGGAATCAGCCCTGTTCTGGCTATGGAGTCAGGATCGGGGGATCGATGTAAGGGCCCTGAGAATTGGAGGATCGCGTGAGTGAGTCTCGTATCCCGACCATCGATCTGCAGGGCGCTGATGCTCTCCTGCTGTGCGATGCCAGCGAACACAATGCGGATCTGTATTGGGCGACGGACCTGATGGCGCCGGATCCATTCCACTATCTGTGTGATGGCAAACGGTCGATTGTTCTGATGAAAGATCTGGAACTGGATCGAGCCCGTGATCAGTCGTGCTGCGAGGTGCTGGCCTACTCTGGTTTCGAGCCCGCCACGGGTGAGTCTGGCGATGCCCTGCACAATGCCTTGAGCGAACTGGGATACAAGCATCTGCTGGTGCCGGCCGAATTCCCGCTGGGCATTGCCAACAAACTGGTGGCCGCAGGATTCCAGCTGACCACCGCCGGCACACCGCTGTTTACCGAGCGCGCGATCAAGACCGCGTCACAGATCGACGCCGTCGCCTCGACCCAGGCCGCAGCAGAAGCCTCCATGCAAGCAGCCGTCGATGCGCTCACACAGGCCCGGATCGATGCAGATCAACTGTGGCTGGATGGTGAACCACTGACCTCAGAACGTGTGCGACGTCTCATCCACCATACTCTGCTGGATCACGATTGCACCGGCCATCACACGATTGTTGCCGGCGGCCAGCAGGCGATCGACCCCCATCAGGTCGGACACGGCCCGCTGCCCGCAGACGCACCCATCATCATCGACATCTTCCCACGCGCCGACGGCAGTGGCTACTTCGGCGACATCACGCGCACCTTCGTTCGGGGGAAAGTCCACGATGAGGTGCAGCGGCTCTACGACACGGTCCTGGCGGCCCAGCAGCAAGCGCTGGCATCCATACGCGCCGGTGCCGATGGTGGCGCCATCCACCGGGCAGTACAGCAATTGTTCGACGAGGCAGGGTACCCAACCGGTGAGATCGATTCCCGGATGCAGGGATATTTCCACGGGACCGGTCACGGTGTGGGCCTGGAGATTCACGAAGCACCATCGCTGGGACGGCGAGCCGACATCCTGGCGCCCAACCAGACCGTTACCGTAGAACCGGGCCTCTATTACGCTGGGCTGGGCGGCATCCGGATCGAGGATCTGGTCGTGGTGGAAACCGACGGCTACCGCAATCTGACCTCTTTTCCGAAACAACTCATCCTCTGACATCCGCCGCCGTGCCCCACCCGCTCACGACGCCTCTGCTCACCATCCTGCTCAAGCCCGAGGGACAGGCGGCGCTGGATTGGGTGGCCACGCAGCGGCTTGCCGGTCAAACGTCGTTGCAAATCCAACAGCGCAACCGGCAGATCGATGCCAGCCTTCTGCGCGGCGCCCTGTATCTGTGGGACCAGCGCGATCGAGGCACCAGCAAGTTCGGCGATCGGGCGCAGACGCTGTACTTCGATGATGACGGTCTGCAGATGGCCTCAAGTCTCGCCGTGGCCCGGCATCGTGCGACTCGATTTGGCGACGAACCGGTTGTGGATCTGTGCTGTGGGATCGGAGGCGACCTGATGGCCCTGGCTGAGCGAGGCCTCTGCATCGGGGTGGATGTCGATGCGGCTCGGTTGCTGATGGCGCAGGCCAACACCGCCTCACAGCAGGGGAATGTGCAGCTGATTTGCGGCGACGCCGCGGCGGCGCCCGTGCGCGCCGGCACAGCAGCCATCGCTGACCCCGCCCGGCGACAGGGCGGGCGACGGGCACGTAGTGGCAAGGACTACGAGCCGGATCTTGGGTGCATCGACATCTGGCGACGACACTTCGATCACATCGCCGTCAAAGTGTCACCCGCCCTGGACCCTGCCGAAGTTCCCTCACGTGAAGAAGTCGAGTATGTCTCCTGGCAAGGACAGTGCCGGGAGGCGGTGTTCTGGTTCGGTGCCCACAGTGGCTGCCGCCGCCGGGCCAGTCTGATCCTCGAGCAGGTCACACACACGATGGCCTCCGCCAACGACCAGATCCTGCGTCCGCAGGTGGAGCTGGCTGGTGCCTATCTATACGACCCGGATCCGGCCATCGTGCGCTCCCATCTGGTTGGTGAACTGGCTCGGGAACTCGACGCCTGGTTGATCGCCGCCGACGTCGCCTATCTCAGCACCCAGCAATTGCAGCCCACACCCTGGGCGCGCGCGCTGAAGGTGGTGGAGCAGGTCCCATTTCAGCTGAAGAATCTGCAACGACTCATGCGCCGCAATGGCTGGCAACCCGGGGGGATCCGCCGCCGTCACTTCCCGATCGAGCCAGAAACCTTGCGGCGACAACTCGGGCGATTCGGGGCAGAAACCGAGCGTATGGAGCTGGTCTGCACCCGGATTGCCGGGAAGACGACCGTATTCATTTGCGCCCCTGTTGATGAAACAGCACGTTAAATGCGTAATCGAGCCCGATGGGATCCATGCATCGGGTGGTTGGTGATCATCGACACACGCAACAGGATGTTATGAGACGTCAATTCACGATCGGTTCCATCATCGTCGCCGTGGGCATCGCCGTCCTGTTGGTGATGGGAGTACGGCAGTCCTCGTCTCGACATATGACACTCGACGTCCTGCTGGTTGAGAGCGAAGAGGTCGCCGATCGCCGCATCCAACTGGGTGGCTGTACTGTCGTGCCCGGTACGATTGAGTGGGACGAGTATCGCCACCGCCCTGAATTCCAGATCACGGACGGCCAGAGCCAGATCGCCGTACGCTACACGGGCAATTCCGTGCTTCCTGATACCTTCCAGGACCGCGCCCAGGTCGTGATCGAGGGGCGCTTCAGCGCCGACGATGGCCGTTTCGACGCGGAGATCGTATTCGCCAAGTGTCCGTCCAAATACGAGGGCCAGAACTACGACGAGCACGTCGATGCCCTCGACGAATCAGCAGAGACTGCCACGACAGGTAGTTGAGCGGTTCATCCGGCTCGAAAACCAGCCGACAGAATCGGCTTCGTTCACTAGAATCTTAACCTGCGGATCTGACTGCCATGGTCGACGTTGGCTACTTCGCACTGTGTCTGGCACTGGCAGCGGCCGGTTATGCCACTGTCGCTTCATTGCTGGGCGCCCACCGGCACCATGAAGGCCTGATCCGCTCCGGCGAGAATGCGGCCCTGGCTGTATGCGCCTTCTATTCGATTGCTGCGATGGGTCTTTGGTATGCCATCTTCACCAAAGATTTCCAGGTTCAGTATGTTGCCGAGAACACGAACCTGGCCATGCCGCTCCAATATGTGCTGGCTTCGTTGTGGGGCGGACAAAGTGGATCCATCCTGTTCTGGGGATGGGTGCTGGCGATCTACACGGGGGCGGCGATCGTCTTCAATCGACATCGCTACCGGGAGCTGATGCCGTACGTGGTGGCCGTGCTGGCCGCCAGCTGCTTCTTCTTCGCCCTGCTGAACCTCTTTGAGGCCGATCCCTTCAAACGTCTGCCATTCACCCCCGCAGACGGAAGGGGGCTGAACCCGATCCTCCAACATCCCTACATGGCCATTCACCCGCCCCTTCTGTATGCAGGAATGGTGGGTATGGCCGTGCCCTTCGCCTTCGGCATCGCTGCCCTGGCCTCGCGCCTGCTCGACAATACGTGGCTGCGTGCCATGCGTCGCTGGTTGCTGGTTCCCTGGACGTTCCTGGGCGCCGGACTGCTGTTGGGCGGCAAGTGGGCTTACGTGGAATTGGGCTGGGGTGGCTACTGGGGCTGGGACCCCGTGGAGAATGCATCTCTGATGCCCTGGCTGGCAGCCACAGCGTTGCTGCACTCGGTCATGATCCAGGAGCGCAAGGGCATGTTGAAGGTTTGGAACATGGTCCTCCTGTTCTTCACCTATGGCATGACGGTCTTCGGCACGTTCCTCACACGGTCGGGTGTGGTTTCTTCCGTGCACGCCTTTGCCCAGTCGAATGTGGGGCCCTTCTTCGTCGTCTTCCTGCTGATCATCATTGTCGGGTCGCTGGTGCTGTTGCTCATGCGTCTGCCCGACCTGAAGGCCGAACACCAGCTGGAGTCCTTCACCTCTCGCGAGAGCGCCTTCCTGCTGAACAACTGGATTCTGCTGGCCTTGCTCTTCGCCGTGTTGTGGGGAACCATGTTCCCGGTCCTGTCGGAGGCTTTCACCGGCGACAAGATCACCGTGGGTGCGCCCTTCTTCAATCAGGTGAGCATACCGATGGGTCTGGTGTTGTTGTTCCTGACTGGTGCCGGGCCGCTGTTCGCCTGGCGTCGAACCTCAGGTGAAGGCCTGCGCCGCAACTTCACGGCACCTACCGTCGTGGCTCTCATCTGTGCCGGTTGTTTTCTGGTGATCGGTATCAGGGATCTGTATGCGATCATGTCGCTGTCCCTGTGTGGTTTTGTCGTGGGCTCCGTGGGACTGGAATTCTACCGGGGGATCGGTGCCCGTCGTCGCACGATGGGAGAGGGCACACTACTGGCTCTGTATCGGCTGCTGTCGAAAAATCGACGCCGTTACGGCGGTTATCTCGTGCATCTGTCGATTATCCTGCTGTTCGTCGGCTTCACCGGTCAGGCCTTCACGGTTGAGCGAGAACTCGTGTTGGAGCGCGGTGAGTCGAGCCAGGTGGGCAACTACACGCTCACCTTCGAGTCGTTGGCCTTCGGCGAAGATGAGAACAAGTCCGTGGCCGCCGCTGCCATGTCGCTCGAATACGACGGCCGACGCCTGGCGACCATGGTCCCCGAGCGCCACTTCTACAAGTCAGCGGAGCAGAATACGACCGAAGTCTCCATCTATTCCCGCTGGCTCGAAGATTTCTACGTAATCATGGTCGGCATCGGCGAGAACAATCGTTCAGCCAAATTCCATGTCTACATCAATCCCCTCGTCAACTGCGTCTGGTGGGGTTCTGCCTTGCTCGTGCTCAGTTCGCTGTGGACGATGTGGCCCAATGCCCGGGATCGTCGCATGGCACGCCTGGATCGCGAAGCGGTCCGTGCCGGCGGCTGGCAACCGGCCTGACCTGAATCGAAGCGAGAGTTGCTGTGGAATCTACCCTAGTTCCGGTCGCCTGCATGCTGTTGCTGGCCGGGTTCGTTGCCGTCATTGTCCATCCGATCCTGACGACGCGTCAAGCCTGGGTGCGCCCGTCCAATCTGGCGCGCAGCCGGCTTGAACTCACGGAGCAGAAAGAGCAGCTGTACAGCTCGATCCGTGAGCTGGAATTTGATCACTCCCTCGGGAAGGTCTCCGATACAGACTTCGAGACCCTGCGCGTCGACCTGGAGAGTCAGGCTGTCACAACCCTGCGCCGACTAGACGGTCTTCAGACGACGGCGACACCCGATGAGGCGGATCTGACCGCACGGATCGAGACCGATCTTCAGACCGTCTCGCCGCCGGCAACGGCAGCGACAACGCCTGCCGTCGCGAAATTCTGTTCTTCCTGCGGCGCCGCCAGACAGCCGGTGCATAAATTCTGTGCCCAGTGTGGCGGTGCCTTCGGCGACACGTCGGCTGCATGAGCATGTCGCGGCTACGGCTCGGTTGGTGGATCGGTCTGGCCACGCTCTGCCTCGGTGCCAAGTTGCCGGCTGATACAATCCAGGGCTACGTGTTGCACGCCGGCACCGGGCAGCGCCTGGCCAATGTCGATGTGGCCTTCCTCATCGGCTCCGAAGACGGCTCCATGGCGCCCATGGCCAGCACGAAATCAGACACGCAGGGTCGCTTCGATTTCTCCGGTCCCTTCCTCACCGCCGGAACGCAGTTTGCCCTGCGCGCCGATTACGATGGCGTGGAGTACCCCTCCTCCATTCTGCATCTGGGTGCTCAGGACGAGATCATCATTGAGGTCTATCCCGCCGGCGATGATGCGTCCGGATTGCGAATCACGAACCACAACATCTTCCTGGGCATCGTCGGGGAGACGGTGGAGGCCGCACACCTGGTGCAGGCTGACAATGGGGGCGATCAGACCTACGTGGGTCCCCTCGTCGACGGCCATATTCGCGGCCTCGAATTCGTCGTGCCTGCCCAGCTGGCCAGTCTGACGCCCCATACGGGAGAACTGGTTCGTCTGTCCGCAACACGCGTCTTCGATACGCAGCCACTGCCCCCGGGGCCCTCGCAGATCGCTTTTACCTTTCAGGTGGATCCCGAGGCCTTCGATGGATCTTACGTGCACGAGGTCGTTTACCCGACCCAGCATCTGGATCTGTTCATCCAGCCCGTTGATGTGCAGTTGGGTGAGACCTTCCAGGATCTGGGGGTCGTCGACCTGCATTCGCAGCAGTATCGCCACTACCGCACCCACGACCTGTCACCCGGCCAGCGTCTGCGCATCGATCTACCCATCACGCGACCCCTGCGCTGGGCCTTGAAGTGGGCATTGCTGGCGCTGGTGCCGGCAATACTGATTGGGGTCACCGCCGTGGCGCGACGCCCGGTGCCAGCCAATGACGTCTCCAGTGAGACGCCGAGTGGCGCGGCAGCAACGACGCCCGAGATCCCGTCGACACAAGCCCAGGTGCTGCAGCAGCTGGCGCAGGTGCGCTCACAACGGGCCCAGGCACGGGGTGATGAGGCCAGAGAACTGGATCAGCAGTATCAGGAATTGATGGCGCAGGCACGTGACATCTACCGACAGCTGCCTCAAGCTTGAGGACGACCCGGCGACGATGAATGTCCGCTTTGAGGCCGTGACCAAACTATTCGGTCCCACCCTCGCACTCGATGGCGTGGATCTGCAGCTGAGGTCGGATGAACACGTCCTGCTGGCCGGAGCCAATGGTGCCGGCAAGTCGACGCTGTTGCGTCTGCTGACCGGTTTGACCGGGCCGTCGACGGGTCAGGTCCGCATCGACGATGAGGATCCCAGGTCGTGCCTGGCGATACGTCAGCAGATCGGCCTGTTGTCACACCAGATCCTGCTCTACGAAGATCTCACTGCTGCCGAGAATCTCTCATTCTTTGCGCGTCTGTATGGCGTGGACGTAGACATTGATGAAGCACTCGACCACGCCGGTCTGGCCACGCATGCTCAACGACCCGTGGGCGGATTCTCGCGGGGCATGAAACAACGATTGGCGCTGGCCCGTGCGACACTGCACCAGCCCCGTTTGTTACTGCTGGATGAGCCATTCACGGGACTGGATCGACGCGCCGCCTCGCGACTGGGTCAACAGTTGGCCCAGCGCACCACGCAGGCAGGGTTAATGTCCGTCCTGGTCACGCATAACGTTCCCGAAGCAGCCCACATCGCCACGCGCGTCGTCCTGCTGCGACGCGGGCGGATCGTGCACGAGCAAAGCTGGCAGGGCGGTGACCCAGATGCCCTGCAGGATCTGTGCGACCGGCACCTGGAGAATTGAGATGACACCCACCATGGCCGCTCAGACCGGCGCTTTGCTGCGCAAGGACCTGGTCGCTGAATGGCGCTCGAAGGAGCGTCTGAGCCCGATGGTGTTCTTCGTGTTGCTGGTGTTGCTCGTCTACAACTTCGGCTTCGAATTGGGCGGCGCCGCCTTATGGGAGATCGGTGCAGGTGTACTCTGGTCCTCTTTCGTGTTTGCCTCTCTTTTTGGTCTGCAGCGGACCTTCGCCGCCGAGACGGCCAATGATTGTCTGGATGCGTTGCTCGTAGCCCCGCTGCCTCGTGCGGCATTGTATCTGGCCAAGATGGTAGGCAATCTCGTCTTCCTGCTACTGGTAGAGACCATCACCTTGCCCCTGTTTGGGCTCTTCTTTAACCTAACCCCCGGTTGGTATCTGCTGAGTCTGCCCGCCGTTTTCATCCTCGGATCGGCCTGTGTGGCTTCGGTGGGTACACTCTTCGCAGCCATGGCAGGCCACTCACGTTTACGTGAGTTCTTCCTGCCCTTGTTGGTGCTTCCAGTACTCATTCCTGCGCTGATCTCGTGCGTCGCCGCCACGGCCCTCATTCTCGAAGGCGCGGCGCCCGGACATACCGGTCTTTGGTGGCCGACAGAGCTGACGGTGCACGTGACGATGCTGGGAGTGTATGCCGTTGTCTTCACAACGCTTTCGTTGATGCTGTTCGACTTTGTCATTGAAGAGTAGAATGCATTGAAGAATCCTATCCTCTGGACTGTGCATGGCGTGGCGACGGTGATCGCCATGAGCGTCGCCTTGTGGGCCGTGTTCTTCTATGCCCCGGCCGACGTGCAGCCACAGATGGGTGCCAGCTGGCCGTATGTGCAACGCATCTTCTACTTCCACGTAGCAGCCGCGATCAGTGCAGGCCTGTGCTACCTTCTGGTCTTCGTGGGCAGCGTCGGCTACTTGCGCACACGGCAGGATCGCTGGGACCATCTGGGACACGTCGCCGCTGAGCTCGGGGTCATGTTTTCTGTCTTCGTACTGATCTCGGGCCCACTGTGGGCCCGGCCGATCTGGGGTGTGTTCTGGCGATGGGAACCACGCTTGACGACGATGATGATCACCTTCACCATCTATGTGGCCTACCTGATGGTTCGGTCCTACGGTGAACCGGGAGAGCGCACGCAGCGCTTTGCTGCCGTGGTGGGTATCTTCGCATTTGTCATGGTGCCCTTCGTCCGCTACTCCATCAACCTGTGGGCCGCCAATCAGCAATTGCATCCGCCAAGTGTCGAGCTGGATCCGGCCATGGCGACGACGAAATACCTCGCCTACTTCGCCTTCGCCTTGCTCTTTTCCTATCTGCTGCGACTGCGCCTGAGCCAGGAACGCAATGCGGATCGATTGCAGGAGCTGGTCCGGCAACGTGGCCGAGAGTCCTTGCGGTAGCACCCCTCGGCGCCGGCTACACGTCGCCCTGAAAATGCAGGAGAATTGAGTTTGGAAACCGATGCTGGACTGGGTTATCTGGCCATAGCGTACGGTGCATTCTTCATTGCGTTGTTCGTGTATGTCATGCGTTTGCGACGACGTGATCAGGAGTTGACCGAGCAACTCGAGCAATTGGCTGAAAAGATTCACCAGAAAAGTTCGTAACTACTTGTTGTAAATGGAGTTATACGCAATCTGCGGTTTCGTTGACAGGGCTTTCGCGAGCCTGCTATATTCAGAATGTGCAGACCTGAGAGGCAAGTGAGTATTCCATGGTAGAGATGGACGTCCATCGCGTACAGGTCTCTTCGCGAGCCTATCACCGTGTCGTGCTGCGCGCCAAGCAGTCGGATGCCAGCCTGCACATCGTCATCGGCCCTTCTGAGGCCCGTGCCATCGCCATGGGTCACCGGCAACAGACTCCACCTCGGCCTCTCAGTTACGACATGGCCGTGGGGCTGTTGCGCGAAGCCGGCGCGCACATACAGCATGTGGCCATCACCGATCTGCAGGATGGCATCTACTATGCCGAGATCCATGTGACCGGTGCTGATGGAAACGAACGCATTGTCGATTCGCGACCATCGGATGCCATTGCCCTGGCCTTGCGATGGCAGGCTCCGATCTTTGCCGCCGAAGCAGTGCTCGAAGAAGACGAGTCGGATTGGGATGTGGAAGACGAGGCCGACAGTAACGACATGCTGGAAGAACCAACCGAGCCACTGGAAGGCGGCATCTCGCTGGAAGAGTTGCTCGCCGACGCACAGGAAGAGCTGACGGAAACGCAGTTGCTGGAGAAACGCCTGCGACAGGCTGTCGCCGAAGAGGCCTATGAAGAAGCGGCCCGACTTCGCGATCGCCTTGCCGCCCTCAATGAATAGACCGGATCTCAGTCGATCCGTATACAGACGATACCTAATGAATCAGATCCCCAGTTCTCGTAAGCGCCGTGCCCTCATCGAAATGTCGGTGATCAAGGTCAGTCCCTACATGCGGGCAGAGAAGCCGCTGATGTGGCTGTGTGAGAAGGACTGCTCTGCACCACGCTTGCTGCCGGTGGCAGTGGGCGAATTCGAGGCGGCGGCCATCCAGATGCACCTGGGTGGCGAGAAGCCCCTTCGGCCGATCTCCTACGACCTTTTTGCCACACTGATGGAAGAACTCGACGTGCCCGTGCGTCGGATCGTCATCCATTCAGTCGAGGGTCAGGTCTTCCATGCCGTGGCCGTGATGGAGAGCGACGGGAGGCTGCGGGAGATCGACTGTCGCCCCTCTGACGCGGTGGCCCTGGCCCTGCGAGCCCAGGCCAGCATCTTCGTCAGTGCCGAATTGCTTGAAGTCGCTGGAATCCGCGCCGCACAGGGCGATGGGGTCGAGCAGGCGATCTCGCAATTCTATGAGTTGGAGCCGCAGATCCTGGGTCGTCGTCGTGAACCCGAATCGACAGCTGCCCTGCCGCCAGCAATAGAAATGGAACCGGAGATCGCCCCCGAACCGGATCCACTGGCTGATCTGGAGCACCGCCTCGAGCAGGCGGTGATCTGCGAGGAATACGAAGAGGCCGCTCAGTTGCGTGACGAAATCGAGCGCGTCAAGAGCTCACGTACCTGAGCGCTGTGCTCCGCGTGCTCCGCGTGCTCCTGCTGCTCCTGCTGGCACCATGGCTTGCTGGCTGCGCCGATGATCGCGCGCCCAGCTACCAGACCCCCTCTCAGACCTATCGGATCTATTCTGAGGCTGTGGCCGACGATCAACCGCGGCAGGTCTGGTCGTGCCTGAGTTCAGGCCTGCAAGAGATGGTCTACGAATCCGACCTGCAGCGATGGCTCCAGAGATGGGAGCAGGAACGCCCCGAGCGCGATGAAGCCCGGCGCCGATTGCAGATTCAGGACGAGGTCCTCATCAACGATCAGCTCGGCTATCTGCATTTCGATGAGACCACCGTCAATCCTGGTGAGAGTCCGTTCTTCTACTTCGTTCATGAGGCGAACGGCTGGAAGATCACGACCCATCTGGATCCGACCTTCCGTCAGGCCCTGGAACGGGCCGTTGAAGCCGGTGAGTTCCAGCTGCCTCTGGCACCATAGCCGGAGCATGCTCCGCCAGAAATCTGGGGCGCGTCTTCTGATGTTGGTGATCGACGTTGGAGATTCGCCAGCCTGCTGCCGGCCGATCTCGTGCAAACTGTGCAGAGTCCGCCGAATTGACCGATACAGAGTAGTATGATGCAGACCCTCCGAATCCCACGCCGGCATCGCCGGCTATTGTTGACCAGCTTGGCGCTGCTACTGGTCACGTTCCTGTCAGGCTGTGGTCTACGAACGGTCATCCCCGTCCGATATGTTCCCATTCTCGGGGCCAAGCCGAAAACCTCGACGACGCAGGTGCTGGTCCGAGCCCTGAGGGATGGGGATGTCACTCTGCGCGCCGAAGCGGTCGAATTGCTTGGACTGCTGGCCACCGGACCGGACAAGGGGACGCGTCAGGGTGTCGCCATTGTCCTGGGTTCGGCTCTGAAAGACAGCGATCCCGGTCTGCGACTGCAGGTGGTTGAGGTGCTGGGCCAGATGGATTCAGAGTTGGCCAATAAATATCTCATCACCGCTCTACGCGACCCGAATCCCTTTGTGCGCGGCAAGGTACTACAGGTTCTCGAGCAAAGAGAGCGGACGCGCCTCGCGCCGCCGCCCAGCACACAACAGGCAGCCCAGACCGGCGGCTGATCGACCTGTTGCGCCTCGTGAGAGGCGGTCTGTTTGCTTGACTTTTTTGAGACCCCCATGTTACATTGGATTCGGTTGTCGTCAGCTGGAATTCGACTCCCGACAGATCGTGTAAGCGACTGTAAAATAGGTTGTTATATAGGACTTTGAGTGTGGCGGCCTGCTTGTGTGACTGATTGATCTCGGTCCTGCCGTCCATCGCCAGGCTCACCCCTTCGAGCTCGCCGCGATCTTCGTCTCCCGAACCTCTCCACTTCGCCTCGTGAGAAGGTCGTGGACGCGGATGGCACCTGCACCCCAGGGTCGTCACACTCACTTTCATCGCGCAGCCCGGCTTCGGTCGGGCTGTTTCGTGTTCTGACCTCATGACGTGTGATGGCACTCGACTGCATCGTCTGAGCCCGCCCTCTGCACACAAGCACCGGGATCCCACCATGGTGGCATGCTCCCACGTGGTGAGCGCACGATGAAGATCTGCATGGTCGTGTTCGCCGACCTGCCCTTCGACTATCGCGTCTATCGCGAGGCCTACAGCCTGCAGAAGGCCGGGCACGATCTCACGATCATCTCCTCAGACTTCCGCCAGGAACCGCTGCCCCAGGTGTGGCAATCGTTCGACGTTCGTCCCATCGACATCGATAGGTCACAATCACTGCGTGTGACCTATCCACGTTTCTGGCAGATCGCCGGCAAGATCGCACGGGAAGCTCACGCTGAGGTCTACCACGCCCACGATCTGGACGCGCTGTGGCCGGCATCCCGTGCGGCTGCCTGTCACGATGCCATCCTCATCTACGATTCACACGAACTGTTCTGCGAGCAGTCATCCCTGGCACAACGACCTGCCATCTCCTTCTTCTGGCGTCGTCTCGAACGCCGGCTGATCAAGCGGGCTCGCCATGTGATCACCGTAGGCAACGCGATCGCCGACCGCCTTCATGAGACCTACCATCTGGCGCACGAACCTGTCGTGCTGCGCAATGTGCCGCTCTACAAGAAGCCGGTGGCCAGTCAGTATCTGCAGCAGCAGCTGCGCATCGGGCCGGGCGAGCCCATCGCTCTGTATCAGGGCGGATTCCTGACGGACAACGGGTTGGCCGAGCAGATCCAGGCCATGCAATTTGTCGAGGCGGGCCATCTGGCGCTGGTCGGCAGTGGTCCGACCGAGCAAGGCTTGCGCAAGCTGACCGAGAAACTCCAATTGCAGGAACGCGTGCACTTTCTGCCGCGTGTACCTTTCCAAGACCTCCACCATGTGACTTGCAGTGCCGATCTGGGACTGTGCGTCATCAAACCCTCTGGCCGCAGTTTCGCCTGGTCCATGCCGAACAAACTCTTCGAATACATGATGGCTGGATTGCCGGTGCTCGCCGGCGATACGCCTGAGATCCGTCGGGTTGTGGAGGCGACCGATGCGGGGCTCATCGTCGATCCGCTCGATCCACTGGCCATCGCTGCCGCCTTGACCCAGTTACTGCAGGATCCAGATGGCCGCGATGAACTGGCGTCAGCAGCCCGTTTCGCAGCCCGGCGCAATTGCTGGGAGGTCGAATCACAGAAGTTGCTCGACCTCTACACCAGACTCTGATCCTGGGACCTGGCACTCATCTGAACATGACCGAACTCTCCGTCATCATCCCCAGCTACCGGGCGCCAGATCTGCTGAAGCAGGCGTTGGTGAGCCTGGGTCAGGAGGCTGGGGATCCGGGTCTGGCCGAGATCATCGTCGTCGATGATGGCAGTCCGGACTTTGAGGCCGGTGCCTGTGACGGGCTGACAGGTCAGTGGCCACTGAAGGTGTTGCACCTGGATCAGAATCGCGGCCGGGCCATCGCCCGCAACACCGGCCTTCGTGCGGCCCAGGGACGCGTTGTGGTCTTTCTCGATGGCGATATGAGTGTGTGTCCAGGATTCCTGGCTGCACACGCGCTGTTCCATCGACAGCAGACCCGGGCCATTGCCGTGGGAGGGATCTGTTTTGCGCCCTCGATCCGGGTGAATGCCATGACCCGCTACATCCACAGTCGCGGTGTGGCACGCTTCGGCGCGGGAGAAGTACCATACAAGTGCTTCGTCACGGGGAACTCATCCGTACCCCGAGAGGCGCTGGTCGAGACCGGGGGGTTCGACGAAGCCTTCGTGACCTACGGCGGTGAGGACCTGGAGCTCGGGTATCGGCTGCATCAGCTAGGACTGCGTGTCCATTACCTGCCGCAGGCCAGAAGTCTGCATCATCAGGTCAGGCCTTTCGCTGACATGGGCCAGGCCATGGCAGCCTATGGCCGCGATTCAGTACCGATCCTGCTGTCACGGCATCCCGAACTGGATAGTCTGCTGCACCTGGATTTCCTGCGACAGTCACGGTGGAATCCACGACGCTGGCTACTTGGCCTGGCGTTGTTCCGACCCGTGCAGCTTCTGGTTGGCGCCCTGGTGCTCGGGCTGCTGCCCTGGCGTCTTCCCGCCATCCTCTTCGACTACCTGTGGTGGTCACACAGAACCCGGGGTTATCTGGGCCGGGACACGCGGCACCCGATGCCATGATGAACCGCGTGCCCCATCCCTATCCATCCGTCCGACGCGTTCTACTGATCCTTCTGAGTCTGCCCGTCCTGCAGTTGCTACTCGTGCTGTTGCAGGAAGACGTCTCCTCTCAGGGATCGCTTGCCGTGACAGAGCTGTGGTTGCTCTGGATCGCCGGTATCACCGTCCGTCGGCGTCGGTGGTCACCGGAAGACGTGTTCCTGCTCAATGCGGCCCCGGGCCTCTTCTTCTTCGTTGTCGCGCCGATGACGATCGGCGCGGGTTTGGTCTTTGGCCAGATCGATCGGTGGGCTGCAGTCGGTTGGCAATGGCTGGATTGGACGCAGCCCCTGCAGCTGCAGCACGACATGGTCCAGATGCAGATCATTTCCGACCCCGGCAGCATTGCACCTACTTTGCTGGTGATGGTCCTGCTACCGGCCATCTGCGAAGAGGCCTTCTTTCGGGGTTTCCTCTACACGGGCCTGCGCTATCACTATGGACCCAGAATCGCCTGGGTAGGCTCCTCACTGATCTTCGCTGCCGCCCATCTGAATCCGTGGCAGTTCCCGGCGCTTGTGGGACTGGGCTTGTTTCTCGGCTGGCTCGTACATCGCTCGCACAGTGTCTACCCCGCCATGCTTGCCCACGGTCTGGTCAACTTGCTGTCCGTGGTGGCCGTCAATCTGCGCACGCATGTGGGGGTCGATCCGCTGGGTGCCGGGCAGTCACTATCACCGGCCGTGCTGACTGGGGCCATCTTTGTCGCGTGCCTGGCCGCGTGGCGACTGCAGAAGATGCGCCCGATCATGCCGGCGATCTCGCCCTTCGTTCACTCTGCCCTGCACTCTGCGCGCAGCCTGGTGGGTGGACCGATCTCAAAGACCTGAAGAGTCATGGGGATCTGAACAGACAAGAGGAAACCCCCGGCCGCAGTTGGCAGCCAGGGGTCATGTCTGAACGTATCTCTGTAAGATCAGCAGATCAGGCGGCCAGGGCCTCCTGGACAGCGGAACCCATCTGCGCCGGGCTCTCACACACGTGAATCCCCGCATCCTGCATGGCCGCCATCTTGTCCTCGGCCGTGCCCTTGCCGCCGGCGACGATCGCTCCCGCATGCCCCATGCGCCGTCCCGGTGGCGCGGTACGACCGGCGATGAAACCAATGACCGGTTTGTCGTAGTGGGCCTTCACGTAGGCGGCTGCCTCTTCCTCAGCTGTGCCGCCGATCTCACCGATCATCACCACAGCATCCGTATCCACATCGTCCTTGAACAATTCGAGGGCGTCCACAAATCGGGTACCGATCACGGGGTCGCCCCCGATGCCGATGGCGGTGGACTGACCCAACCCCACATCGCTCAGCTGGCCTACGGCTTCGTAGGTCAACGTTCCACTGCGTGAGATGATTCCCACCCGACCGGGTGTGTGAATGAAGCCGGGCATGATCCCGATCTTGCACTTGCCGGGAGAAATGATTCCCGGGCAATTCGGGCCGATCAGGCGCACCTTGCGTGACTCGAGGAACGCATAGGCTCGAACCATATCATTGACGGGGATGCCTTCGGTGATGCAGACGATCAACTCCACACCGGAATCGGCTGCTTCCATGACAGCATCGGCCGCGAAGGGGGGCGGCACAAAAATGACAGAGGCATTGGCTCCGGTCCCATCCACAGCAGCAGCTACCGTATCAAAGACGGGGATCTCTTCGAATTCCTGTCCCCCTTTGCCCGGGGTGACACCGGCCACGACCTGCGTGCCGTATTCGACCATCTGCCGGGTGTGGAAGGAGCCTTCTCCTCCCGTAATGCCCTGCACGACAACTTTCGTGTGTTCGTCGACGAGTACGCTCATGTGAATTGCAAGCTCTTGATAGGTTGGGGGTCCGGTGCCGGTCAGCCGGCGGCGGCAACGACTTTTTCGGCGGCGTCCTTGAGTCCCTCACCAACGGTGAAGTTCAGTTCAGACGCGGCCAGCATCTCGGCTGCAATGTCGGCATTGGTACCGGCCAGGCGAACGACGATGGGCACATCGGTCTGCAGATTCTTGCGCGCCTGGATGACACCCTCTGCCACACGATCGCATCGCACAATCCCACCGAAGATGTTGATGAGAATCGCCTTCACGTTCGGATCCGAAAGCAGGATCCGGAAGCCATTCTCCACCGTCTCTGCGCTGGCGCCACCTCCAACGTCGAGAAAATTTGCTGGCGAGCTGCCCGCAAGCTTGATGATGTCCATCGTCGCCATGGCGAGCCCGGCGCCATTCACCATGCAGCCGATGTTGCCATCGAGCTTGATGTAATTCAGATCGTATTCCGACGCCTCGACTTCCAGAGGCTCCTCTTCATCGAGGTCTCGCAGCTGGGCCCATTCCTCCTGCCGATACACTGCGTTGTCGTCAAAATTGATCTTCGCATCCAGTGCCAGGACCTGGCCATCACCGGTGACCACAAGTGGGTTGATCTCGGCGATGGAGCAATCGGCACCCTCAAAGGCCTTGTACAACGCCATGAGCAGACCAGCACCGGCGCGGACCTGCTTGCCCTCCAGTCCCAGTGCAAAGGCCAGGCGATTCGCCTGAAATGCCTGCAGGCCCATACCTGGTTCCACCGTTTCGCGCAGAATCTTTTCTGGCGACCGGGCGGCGACTTCTTCGATCTCTACACCACCCTCCTGGCTGGCCATAATGACGATGCGACTCTGAGCCCGATCGAGGGTGATCCCGAGGTAGAGTTCGCGCGCAATGTCGCTGGCCTGCTCGATCAGGACTTGCTTGACTCTCTGTCCCTCCGGCCCCGTCTGGTGTGTCACCAGCTGCATGCCGAGAATACTCTCAGCATGTAGCCGGGCCTCGGCTGCATCTGCGGCGACTTTCACACCGCCGCCCTTGCCACGGCCGCCGGCGTGGATCTGCGCCTTGACGACGACGCGTCCACCCAGTTCGGTGGCGATCGCCTCGGCCTCAGCAGCGGTCTGCGCAACACCGCCGGCCGGGACTGCCACGCCGTAGGTTCGCAGCAACTGCTTGGCCTGAAATTCGTGGATCTTCATCCTGCTCTCGTTCTCCGTCGAAGGTCGGTCAATACCGGCTTGGTACGGTACGCCAGCACCGGGCTTGCGGCAACATCGCGTAAACACGATTGCCAGTCCCGTCTCCTGGTGTGATATTGGGTCGATCCCAAATCTGGCGACGATGGTTGATGTCGCTTACCGCGATCCAGTTCACGCGTCGGAGAAAAGACCCCGTGTTCTCCACCTCGATTGGCAAGAAGTTAGGGATGGCCTTCACCGGGCTGATCCTGTATTCGTTCCTCATCGGCCACCTCGTCGGTAACTTTCAGTTGTTCGCCTCGGATGGGGGTGCAGCATTCAATGCCTATGCTGCGTTCCTGACCGGCAATCCGCTGATCATCCCGACCGAAATGATTCTGCTGGCCGTGCTGCTCGTCCACGTCTATCTGGCTACCTCGCTGTCGCTGGCCTCGCGGCGAGCCCGCCCGCAAGCCTATGCGAGTCTGCAGTCGGTGGGCGGGAGATCGCTGGCGTCGCGGACGATGATCTGGACCGGTTCGATCATCCTGATCTTCCTCGTCATCCATATCCGAACATTCAAGTTCGGTGACCTGGGAGAGGGCACACTCTTCGACCTGGTCGCCGGCAAGTTTCGCGAGCCGCTGTGGGCCAGTGCCTATGTGTTGATGATGGGCATTCTCGGGTTTCACCTGTGGCACGCCATGCACAGCGCCTTTCAGACGCTGGGGTGGTATGCCCGAGCGGGGTGGCGTCGTGCTTCCATTGCGATGAGCCTGTTCATCGCTGGTGGTTTCGCCGCGATCCCCATCTACTTCTATCTGGCGCAGTGAGCTGACAAATGGCCCTCGACGGACATGTACCCGGCGGACCCCTGGAAGAAAAGTGGGAACGTCATCGCTTCGATCTGAAACTCGTCAACCCGTCCAACAAACGACGCCACAACGTGATCGTTGTCGGAACCGGACTGGCTGGTGCATCGGCGGCGGCGACCCTTTCCGAACTTGGCTACCACGTCAAGTCGTTCTGCCTCCAGGATTCGCCTCGACGAGCACACTCGATCGCCGCCCAGGGCGGGATCAATTCCGCCAAGAATTACCAGAACGACGGGGACAGTGTCTACCGCCTTTTCTATGACACGATCAAGGGAGGAGACTACCGCGCCCGCGAGGCCAATGTCTACCGCCTGGCGGAGGTTTCCACAGCAATCATCGACCAGTGTGCAGCCCAGGGCGTGCCCTTTGCCCGCGAATACGGTGGCACCCTGGCCAATCGCTCTTTTGGTGGCGCTCAGGTCTCGCGGACCTTTTATGCGCGGGGTCAGACCGGCCAGCAGCTGCTGCTGGGTGCCTACTCTTCACTGATGCGACAGGTCGCGGCCGGTGGGGTAGAGATCTTCAACCGCCATGAAATGCTGGACGTCGTCATCGCCAATGGACAGGCTCGCGGCATCGTCACACGGAATCTGGTTACCGGTGAAATCCGCACCTGGATTGCCGATGCCGTGGTCATGTGTACGGGGGGCTACGGCAATGTCTTCTACCTGTCGACGAATGCCAAAGGCTCCAATGTAACGGCCACGTGGCGGGCTCATCGACGCGGTGCCTATTTCGCCAACCCCTGCTTCACGCAGATTCACCCGACCTGCATCCCCGTCTCCGGCGCCTATCAGGCAAAGTTGACCCTGATGTCGGAGAGCCTGCGCAATGACGGGCGAGTCTGGGTGCCCAAGCAGGCGGGCGACGGCCGGCCGGCCGGGTCAATCCCTGAAGCGGATCGCGACTATTACCTGGAGCGCCGGTATCCAAGCTTCGGCAATCTCGTTCCACGCGATGTCGCTTCGCGGGCGGCCAAGGCCGTATGCGACGAAGATCGCGGTGTCGGCAGCGGTCGCGCAGTCTATCTGGACTTCGCAGACGCAATCCAGAGAGACGGGGCCGACCAGATTCGGCAGAAGTACGGGAACCTCTTCCAGATGTACGACGAGATCACGGGAGAAGATCCGTACCAGACACCGATGCAGATCTATCCCGCCGTGCACTACACGATGGGCGGTCTCTGGGTCGACTACAACCTGATGAGTAACATCCCCGGACTCTTCGTCCTGGGTGAGGCCAACTTCTCCGACCATGGTGCCAACCGACTGGGTGCCTCTGCCCTGATGCAGGGCCTGGCCGATGGCTACTTCGTCCTCCCTTACACGCTGGGTGGGTATCTGGCTGGAACAGATCTGGGTGGAGTCGACCAGAACCATTCTGCTTTTGCCGAGGCCGAGAATGATTCGCGTGAACGCATCGACCGTCTGCTGGCCATTGACGGGCACCGGACTGTGGATGATTTCCACCGAGAACTCGGGCTGCTGGCCTGGGACATGTGCGGCATGTCTCGCAATGCCCAAGGCCTGGGGCAGGCGCGCGAACGGGTGCGGGCGTTGCGTGAGGAATTCTGGCAGAATCTGACGGTCAGTGGCTCTGCCGGCGAATTCAACCAGGTCCTGGAACGGGCCGGTCGAGTGGCCGACTTCATGGAGTTTGCAGAGACCCTGATGCAGGATGCCCTGACGCGCGATGAATCCTGCGGCGGTCACTTCCGCGAAGAGCATCAGACGGAAGAAGGTGAGGCCCGGCGCAATGACGAGGAATTCGCCCATGTCTCAGCCTGGGAATTCGCCGGTGTCGGCCAGGACGCGATCCTTCACAAAGAACAGTTGGAGTTCGAGAACGTGCAGTTGACGCAGAGGAGCTACAAGTGAGCGACATGCGCATCACCCTGAAGGTGTGGCGCCAGGACGGGCCCGATCAGAAAGGTCGCTTCGAGACACACCAGACCACCGCATCACCGGACATGTCGTTCCTGGAGATGCTCGACGTGCTGAACGATCGCCTTCAGGAAGACCAGAAGATCGCCGTCTCCTTTGACAGTGATTGCCGTGAAGGGATCTGTGGCATGTGTGGTCTGGTCATCAATGGGATTCCCCATGGGCCCGGAACAGGCACCACGACCTGCCAGCTCTACATGCGCAGTTTTGCCGATGGGGATACGATCACGGTCGAGCCCTTCCGCGCGGCGGCCTTCCCCGTCATCCGGGATCTGGTTGTGGATCGCAGCGCCTTTGACACGATCATTCAAGCCGGCGGATACAACTCCATCAATACCGGCTCTGCACCCGACGCCAATGCCGTGCTTGTTTCCAAGGAGCATGCCGATGCAGCGATGGACGCAGCCGCCTGCATCGGCTGCGGCGCCTGCGTGGCTACGTGCAAGAATGCCTCGGCCATGCTCTTCGTGGCAGCCAAGGTGAAGCACCTCAACATCCTGCCCCAGGGCCAGCCCGAACGTCTGCAGCGAAGTCGGGCGATGTTGCAGGCGATGGACGATAGTGGCTTCGGACACTGTACCAACGAATACGAGTGCGAAGCGGTGTGCCCGAAGGAGATCTCGGTGGGACAGATCGCCTTCCTGAATCGTGAGGTCTATCGCAGCACGCTGGCCGGTTCGGGTCTGGCACCGGTGGTCACCGGCAAGTAGGGACCCCAGCTCCAGCGATCAGGGCTTCATTTGGACAAAAGAAAAGGCCGCGGCCCTCTGGTAGGAGGGTCGCGGCCTTTTTCATGTTCGTCCGGTTGCCCGCGAGATTGCAGGCAGCAGAATCTCAGGCAGTGACGATATTTACGCGCTTGCGGTGGCGGCCCACAACCTCAAAGGCGACGCGGCCATCTGAGGTGGCGTAGAGGGTATCATCAGAACCCTTCTTCACATTCAAGCCGGGATGGATGCGCGTCCCGCGCTGCCGAACGATGATCGTGCCAGCCTGCACGTGCTGGCCGCCGTAGCGCTTGACGCCGAGGCGTTTGGACTGACTGTCGCGACCATTGCGCGAACTACCGACGCCTTTTTTATGTGCCATGGGATTCTTGTCCTGTTTTGTTACGTCGGGGAGGAGATCGTATCTACCTGATTCAATGTGTCAGGGGCAGATTGCGCCGATCAGTTCGGGGCGACGATCCCGTCGATCTTGATTTCTGTGTATTGCTGACGATGGCCATTGCGACGTCGGTAATTCTTACGACGCTTCATCTTGAAGACGATGATCTTGTCAGCTTTGCCGTGCCCGACGACGGTGGCCTCAACAGAGGCGCCTTCGACGGTCGGCGTGCCCACGTGAGTGGACGCATCACCACGAACCATCAGGACGTCGGTGAGGGTGTGCTTGGCACCCTCCTCAATGGCGAGACGGGGCACACGCAGGGTGGCGCCTTCCTCAACCTGAAACTGGTGGCTACCGATGCGGATGACGGCGTACATACTGTATCTCTCTTGCAATTCAGGGGAAGATCTGCCTGCCCACAAAGGCGGACAGAAGCCATAAAAGTAGGGGGGCCTTAGAGATCTGTCAACGCGAGCGCCGGGGTGCGCGCGAGGCCGGAGCGCCGTTGCCCACTCTCAGCAGATGTTCGGCGGTCACATCCAGTTCACGACGCGTCGAGATGAAGCGGTAGTCCTGCAGAGTTAGCGTCGTGTCTTCGATGATGTCGACGCGGGTTTTGGTGGCCTTGCGCATGTCCTTCAGACGGCGGCCATTCTCACCTCGCACCGCGGCCGCCACATCGGGATGGACCCGCAGATGAAACCGGCGGTCGCCATTGTGTGCATAGGCGCGTCGCAACCAGCGCTCGATCTTCGTGATCGTTGTGTCGGCACCCATGATTCGTCCACGGCCGTCGCAGGTGGGACATGGCTCGGAATGGGTGTGCAGCAGGTTGGGACGGACCCGCTGTCGGGTCATCTCGACGAGGCCGAATTCCGAGATCTGCGGACTGATCGAGATCTTGGCGCGGTCTCGTTTGACCTCTTCAATCATGGCATCTATGAGCTTGCGGCGATTGCGCTCGTCGTGCATATCGATGAAGTCGATGACGATGATGCCACCGATGTCGCGCAACCTCAATTGGCGGGCAACCTCCGTGGCCGCTTCCAGATTGGTGTGAAGGATGCTCTCTTCCTGATCTCGCTTGCCCGTATTGCGGGCGGAGTTGACGTCGATGAAGGTACCGGCTTCAGCGTGATCGATGACGAGGGAACCGCCTCGTCGCATCCACACCTCGCGCTCATTCACCTTCTCCAGCTCACCCTCGACCTTGTTGACATCGAAGATCGGCTTCTTGTCTCGATGGAGCTCTACCCGCTTGCGCAACTCGGGCGAAACCTGCTTGAGGTATTCGATGATCTCGTCGTACAGATCACGAGAGTCGACGACGAGACGATCAACATTCTCCGTAAACAGGTCGCGGATCACACTCGACGTCATGCCGATCTCGCGATGGATGACGGCTGGCGCCTTGGCTTTCTTTGAGCGCTTCTGGATCCGGCGGAAGCTGCGGGTCAGCTGCTTGAGATCTTTGCGCAGATCTTTCTCCGGCTTGCCGCGCCCCTCGGTGCGCACGATCGCGGAGTAGCCCTCAGGACGCAATTTGCGCACTACGTCACGCAGTCGACGCCGTTCGTTCCAGCTCGAGATTTTTCGGGAGACGCCGACCCAGTCACCATTGGGCATGGCGACGATGAATCGCCCGGCCAGACTCAATTGCGTCGTGACGCGCGCACCCTTGGTACTGATGGGCTCCTTGGCGATCTGCACCAGCAACTGCTGGCCCTTTTTCACCAGGTCCTGAATGTTGGGATAGGCGCGCGAGCGACGGTGCCGGGAGGAACCGCCGCCGTCCTCTTCCGACTCGGCTTCGACCATGTCGCGCACCTGCAGAAAGGCGGTGCGTTCCAGGCCGATCTCGATGAAGGCGGCTTGCAGGCTGGGAAGCACGGCGGTCACCGTGCCTTTGTAGATGTCGCCGACGATGCGCTCGGCCTCTGGTCGTTCGACCCAAATCTCAGCCAGATCGCCGTCTTCGACGATCGCAATGCGGGATTCGTGAATCCCTTGATTGATGAAAATTTCCGTACGCATGGACCTGCTCTTTTCGTCGTCCGCCAATAGGCAGGACGTGAGGTCCGGTACGGAGAGCGAGCGATGTGTCAGGTGATGAAGGGCGAACTGATCGTTTGTGATTCTAACGAAAAGCCAGACCCCATCGAGATGACAACGTAGCATGTGCGATGGCGGCTTGCGTGGAGAAGCCGACACCTTGAACTGCGACGGCCGCCGTGGGCGGCAACATCCTCGTCCTGCGAGGGGCTCGGGCCGTCAATGCTACCTGGTGTAGCAGCGGCAACTGGCGATGGTCGTCAGGACCGCACACGTGACGGGACAAGCCGAAAAATCTGTCGTCCGTACCGAACGATGTTGTCATGGTGGAACCGTGCAGTGTTGACGATTCCGCCGCCAGCCGGGGACTTCGCCTTCGGTGTTGGCGGTATGAAGATCAGTTAGTCAGATGCGTCAATGGTACGCAGCACTTCGGGCCTCAGCAACAGGTGGGTTGTCAGTCGTCGACACGGCCAATCTGCAGAAGTTGCTGGTAGCGGGAGGGATCGTTGAGCAATTCCAGTGCTTCCTGGGCGGGATTGTCGTATTCGAGCGATGCCATGAGGCTGGCCTCCCGGCCCCGCAGTCGAAGAGTCAACTCGCGTTGCAGGGCAGCGCGGATATGGGGAAGGGCGGCGTCGGAGAACGCGATGAATTCTTCTTTTCGATCCATTGCGGCCTGCAGACTGTCCAGGGCATGGTGGACCCCACCATTCCATCCGGCATCAGCTGCGAGCCGTCTCAGGTGATCGATTTCCTCCTGCCCATCCGGCTGCCCGTCCCGGGCCATGGCAGAAGTGGGGAGATAGCGACGGAAGGCTTCGAGCATGGCGTCATCAATCTCCGGCTCATCGACCTGGCCTTGCGGTAGACCCATGTGGTCGACGATGAAATCGAAGAAGACGCGTTGTCGGTACATCCGCTGGATAATGGGTGGTACCGCCGCGGTGGTGACCGTGAGATCCGGATCAATGCCGCCCTTGCCGTAGACCACACGGCCCCTCAATGTGTGGAAGGTGGTCGTGTCTGAGGGTGCTGCGAGTCGTGCCCGATCTCGGTCGGTGGCTTCCCCGATGAAGGCATCCAGGGGCGTGGTCAATACCTGTCGGGCCTCTGATTCCTCAAGCTCGAAACGGGCCTGCAGACGTTCGATCGCCGTAGCCGCGTCAGGCGAGCGCAGAATGAGTCCCAGCAGCAGGCCCGCTGGCAGGTCGTAGTCTCCCGCCGGGACTTGTAGCAGCGCTCCGGGCGGCACCGTGAGAGATGCACGATGGATACTTCGGCCACTGGGTGTGTAGTAGAGGGCGGTGGTGAGCTTGAGCGCAGCTTGCTCAAGGTCGCGCAGGTCGAAGATCGTCTGAACCGAGCCTTTTCCAAACGATGTAGAGCCCACCAGGAGCGCTCGGTCGTTGTCCTGCAGGGCCCCAGCCACGATTTCTGCCGCTGAGGCGCTTCCCCCATCGATGAGGACAACGAGAGGAAGGTCGCCGAACAGGGGGGTGTGTTGGGAAACTTTGAGATCTTCGCGATCCCGGGCCCGCTCTCGTACAGAAACAATCGGGGCACCTTTGGCCAGAAACAGATCCGCAACTTGGGTCGCCTGACTGAGCAAACCACCCGGGTTGCCGCGCAGATCCAGGATGAGGCCATGGATCCCAGCCGCACGGAGTTGACTGATGGCGTCGGCCACTTCCTGGGACGTGTCCTCTGAGAAACGCGTCTGCCGCATGCTGATGTAGCCTACACCCGGTGCCATCTCACCTGAGGCGGCGACACTGCGGATGGTGATCAGTTCACGCGTGATTTCCACCACCCAGTCATCCTCCACGCCTCGTCGAGACATGGTGATTCGAACCGGAGATCCGGGATCCCCCCGCAGGCGTGTCACGATCTCCTCTAGGCCCAGATCGAAGGTATCACGTCCCTCAATGGCCACGATCAGGTCACCGGGCAATAAGCCGGCTCGAGAAGCGGGGGTGGCCTCGATGGGGGCGATGATGACTGGGTAGTGATCCTTAATGCCCACAGTGATGCCCAAGCCGGCAAACTTACCCGTCGTGTCCTGTCTCAGTTGCCTGAGGCCTTCCGCATCGAAGAACTGGCTGTAGGGGTCAAGATCCCGCAGGAGTCCATCGATAGCCGACCTCATGATCTGGTCGTGGTCGACATCCTGATAGTAGTGTTCGATGACTCGACCATACACGGCGCCGAAACGTTCCCAGCTGAGATTGATCTTCTCGTAGGGATCGTTGTCCGTATTTGCCGCCGAGCAAACAAAGGGGGCAATCAGCGTTAGAACAACGGTTGCTAGAGAGGAACGGAGGCGACGGGAAGTATCAGACATCAAACCGCTCTATCGGTAGGGGAAGTTTGGATAGCGATTGTTCAAGTATGTCCAGATGTCCTGGTGGAGTCGTTCGGCTTCGGCGACGGCATCCAAGACGTACCAACGCTCCGGATCTGCCTGGGCCATTGCCAGATAGGCGTCACGGACGCTCTGTTGGAGCGAATCACCCGCTTGCTCGAGACGATCGACGATCCCGCCTCTGTTGCGACGTCTTTCACTGGCGTGCTCGACACTCAGGTCGAGGCAGATTGTCGTATCCGGCGTCGTGGCACCGATGGCAATGTCGTTGACGACGGTTGCCAACTCCACGCCGAGGCCTCGACCCACGCCTTGGTAGGCAACCGTTGAAGACGCATATCGGTCGCTGATGACCGGCTTACCTGACGCGAGGGTTGGGGCGATTAGCTCCGTGACGTGCTGCCGGCGGCTCGCGCCATAGAGCAAGAGTTCGGTGATATTGTCTACCTGGCCGGCCTCCGGGTCTAGAACGAGGGCCCGAATGCGCTCTGCCAGGGGTGTACCCCCAGGTTCGCGGGTCAGGATGGGTCTGTGACCGTCGCGATGCAGGCGATCATACAGTCGTCGGGCCTGGGTGGTGGTCCCGGAACCATCGATCCCTTCAAAGACGAGGAAGAGAGGCTGTTTCACAGGGATGGTCTGCATAGGACCGCCGGCAGGGCAGTCGATGCGGCGCAGAAGCGTAGGATGAGCGCGTCAGGTGCCCGGAGAAGAGACGGGGGTGGGCGCCGCGGCAGAAGGATTGTTGAGCTTGTTGCGGATGTAGGCAAGGCGCTCGATCACGGTATAGTTGGTTGTCACCGCCAGAACAACAAGGACGAAGACAAGACCTTCATGGCCAAGGAGGCCGCCCAGGGCGAGGGCGGCGAGGCGTTCAGGGCGTTGCATGAAACCAACCTTGCAATCTTCTCCGAGTCCCTCGGCTCGAGCCCGGACATAGCTGACCATGAGAGAGCCGGCCAGGGCGAAGAAGAGGATGGAGGCGATGAGCCATTCGCCGCGGCGAACGAGGTAGGCGGCGATGCCGAAGAAGAGGAAGATCTCAGAGTAGCGATCGGTTGTAGAATCGAGTAATGCACCGAATTTTGTTTCGCTACGGCCTTCGCGGGCGACCTGGCCATCAAGAATGTCACACAATCCGGCTGCCAGCACGATAGCAGCCCCCCACCTCAGCTCGCCGATTGCGAAAGCACCCGTGGCGACCACGTTCATCAATAGGCCAATAAGGGTCAGCCAGTCGGGGCGGAAGCCCAGCCGGATGAAGACCTGGACCAATGGCCGCAGGAGATCGGTAGCGACGGTTTTGAGGCGGGAAATGATCAAGGAGTTGCCAGGCCAGGGGAAGGGAGCGGGGCCGGTGGTTGGCGTGGGCAGAGGCACGCGGTTGAAGAATATAGGTGGGCGACTCCTGCCGTAGCAAGTGCAAACTTGTCCACCACCAGGTGATCGCGGATTGGAGGTTGTCCACAATTTGGGATGGTTGTGTTGATATGGTGGCGTTCACGAGTCTGCGGGTGGTGTAAGGCCGTGAGAATATGGCAGTTGGGTGAGTCGGGGGCGGCGGTGCTTATGCACATTGGGTGTTGATGGGCTTGTGGATAAGGTGTCGGGGCTTCCTTGTTGTCCACAGCACTATCCACAGGTTGCGCGATGGAGAGTGACTACCGTGCCGGGAGGGCCGGACGCCGGGGCCTTGGCCTCGTGGTCGGGCGTTGGACGGTCGTCATTTGGCCCCCGGGTCGTTAGGTAGACACCGTGGGGAGACAGGTGGGCGGCTGCCGCTTCTTGCAGCTGACGAAGGCCGCCCACGGCGCGAGACAGGACGATGTCATTGGGACCGGTTCGCAGGTCCTCCACACGCCCATTGACGACATCGACGTTCGTGAGGTGGAGCGTGCGGACGCAGTGACGGAGGAAGTTGGATCGTCGGCGGCGCGCTTCTACGAGGGTGAAGCGGCTGGCTGGGAGGGCGAGAGCCAGAGGAATGCCTGGCAGCCCGGCGCCGGAGCCTACATCAAGGATTCGGGAGCGCGGGTGCAGGGCGATGTCCGCTGCGAGTCGGAGTGCCGGGATCAGGTGGTGGTCATTGATCCGCCGGAGATCCTCCAGACTGATCAGGTTGATTCGAGGTGCGAAGTGGGTGAGTTCTTCAGCATATACCTGGAGGCTCTGGGCCGCCTGCGCCACGCAATCAGGGGGGAGCCAAGGACAACACGAGGCGATGGTTGGGTGAGGGATTGGGGAGGTCATGCGCCCGCAGCAAGGGATGGTGTTCCACGTGGAACATGGAGTTGGGCTATGTGACGATTCCAGTACAGATGTTTCACGTGGAACATCCTCACTTCCCTATGCAGAATTCTCGAAAGATTCCATCCAGCACAGCCTCGCTCACATCCTCTCCAAGCAGCTCCCCAACATGACGCAGGGCGTCCTGAAGATCGGCAGCCGCCTTCTCGGGCTCATCACACATCACACCCATCGCCCGCTCCAACGCGACCAGAGACGCACTTAGAAGCTCTCTATGGCGTTCCCGCAAAATCGCAACATCTTCCCTATCTCTCACAGGCAGCGCGGCCACCATCGCATCCTGCAACTCTCTCAGGCCATCTCCAGTCTTTGCGGAGACATCCAGCACACACACTCCCTCCAAATCCGCCGTGCATGCCCTGGTCCCAAGGTCCACCTTGTTCCTGGCCACGACATGGGCAGCCTCGCAAGCAACCGACCCCTCCAGCTCCTGCGGCCACTCCTGCGAGCCGTCGATGACGAGGACCACAACATCTGCCTCCTCGGTGAGCGACACTGTCCGCCGCACCCCTTCTCGCTCCACCAACTCCTCACTCGTTCGCAATCCCGCCGTGTCGACCAGGCGGATCAGCTCTCCATCCCAGACCACCCGCGCATCAACCCAGTCCCGCGTCGTTCCCGGAGTTGGTGAAACGATCGCCCGCTCTTCGTGGGCAAGTGCATTCAGGAGGGTCGACTTTCCCACATTCGGTGGTCCCGTCAGCAGCACCATCCAGCCGTCCTGTCTCCGACGTGCTCCATCGAAACCCTCAATCAGGCTCCGCATCGACACTGCACACTCACCGAGCCGCATCAGAACCGCCTGGGAGGAGGCGGAGTCAATATCCTCTTCCGCAAAATCAATTCCCGCCTCCACCTGCACCATGGCCGCCACCATCCGTTCCCGCAGAGACACGATCTCTTTGCTCAGCCGTCCGCTCGCCGCACCGTAGGCCTGCAGGATCTCTCCACGCGACCCGGCCTCAATGACATCCAGCACCGCCTCGGCCTGAAGCAGGTCGATCCGTCCGTTCAGGAACGCGCGTCGAGTGAATTCCCCTGGCTCTGCTGCCACCGCCCCGTGCCCGATCGCCGACTGCACGATGAGTTCCAGAACGATCTCGCTACCATGTGCACTCAGCTCCACCGTGTCCTCGCCTGTATAGGATCGAGGCCCTGGCAGAAACCACGCGAGTCCGGTATCAATGGGTTGTGTGGTGTGGTCGATAAAGCGCCCGTATCGCACGCTTCGTGGCGTGCCGAGCGTCTCAGATGTAATGAACATCTGGCGCGCGATCTCGAGCGCCCGTGGGCCGCTCAGACGCACGACTCCAAGGCCACCCCTACCACGGGCCGTGGAGACGGCAACGATCGTCGAAATGGATTGCCCGTTCATCCGATTCATAGGCCCGTGGATCACAGCGACCTCAGCACCCCGGCGGCGACACCGCCGGGGTCATGCTCAACGACGTGCTGGCTGCACCGCCGTTTCCTTCTTTGCCCGCAGATGATTTGTCAGATACTGCTGGCCAATCTGTAACACGTTGAACACGGTCCAGTAGAGGACGAGTCCTGAAGAGAAGTCCCACATGATAAAGACCATGACCACCGGCATGATGTAGACGAGGGCGGCCTGCTTCGGATCCTTCATCGTCATGCGTGACTGGAAGAACATGGCCGTCGCCATCAGGAGTGGCAACACATGCAACGGGAACCCAGCAACGAAGATCTCATCTGGCAGGGACAGGTCAGTGATCCACAGGATAAAGGGCGCCTGCCGTAACTCGATCGTCGATGAAAATGTCTGGTACAGCGCGATGAAAATCGGCATCTGCAGGAGCATTGGCAGGCAACCACCAATGGGGTTCACCCCCTCCTCCTTGTAGAGCTTCATCGTCTCCTGGCTCAGGCGCTGGTTGTCGCTCTTGTACTTCTCCTTGAGGACAGCAAGCTTCGGTTGCAACTCCTGCATCTTCGCCGCTGACTCATACGACTTGTGTGTCAGCGGATAGACCAGTGTCTTGACGACGAATCCGAACAGGATGATGACCCAACCATAGTTTGGGATCACCTTGTGCACCGCCACAAAGACCGTCAGCAGTACTTCCGCAATCTGCCGTACGACAGGGAATCCAAGGTCCACCGCACGATTCAGATCATTCTCATAGGGCTCGATCCGTTCCAGATCCAAGGGTCCCGCATAAAACAGCGTCTCCCATGTCTGATCCGGTCCCAGGACTCGACGCCCAATCGCGAATTCGTACTCCCTATAGGGCTCACGCGTCAACGGCCGTCCGGCCATTTCGACCCGGTGGCGTTCACCCTTTCCCGGCGCGAGGGCAACCAGGAAATACTTGTTACGCACGCCGGCCCAAGAGACTTCGCCACGCTCTTCCCAGCGATCATCTTCATCTTCGTCGACCTGCACATCTTCGAGACTGTCGTTGAAGTAGGTCATGACCTTCATGGTCTGCAGGTCGATCTTTGCATCGCGCTCGGCCAGGGCAATGCCGCCATTCCAGTGTATATACGCGAGACTGCCTTCACTCAGGCCTCGCAGACGATGTTCGACGTGAACCCCATACTCGCCGTCCGTCATCACCACACGTTTTTCGATCGTTCGACCGCCACCCAGGTCAGCCCGAAGTGTGACCTGCGCCTGTCCACCATCAAAGGCCCGTACGTTGTAACTATCCGGCTCAAAATGCACGTCCCGCAGATCGATCACCCGCTCATCGGCCTCGGTCCGCAGGCTCAGACTCAGCCCATGCCCGCCCGGAGGGACCAGATCAACGATCCGTCCGTCGGGGCGCTTGTATTCGAGCAATTCCGCACTGACCAGGGCGCCCCCGGCTGTTGAGAATACGAGGCGCTGGTTCCCACTCTCCATGACAACGCGCCGCTCGTGCGCGGGAGCAGCAAGGACCTCGGCAAAGCCCTCGGTCACCGCATCCAGAGCCGGCACTGGGGCCGGTGTCGTTGACGACGGCACGCTAGTGCTGGTCGTCTCCCGCCGGACTTCCGGTGGCGTGTCTTGCTGAGAAGTCAGTGCCTCTTCGACCGATGCGTCCTCATCCTGCGGAGGCGGTGTGAGCCCCATCAGGTCGTAGTAATAGGGCATCGCCAGAAAGATGGCACCAACGAGGAGGAAGGCCAGGAGGGTCCGCTTGTCGTCCATGAACTCGTCTTGCGATCGAAGGAGAGCTGAAGTCAGTCGGGATGGGCGGAGACAGGGCGGCCGGCAACTGCCTCGTCGTGATCTTTCAGCAACTGCTGCACTTGCTGCCGGAGCAAGGCGAAGGATTGCCGCACAGCCGAAGGTTGAGCCAGAAACACAACACTCCCCGACGCGGGCGCGCCGAGATCCCGCAGGATATGGCGGAGACGACGTTTGAGGCGATTACGAACGACGGCGTTCCCCAACGTCCTGCGGATGACGAACACCGCGCCAAACGACTCGCGGCCTTCGCGTACCCACATATTGGGACCGCGGATCCAACCCATTTCAGGTGAGGGTCACGAATGGTGCGTTGACCCGAATCCGATCCTAGACGGTGAGACGCTTGCGGCCGCGGGCCCGACGGCGCGCGAGAATTGCGCGGCCACCCGGCGTCCGCATCCGCTTACGGAAGCCGTGCTTGTTCTTGCGGCGGCGGCGACTGGGCTGATACGTGCGCTTCACGGAAACCTTACTTTCATCTTACGGAGGGGGAGAAACCCTTACTCGGTGTGCCTGCAAAAAGTGGGTCGTCTGGAAACCCGTGAACCTAGGGGCTTACCCTTGATCTGTCAATCCACAACCTTGACCCACCAAGGGCGAATCCTGCGGTTCCAGACATGCGAACATCTGTTCACTTCTTGACGATTTGCGCTGGCTGGCATACCCTAGCCGCCCCTCAATCTGAACTTCTTCCCCACAGCCCGCCACTCCCCCACGGTATTCATGTCGCAGGATGCGCAGGAAATGTGGGCTCGATGCCTCCTCCACATCGAGCGCCAGATGCGTCCCCAAACGTTCAATACCTGGTTCCGCCCCACGGCGGCCCTGCGCTTTGACGATGAAGTGCTGGAGCTGGAAGTCTCCAGTGCCTACTTCATCCACTTTGTCGAGAGCAATTACCTGCCGCTCATTCAGAGTGTCGTCGAAGAAGAGACCACCCTGCGGCCGAGGATCACTTTCGTCGTGGCCCAGGAGCCAGCGAGCCTCACGCCGCCCCCGTCCCCGGCGGCAGATCGCCACGGCAGCCTGGCCGCATCCCTGACCCCCACGCCAGTGCCCCCGTCAGAGCAGGTAGCTGAGAAGTCGTCCGGTCCACCGGAAGCCGCGCAACCCGCTGCCGCCTCTGAACACCCCGCCAAAGACACCGTGGGTCGGGATCACCTGGCTCCGCTCAATGAGCGTTATGTCTTCGAGACCTTTGTGGTGGGTGAGGGCAATCGCTTTGCGCACGCTGCCGCCCAGAATGTGGGCCACTATCCCGGCAAGACCCAGTTCAATCCACTCGTCATCTACGGTGGCGTCGGGCTGGGGAAGACGCACTTACTGCAGGCCATCGGCCATCATGCCCGTGCGCAGGACTCTGATTGCCGCGTCCTCTACGTGCCGTCAGAGAAGTTTATGGGCGACTTCATCGAGTCTTTGAAGAGCCAGGACGTGCCCAAATTCCAGCGCGTCTACCGCAGTGCAGACGTCTTGCTGGTGGATGACATCCAGTTCCTGCCGCGTGGCGAACATATCCAGAATGAATTCTTCCACACCTTCAATGCCCTGCATCAGAGCGGCAAGCAGATCGTCATGACCTGCGATTCACCCCCTGGTGAGTTGGAGAAGCTCGAGGAGCGCCTGATCTCACGATTTCAGTGGGGTCTGGTCACCAGCATCGAGCCACCGGATCTGGAGACGCGAATCGCGATCCTGCAACAGAAGGCCGAGAGCAATGGGATCCTTCTTCCGGAGGATGTGAGCACTTTCCTGGGCAACTACGTCAGCTCCAACATCCGCGAACTGGAGGGTGCCCTGAATCACATCATGGCCTATTGCGCCGTGAATCAGGTGGAATTGAGCGTCGATGCTGCCCGGCGGATCGTTCAGGAACGCTCCACATCCGACAACTCGAATCTGTCGATCGAGGGCATTCAACGGATCGTCGCCCGGCATTTCAACCTGACCCCTGAACTTCTGATCGGCAAGACACGCAAACAGGACATCGTTGCGCCACGTCAGATCGCCATGTATCTCGCCAAGAGATTGACCAAGAGCCCCCTCAAGGTCATCGGCCTGCATTTCGGCAATCGTGACCACAGCACCGTGGTACACGCAGTACGGAGCGTCGACAAGAAGCGGGGTGCAGACCCCGTTTTTGCACAGCTGGTCGAGTCGCTCTCTGAAGAGATCCAGCAGATCTCCGGACACTGAGCCCACACGACAGTCTAGTTATCCACAATTATGTCCACTATCTGGGTGGATAACTGTGGATCTGTGTGTTGATATCCATGTGGACAAGTCAAAATCCAGACGACCGCGTGGGTTACCTTGATAAGTCCGTAGTCTTCCACGCTCTATCCACAGAGATTCAGGTACCACTGCGATCTCAAGTATGACTCGTAACCTGTTTGTATCAAACAGGTTACATAAGTTTTCTCAGTACCTGTCGACATCGTTATGCACATATGCACAGCCTTACTAGAACAACAAGAAAGAACTAGAACACATTTCATATTATTTGTAGTCAGTACCAGCTGTGGACAACCAGATCAAGCCCATTCGAATCAGGCTTCTCTTCGTCCGTATGAAACCTGCCAGTTTGTGTCTGTTTTTCCACGTCTTGAGACACATGAGATCACCGTGTTTCTCAGTGATAGAGCAGGACGAATCGACGGCTGCGGTCACATTGACACCTCCTCTAACTAAGGCTATCTTTGTACACTTCGGCCGGGTTCATTTTGAGGTCCGTCTTGGGCCTGTTTGGCCTGGCTAACATCACAAGAAAACTTTCCCTGCCCCGCAAGGTGGCATGCACCGCACGCGAGCTGCGATCCAGAGCAGCACGGCACCTGGCCCAGGATCTGTGTGATGAAGCTGACCGTTGACCGAAATGAGCTCTGGCGTGGTCTGAACACCGTTCTCGACGCGGTGGCGAGTAAGCCGGCCCAGCCGGTGCTGGCCAACGTCCTTCTGGAAGCCGCCGAGAGCCAGCTGACGCTGTCGGCTACCGATCTAGATCTATCCATTCGCACAAGAGTTACAGCCGCCGTTGATGTGCCTGGGCGTGTCACCGTGCCTGCCAAGACGCTGGCCGAGATCACACGTGAGTGGCCGGAAGCCGATCTTCAGATCAGCCTCGATGATGGACGTCTGATTCTCTCCGGACATCTGGGTGCTGCCAACAGCGGCGAGGGCCGCTATTCACTGGCCGCCACACCACCCGACGAGTTCCCGGATATGCCCGAGACCCTCGAGGGGGTCGAGTTGTCCTTCGGGGACGGGGGCCCGATCGATGGTGATCTGGTTCGGGCGATGCTCGACCGCACGAGCTTCGCTGTCTCCCGGGACGAGACCCGACCTGTCCTGAATGGTGTCCTGTGGAGAATCACGCCTGATTTCATGTCCATGGTCGCAACGGATGGAAGTCGGATGGCTGAATTCCGCCGGCATCTCGACGGCACCGATCGTGGAACGGCTGAAGTGATCTTGCCTCCACAGGCATGCCAGCAGCTTGGAAAATTGCTTGATAGCGCACAGGATGGTCTGGCCCGAGCGATGGTCGGAGACAGCCAGGTACTGTTTGAGATTGGCCAGACACAATTGCTGACTCGGCTCATCGAGGGACCTTACGTCGACTATGAGCAGGTGGTACCACGTGAGAATGACAAACGCCTGACAATCGCCATCGACCAATTGCTGCCTGCTGTCCGGCGTGTCTCGATTCTGTCCAGTTCCTACACACATCAGGTGCGGATGAGTCTCCAGGATGGCAATGTGGAATTGACCGCATCCAGCCAGGAAATTGGTGGCGAAGCGCGTGAAGTGATCCCCGGTGACTACAGCTCGGAGGCACTTGAAGTGGCATACAATGCGCAATACTTGATGGAAATTCTGCGCAAGATGGGTTCCGACGAAGTCATCCTTGATCTGAAAGATTCGGTGACGGCCGCCGTCGTACGACCCGGTGAGCAGTTGGAGGGAGAAGAGCTCTTCTACCTGCTGATGCCGATGCGTCCCAGCGCCTGAAGAAGGCAGCATCGTCCCGATGGAGACGAGGTGCGGCTACGACATCTGTCGCTGCGACCCTTTAGGAATTTTGACTGCATCGAACTCGACTTCGCCGAAGGTGGCGCCGTCATCGTCGGTGCCAACGGTTGCGGCAAGAGCAATATTCTGGAAGCGATCTGTTACCAGTCCATCGGCAAATCGATTCGCGGCGCCCGAGATCAGGAAGCTGTCCCCCACGGAAAAGGTTTTTTTGATATTCGCGGGCAGTGGCAGCAGGGAGAGCGGGAACACCCGTGTCGCGTGTTCTACGGATCGGATGAGGGGAAACGGGTATTCCTCGATGCTGCACCCTTGCCACGAGTATCGGATCTGATCACGCATTTCCAGACGGTTCACTTTGCACCCCAGGATGTGGCACTCGTCCTGCAGTTCAGTGCCCAACGCCGACGCCTGCTCGACATTCTGCTATCGCAGGCAGATATCGATTATCTGAAAGCTCTGCAGGCATATCAGCGTCTGCTGACACAACGCAATCATTTCCTTCGCAGCCTCGGCCATCGTGGTTTCGATCCGGCCGAACGCGAAGTGTGGGATGCCCAGCTGGCGCGACCCGGGGCACTCCTGCGGCACCATCGACTGCGCACGCTCGTTGAGATGCTGCCAGACTACCAGCAGTACTACAATGTCTTTTCTACGGGGCAGGAAACTGCGGGTCTGCTGTATGCTGATCAGCAGTTACCGACTACGGCCTTGGATGTGCCGGCGCAAGAGGAGCTCGAGACCCTCTTCCGACAGCAACTGACAGATGCATTTGAACGAGAGCGTCATGCAGGCCATACGCTCAGTGGCCCACATCGCGATGGTTTCAGTTTCACGCTTGATGGAGAAGCAGCCGACACGTTCGGTTCGCAGGGTCAACAGAAGAGCGTTCTGTTGTCATGGAAAATGGCAGAGCTGCGGCTGCTGGAACGGCGCCGCGGGCAACAGCCACTGCTGCTGCTGGATGACGTGTTTTCAGAACTGGACCCTGAACGTTGTACACACCTGATCGACATCGTTGACGACTTCGAGCAAGTGATCCTGACAGCGCCGCGAGAACCACAGGAAGTCCTGGGCGAACGCTACGCGCGAATCGATCTGCAATGAGCAATATCGACGACCGGCTCCAACCAAACGCCGAGGCTGTAGGTCTACTACTGACCACCGTCCTGGCAGACCTGGGCGTCGAAGACAAATTGCAGGAGTGCCGGGCCCTGTTGGCCTGGGAGGAGGTTGCCGGTGAGAAACTGGCGTCTCAGGCACAGGCTGTCGGTGTGCATCGAGGTCGGTTGCAGTTGGTGGTGAGTTCGTCGGTCTGGCGGACCCATCTCAGTTTTTCAAAGCAGCAGCTGTTGGACCGGATCAACCAGAGTCTGGGCGAGCGAGTCCTCAAGGATCTCGTCTTCGTCTCCAAACGGCCCACAAAGGGCAGGCGCCCAAACCGATGAACGACCGATGAATGAGGAAAACACAGGAATGTCCGAGACAGAGAACGATGTGAGCCAGGTGGAACAGCCGGGCAATGGCCACAATGGCGATCGTCCGGCGACCGATTACACATCCGACGCCATTCAGGTTCTCAAGGGCCTGGAAGGCGTGCGTAAGCGTCCGGCCATGTACATCGGTGACACCGGTGAGAATGGTCTGCACGAGCTCGTCAAGGAAATCGTCAACAACAGTGTCGACGAGGCGATGGCTGGTCGTTGTGACCGGATTGAGGTCGAGGTGTTGGCTGATGGCTCGGTGAAGATCACCGACGATGGCCATGGAATCCCGGTCGGCCACCATGAGGGCGAAGGCAAGTCGGGTGTGGAAGTCGTCATGACGATGCTGCATGCCGGTGGCAAGTTCGACAAGAAAGCCTACCAGGTATCCGGTGGTCTGCACGGAGTGGGTGCCAGTGTCGTGAATGCGCTGTCCGAGTGGATGGTTGTCGAAGTCCACCAGAGCGGCAAGGTGCACCAACAGCGCTATGCGCGGGGTGAGACCAAGACCGATCTGGAGATCATCGGCGACACGGACACGCACGGTACGATCGTCCACTTCAAGCCGGATGCTGAGATCTTCGAGACCGTCGAGTACAAATGGGAGATGATCGCCCACCGGCTCAGGGAGCTGGCGTTCCTCAACAAGGGCCTCGAGATCATCGTAAGAGATCACCGTACGGAGCGGCACGAGACCTATCTGTTCGAAGGCGGCGTTGTCGAGTTCGTCACCTTCCTGAACGAAGGCCGCATCCCCCTGCATCCCGAACCGATTTATCTGGAGGGCGAGCGGGATGGCATCGGTATCCAGATCGCGATGCAGTACAACGACTCCTATCAGGAGACGGTGTTTACCTACGCCAACAACATCAAGACCGTTGAAGGCGGGACCCATCTGGTCGGCTTCCGTGCGGCCCTGACGGCGACGCTGAATACCTATTCGACGCGTGAGGAACTACTCAAGAATGTGAAGTTCGCCCTCGCCGGGGAAGACACGCGCGAAGGCCTGACCGCGGTCGTCAGTGTCAATGTGCCGGAGCCGCAATTCGAGGGTCAGACCAAGTCGAAACTCGGCAACAGCGACGTGAAGGGCATGGTGCAGTCTCTCACATCCGAGGCCCTCAACACCTACCTCGAAGAGCACCCCGATGTTGGCAAGCGCATTATTTCCAAGATCGTGGAAGCGGGTCGGGCCCGAGAAGCGGCACGCAAGGCGCGCGAACTGACCCGGCGAAAAGGCATCCTCGATGGGGGCTCCCTGCCGGGCAAACTGGCAGACTGCTCCAATCGAGATCCAGAGTCGAGTGAGATCTACCTGGTCGAGGGTGATTCGGCCGGTGGGTCAGCGGCCATGGCACGGGATCAGAAGTTCCAAGCCGTGCTGCCCATGTTTGGCAAGCCCCTCAACGTAGAGAAGGCGCGGATCGATCGCGTCCTGGGGAACGACAAACTGTTGCCCCTGATCTCCGCGCTGGGTGTCGGTCTCGGCGAAGATGCAGACTTCTCTCGTCTGCGGTATGGCAAGGTCATCATCATGGCTGATGCGGACGTCGACGGGAGCCACATCCGAATCCTGCTGATGACGTTCTTCTTCCGCTACATGCGAGAGTTGATCGAGACCAGCAAGCTCTACCTGGCGCAGCCACCGCTGTTTCTCGTGAAGCGTGGCAAGCGCGAACTCTACGCGTTCAATGAGCAACAACGCGACGAACACATTGCCGAGATGAAAGGTGATGGAGATGGTCGCGGTATCATGGTGCAGCGGTATAAGGGTCTTGGTGAAATGAATCCCATTCAGCTGTGGGAGACGACCATGGATCCCGATCGTCGTACGCTGCTGCGTGTGGCGATCGATGATGCCGTCGAAGCGGAACACATGTTTACCCTGCTGATGGGTGAGCAAGTTGAACCGCGACGGGCCTTCATCGAAGAACACGCCCTCGATGTGAAGAATCTGGATATCTAGGACAGCAGATCCACCGGAGTGTCCCTCCCACGCCCAGACACGATCTGTAGAGCATGACCGAACAAGACAACGCTCAGCGCATCATCTCCGTCAACGTCGAGGACGAACTCAAGTCGTCCTTCATCGATTATTCGATGAGTGTGATCATGGCGCGGGCCCTGCCCGATGTGCGCGATGGTCTCAAGCCGTCGCAACGGCGAATCCTCGTCGCCATGAACGACCTCAACCTGGCGCCCGGCCGCGGTTTTCGTAAGTGTGCGAAGATCGCCGGTGATACCTCAGGCAACTACCATCCGCACGGCGAGGCGATCGTTTACCCGACGCTCGTCCACTTGGCCCAGGATTTCCGCCAGCGCTACATCATGGTGGATGGCCAGGGCAACTTCGGATCCATCGATGGGTACCCGCCGGCGGCGATGCGGTATACCGAGGCCAGGCTAAGCCATCCCGCCGTCGAGATGCTGGCGGATATCGATCGCGAAACGGTCGACTTCGTCGCCAACTACGACGAAACACGGACGGAACCGGAAGTGCTGCCGTCGCGCTTTCCGAATCTGCTGTGCAATGGCTCCAATGGCATCGCTGTGGGTATGGCGACAAAGATCCCACCCCACAATGTGACCGAAGTCTGCAATGCACTGACTGCCGTCATCGACGATCCAGAGATCACTATCGATTCCTTGATGGAGCACATCAAGGCGCCGGATTTCCCGACCGGTGGCGTGATCTACGGTATCCAGGGGGTGCGGGAGGCGTATCGCACCGGACGCGGCATCGTCCATATGCGAGCGCGTACGCACGTGGAGCAGCAGCGGGACAAGCGTGAGCGGATCATCGTCACGGAGATTCCCTTCCTCGTCGACAAGTCGACGCTGCTTGAGAAGATGGCGGACTTGGTCCGTGGCAAAGTCATCGAAGACATCTCCAACATTCGCGACGAGTCCGGCCGCGACGGGCTGCGGATCGTGGTCGAACTCAAACGCGATGCCCATCCTGAGGTCGTCCTCAATCAGCTCTTCAGCCACTCGATGTTGCAGCAGAGCTTCGGGATCAACGCCCTGGCCATCGTCAAGGGCCGACCGGAGCTGCTCAATATCAAGCAGATGCTCGAGCACTATATCGAGCATCGCCACGAAGTCGTCATTCGCCGGGCCCGCTTTGATCTGGCCAAGGCGGAGGCACGGGCGCACCTGCTGGAAGGTCTGCGCATCGCGCTGGACAACATCGATGCGATCATCCAGCTGATTCGCGGCTCGGCCAACTCCGAGGAAGCGCGCAGCAAACTCATCGAGCAATTCGCCCTGTCCGAAATTCAGGCACAGGCGATCCTGGCGATGCCGTTGCGTCAGCTCACCGGCCTCGAACGCGAGAAGATCGAGGAAGAGTACAACGAGTTGCAGCAGACTATCCAGCACTTGACGGCCGTGTTGGCCAGCCGTGAGTTGCAGATGGGGATCATCAAAGAAGAAGTTGGTGACATTCGCGAACGTTTTGGCGATGAGCGGCGGACGGAGATCGTCTACGCAGCCGAAGAGTTCGACATGGAGGACCTCATCACGCGCGAAGACATGGTTGTCACCATCTCGCGTGAGGGCTACATCAAGCGAATGTCGCCGCGGGCCTACCGCACGCAGGCACGAGGCGGTCGTGGTGTGACGGGGATGAAGACAAAAGATGAGGACTTCGTCGAGCGCCTCTTCATCGCCTCGACGCACTCCTTCATCCTCTTCCTCACCGCACGTGGCCGTTGCCACTGGCTCAAAGTCTACCGTATTCCGGAGGGGGAGCGCACCGCACGGGGTCGCCCCGTCGTCAACCTCATCCAGTTGGAGGAAGGCGACGAGATCCGCGCCGTGGTGCCCGTCGACGAATTCGTCGATGACCGCTACCTCTTCACCGCGACCCGTCAGGGGATCGTCAAGAAGACGGTGCTGTCGGCTTACGGCAACGTGCGCCGTGATGGCATCATCGCGCTGAAGATCCGCGATGACGACAACCTCATCGGCGCCGCCCTGGTAGAACCTGATCAGGACGTGCTGCTGGCAACCCGCAATGGCATGGCCGTGCGATTCGGTGAGTCCGATGTGCGGTCGATGGGCCGTGTATCAGCGGGTGTCAAAGGGCTCAATCTTCGTGACGGAGACGTCGTCGTCGACATGGTCGTCATTGGCGAAGAGGCTGGCACGTTGCTGACGATCTGCGAGAATGGATACGGAAAACGTACACCCAGTGGCGAGTATCCTCGCATCCGCCGCGGTGGAAAAGGTGTCATCGATATCAAGACGACCGAACGCAATGGTCCGGTCGTGTCGAGCAAGCTCGTGGCCGACGACAACGAGATCATGATCATCACCGAGCAGGGTGTCATGATCCGGTTGCCTGTCGGTTCGATTTCCCAGATCGGTCGCAACACCCAGGGCGTTCGGGTCATCAATGTCGGCGAGGCGGATCGAGTGATCGATATGACGCGTGTCGTAGTTGAGGATGAGGATGAGGAACTGGAGGGTGAGGAGACAGATGCAGTGGGTGATCAACCTGCTGAGGCCGTCACCGGTCCTGCCGACAGCGAAGACGGATCGGCTGAAACGGGCGAGAATGAGGATGTCGACGCACAGACCGGTGAGGATGCCGGCGATGAGGAGTCATCCGGAGAATAGGAGAGGGGCCACGCGAAGCAGCGTAGACGCCTTTGTTTACAGTCGGTTAGCGCGTTCGGATCACCGACCTGAGCGTTGACGGGTGGTCAGATCACCGTATATTTTGCGGACCCGCTTGAGATTTCTTTGCCGACCCGCGTTGTTCTTATGGGCCGACGTATCGTAGGCGGACAGCACCCGACAGGCGGATGGCCCGTGTGATGGATCATACGGACCTTCCTCGGTGGCAGGGCAGGATCCGGAGGGCTAGACCTAATTGGTAAGGCAGCGGTCTTGAAAACCGCCGGGCTCACGCCCTTGTGGGTTCGAGTCCCACGCCCTCCGCCAGAAAAACTGGAACAGAAGTAGATGCATTAGATGTGGCAGTCGGCTGTATTTGCTGGAGAGGTGACCGAGTGGCCGAAGGTGGCAGCCTGCTAAGCTGTTGTGGGGGGTAACTCTCACCGAGGGTTCGAATCCCTCCCTCTCCGCCAGTGTTGTTGTTGCCCCCTCGTTCAATGGTAGGACACGTGCCTCTGGAGCACGCTATCGGGGTTCGAATCCCTGGGGGGCAGCCACTATCCGGCCCTTGGCTACGTCGTCGATCTCGACACGTGGCAATCGGTCGGTCCGACAACCCCTGTGACGCGAGCGTGTCGCAGGGGTTTTCTTTTGTGAAGCGCCTTGCTTGCATCCAAGGGACCGTATCACGCATCGAACAGACCCTGCAAACCCCGGGCTTGCATCACCTGTATGCATCTAGTCGATGCACAACGCCCGATACACTCTGCTCCCATGGAGGGATTCTCCTTGAAGCGCCTGACACTCGTCATCCTCGTGTTGACTGCCATTCTGGCCTCGACGCCGACGCTGGCCCAGTCCTACAAGATCGACACGAGCCACTCTGCCCTCGATTTCAGCATTCGCCACCTGGTCAGCAAGACCACTGGGACCTTTGGTGCCTTCTCCGGCACCATCATGTATGATGCAAACCATCCCGAGAAGAGCCAGTTCCTGGGTACGATCGACGTGTCCAGCATCGACACGCAGAATTCGCGCCGGGACGGTCACCTGCAGAGCGGTGACTTCTTCGATGTGGCCACCTATCCGACCATCACTTTTGCCTCGACGCAGGTGGAGAAGACCGACGATGGTCGGCTGCAGGTGACGGGTGACCTGGCCATGCACGGCGTGACGAAATCGGTGATGATCCCGGTCGAGATTCTCGGCACTGGTACCCACCCGATGAGTGGCAAGAAGCAGATTGGCCTGGCCGGCGAACTCACGATCAAGGCCTCGGATTATGGCATCAACAGCTGGGAAAACTACGTCGCGATTCTGGGAGATGAGATCGATATCCGGATCCTCGTCGAAGCCAACGCCGGCTGAATTACCGAAGTAACCCTCCGTCGCGATTGACAATCCGGCGGGTCGCCCATATCCTCGCAACCCATGGGCGAGAGCCGTACAGAGGGAGTCATCGCGTGGGCGCTGATGGCGCCGGCGCTAGTCGTGCTGGGCGTCTTTGGCATCTTCCCCATCTTCTATGCCTTCTTCGTCAGCCTCCACCGCTGGCGTATCAAGAAGGGCGAGTTCCTCGGGTCTGCGCATTACCTGCGCGCACTCGGGGATCCGGTGGCACTGGTCGGTCTGCTCTGCGGGCTGGGCATGGTGTGGCTGGGTCTGCGATGGTGGGCGAGTCATCCGGTGGCCTCGCGCCGATGGACAGGCAGAGCCTGTCTGCTGGCCGGCACATGGCTGTCCCTCCACAGCGTGCTGGCGATGGCCGACGCCGGCGATGGGCGACTCTTCAATGCCTTCAAGGTCACCCTCTTCTACTCCATGGGCACCATCCCGCTGGAAGTGGGTGGCTCCCTGTTGCTGGCGACGCTGTTATTCAAGATCGCCCGGGCGCGCAGTTTCTTCCGGGTCTTGTTCTTCCTTCCCTACATCACACCCATGATCGCCACGGCCGTCGTCTTCCGGACGATCTTCAGTCCCAATCCGTCCTCGCTGGCCAATCGTTTCTGGACACTGGTCGGATCCGACCCGCAGCGCTGGCTCTATGACAGTCGAAGCATCGTGGCGCTTGCACTGCAAGGGCTCGGCATTGATTCCTACCCGGCGTGGGTTGATACGTCGTTCCCCAGCATGTCTCTGGTGTGCGTGCTGCTCTACAACATCTGGGTGTATATCGGTTACGACACGGTGATCCTGCTGGCGGGTCTGAGTGCGATTCCCCGTCACTATTTCGAGGCGGCCGCCATCGATGGTGCCGACGCGTGGCAGAGCTTTCGGCACGTCACGTTGCCCCTGATCTCACCGACCCTCTTCTTCATCAGCCTCGTCGCTGTGATCGGCACATTCAAAGCCTTCAATCACATCTATATTCTGCGCACGGCCGGGGCCCAAGATACAGTCGATGTTGTCAGCATTCTCATCTTTGATCAGATCTACCAATTCCACAATGCAGGCTATGCATCCGCCCTGGCCCTTATCCTCTTCGTCACCATCCTGGCGCTCACCGTACTGCAGAATCGATTGCTGGGCCGGCGTGTCTTCTACGGCGATTGATGGCTGACACGGGTCCGGATCGACTGCGTCGCTGGCTGACCTATGGCGCGCTTACGGCGGCCGGTGTGGCCGCCTGTGTGCCTTTCGTGTGGATGATCTCCTCTTCCTTCATGACGCGTGGCGAAACCTTGCGTCGTGTCTTCTGGCCGGCGGCGTTGCAGTGGACGAACTACGCCAACGCCTGGACTGAAGAGGACTTCGGTCTGTATTTCGAGAATTCCCTCATGATCGCCGGATTGACGGTGGGCGGCACGCTCTTGTTCTCCCTGGCTGCAGCCTATCCGCTGGCTCGGATGCGATTCGTTGGGCGTGAGGCGCTCTTCGTCCTCATCCTGGCGACGCTGATGATACCTGAGACGGTGACGATGGTCCCAAATTTCCTCACCGTCTCGTGGTTACACCGGGTGATGCCCGTGGCCTGGATCAACAACTGGCCCGCCCTGACGATACCCTTCATGACCAATGCCTTCAGTATCTTCCTGCTGCGGCAATTCATGCGAGGGATTCCCAACGAGCTCTGGGATTCGGCACGCATCGATGGCGCCGGACACGTACGTTTCCTGTTTCAGATCGTGTTGCCCCTGTGCAGGGCGCCCTTGCTGACGGTTGGGATGTTCACCTTCATCGGATCGTGGAACGCCCTGGGCTGGCCCCTGCTGGTCACCAACTCGCCAACCTGGCGACCGATTGCTGTGGGATTGCAGAAATTTGTGACCGAGGCTGGACCGGAAGTCCACCTGCAGATGGCGGGGGCCATGATCGCCACGATTCCAGTTCTGGCACTCTACGGGCTGGTACAGAAAGAGTTCACTGAAGGCATTTCCATGTCAGGACTGAAGGGATGATGAGTAAGCATGCGCTGTGCCTCGCGGGAGGCGTGCTGTGGGCGATTCTATCTGCCTGCGGAGGCGCCGAGGCGCCACCGGATCAGGGACAGGTCGATCTGGAAATCGTGGATCCCCAGGGACAGCAGATCGTGTTCTGGTATCAGCACACGCGCCAGCGCGAAGATGGTCTGCAAGAGTTGATCGGTCGCTTCAATGAATCCAACGAACACGGCATTCAGGTCCGCGGCGAGTATGCCGGCGACTACGGTGACATCTACAACAAGATGATGGTGGGCCTGCAGGGCGGGGAGCTGCCGGATCTGGTTGTCGCCTACCAGAACCAGGCTCGTGCCTATGCCGATGCTGACGGTGTGGTGGACCTGGTGCCCTACATGGCGTCGCCCCGCTGGGGTCTGACAGGGCCCGAACAGGATGACTTTGTCGTTGCCTTCATGCAACAGGATCAGATCCAGGGGAAGCAGTTCGGGCTGCCGCCCAATCGCTCCATCGAGATCCTCTACTACAATCAGGACTGGCTGGCAGAACTGGGCGAAGATGCGCCACCCAGTACATGGGAGGAATTCGCCCGGTTGTGTCGGGCCGCGCAGAATCAGCCCTTCAGTGGCACCGACGACCCGAGCCGCAGTCTGGGCTTCATCTACGAGGAAGATGCCAGCCGACTGGCATCGATGGTGTTCTCACGGGGTGGCGACTACATGACGCCGGATGGCACCGCCTACACACTCGACACCGAGCAGGTGCGTGCCTCCCTGTTGCTGATGAAAGACCTCGTGGATTCGGGCGCGGCCGAAATGATGGGTGAACCCTACGGCGATCAGATTGAGTTTGCTGCGGGGCGTTGCCTGTTCATTCTGCGTTCCTCTTCAGGATTGCCCTACGTGCAATCGGCAATCGACGAAGGACCAGGCTTCGAGTGGAGCGTCGCCGCGCCACCACATACGACACCAGACCCCGTGGTAAATTTCTATGGCGCCAGCGTGTCGCTCTGCCAAACGACGCAACAAAGACAACTGGCGGCCTGGTTGTTCCTGAAGTGGTTCACCGCACCAGAGCAGCAGGCGCACTGGGTGAAGGCGAGCAACTACTTCCCGGCTCGCAAGAGCACGGCCAACTTACTGTCCGGTTACTTCGATGAAAATCCCCGGTATCGCCTCGTCTACGATCTGATGGAATTCGGTCAGGCGGAACCTTCCGTCACCGGCTATGAACCGGTGCGGCGCCTCGTGGCGCAGGCGGTGATCAAAGTGATGCAGGGCGGTGATCTGGACGCGACGCTGGCCTGGCTGCAACGCGAGGCCACAGCCACCCTGGACGAGTACTAAGCGAGAGACGAGACAGAGCAATGGAAGTACGGATCGAATCCGACAGCATGGGTACCATCGAGGTGGCCGCAGACCGTTACTGGGGCGCGCAGACGCAGCGCTCGCTGCAGAACTTTCGCATTGGCGATGATCACTTCTCACGTGAGATGATCCGCGCCCTGGGTGTGGTCAAGAAAGCAGCGGCGCTGACGAATAAGCAGCTGGGAACACTTGAAGCACCGATTGCCGATCTGGTCGCCGCCGCTGCGGGCGAAGTAATCGATGGGGCCTTCGATGACCATTTTCCCCTGGTCGTCTGGCAGACGGGATCAGGTACCCAGTCCAACATGAATGCGAATGAGGTCATCTCGAACCGTGCGATCGAGCAGGCGGGCGGGCAGATGGGTTCGAAGGATCCGGTACATCCGAATGATCATGTGAATCGTGGTCAGTCTTCCAACGACGCCTTTCCGACAGCCATGCACGTAGCTGCCGTCGACGCGCTGGTCCATCAACTGATTCCCGCCCTCCAGCAGCTGGCGACAACCTTCGAAACCAAGTCGGCCGCATTCGAGGATATCGTGAAAATCGGTCGCACCCATCTGCAGGATGCGACACCCCTGACGTTGGGGCAGGAGCTGTCAGGCCATGCAGCGCAGTTGCGTGAGTCCATTCGCCGGGCGAAGGCGGCTCTTGAGCCCCTGTACAAACTCGCCCTTGGTGGAACGGCCGTCGGCACCGGGCTCAATACACATCCTGACTTTGCCATCACCGCGGCGGGGCACATTGCCTCGATCACGGGTCAGCCCTTCATCACGGCACCGAACAAGTTTGAGGCCCTGGCAGCGCATGATGCCTTGGTGGAAGCGTCCGGGATGCTCAAGACGATCGCAGTCTCGCTGATGAAGATTGCCAACGATGTCCGCTGGCTGGCCTCTGGCCCACGTTGCGGGATCGGTGAGCTTCGGATTCCAGAGAACGAGCCGGGATCATCGATCATGCCGGGCAAGGTAAACCCGACCCAGTGTGAAGCGTTAACCATGTTGTGCGTGCAGGTGATGGGCAATGACACGGCCGTGGGGATTGCCGGTTCGCAGGGCAATTTCGAACTGAATGTCTACAAGCCCGTGATCATCCATAACGTGCTGCATTCGATCCGACTGCTGGCGGACGGCTGCCGCAGTTTCGACGAGAATTGTGCTGTCGGCATTGCCGCGAATCGGGAACGGATTGACCAGCTGATGCGCCAGTCCTTGATGCTGGTGACGGCGCTCAATCCCCACATTGGTTATGACAATGCGGCGAAAGTGGCAAAGAAGGCCTACGCCGAGAACACGACACTGGTCGAGGCCGTCGTGGCGCTGGGTCTGATGACGGAAGCGGAATTCGATGCAGCCGTGAAGCCGGAACAGATGGTACGCCCCTCCTGAGGAGGGTAGACCAGGGCGGATGATGGAAGAGATGAAGACAGCACAGGGCCGACGACCGAATGTCATCGTGTTCTTCACCGACCAGCAACGGTGGGATACAACCGGTCTGCATGGCAATCCACTGGAGCTGACGCCGAATCTGGATCACACGGCCCGCCAGCATCTGCATGTGGCGCACTCCTTCACCTGCCAGCCGGTTTGCGGTCCGGCACGATCCTGCCTGCAGACCGGCCTGTATGCCACGACAAGCGGCTGCTGGCGTAATGCGATCCCCTTGCCGGAAGACAGTCGAACCCTGGCGCACTACTTCGGTGAGGCCGGCTATGATACCGGCTACATCGGCAAGTGGCATCTGTACGACAACGACAGCAAGGGTCCGGTACCCGCGTCGCATCGATTCGGCTACGACCACTGGTTGGCCTCCAACATTCTCGAGTTCACGTCGGACGCCTACGACACTGTTCTCTACGACAATGAGCAAGCGGAAGTTCGATTGCCCGGCTATCGCGTCGATGCAGTGACGGATGCGGCCATCCGTTATGTCGA
>JABHDC010000280.1 GCA_018673255.1 Gemmatimonadota bacterium
GAGGGGCGTGACGTGAGTGCCGTCGACTATCTGGCACTGCAACGGGCCTGGCAACTGCTGAGGGCTGAGGCGCAGGAGGCATTGGTGGATGTGGATGCCCTGCTGACACCGACCACTCCCTTTCCAGCCCCGACAGTTGCCGAGACGGATGATGCGGCCGGTCCGTATTGGCGGATCAATGGATTGTGCCTGCGCAATACGAGCGCCGCCAACCTCCTGGGGTTGTGCGCGATCTCCCTGCCATGTGGCTTCACGCACGGTGGTCTGCCTATCGGTCTGCAGTTGATCGCCAAGCCCTGGGAGGAGGCTCGTCTGCTGCGTCTGGCCCAAGCCTACGAGAGTGCCACCCAGTGGCATCACTCGACACCGGATCTGGGTGCCCTGGTCTAGGCAGAAACTCTGTTGCGGGTGTTCTGATTGGGGCCCATATTCTTTTGTTCCATTCAGTATTAGGTCCCATCGTCTAACGGTTAGGACACCAGGTTTTCAACCTGGTAACCGGGGTTCAACTCCCCGTGGGACCACCATCATCGGTGCGACACGCACCCTCGCGGCAGCTCTCCTGCAGGAACTGGTTTGGTGCAGGAATTGTCCGTTGACGAGCGGGAAGCCCCACAGGGGCTTCCCGTTTTGTCGTTCTGGCCGCATCTGTCGTCTGACCTGGGTTAACGCAGCAGCATGATCCGTTGACGGCGCTCGCCACCCTCAACACGAACCCTCACTGTGTAGACACCGGTTGCAGCCGGATGGCCCACTTCATCGGTGCCATCCCAGTGCAGCAGGTGCTTGCCCGCCGGCATCCTGCCCCCGGCGAGAGGCCGGATTCTCTGGCCCAGCACACTGAGGATATCGGCCTGCACGAGGGACGGACCGGGCAGGAAGAGGGGGATCACCGTCTGGCCGTTGAAGGGATTCGGATGATTGGGCTCCAGGCGCCACCCGGAAGGCAGGGACATCGATGCCGACAGGTCACGAGGGATGTCGACGTCATTGAGACGCACCCGCTCGAGACTCGCTGAGGAGGAGGCCTTCGCATCCTGCCACCGGATCAACGGTCCGGGCCCCGACGCAGCCACGGCCCCGGCCAGAGCGATGTGCCAGTGATCACCGCTCCTGCGATGAGCTACGAGAAACCCCTGGCTTGCCGCGTGAACATCAGCTGCAGTTACACCAGACACGGTGAGATCGACCGCGACGATGCCCGAACGATCGTCCACCCAGAGGAGCAGATCTGTCCCGTCCTGACGCAGACTGACCTGCCGAGACAGCATGGCCGGGCGAGCCGCGGGGTCTGTTGCAGAGATCCGCGGACCCGGATGGTTTCTTGCTGCTCTCGACTGAACGGGGAAGCGCTTGAGCAACCCGACTCGTTGCTGCAGGACGAGAGAGGCGTCCAGCGGCGTCACATCACCATCCGGCGCCAGGGAATCGACATTGGCGGCCAGATGCTGCCCGCCACTGAGGGACGGGGTGATGACGTGATGGAGGATGGCATTGGCATCGAAGGCCTGCAGCACGCCATTGCCATCAGCGTCACCGAAGTGCGCCACCACCAACACCGTGTCCGAACGCACGACCTGGTCGCTGTCGGCCGTCGCCGTGTCGAGGTAGGTCACGATGATGGTGTCGCCAGCGGCGGCACGAAGCACGCCGATCGAGTCCAGTCTCGAGGACGGCAGGGCAGCGTCGAATACTGGCAGGTGCGAATCCAGCGGCGTCAGCAGATGCTGACTCGTATCGGCCACTGAGTGAACCGTCACCATGGCGATCTCGTTCACTAGCGAGTCCCGATCCAGATCCTGATCCCTCACGCGGAACCACAGGGTGTCTCCCGGTTCGATGGCATGGCTGACCTGAATCGTGGCATCATGGCCCCGGGCGATCCATTCGATGCAGACAGGTTCTGTTGTACCCGCGGCGGTCAGATTGTCCATGTAGCAGGCCCGGGTCGGCTGACGAGGACGCATCTGCACGATGCCATCACCTCGAATGACGGCTGCGTGCCGAGCTTCCACGATCCCGGCAAACAAGGC
>JABHDC010000281.1 GCA_018673255.1 Gemmatimonadota bacterium
CCTCGAATGACACGTGCCGACCACTGTTCATCGGCCGCCAATGTCTGCTCGATGTTCAGTAGAGCCGGGACGATGCGACAGATCCACCCGGCTTCTCCGGCGCAGAGCACATCTTCCAGTGTGCGCGAGCCAACATATTCGAGAAAGATGAATTGTCCCTGCGGATCGATCCCAAAGGGAACGGGGACGCTGTGTCCTGACCGCCGCAATGCGCGCAGCACATCGAGCTCAACCTGCAGCAGGTCGTAGGGTTCGTCACGGGTGAGCAGGCCATAGAACTGGTGTTTGGCGACGACGCGACCGCCGCCGGCCAGATGCAGGAGCCAGACATCGGGTGCCAGCACCGCAACGTGCTCGACGCGCCCTGCGCCCGGCACGAGGGTGGGTGTCACACGCCGCAGATGGTCTTCGACGAGGCTCGCCCACTGCTCATCGTCCACAGCAGCATCTCTCATCGAGGGTGCTGCTGTCAGGCCGCGTCGAAGAGGATGACCTGAGCGACGATCTTGCCCGCCTGACAATTGTGATCGGGGTGATCATTCATTGCCAGGAAGAGGGTGCCTTCGTGATCGCTGAAGATATCGTGGCGAGCGCCCACGGCGAACACTGGCCCATCACCAATTCGGGCGATCAGGCAGCCCACATTGGCCCCGGGTAGCAGGTATCCATCGCCGGCGGTGTGGTTGTAGACGCCGTCCGCTCCGCACCAGGCGATTTGGTCGCGCATGTCCGGTGACCACACTTCTTCCGCATCGAACACAACGCGCTGACCCTGGCTTACGATGATCAAGCTGTCCTGCCAGGTCGGACTCGGGCGTATTGTACGCAGGATAGTGAGTGCCATGCCGCTAGAATCGTTACGGCGGGCGATCATGGCAACTGCCCCCATGGATAGCGTAGATTGGCAGCATGAAAGAATCCGGAGTCACACCATGACAGATCTGCCATTCCTTGAGCTGTTCCGCCAACTCCTGCCGATCCCCTGTCCCTCGGGGCGGGAGGAGCGCATGGCGGGTTTCCTGGCTGGCCAGATCGAAGCACTCGGTGCCAGCCCCCAATCGGACCGGCAGGGGAATCTCTGGGTCGAAGTGCCTGGCACTGACCCTGGTCCTGGGATCGCACTTGCCAGCCACATGGACGAGATCGGCATGGTCGTGACCGCCATCGAGGATGACGGGACGCTGCGTGTGCAGCGTTCGGGCGGGTTGTATCCCTGGAAGATGGGGGAGGGGCCCGTCACCCTGGTGGGCGCCGGCGATCAGCTGGTACCGGCCCACCTGAGTTTTGGTTCCGGTCATACGAATGACCCTGCAGATCCGATACATCAATTTGCCACGGGGCGGCGCGGCATCACCTGGCGTGACACGCGATTGCTCACCGGGCTGACGCCGTCACAACTGCAGGATGCCGGGGTTCGTGCCGGGACCTGTGCCGTGCCAGCTGCCGACAGGCGGGGACCATCCATCTTCGGACCATCAGCGGATCCACTGGTGTCGGCCTGGCTCTTCGACAATCGCGGCGGATCTCTGGTGCTGATCGAGCTATTGCGGCGTCTCCTGGCCGAATCGATTACACCTTCCCACACGCTGCACCTGTGCTTCATGGTGCAGGAAGAGGGAGGACTGCTGGGAGCCAAGGGTTGGGCGAGTCGTCACGAGGTGGAGACCTTCATCGCCGTGGATTCGACGCCCATGCCGGCCGAGACGCGTCTGGCGCTGGATGGGCGACCAGCGACCTGGTCGAAGGACCGTGGGGCCCACTTCCACCAGGGATTGATCGCCGAACTGGATGCCGCTGCCACTCATGCGGGTACGGAACTGCAATACGCTGTCTACACGGCGGCCGCCTCGGATGCCACCGGGGTTCTTGAGATCGGTGCAGCGCCCCGATGCGCGACCATCGGTTACCCTCGCGAGAATTCGCATGGATACGAGGTCGTGCGCTGGTCTGTCTTCGGCCATCTCATCAACACGCTGTTTGAGTACGTCACCCGAGTGTGAGTGGGGCGATGGCAGGCAGCGACGTGAGTCGGCAGGCACTGCCGCAGGGCCGTCTGGCACTGCTGGGGCTCGGCGTAGAGAATCGCGCCCTGGCCGCGTGGCTCGCGCGCCACGGAGAACGCTTCTGGGTCTGTGATGCCAATCCAGATCTGGACACGAGCCACGCCGAATGGATCTCATCCGTTGAGGGGTGGCGGTTGGGCAGTGACTACCTCGATTCCCTGCACGATTTCGATGTGCTCTTCCGATCACCAGGGATTCATGCACTGCATCCGCGACTGTGTGCAGCACGTGAGGCGGGTGTACTCGTGCACAGCCAGACGCAGTTGTTCCTCGAACGCTGCACCGCATTCGTCGTCGGTGTCACCGGCACCAAAGGCAAGGGGACGACGTCATCCTTGCTGGCATCCATGTTGGCCGCTGCCGGTCGAACGCACCGACTCGCCGGAAATATCGGGACCCCCCCCATCAGCTTTGTCGATGATCTGTCGGCGGACGAGATCATCGTCCTCGAATTATCCAGTTTTCAACTACAGGATCTGACGTGCAGTCCATCAGCCGCCATTCTGCTGCCCGTCGGCACGGACCACCTCGATGTGCACGTCGATCGTCATGAGTACATCGAGGCGAAGGCGGCCATCTGCAGCCATCAGGAGAAGACCGACTGGGTCGTGTCGTCGGCATCATGTGAGACGACGCAGGCATTGGCCGGGCGCAGCTCTGGCCATCACTACCAGTTCACCGAGACCTGTGATCTGTCGGTTGACGGGGTCTTCGTCGTCGACAGACAGATCTGCTGGCGCACGGCAGGACAGCAATCATCCATCGTTGCCACCGACGTCGTGCCGCTCAAGGGGCTGCACAATCTGGCCAATGCCTGTGCTGCCGTGGCAGCGGCGAAGATCCTGGGGTTGGATGCGTCGCAGATTGAGGCGGGTCTGCGAACCTTTGAGCCTCTGCCCCATCGCCTCGAAGAAGTCGGCACGATTGGGGGCGTGCTGTTCGTCAACGATTCCCTGGGGACCACACCGGTGGCGGCGGCCGCCGCAATCCAGACCTATGCCGACCGTGGGCCCGTCGTTATCGCCGGGGGTGCCAGCAAAGGGGCTGATTTTGAGATCGTTGGCCAGGCGCTGGCTCAGAAGGCTCGGGCGCTGATCCTCCTCGGTGAGGAGGGGCCCAAGATCGCCGCCGCAGCAGAGCGGGCAGGGTACGCCGGTGCCGTGGTGCGAGCGGCCAACATGCAGCTGGCTGTCTCCGTGGCTGGATCCCTGGCCGAGGAGGGTGGTGTCGTCCTGCTCGCGCCGGCCTGCGCCAGTTTCGGCATGTTCAGGGACTATGCCCAGCGCGGCGAGGCATTTCGCCAGGCAGTGGCAGAGCTCAGAACAGCTGGATAGCGCTGCGTGTGGCGGCAGCCACCGAGCGGGCACGGCGACCGAGGTGAAGGCCCCTCATCAGCCGGGCCTCCTAGCCAGATGGCCAGGTCAGATGTTATACATCGGCACGTGCAGGCCACATTCCTTGGCATCCTGTGTGTCTGCTTCATCCGGATTGTTGAACCAGCGCCAGCGACCCGCGCGTGAATCCTCACCGGGCAGTGTAGGCGTTGAGCAGATGACGCAACCGATGCTCTGATAACCGGCTGCATACAGGGGGTGCTGCGGGACATCGTGCTCTTCCACGAATGCGGTCAAACGCTCCTGAGACCAGTCAGCCATGGGATTGAGTCGCATGATGCGGCGACTCGAGCCATACTCGGTCACTGACGTCCCTTTGGGTGTCTCCCGTCGCAGTTCAGACTGGTCGCGCCGGACCCCCGAGATCCAGCAATCGGCAGTCTTCATCAACTCATTGTTGGGAAAGACTTTTCGCACCTGGCAGCAGTGTTCCTGCAGGTGTTTGCCATCGAAGAACAGGAATTCCCCGAAGCGCCGGACCATGCGCTTCACCTTCTCAGGATCGGGGCGTTGCACTTCGATATCGATTTCGTACCGCTCTTCGAGTTCCCGCAAGAACGCATAGGTCTCCTGCGGCAGACGAAGTGTGTCGATGGTGGCAATGCGGATCGGCAGATGTGCAGTCGCCGCCAGATGGATCATGGCGACCCCAGCCATCTGTAGGCTCGTATTGAGCATAACGCGCTCGACCGAGAAGTTCTGCGCGGCCCAAGCCAGGATCGCATCCGCGTCCATCTCGTCGAAGTTGACGCTCTCTAAGAGATTGTTAATTCGATTGTTATGTTCGTCGAGGGAGCTTCCGTCGAGCTGTGAGGGCGAGGCTGAGCTTGGCGACACGTGGCCCTGGCCGGGAGCG
>JABHDC010000282.1 GCA_018673255.1 Gemmatimonadota bacterium
GGGCATCAAGCGGTGAGCGGCATTGCCTGGTAGGGAGAGCTTGTTTCTGCGATTTTGGAGCCAACCCACTCATAACACCTGTCGTGAATGCATTAAATCTGCCACATCCCCCAAGGATACGGGATATATCCCCAGCTTGTGCGGGGGCGCAGGGGCGCAGGGGGGGGGCTGGGGGGTACCCCGGCAAGCGCGCATGTGCATCGTTGGCGCCGCTGAGCGGAACCATCAGCCCCGAAGTCGGACCCGAGACCTCCGTTGCAGCTGCGAGCCATCGATCTGGGGTGCAACTTCATCGACTGTGCCAATTTCTACGGCCTGGGTCGATCAGAGCGCATTTTGGCGCGGGCCATTGCGGGCAAGCGGGATGACCTGTTCCTCACGACCAAGGTCTGGAGCCGGATCGGTGATGGACCCAACGATGCGGGACTGTCCCGATTCCACATCATGCGAGAGGTGGAGCGATCACTCACGCGTCTGGGCATCGATCACATCGACCTGTATCTGCTGCACCACTGGGATAGTGATACGCCGCTGGACGAGACGCTACAGGCAATGGATGATCTGGTTCGGCAGGGAAAGATCCTCTACGTCGGGGCCTGCAACTATTCGGCGTTGCAGGTGATGGAGGCCATGTGGACGAGTGATCAGCACGGCTGGGATCGTTTTGCCTGTCTGCAGAATCAGTACAACCTTCTCCATCGCCGGGAAGTGGAGCCTGAGCTTCTGCCACTGGCCGCCCGGTACGGTCTGGGCCTGATGACCTACAGCCCCCTTGCGATCGGGCTGCTCAGCGGTCGATTCCGCCGTGGGCAACCGGTTCCGGATGGCACCCCCTGGAACACGATGGGTCGATTCACTGTGGACCGGGCCCTGTCGGCGCCCTTCGATGAGACGGTGGCGGCATTGATCGAATTGGGCCAGGCATACTCCAAGTCCCCGGCGCAGGTCGCCATGGCGTGGCTGCTGGATCACGCCGAGGTGACGGCGCCGATCGTGGGACCTGACACCCCCGAACACGTGGAGGATACCTTTGGCGCACTGGACTGGTCGCTGCCGTCCGAGGCTCGCAAACAACTGGACGACGTGTCGAAGGTCAGCGAACCAGCAAGGTATGATCGCTCATGACCGCTTCCCGTCGTCTTGAGCCGCTGGCCCAGGATCACCATGTGCTCTACGAGTCACCGTCGCCGGGTCAGGTCTTCGCTTACACGCCAGGCATTGTGTGCCTGCCTTCCGGGCGACTGCTGGCCACGATGGACCAGGGGGGGCCCGGTGTGGCCGACCTGGATGGCCCCAAGGGCTACAGGGGAGAGGGCCGCCATGCGTGGCAGGGGAAGATCTACACCAGCGACGATCACGGACTGACGTGGTCAGAGCGAGGTATGTTTCCCTTCATGCATGCCCGTCCCTTTGCCGCCGGGGGAAGGGTCTACATCCTCGGACACGACGCGGATCTGTGTGTCATCGCCAGCGATGATGAGGGCGAGTCCTGGGGAGAGGTGTCGCGCCTGACGCAAGGGCAGGCCTGGCATCAGTCGGCCTGCAATGTCCATCACGCCCGCGGGCGCGTGCATCTGGTGATGGAACGACGTGTCTACGACGAGGTGAAGGGCTGGCCTGTATCGGAACTGGCGCCGGTCCTGATGGTGGGTGAAGAGAGCGCCGATCTGACCTTGAAGACCAATTGGACATTGGCGAGCGAACTCGTCTTTCGGGATCTGCCAGCGGCGCACATGATGGGCGCACCGTTCTGGTCACACGGAGCGATCCGGGAAGATGGCAAGGGCGCCACCATGCAGCCGATGGGGTGGCTGGAGACGAATGTCGTCGAGTTCACCGACCCGGCTCATATCTGGCACGACCCCACAGGCCGCACAGTCTATCTGTGGATGCGGGCACACACCGGCTCCACGGGTCTGGCTTCGATTGCCCGTGTCACCGAACAGGACGATGGCAGCTGGTCGACGGACCTGGTTGAGGCTCCCTCGGGCGAGCCAATGCTCTACATGCCCTGTCCCGGTGGCCAGATGCGTTTCCATATCCTGCAGGACGAGGAGGGGATCTACTGGCTCCTGTCGACGATGGCCACTGATTCGATGCGGCGACCTGAATGCATGCCACCTGAACGCTACGGTTTGCCGAACAATGAGCGCCACATTCTGGCGTTGTACTTCAGCCGCAATTGTGTCGACTGGTGTCCGGCCGGAATCATTGCGCGAGGGGATGACCCTCGCCAGGCACGCCACTACGCCAGCATGGTCATCGACGGGAAGGACCTGCACGTCCTGTCACGATCCGGTGATGCTCGTGCCCACAGTGCCCACGATGGGAATCTCATCACCCTTCACACGATCCCGTCTTTCCGTGAACTGGTGTACTGATTCTGCCTTCGCCCCGGGTGAGCCGATACCCCGCGTGCGACTGGATGCGGTCGGCAACGATGCAGGTGCTGCCGATGGGGGGCGGTCCTTCGTCTTCGACGACCCCGTGGGTGTCATTCGGGCCGAACATGTCCAGGATGTGGCCGGGGCCCTGGAGCAGATCGAGGCAGTTGTTGCCGATGGGCTGCACGCGGCGGGATTCATCAGCTACGAAGCCGCAGCCGGGTTGGATGAGGCCCTCGTCACAGGTGCCCCGCGGGATGGTACGCCGCTGCTCTGGTTTGGCCTTTTCAGGACGCGACAGGATGTGGCTCCCCTGGCAGGACTGACGGCGCCGCCGCAGGCGATTTCAGCCTGGTTGGCTGAGTGGACCCATGCCGATCATGAAGCCAGAGTGGAACGTGTTCGAGACTGGATCGGGGCAGGAGATACGTACCAGGTCAATCTGACCATGCGCCTGCGCGCCGCCTTCGATGGCGACCCGGAGGGTCTGTATCACGCCCTGTGCCTGGCGCAGCCGACGCCACTGTGCGCCCTGGTCGATACGGGCACGGTCGTGCTTTGCTCAGCCTCCCCGGAGCTGCACTTCTCGCTTGATCACAGTCGACTGCTGACGCGCCCGATGAAGGGGACGCGCCCACGTGGTCGCTGGGCGGAGGAAGATGAAGAGCTCGCGCGCGAGTTATCCTCTTCGTCCAAGGAGCGCGCTGAGAACACGATGATCGTTGATCTGCTGCGCAATGATCTGGGGCGAGTCTCGGTGCCCGGGTCGGTGTGTGTCGAGGAACTATGGAATGTCGAACGCTACCGGACCGTCTGGCAGATGACCTCTTCCATCGGATCGGACCTGCGCCCGGACACAAGTCTGGTAGAATTGATGGGTGCCCTGTTTCCCTGCGGATCCGTGACGGGGGCGCCCAAGATTCGCACCATGCAGATCATCGACGCTCTCGAGGACAATCCAAGAGGCGTCTATACTGGATCCATCGGCTTCCTGTCACCGGCAGCCGATGGACCGGTCTCAGGCCTTGCTCAGATGGAGGCGCGTTTCTCCGTTGCCATCCGAACGGTCGAGATCGATCGGCAACGCCAACAGGTCGTGGCCGGCGTGGGGGGCGGGATCACGTGGGATTCTTCCGCGGCGGCCGAATACGACGAGTGTCTGGCCAAGGCGAGATTTCTCTCTGCCCCCGTGGCGCCGATTTTTGATCTGCTGGAGACGATGCGCTGGGAGCCGGGCGCAGGGATCTGGCTCGCCGAACGTCATTGGGACCGCCTGTCGGCATCAGCCCTGTATTTCGGCTATCCCTTTGACGTGGACCAGGCCTGGGCGCAGGTGAAGGATGTCGTCGTCGGACATGAACATCCCCTGCGGTTGCGGCTCACCCTGTCTGCTGAGGGTGCGATCAATGTGACGATCGCAGATCTGAGCCCTGATGAACAAGAATGGGTGGCCGAGGTCTCGCCAAGGCATGTCGACAGCCAGGACGTCTTCCTGTATCACAAGACGACGAATCGGCGCGTGTATGAGGAGGCGCAGATGGCCCTTGACGCACAGATCGATGAAGCGGTCCTGCTCAATGAACGTGGCGAGGTGACCGAAACTGTGCGCGGCAATCTCGTCGCCGTCCTGGATGGGCGACGGGTGACCCCGCCAAGAGAGGTCGGATTGCTGCCCGGCACCTATCGGGCCGAACTGCTTGAGAACGGGGAGGTCGAAGAACGTATCCTGCACATCGAGGACCTACTGGCGGCGACGGCCGTCTATAGCGTCAATTCTCTGCGTCGCTGGGTCAGGCTCAATCTGCGCCTGGCCGACGCCCGACACGATGTACGCGCATCCTGAAACTGTGAGGGAGTTCATCCATGTATCGGATCGGTGAAGCGGAAGTTCAGCGGATTCGTAAGCTCATCCAGAGTGGTCGGATTTTTCGCTATGGGCACGGCGGCGAGTGTGATCAATTTGAGAGCGACTGGGCCGATCACGTGGGCGCGAAATACGCCCGCATGGCCCGCAATGGCACCTCTGCCATTTATACGTCTCTCGTCGGACTCGGTGTAGGTCCTGGTGATCAGGTGATCGTTCCGGCCTACACATACATGGCGACGGCCCTGGCGGTGTTGGCCGCTGGTGCGATTCCGGTGATTGCGGACGTCGACGACTCTCTCACCCTGTCACCTGATGACGTCGAGCGTCGCATCACCTCCCACACGAAGGCGATCATCCCCGTCCACATGGTCGGTCTGCCCTGTGACATGGGTCGGATCATGCGTATCGCCCGCAAGCACAAACTGGTCGTGGTCGAGGACGCCTGTCAGGCGGTCGGTGGGGGATACAAGGGCAAGAAGCTTGGATCCATCGGCCATGCTGGTGCGTACAGCTTCAACTTCTTCAAGAATATCACCTGCGGTGAGGGCGGTGCCTTTGTCACGAACAAGAAGGCCGTCTACGATCGCGGCTCCGTCGCTGTGGATTGCTGTTCCTTCTACTGGAATCCGGATCAGGAGCGGGATGAGCTGCAATTCGCCGGGCATAACTTCAGGGCGTCCGAGTTTGAAGGGGCGATCCTCAATGCGCAGCTGAGTCGTCTGGAGCCGATGCTGGCCAAGATGCGTCGAGAGAAGGTGAAACTGACCCAGGCCGGCGAGAAGGCGGGGCTGAGATCGATCGTCAATCACAGCATCGAAGATGAGTGCGGGACCCATGCCGGATTCCTCTTCGAGACTGAGACCGGGGCCCGCGCATTCCAGAAGAAACTGGCAGCGGAAAAGGTCTCCTGCTTCCTGCCCATGGACACGGGACGACACGTCTACACCCGCTGGGAACCGATCATGCGGGAGCAGGGCGCCCACCACGCAGCACTGGATCCATTCAAGATTCCGGCGAACAAGAAAGCGAAGATCCGCTACACAGAGAAGATGTGTGCCGCTTCCCTGGACGTGCTCTCACGAGCGGTGCTGGTGCCGACTCATCCGGATCACAAGGCGGCGGATGTGGCTCGCATGGTCGCTGTCATCAAGACATCGGCCTGAGTGGCGGGTTTCCCCATGCGTATTGCCCATATCTCAGATCTCCATCTGCGCCACCATCTGCAGGGAACTTCAGCCGTTCCCACGCGGCTCAGTCGCCAGATGGTGGAGCTGTATCCGCGGGCCTTGGATCGCATCGTCTCGGCGGCACCGGATCTGATCGTCGTCAGCGGAGACCTTGTCGATCACCCCTTCGAGGAGATGGATCGCGCCGATCATCTGGCTGCTGGCGAACAGGATCTGCGCTGGCATGCTCAGATCCTCACAGGACTGGGCATGCCCGTCGTGGTGCTGCCGGGAAATCACGATCATCTTCCTCTGTATCATCAGGTGTTCGATCAAGAGACCGATCTGGATGTGAAGGGGACGCGGATTCTGAGTTTTGCCGATGTCGAGGGAGATGACAATGTCCCGCGTCGCACGAATGGCGAGCGGGCGCGTTTTGAGGCCTGTCTGGTTGATGACGACCCACGACCGCAGATCCATCTGCAGCACTATCTCGTCTATCCTCGCCGGGATGAGGGATACCCTCACACGTATGAGGATGGCGAACAGATGCGGCAGGCGATGACAGAGAGCGGTCGTGTCCGGTTGTGTCTGAGTGGTCACTATCACCTCGGCCACGAGCCGGAGTGCGTCGATGGTATCTGGTTCGCCGTCGCTCCCGCTTTCTGCGAAGCACCGCACGCCTGGCGGGTCTACGATCTGGAACCCGCCGGAGGAGGACTGACGTGGCATCAGGAGCAGTTGAGCTGACATCGAAATGACAACACCGACAAAGAAAACCACGGCCGCCCTGCAGCAGATGAAGAGGGCCGGCGAACCCATCGTCGTGCTGACCTGCTACGATTATCCCTCCGCCCTGTGGATGGAGGAGGCCGGCGTAGATGTCATCTTCTGCGCCGACAGTGTGGGTACCAACGTGCTGGGATACGATGACGAACGGCAGGTGACCATGGACGACATGATTCATCATCTCAAGGCCGTGCGCCGTGGCACCGGCGATGCCTATCTGCTGGCCGATCTGCCCTTTGGCAGTTGCGAAACACCAGATCAGGCACTGGGCAATTCGCTGCGTTTTGCCTCTCTCGGGGCCGATGGCATCAAGCTGGAGGGACACAAGCCCCAGGTCGTGGAGAAGTTGCGCGCCCGTGGTCTGGACGTGTGGGGGCACCTGGGGCTGAATCCGCAATTGCACGAACGGAAGGGACTCAAGGGGCGCACAGCCCGTGGTGCGGCCCGATTGCTGTCACGTGCCCGTGAACTGGAGGCGGCCGGGGCATCCTTCCTGGTTCTGGAACTGATTCCGGAGGAAGTGGGAAAGGCGATCAGCGAGACACTGTCGATTCCCACCATCGGGATTGCTGCCGGTCGCTGGACCGACGGTCAGGTGCTGGTGTCGACGGACATGCTCGGCGTCCACCATTTCCCCTTGCGGCATGTAAAGCGCTTCGCCGATATGCGTTCGGCCGGCCTGTCCGGGGTGCGAGGGTTTGCCGATGCCGTGCGCCAGCGAGACTTCCCGGAAGCCGAACACGGGCGGGACTTCCAGGCGCCGGAGCAGGCAGAGCTCTTCCGCGCCTGGGTTGAATCGGGGGCGACGGAGCCATTGCCGGAGTAGAGGTGTTGCCAGAGTAGAGCAGCAGGTCGAGTCGTGAGGCTCGTGAGGCGCTAACGGGGCTGCAATTCGAGCATCAGATCTTGCCGCGGCAGGTCCACACTCAGGACCCTCACGTCGAATGTGTCACCAGGCCGCGCGCCGGTTGGCAGTGGCACAGACGTCTCCAGTGCCAATTCCGGTAACAGCAGCGGGCCGCGTCGTCCGCGTGCATCGACCAGGACACCTTCTCCACGCCATTGAGGTCGTTGCTGCAGGTAGAGGAGAGTCCAGTGTCGACGGGCATCCGACTCGCCACCACGGACCCCACCCGCCACTGCCTCGGCGGCGCCGACACGTTCAACGAGTGTCGCCGCATCCAGGGGCGCGCCTCGGCCCAATACACTGCGCAGTTGCTGGTGAGCGACCAGGTCGAGATATCGGCGCAGGGGACTGGTGGCGCGAGCATACAACTCCACACCCAGACCCGAGTGTGGTGCCGGTGCGCCACTGACACGGCCCGGTCGCTGACAGCGACGACGCGCGAAATCAGCAGCGGGCCCCGGCTGCAGAGACTCAGCCTTTTCTACCGCATCCGGATCCGGCGCCTCCTGCGTGGAAAAGGGGAAGGGCAGATCCCGCTCGGCAGCATAACGGGCAGCCCCTTCACCTGCCAGGATCATCGCTTCGGCCACCATGTCCCGACTCAGCAGCCACTCGAGCGGCTCGATCTCGATCCGAGGGCCATCCGGTGTGCCGACGCCGTCCACGTGAATGCGGGCTTCAGGCCAGCGCAGATCGAGGGCGCCGGCCTGCATGCGTCGGGCATGAATGCGCCGGGTCAATGCGTGAATTGCTGTCAGCGGCGACGCAGACGAGTCCTCACAGGCAAGAATCACATCAGCCTGCGCATAGCTGAGCCGCTCGACCTGAATCCAGGATGGTGTGACATCGACCTGAGTGATGGCGCCGTCCGCGTCGATCTCGATGCGGAAGGAGAGGGCGGGCGAGCGATCGTGCAGGCCGAGTCCGAGATGCTCAACGAGGGGACGGGGCAGCATGGTGATCGGCGACGTCGGTAGATAGAGCGTAGCGCCTCGGCCACGGGCTTCCAGGTCGAGGGGGCTGTCTACGGGTGCCAGTGCCGCGACATCCGCCACGTGAACCCAGAGTGCGCCATCTGCGTCGAGACTGACCGCATCATCCGGATCGGTGTTTCCCTCGTCGTCGATGGCGAAGGAGGCCAGATGGGTGAGATCGCGGCGTTCTTCGGTCGGCAATTCCGGGACGGGTGTCTCCGGCGACTTCAGAGGCAGATCATGTCGTCTCAGATGGGGGATGCGTGTGTTGTCCCACCACCCCATGCTCAGCAGCAGTGCGTGAGCATTCTCCGGTGATTCGGATCGCCCCAGTTCGCGCAGAAGTCGAGATCGAGGGCCCCTGTCCTCGGCCAGTGCTTCTACCTCCCTGAGGTGATCTGCGTCTTCGGGCACACACTGCCCCTGGCGTGCGCGTTCGACGAAGGCCTCCCACGCGGCGGCAGCACGGGCGACCTCGGTGCGTGCTTGACGCTCTGTGGTCACATCCTCGTCGCTACGGGCGGCAATGGCCTCGACGGTTCCATCAAAGAGCAGGCCGTCATTCAGCAACATCCAACTGCACCAAACGTGCTGTGATGTCGGCGGATCGCTGAACAGCAGCCCCGCCAAGTCCTGGAGACTCACCGTCTCCTGCTCGGAGACAAGCAGCTCGCGGACGCCGTCTGCCTCCAGCACGAGGTCGTCATCGAGACGCGTGGGGAGGCGGGCCGGGTCGCAAGGGCCATCGTGCAATACGACGATATCCTTCGGGCGGACCTTCTGAGTGGCGCCATCCACGAGCTGAATCGTCAGTCGATCGTCGCCGGGTTCCTTGACCCGCGCGGGGCGGCCTTTGTAGAGTACGAGTCCGTCCTTTGGCGTGCGCGCCAACCTTTTTCTCCTGATCGCGGATGTCGTTGGTGAATGCGAAGTTCCTTGAGAAGCTAACGGGCCTTGGCTGCCGTCGACAGGTCCAGGACGCCAGATGACATCATTCCATACCGATCCGACCTCGACTGACCCCCTCGATGTGCTCGAGCGTGAACCCCGCAAATCCGCCTGGGTATGGTGGGGCTACCTCGTCCTCTACGCCATCGCCATCCCATGGTATTGGCCCGCCGGCTACCGGGGCCCCCTCGTGCTGGGGTTGCCCACCTGGGTCGCCGTCACGCTTGTCGCCATCGTTGCACTGGCGTTGTGGACGAATTTTGTCATTTACCGCTGTTGGATCGATCACGGTGATGGCGCGGCGAAGGATTCCAGCCAATGACGGCTGAGACCGGCTTCGGCTTCGGCCCGGGGGCGTTGGCCCTCATCGGCATGTATCTGCTGTCGATGATTGGCATCGGTTGGCTGGGCCGGCTCCGGCGCGAGTCCAATAGTATGGCCGATTTCTATCTTGCGGGCCGGTCCATGGGTTTCGCTGTCCTGTTCCTGACGCTGTATGCCACGCAATACAGTGGCAACACGATGTTCGGCTATACGGGCAAGTCGTATCGCATCGGCTTCGAGTGGACGGTCAGCGTCCTGTTCATGTTCTCCATCATCACAGGGTATCTGCTGTTCGCTCCCCGACTCGTGGCGGTGGCGCGCAGATTCCACTTCATCACACCGGGCGACTACATCCGGCAGCGATTTGGCTCGAGTGCGCTCACGCTGCTGGCGACGGTGCTGATGATCTACGCCCTCGGCAACTACACGCTGGCCCAGTTGAAGGCGATGGGGGCCGCTGTGGAGGGGATCACGGACGGGCGGATCGGTTCTGAATACGGGATCGTGGCATTGGCGATCATCATGGTCGTCTACGAAACGCTCGGGGGGATGCGTTCGGTCGCCTGGACGGATGTCATCCAGGGTGTCGTTCTGCTCCTGGGATTTGGCATTCTCCTTTTTCTCGTGCCGGAGTTGGGCGGCGGGTTGAGCCGAGTCGTTGAGCAGTTGTCGGTGCAGGAGCCACAGATGGTCACGGCGCCATCGCTTCTGACGTGTAATACCTGGATCAGTTTCATCGTGCTGCTGGGCTGCGGTGCTGCCATCTATCCACAGGCGATCCAGCGACTGTATGCGAGCAAGTCCGTTGCGGGTCTGAAGCGCTCTCTGGCCTTCATGGCTTTCATGCCCTTGACGACGACACTGATCGCGCTGATCTGCGGCGCGACGGGTCGCATCGTGCTACCGGGTATTGAAGGGGTTGAGACTGACCAGGTTCTGGCTCGCCTCTGCGGACTGATCATGCAGGACTCCGTCATTGGCTACTGGCTCGTCGTCATCATCATTGCCGCCGCCCTGGCGGCCCTCATGTCGACGGCGGATTCGGCGTTGCTATCGATCTCTTCGATGTTCACACGCGACATCTATCACGCGCACCTGCGACAGGACAGCACCGAGGAAGAGTTGACGATGGTGGGCAAGTTATGCTCATGGGGATTCGTCATCGTTCTGGTCATCATCGCCATTGGCACTGAGAAGACCCTGGTACGTCTGCTCGAACTCAAATTCGAAGTCCTCATCCAGATCGTGCCGTGTTTCTTCCTTGGCCTGTACTGGCGTCGCCTCAGTGCCGAGGTCGTCCTGGCCGGTCTCATCACCGGACTCGTGGTGGCTCTGGGCCTGACCTGGCTGGGGCACCCGAAACTCTGGGGTTTCCACGCAGGCGTCGTGGGCCTGGGCCTCAATGTCATCGTCTGTGCCATCGGCACTGCATGGCGCCCGGATCTCTCGTCATATCTATCGCCTGATGTATCGCCTGATGTATCGCCTGATGTATCGCCTGATGTATCGAACGGGCAACCCGTTCCCCCGGAGGGGAGCATCACATGATCATTACCAGTGTCGACATCTGGACCGTCGTGGTTCCCACCATTCCCGGGCGCGTGCACAGCCCGGAGTGGGTCGCCGAGACGGGCTGGGATCAGGTGCCCAAGCACATCCTCCGCCTCAACACGGACACGGAACTGACCGGTGTGGGTGAGACGGGCCGCGGTGTCGAACTCGACGAGGTGCAGCGCGGTGCACGTCTTCTCGTGGGGCAAAATCCTGAGGCCCTGTGTCTGCGTGACATCAATGCTCACAGAGAGGGTCGCGTTCTGGGCGGTGAGGAACGAGGCGTGCCGGACACGGGCACGGGACCCGCGTATCAGGCCTACGAGATGGCCGTTCTCGATCTGGTTGGCAAGGCGCGGGGCGTACCGGTGCATGCCTTGCTCGGTGGGGCCGTCAGATCTCGCGTGCGGGCCGATTACTGGATGGGGCACCAGACGCCCGAAGATGGTAAGCGGAGTGTGGAGCGGGCCGTGAGCCAGGGCTTCAAGGGCGTGAAGATCAAGTGCAAGATCGAAGAGCCGATGGTGGAACGACTGCAGGCGATGCGTGATGTGGCCGGGCCGGAGTTCAAGGTGACCGTCGATCCGAATGAGCGCTTCCACACTGCGGCTCAGGCGATTGATCTGGCGCAGCAACTTGTGGCCGTAGGCAATGTGGAGGTCTTTGAGGATCCCATTCCCAAGTCAGACATCGAAGGATTCGTGCAGATTCATGAGGCAATCGAATGGCCTCTGGCGATGCACCTGGGGAGTGGTGAGATGATGCTCAAAGCACTTCAGGCCGGTTGTGTCGACTGCTTCAATCTCGGCTCGGGACCGGTGAAGATGCCGGATCTGGCCCACATTGCCGCTGCAGCCGGTATGCCCTGCTGGCACGGGTCCGGGAATGATCTGGGCATCATCGACACCTCCTATATCCATGCCGCTGCGCTGGCGCCCAATTGCACGATGGCATCGGATTTTGTCGGCAGTTGGACCCGGGAAGATGATCTGATCGTGGAGCCCATCGAATTTGCCGATGGCTATACGATCACACCGGACAGACCTGGCCTGGGATGTGAATTGGATCTGGCGGCATTGCCACGTTACCAACAGCACCACGAGGAGATCCATCCTTGAATACAAGGCGAGATGGACCGTGGCCTGACGGCCCGAATGTGATGGCTTCGGTCGAAGGGATAGCCGACTCCATCCGTGTTCCGCGCGCCGTCGTCGCTCACCGGGGCGATTCGGGGCATCGACCTGAGAATACGCAGGTCGCATTCCAGGCTGCCGTAGACATGGGCGTGGAGTGCATCGAACTCGACGTCCATCTTAGCCGGGACGGCGCACTGATCATCATTCACGATGGCAGCGTCGATCGCACCAGCGACTCTCAGGGTAAGGTGGCGGAACTCACCCTCGAGCAGATCAAGGCGATGGATGCGGGCCGCTGGTTCGGGGAGGCCTTCGCCGGCGAACGATTCCTGACGCTGGAGGAGGCCCTGGATGTAATTGCTGCTCCGGTCCGACTCAATGTGCACATCAAGGCCTACACCGAGACCCGTGACGTGGTGACGGCGGCGACGGTCAAGTGTCTGCGGGAACGTGAGTTGCTGGATCGAGCCTATCTGGCCTCGGATGAAGAGACACTGGCTGTGGCGCGGGCCTGTTGTGCAGGGATCGAGGTCTGCAATCTGAGTGTGCAACCTCCCCAAGACTACGTCGCGCGTTCGGCCGGCATCGGATGTCGGATCCTGCAGCCCGGTCATGCCATGACGACGCCGGAGCTGGTGGCGGCGGCGCACGCGCACGAAATGCAGGTTTTTCCGTTCTTTGCCGACGAGGAAGACGAAATGCGTCGCCTCATCAACTGTGGTGTCGATGGTATGCTGACGAATGAGCCGGCCCGCTTACAGGCCCTGCTTGCTTGAAGATTCTGGGAGATGATCTGTGAGACCAACTGCTATGAGCCGCACCCTGATGTTTTGCCTGGCGTGTGCTGTCGGCCTTGCCGGATGCGGTGACGATGATTCCAAGGAGGACGAAACTCCGACAGGTCCGGACCTGAGTGCCAATCAGGAGCTGCTGGTGGAGATGCAGAATGCCCTGGAGAAGGCCGTCGCTCTGATCTTCACCGGCGGGGGCAGTGTACCCGGTGCCGGTGGCGGACAGGTCGTCGTGGAAGGGACGTCCTTCATCTTTCAGGAGTATTCTCCGGACGGGGAACTGATGATCGATGGGCAGCTGGATCTGAACATCTTGGCCTCGCCCGTGACGCTGAAGGGGACGATCGAGTTGACTGGTTCGATGGAGTACCCCGTCATCGTGGACATGACGATCGATGTGAGACAGGAACCCTTCCTCTACGGTGGCACCCTGACGGTGGACGGTGAGATCTACGATGTCGCTGAACTCGAGGAAGAGGCACAGTCGTGAGTGATCGAGAACTCGGTGCAACCCTCACCGACTGGCGCGTGGCACTGGGTGATGGACAGTCGCCGCTGGTGCAATACCTGGGTCACATTTATGCCGATGAGGCAGCGATCTGGCGTGAACGATACGGACGTATCCTCGACCAGTTTGAGGCGCACTACGCAGACGATGGCACCTGCGTCGTGATCTCGTGCTGCCCGGGGCAGATGAATATCATGGGCATGCACATCGACTATGGGGGTATGCCCAGCCTGCGTCTGGCCGTCCGCGGCAGCGACACGGTTACCGTCGTGCGTCGGCGTGCTGATGATACAGTCCAGATCCGCTCTCGATACGAAGGACCTGAAGGCGATCAGGACTTTGAGCCGGCCACATTCTCTGTGCGTGAATTGGCTTCACCTGAGCCATTGGGTGACGACCGGCAGGCTCTGATGGAGTATGCGGGCAAGATCTGCACGGCTCGGGAAAAGGCGACGGGCAGCACCATCGACGACAGCTGGTCGATCCTGCCCCAGGGCCAACTCGTCTATCTGGACAGCTGGTTGCGAACGCGTGGCCAGACGCTCACTGGAATCGATGCCTACGTCCACAGCAACGTGTCTCCCAGTGGTGGCATGTCTTCGTCGTCGGCTCTGGTAATCTCTACGGCGTATGCAACACTGGGCCTGCATGGTGTCGTGCCGGGTGACGATATGACCTGGGAGAACGCCATCGACGGCGTCGGGTCGTCGGAATGGATTCGCGGCACCCGTGGCGGGACCGCCGACCACGGTGGCATGGTACTTGGCAAGGCAGGGGAACTGGTCAGTGTCGGTGTGTTCCCGGCCGGGCCATGCGGCAGCGGGCCGCTGCCACCTGAATACGTGGCCGTCATCTTCGACAGTGGTGTACCCAGAGTCTACGACGAGGGTGGCAAGGAAGAGACGGTACTCGCCTACCCGCTGGGCACATTCGTCGTGCGTGATCTTCTGTTGCCGGCGCGCGAGGGCAAGCCTGGTTGGGAAGGGCTCGTCCCCGACTACCGTGAGCGTCTCGAGTTGATCCGCGACATCACACCAGAGAATCTGAATATCACCCGGGCGCAGATGGCAGAACTTCTGCTTGAAGTGCCGCAGAAGACGAGTCTGGCTGAGACCGGGGCGTGGGCACTGCGATTGGGACAGTCCGAAGCCTATGATCGCATGATTGCCGAAGACGTAGGGTCCAAGTTTCCCAGGATCTCCGGTGATACGCCGATCTACCTGCGCCGACGTTTCACCTTCGGGCTGGCTGAACAGGATCGAGTGTCGGCGACGGTCGATTTTCTCGCGGCCGGTGACCTGCCGACGGTATTCGAGTTGGTGGGCCTGTCCCATGAGGGGGACTACGATGAGGAAGTCGAGGATACGTCGCTTCAGGAAAACGTCCAGCTCGCTCTGAAGGCTGATCCCCGAGGCCGACTCGCCTTCATCCCCGGTGGATACGGTCGCATGACGCCGGACTACGATCGCTTCGTCTGCCGGCTCAACGAGTTCTTCTCCTCCTACGGCGACTCGGCCGGCGCCATCCAACGGATTGGTGCCGGGTGGGGTGGCAATGTGGGCGGGTTGATCTCGCGGCGATTCCTCGAAGGGGAGGATCGTCAGGCGCTGGAAACGCTGTTGAAAGATGAACTCCACGTGATGGTGGATCTCGACACCTGTGTGGCGACACCGGGTGAAGGCGCCCGCCTGTTGCCTACGCCCACGACGTGACACCTGCGCCGACTTCGGACCCTGATTCTGAGGGGACTGGCTCAGAGGGGACTGGTACGTCACCGACGGATCCCTTGCTGAGTGGGATACGGGTGCTGGATTTCACCCGTGTCCTGGCCGGCCCCTTCGCCACGATGGTCATGGCCGATCTTGGGGCGCAGGTGGTAAAGGTGGAATTGCCGGAGAAAGGCGATGACTCTCGCGGATTTGGCCCTTTCGTCGGGGATCAGCGATCTGCCTACTTCCTCTCGGTCAATCGCGGCAAACAATCGGTGACCATCGACCTGCGTACCGAGGCGGGGCGCGATCTGGCGCTGGATCTTGCGGCACAGGTTGATGTGTTGGTGGAGAATTTCCGCCCGGGCAGCATGGAACGCTTCGGCCTGGGATACGAGCAGGTCACGGCTCGCAATCCACGCATCGTCTATGCATCGGTCTCCGGATTCGGACAGACCGGCCCTTATGCTCACCGGCCCGCCTACGACGTGATCGTGCAGGCCATGAGTGGTCTGGCTTCGATCACCGGTCTGCCAGGGCAGCCGCCGGTGCGCGTGGGCTCTTCCACAGCCGATCTGAATGCGGCCCTGTTCTGCGTGATCGGTATCCAGGCGGCCCTGGCGCGATCGAACCAGACTGGGCTCGGGCAGCACATCGATGTGTCCATGCTCGACTGCCAGGTGGCATTGCTGGAGAATGCGATCGCACGTTACGATGTGGAAGGCATCGTTCCCGGCCCTCTCGGTTCGCGCCACCCGACCATCACGCCCTTTCAGTTCTTCGCGGCCACCGATGGGAATCTGGTCATCGCTGCCGGGAATGACCGGTTGTGGCAGCGACTGTGTGAGGTGCTGGGCCGTGATGATCTGCTCCGTGACACACGCTTCGGTGACAATGCCCGGCGCACCGAGCACCACGCCCATCTTGAGACTGAGCTGGCCGCCGTTTTCGCCACGCAATCGGTCGCTGTCTGGCTCGAGCGGCTGGAGGCGGCTGGTGTCCCGTGTGGCCCGGTCAACAATATCGCTGACATTGTCGATGATCCGCATCTGAACGAGCGGCAGATGATCCGAACGCAGGCCGAAGGGGAGTTCGAAGTCCGCGTGCCTGGGCCGCCGCTCAAGTTCTCAACCGCCTCGA
>JABHDC010000028.1 GCA_018673255.1 Gemmatimonadota bacterium
CCTGTTAAGGAGTCAGCCTTGTGAAATTCGGGCGTCGAGGCGCCTGGCTCACAAGGCGCGCGACCGATGTGGGTCAGTGGGACCCATCGAGGGAGCGCAACGCGGTGAGACAGGATGGATCGGCGGCCGAATACAAGGACTACTCCTTAACAGGGCACTAGTCAGCCTACGACGCCCTGGCAGCCCACTGCGAAGCGACATTCGACTCCAGCACCTCACACGTACCGTTCTGCACACGGCAACGCACGACACTCAGAATCTCAAAGCGGTCACCGATGGTGACATCGTATGACAAACCAGCAGCGTAATCGTCATTGTCGACGAAGCCACGCACAAAACTCGTGTCGCCCAGATCCAGACGCAGCTGGCCTGATCCGGTATTCGTCACGCTGTCGATCGTGTAACACGTATCACGGGGCGAATTGCCCTTGATCCGCAGTTGCGCACCCAGCAACTGATCGGCTGTCAGCGAATCGGCTCCCGTCACCTCGTCCACATCGACATCCAGCCACGCCGACCCCGATTCCTCACGGGAGAAATCCGTCACCACACCTTCATAACCCGATCGCGCCAATCTCAACTCCCCCTCGGGCAGGCTCACTCGAGTGCCACCAACAACGAGGATCTGCGTCGAACCATCCGCCTCCTGCCCAACCCACGCGAAACGGGCCGCGACACAGATCTCACCATCCAGATCTACATCCGCGTCGGCACGGTCGCTGCTGAGAATGGTATCGATGCGCCCACTCATCAGTTCGACCCGCACTGCCACGGTCCCGGCATGGGATACGTCGAGCCGCTGCACCGATTTCAGCTCGGGACAGTCACCACTGTAGGGCTCCAGGACACTGACGAACTGGCTCTGCAAATCATCGCCCTGATTGCGCTGGAGCAGGTAGCGGAACTGCTTCGGATTTCCCGGCTTGTTGTTGGGCGGTTCCCCGTAGGCCATGCTCACGTCGTCTACGGGTGTCAGACCGTGGTACCGCAGATGCACAGGATCGTCACCGATCTTCGCATCCCACGTGTCCTTCAGAGACCAATCCACAGACCATCCCGGTGTGGGGCGGTCTTGTGTCTCGACATCGCGCAGATAGCTGAAACCACTGCCCGTGTAACGCCCATCCGGCGCCCCATCGTAGTGCTCGCCAAAGCCGATCTCCTGGCCCGCATAGGTCCCGCCCTCCTGTGTCTGCAGATCCAGTCCCTGCGATGTCACCTCGCCATCACCGGAGTGGAAACTGAGTACGTGGTCCTCGCCGCCACTGACGCGGAAGATGTCCACCACATACGAGGCCCGGTCGAAGCCGTCGATCAGCGCCAGCGTGCGTCTGTAGTCGGCCACCTCGGGATACACTTCGCCACAACCCACTTCGATGACGCTGGCACCAACACTGGATGCATATAGATGGCATCGACCCACCCAGCTGCCCTCCTGGGCACGTCGATTCACCACGACCGTGTTGTGAGAGATCGTGTTGATCGTCCAGCCTGCCCGCTTCGGCCACATGCCATCCGCGTATTCGGGATAACCCATCTCCGGCAGCAGATCCATGCCGCGGTAGTAGAGCCCGTAGTTGAGGCGGTCGCGGTGACCGTGACCCGTGTTTCGACCGTAGTAGAGCCAGGCCGCCCGTCGATGCGGCCCGTCGCCGTGACGCATCATCGCCAACCCGTAGCCATTCAGATTGGCGCTGGCCTGTTCGAGCGGACCTTCCCGCTCAATCACAGCTGCGATCCGTGTCTGGATCACCTCCGGCTCGGCATCGTAGACGGATGTGTGAAGCCCCTCGACGGAGTCGCCGTTGAGACGGTAGGCCAGTTGGGCCGCCCAGGTCTCACCAAATCGGGCGAAGACGTCGATCGTTGTCTCCAGATCGACACTGAGCAGACCCGGGTCTCCCGCGCGCCCTGTATCGCCGATTCGCGGCGTATATCGATCCAGCGCCGTCAGTCTGTGCGGTGCTGCATACATGCGCCGCAATCGTGGATAGTCACGGTGTAGATCGTAATCCCGGTGTGCCTTGCAGCGCTCCAGGACGGCCGCACAACGCCGGAAGAGATTCATCCAGATGAAGGAGTAACTCGGTGACGCCTCGTTGCCGACGCCGTCGCGATCCACCTCGCCGATCAGGGTCGCTGGAATATGACCGCCCCCACTGCCACGAGCACCGGGTTCGAACAACCAGTCCAGGGCGGCCGGAGTTTCCACCGGGTCATCGAGGACCGCCGCAGCCGCCGCCATCGCCGTCTGCGTCATGCCCTCATTGCCGCGAATCCGAAAGTCACGGACTGATCCGATGAACTGGCGCAACAGGCCATCACGCAGATTGTCCTGAATATGTGGCGGCGACCGCTTGTCGTTGCCCAGGCTCCACTGCGCAGCCTTGGCACTGAGGAAGTCGATCAGCTCATCATCGTCATAGATGGCCTCGAGCAGAATATCCGTCGCCCGCGATAGCCCCTCGGAGATGAAGGTCTCCCAGATGCATCCCTGCAGACGCCCTTCGCCCGTTCCGCCATGGGAGTTGTACAGATCCATATCCGAATACGGGCGCAGATCCATCTCTGGATAGACATCCGCGATCCGATCGAGCAATACCAGGCCCTTGTGGGCATAACGTGGATCACCTGTGTACAGGTAGGCTTCGGACAGCGCTGTCACTGCCTTGGGAAGCTCACTCCACGTGCAGTAGTGACTGAAGAAGGCCACGAACCACCAGCGCTCACCATTCTCGTCGACCCAGCCCAGACCATCATCGACAGCGTAACCCCGCATGGGATCATCAGCGCCAGCGTGCTCTTCATTGACTAGCAGTGACCGGTCGGCGAGGGTCGGATCGAAGACACCACCACGCCCCAGGCCACTTTCGTGAAAGGCGTTGAAATCATTCTTCGGCCAGACTTCGCCACAGGACGGGCACTCGATCTTGAATGGTTTGTTGATGTCCAGAATCCACGGGTAATTTCCATGTCCCTCGTAGACACGTCGCCCACACGAGGGGCATCCCAACTCGGGATTGACGTGGATACCCCGCGGAATCTGTTGCCCCGTGACCAGAGACCAGAGCTCATCATCGGTTCGATCGACGAAGGGCTGGCTCTTGGCCACGGCTTCGTCGGCCATCTGTTTCGCCCACGCATACTTCTTCACATTGCCTCGGGCGCGTTCGATCTCTTCGGCGCTGTGCAGAATCACGTTTCTCTATCTCCCATTCCGGCGACCATGGTCGTTCGCGGCATCTTCTCGCGTATATTCGGCCCTGGAAGCCATCAGGGACAGGGCGACGCCATCGATTTGGTGAAGCCTATCGGGCCAGGAAAGGCGTGTAGTTGATCATGACACTGAGAAGACCCGGTCCACGACACGCAGTCATCGGCACGTGCACCCTGTCCCTGCGCGACATCGACGATGCGGATCTACTGCTGGCCAATGGCCTGAACATGATCGATGAGATGGCGGCAGAGGCCGAGCGGCAGGGCTTGTCCCTGGATATCGTCGCCCTGCCCGAACACTTCGCCCTGCCCGCCGGCAGTGTGCCCGCCGCCACGGCTGAAGATCTGAATGGGCGCACGATCACCGCCATCGCCGAGAAGGCTCGCACCCACGGCACCTATGCCGTCGTGCCCATGTATCTGCGCCAGGGCGAGGCCATCCACAACTCAGCCGTCATCCTCGACCGGGCCGGCGAACCAGCCGGCATCTACCACAAGGCATTCCCCGTCGTCCTGCCCGATGAATCGATCGAACAGGGAATCACGCCCGGAAGCGAATTCCCTGTCTTCGAAACCGACTTCGGCCGCGTGGGCCTGCAGATCTGCTGGGATGCGGTATTCGATGATGGCTGGCAAGCACTGGCTGAACAGGAGGCCGAACTCGTCATCATGCCATCCGCCGCACCGACCTTGCCGCTGATGATCTCACACGCCTACCGCCACCAGTACTACATCGCCAGTTCTGTCATGCGACCACCCTCGGTCATCGTCAATCCACAGGGACGCATCATCGCCGAATCATCGGCCAACCGCAAAGTCGCCGTCACCCGGGTCGACCTCGACTATCGCGTCGTACCATCGACCTTCCTCTGGTCGCGCGGCGATGCCCTCAAAAGGAAGTACGGCGACATCATCGACTGGAACTGGCACGATGCCGAGGGCTCCTGCCTGATGACCTCCAGCGATCCGGACATGCCCATCGGTCGCTTCCTGGAAATCGAGGGCATCATGACCCTGGCACAGTGGATCGCCTACAATCGGCAGCGGATAGAGGCTGAGCGCGGTGGGCCGATTCTCGCGCCGTCTGAGGTAAACGATGGCTGATAGGGTACACCTCGTGCTGATCGCTCTTCTCATATTGCTGCTGCAGGCCGCCGGCCACGCCGAGCCGGCGCCGGGAGACGTGTGGCGTGAGCACCGCTGGACCGGCCCGTGGCGCAATGCCGATGGCTGGCAACGAGTGACAGATCCGGCCGCGCCGGATCGTCGCGCGCAGGTCTACGTGCCGAATCCGGTGAACCGGGTCCAGCTCGAGGATTTCGACCAGGCGATCCGCGCCGAAGCCTATATCGAATACTGGGGCGGCCACGCGGGAACCATCGGCAAGGCCATGAGGATCAATGGCTCTGAATGGCACGATCTGCCGAGACTCGAAGCGATTCCCGGGGACGCTGGACGCGCGCCATTTGCGGCCGAGTGTTACCAGCACTACTCCTACGCCACCGTACCCATTCCCCTCACCGAACTGCGGGTTGGGGAGAACACCTTCGAATTCAATAGTGGCCCGCAGACGTGCCACAGCTTCGGCTGGGGACAGTGGGGCGTGTACGCCGTCACATTCCGCATCTACTACGATCCAGATACGCGCACTCATCCCACAGGCCACCTGCTGGCGCCGGTGGCTGGTGAGGTCTTTGCCGATTCTCTCGTGCTGGAGGCCACCGCGTCCAGTCCCCTGGGCGATATCCTTGGTGTCGATTTCCTCGGCCACTATGAGGACTACGACTACGAAGGCAATGGAATCTGGCGCCAGTGGCACTACTTCTATCGTTATGGCCGGATCAAGCGGCACATCGGCTCTGTCGTGGAGGCTCCCTATCGTGTCGAGTGGGACACCCGCTGGGTCCCCGACCAGCCGCAGCCGATCTCATTCGTCGCGCGGATCCGCGATGCGAGCGGGTTGATGACCCTTACCGAACCCGTCACCGATGTGCGCATGGAACGGGTGTCACGATCGGTGCAGATGTATCGCCCCTACCGGATCCCGTCGAACTGGGTCTCCCGCGTCGGTCGCTGGCGCGCAGCCGATGTATTTGTCCCGGAAGATCTGACACGGGCTGTCACGGCGCGCATGGCACTGACCACGTGGAGTGGCGGTCATGCGGATTCGGTGGGAGTAAACCACCGGCGTGTCATCGGGAAGGCAGGCCCCACCCACGACTACGGCTATGTCACACCCGAAATTCCGCTGGATCTGCTGCAGCCGGGTACGAACAGCTTCTTCACCGCCTCGAACACAGAGCACCACGGAGTCGAGGTCATGTGGCCCGGTATCGTTCTGTTTGTCGAATACGACGCCCCCATCCAGCGGCCGGAGACGGCCACATCGGATCTGATCCTCTTCGGTGACAGTCTGCTGCAAGGATGGGCGACGACGGTGCCAACAGGTGGAGAGGTCGAGTTGTCCGACGAAGTTCGCATCGGCGTATCGACCTCATTCCGCGATTTCTTCGAGTTGCGCGGTCCACCTGTCCCACTGGCAGGATACCGGGCAATCCGCTTCGACCTGCATCCCGGAGATCTTCGAATTGCAGACTACAACAGCCTCCAACTTGTCGTCTGGGGCGAAGAGACCGCGCTGCTGTCCAGAGGCGAAGGCCAACGGGGTCTCGACTTCCTGCGACCAGAGTGGCAGACCGTCGAGATTCCTCTCGACGAGTTGTATTTGCGGCGCCCCTATCTGGAATCGATCGGCTTCAGGGGCCGACTGACGGGCGATCTGTTGGTCGACAATGTGCGGCTCGTCGTCGACGTGGGTACGGCGGTCATGGACGAGCCGGACCAGGTGCCCAATTCCTTCAGCCTGGAACCGGCTTTCCCGAATCCCTTCAATGCCACCGTGAGCCTGTCGTTCCACCTGCCCCACGAAGGCCACGTCGAGGTCGCCATCTACAACCTCACCGGACAGCGTGTCGCCACCGCCGCCGACACCTGGTTTGCAGCCGGTGCACATACACTGAGCTGGAATGGCGAGGATCTCGCCGGATATCCGGCGGCGACCGGCGTCTATCTCGTGCGGTCACAGTTCGGACAGCGCGTGGAGATGGAGAAGATCCTTCTCCTACGGTGAGCGGACCTCGCAGTCGGCAATCCAGCCATCGAACTGAACCATTGAGCCTTCGCAGCCATTGTGCCCCGTGCTCAGGCAATGCAGCCCCTCATGCAGAAAACCAGACGACCGGCCTTCATCCATCTGCTGTCGGTGACATTCTCGACTTTCTGGGCCCTGATCCTGGTCTCGGGGATCCCAGCCTCGAGTGAGGCAGCCTCCGGCGATGACACCCTCTCGTCACCGGCCGCCCTGCTGATCCACGAATCCTTCGAGGACACATCGCTGTCCGCGCGGGGCTGGTACGATGGTGTCCGTCTGGAAGTCGTCGAGGATGCTGCCGCTCCACACGGTCAACATATCAATCTCTGGCGCTGGCCCACAGCCGGAGCAATCAGCCCAACCGGCGGCAGTGCCCGGCTGGCCCTGCCACCTATCTCGGATGTGACCATCGGCTTTTCCATGCGCCTGGGCCCCACGTGGACATGGACAGGTCGCAGCTACCACCCGCACATGTTCAGCCTCATCACCAATGCCGACACGAAATACGTGGGTCCCGCCAGCACACACCTGACCACATATGTCGAGGTCGTCGACGGTGTGCCCCGACTCGCCCTGCAGGATGCCCGCAATATCGACGCGACACAGATCGACGCGGACCAGATCTGGACGGAGGGCACCGCCATCGCAGGCTGCAATGGTGATGTTGACGGACACGGGGCAGGTGACTGCTATCGTGGCGGTGATAGCTGGCTCAATGGCAAGATCTGGACGGCCGATCGGATCCTGCTACCAGCCCCGAGCAACAATCAGCCGTCCGAATGGCATGCGATTCGTGCACGCTTCCGTCTCAACACGGTGGCCGATGGCGTGACCCATCACGACGGCGTGCTGCAGATGTGGATCGACTCGGAACTGATCATCGATGTACACGATGCCGTGCTGCGTTCCGTCAGACACCCGGATATGCTGTTCAACCAGCTATTCGTCGGGCCCTACTACGGTCCGGGTGTGCCGCACGCACAGTCCATGTGGATCGATGATCTGCGCGTCTGGGATTCATCCGCATCGACGACCGTGCAGCCTGCCAGTTGGGGGCAGGTGAAGCGCGAAGAGGGACCGTAGCAGCCTCGAAGCCGTGTGCTCTACTATTGCGCCACGTTCTCGCGAGCCACGCACCCATCCGTCATAGGACGGAGTTCTCTGTTGTCCGTAGAAATACGGATGCCCGTGTCCACCCAAGTCACGATATTGACATCAGCGCCCTATATCCGAATCCGCGGGTCATTGCATGCTGATCCACCGTGATCGACAGCCCCATCTCATTTTTCTGGTGATGTCTCTGCTGGTGCTGACCAGCGTCGGAGTCGCCCCGACATGGGCACGTCCCTTCCGCTGCGCCGCGCAGACGCCTGAAGGTGGCCTGCCCGCCGCCGCGCGCCCAGCGACAGCTGCAGCAACGACGACAACTCATCATGAGGCGATCGTCATCTTCGCCCACTTTGCTGACGAAAATCACCCTGCCACGCCACCTGCCTGGGCGGCTGGCCTGCTCGACCCGGATCGGCCGGGATCTGTCGCTCATTTCTACGACGATATGTCCATCGGCCGACACCAGCTACGCGGCCAGGTCGCCACACAGCGATATGCGTCATCCGCCCCGGCCCAGACCTATGTGTCCACGGATGCCGAATTGAAGGGCGATTTCGGCCGTTTCACACTCGACATCCTGCAGCAGGCCGATGCCGACATCGACTTCTCGAACTTCGACAACGATGGACCGGATGGGCTTCCCAACTCTGGGGACGATGATGGTGTGGTGGATGTCGTCTTCATCAATGTCGCCACCGTACCGGCCGGTTTCCTCCTGCGCGAAGCGACAGGCATTGCGGATCTGGGGTTCGAGTCATCCTTCGTGACCAACGATTCAGGGATCGGTGGCACGCAGATCAGGATTGCCCCGGACAGTGGCACGCTGCAGGAATCGCCGGGGGAATCTCTCACGGCCGGCACCATGGCCCACGAATACGGGCATATCCTCGGCTTGCCGGATCTGTTCGATGTACAGTGGACCGGTTCCCCCACCGATCCGGCGCAGGATTCGGCCCGCATCGGACGCTGGGGCCTGATGGGTTGGGGCGCATTGGGCTGGGAGGGGGCGCCAGGGCCAAACAGCCTGTCCGCGTGGAGCCGACTGCGGCTGGGCTGGGCACAGGTCCTGGAGCAGACATCGATCGAAGCAGAAGTGGAACTGGAGCCAGTCGGCAGAGCCGGCCAGATGGGCCGCGTTCCCCTCAATGGCAATGAGTATTTCCTGCTGGAATACCGACGCCGCGATGCCTCACACTACGACCGCGGTATTCCCGGTGAAGGCCTGCTCATCTGGCACGTGCGGCGAGCCGTCGTCGAGGGCGAAGTGGCCTTCTGGTGGGACATCGACCTTGAGTGTGCCGATGGCCTGTGGCAGGACGCCGGGTTTCCCACCGGCCAGCAAGCAGCGCCGGCTTCAGGCGACGACAATCTGGATTTCTGGGCTCATGATGCAGACTACGCCTCGCGACATTCCGGCAATCAGGGAGATGCGACTGATCTCTTCGATGGCATGGCCTCTTCTCGCTTTGCAGCCGACACCAATCCTGCCGCCATCAGCACCGATGGAGAAACGCAGATCGCCGTGGAGGAGATCGCCCTCCACGAGGATCGTGCCGTGTTCATCGTTCGCAGTAGCCCCCCTATTCTGCACCTGAGCGATGTCACACCACGCAGTCCGCGCGTGACGGCGGGGACGCCCATGGCCATCACCTTCAGGCTCGCCAACCTCTCGGGCGCGCCCGCATCAGATCTGCGGGCATCGGTGCACACTCTGGACAAGACGCTCGAGATCCTCACCCCTGAGATGGAATTGTATCCACTGCCGGGTGGCGCCAGCTCGGTCGGCCGGGGTGTCGGGCCAGAGGGATTCCCCAAACTGCGCTTCCCAGAGGATCTGCCCGCTGAACATGCAGCCTCTGTCGAACTGACGATCTATTCGGGTGATGCCCCCGTTGCCACAGCCACGATCAACGTCACTGGCATCCCGAGCCACGAGATTGCCGTGCAGGTGTCGGATGAGCAGAACCCGGTGCCCGACGTCGATGTGATCCTGACGGAGGGTGGCTCGACAAGTGACCTCTTCTACCAGACGCGGGTGGCCACCGACAGCACGGGTAGTGCCAGCTTCCATGTGCCGACGGGCAGTTACACGGTGCGGGCGGTGCCCCACAGAGACGGACCATTCGGGCAGGTGGAGATCCGTGACATCTGGATCGATACCGACAAGAGTTTCTCGATCGACCTGCCACGAGCCTACACCGTAAGCGGCGTCGTACGATTGTCGAATGAGGCACCGGCGGGCGGCCAGTATGTCGTGTTTCAGGGGGCAAACTTGCGGTATCACTACGCGTATACCGAATCGCCTGGGAACTACAGGATCAAGTTGCCCGCCGGTATCTACGACGTCCGTACCCAGCCTGCAGGTGGCGGAGGCGGAACAACGCAGGATCACGGCCGAATTGAGATTCTGGGAGCGACCACACTGGATCTCCAGCTCCAACCGGGTGCCCAAGTGACCCTGCGCATTGTGGACGAGGACGGAACCTGGGTGAATGGCGTACGCGTCTATGCCACGACCTCCGGTCAGAACCTGACCGTAGCGAGCGTTGCGACCGGCATGGACAGAGATGCCCGACTCGAGCTCCTGCCCGGTCTCTACGATCTGAACCTGAGTGGCGTGCCGCCCCCCTACCTGCCGCCAACGTCAGTCGAGTCAATCGAGATTCTCACCGATACGACGATTACCATCCTATTGCAGCGGGGCCTCCTCGTCACCGGCCTCCTCGTCGATGAAGACGGTCAGGAGGTGCAGTGGCCGTCGGATGCAAATTACAATGCCAGCTTCTACATCGTCGGTGCGGCCGGCTTCTTTGACGGGTCTCTGCATCGGGAACCCAGCCGCTTCGAATTGGGCGTCCTGCCGGGCGCCTACAATGGCCAACTCAATGTCTATTCGAGTTTCGGCGGAGACGATTTTCCCTTCCCTTCGCAACCCCTTGGCGAGATCGATATCGAAAGTGATACGACACTCACTTTCGTCCTGGCCGCAGGTGTGAAGCTTGAAGGGCGGATCGATGGTTACCACAATCGTGGCCCAGACAGCTACGATCGGATCGAGCTAAGAGAGTCCTCGGGTGCTTATGCTTCCACCTTCGTACGATCCAACGGCAGCTTTACCACACGCCTCCTGCCCGGCCTGTACACAACTCGAATCATCTTCAATTCGGGTGAAGCATTGCCACCCTCTCAGACGCTTGCCACGATCGATGTTCGGCAGGACACGACGGTGATCTGGCATCTGATGGATGACGAACTCGTTAGGGGACAACTCGTAGATATCACTGGACTCCCTGTTCCGAATGTCAGACTCCAAGCGATCTCGACGACCATCAACGGCGAGCAGATCAGCAATTCATCAACGACCGTGCAGGATGGAACATTTAGTCTCAGACTGCCGGATGGACGCTATGCCGTCCAGATGTCGCGAGTTTCGGCACTACAACAGGTCTCAACTTCCTGGCAACTCCCGGTGCTGGACGTCCCCCCTCTGGCACCTCCCGTCTTCACCATCCCCAGTGGCGCCATTCTGAGGATGATCGTGACCGACGACAACGGCCTCCACCGCTCGGCGGAAGTGAGCCTCCATGAAGGCACCTTCCTTCTGGCAGACGCAGCGACAGAGCTGCTCAGGAGGCCTCTTGTCGAGAGCCACATCGAGGAATTGGGGGCGGTTGAGATCGAACTGGCACCCGGCCGATACTACGCCATCATCGGGGAGCTGTGGGCTGGATCTCTGCCTCTCTACCACAAAGTCGTGCCAAGCCTTGTCATCAGCGACCAAACCACCCTCGGTGCCACCTTTGCCCCTCCTCTGATCGGTGCCAACCTGTCAGGCAATCTTCTTGACACCGATGGCGAACCGCTTAGTTCGGCCATCATAGTGGTCTATGACGCAGAGACGGGGATTCTGGCGGAAACACTTGGCTCGGTCGGCAGCTACACCATGCCCCTGCCAGCGGGCACGTACGAAATCGCGCTGCTGACATCGATCGATGGCGAGTTCGACCTCGCCTATCTGGGCGGCCCCATCGAGGTACAACAGGACCGCGTCTTCGACATCCGTCTCGGCACGGGTACCGCGGTCGATCTTCAGGCTGCCCCGGACCGCTTCGCCCTGGAGCAGAACTACCCGAATCCCTTCAATGCCAGCACGCTCATCGAGTTCTCGATTCCGGCAGCTGGAGATGTGCGTCTCGAGCTTTTCGATCTGCTTGGCCAGCGCGTGCGCAAACTGCTGGTGGGCCAGCTGCCAGCCGGATCTGCCACGCTCTACTGGGATGGGACTGACGACGCTGGTCGTGCCGTGGCCAGTGGCATCTACCTCTATCGCCTCACCACACCTGTGCAGTCGTCATCGAAGAAGATGCTGCTGATCAGGTAGCCCCCACGAACCTTTCTCACTTTTGGCGGATCCTGGCGTACACTCTATACCAGGCCGCTGCCGTGTGTGCATCGGCGATCTCCCGATGAGAAAGTGACGTTGTCCCATGGCAGCAGAGCGTACCGTGGCATTTCAGGACCTGTCCCTGACCGAACCCGTCCTGAAGGCACTGGCCGATGTCGGCTACGAAATCCCCACACCTATTCAGGCTCGGACGATCCCTCTCGTATTGGAGGGTCGCGATGTGCTGGGCCAGGCGCAGACCGGCACAGGCAAGACGGCCGCATTCGCTCTGCCCCTGCTGTCACGAATCGACGTCAAACGTCGTGAAGTGCAGGTCCTGGTGCTGGCACCGACGCGAGAACTGGCGATTCAGGTCGCCGAGGCCTTCCAGCGATACGCCACCCACATAAAGGACTTCCACGTCCTGCCCATCTATGGCGGTCAGGCCTATGACGGGCAGCTGCGTGGCCTGCGGCGCGGTGTGCACGTCGTGGTGGGTACGCCCGGTCGGGTGATGGATCACATGCGGCGCAAGACGCTGCGACTCGATAAGCTCAGCTGCCTGGTCCTGGATGAGGCCGACGAGATGCTGAAAATGGGCTTCATCGATGATGTCGACTGGATCCTACAGCAAACGCCAGCGGAGCGTCAGACGGCCCTGTTCTCGGCGACCCTGCCCGAACCGATCCGCCGCATCGCCGCCCGTCATCTGCGCAATCCCGAGCATGTCGAGATCACCGAGAAGACGACGATCGCCGACACGATCAGCCAGCATCACTGGATGGTCAGTGGCAAAGAGCACAAGGTCGACGCCCTCACGCGAATCCTCGAGGCGGAGCCCTTCGACGGCGTTCTCATTTTCGTGCGTACGCGGACAATGACCGTCGAACTGGCCGAGAAACTCGAGGCACGCGGATACGCCAGCTCACCGTTGAGCGGAGAGATGGCGCAGCATCGCCGTGAGAAGACTGTAGACCAGCTCAAGCGGGGGAAACTCGATATTCTCGTCGCCACCGACGTGGCGGCGCGAGGGCTGGACATCGATCGCATCAGTCACGTGATCAATTTTGATATCCCGCACGATCCGGAGTCCTACATCCACCGTATCGGTCGCACGGGAAGAGCCGGACGATCAGGCAAGACCATCCTGTTTGTGGCACCTCGCGAGCGACGCCTGCTCTTCGCGATTCAGCGTGCCACGCAACAGAAGATTCCGCTGCTGGAACTGCCTTCGCCGAAGACGATCAACGACCAGCGTATCGCCCGCTTCATGCAGTCTGTGACAGATGTATTGGCCACGGAGGATCTCGGGGTCTTTCACATGATCCTGGAGCAGTATCGGCAGGAGCACAATGTGCCCGCCCTCGACATCGCCGCGGCACTGGCCAAAATGGTGCGGGGCGATGAGCCCCTGTTGCTGGCCGCCGATGTCGATCACAATCGGCGAGGCACCCCTCGCACAACGACCGCTCGCCCCCCATCAGAGCGCTCACAGCAGGATCGGCCCAAAGCAGACCAGCCCCACACAGACCGGCCCAGGGCAGATCAGCCGAAGGCAGACCAACCGCAGGTTGACCAGCCCAAACCAGGTCACAAGACGTCGGACCAGCAGCCCGCCCAGCCTCAGACACGGGGCGAGGATCGTGCCCCAAGGGGTCACAAGGCTCGCAAGGAGGCGGAGCTTGCGAAGAACGCTCCGCCTCAGACACAGGGGGAGGACCGGGGCCCAGAGGATCACAAGGCTCGCAGGGAAGCGGATGCATCCAGTGAGTCACACGATGGATCGCCGGGCCGTCCCGCACCTGATCCGTCAGTGGGCATGGAACGTTTCCGCGCCGAGGTGGGCCGAACCCACGGTCTGAAGCCGGGAAATCTCGTGGGCGCTATCATCAACGAGGCAGTCCTCGACCCGAGCTACATCGGGCGCATCGACATCTTCGATGACTACTGCACCGTTGATCTGCCGGAAGGCATGGGACGCGATCTACTCAACGCCCTGAAAAAGGTGCGCGTCTGCGGCCAGCGTATGCGGCTCTCGCGCCTGGGCAGCGAGAAGAGGTTCAAAGGCAAGGGGAAGGGCAAAGGCTCCAAGGATCACAAAGGTTCGAAGCCCAGCCGCAAGCACAAACCCAGCAAACATCGCAAGGGCAACAAACCGACGCGGTAGTCCTCTGGGTCAGCTTGTCGTGTTCTATCAGTACGGCGTCGAATAGGACGGCTCATTCACGTATCGCTGGGTCGCCAGATCCAGGCAGATCTCCATGGCCGGCGGCAATTCCACTTGCAGTCGGCCATTGGTGATCTCGCGGCGATGCATCTGCCGCGTGATCGGCTCGGCACTGTATGTGCCCGCGTATCCGCCAAGATCCCCCGGCCACACACTGGTCCGCCCCTCCCAGTTCACACTCGTGAAGCGGTGCTCACCAAAAGCGCCGGCCTGTAACAGGACGGTGCGGGATTCGGTGGCACTCGTATTCACGAGTCGCACGATCGTTCGATCCGCTGCCAGTCCCTCTACCAGAGCGGCCACGTCCTGAGGTAGTCCTGATCGACGCCGCTCGACGTCGAAGTAGCGCACCCGGGCGTGCAGGAGCCCGCCATTGTAGATCGGCTGGGGCGCACCCATGGCCAGTTGAATCAGTGCCTCCGACGTCACCGGATTCCCCCATTGCCAGTGGTGGATGTGGTGTTGCGTGCCCACACTCCTGTCGGCGCGCGTCTGTGCCATGCGACGGCACATCTGCTGATAGCTGGCCTGCTGGATACGCTCCGGATAGTCGGGATTCTCCCCGGCCAGATACTGCACCCATGGTTGCTCGTGACCGGAGTCGTGTTTGTCACGGAAGGAGTGAACCTGGTTCCAGTCGTTCGCCTCTGCCTTCTGCAGCCGCTGAACACGCCCCCAATCATCTTCCCGCATCGACAGGTGCCACAGATACACCGGGTAGAGGGCACCCATGGGCATCCAGTCAAACCAGCCCGCATCGCCGTATCGATACGGCACGAGGAAGGTCTTCTCGCCGGGCGGAATCGCATCGAGTTGCTCCTGCCAGTTGGCGCGCACACTCATGTGTTCGTCCTGAGGATCCCGCATCTCGCCCTTCTCGAAGATGCGATCCATCTGCTGTCGTGGCAGATCCAGAAAGCGATCATCACGTGTCAGCAGATAGGCATTGGCACCGGCATCGACCGTAGCGAAGTGCATGGTGAGGAACCCATGCGGAAAGGTCCAGCCATACCGGCCGCCGTACCACTTGCCATCGACGAACTCACCCACCTTGCCCGAGGGCCCGACCTGATCGGGCAGCAGACCATCATTCGCCTGCGCCCGCTTGATCCAGGCCTGTGTGTATTCCACGACCCAGTCGCGGTACTTCTCTTCACCGGTCATGAGGAAGGCATTCGTCATCATCGAGGTGATGGCGAGATTGGCAGGTGCATCGCCGGTCTTCCAACGCTCCTGCATGGCCACAGCCATGCGTTGAGCATTGGCAGGATCCGCCAGATCCTGCACCGACTCAATGCCCGGTAGATCGAAGAAGGGCAGCCCGTAGGGCTCCATCGTCGTACCCACCGGACTGTAAGGTCTGGGATCACCCGCCCCATCGGTGACGATCGCACCCTTGCTGCCATTGAGCCCGGACAGCACCAGTTTGCGCTCCGGATCGTAGTTGATCGCCTCCGGGTCCTCGTTGAGATAGAAGCCGGCGAAACGGCGCGCTCGCTCTTCCCGTCGCTCACCCCCGGGTCGGGCAAGGCAGAGGTGATAGAAGAGAACATCTGCCTCCGACTGGTGCATCTGATCTTCGCGGAAACCGTACTCCTTGTGGTAGGAGCCCAGTCGCATCAACTGCTTCACGACAGCCTCGTACTGGTGCTCGGCCAACGACAGCAGATGCTCGCCCCCGCCCATCAGATACACGAGAGGCCAGTTGAAGAAGGGCTCGAAGTAGTCGTCGGGAGATCCACCACCCCAGGCGTCGTCCCAAATGAATTCGCCTGTGAGTTCGCCTCTGGACTCGCCGCCGGACTCGTCATTTGGGCGAGTGAAGTGAGCCAGGTAGGGCTCGACGACCTCGTCCATGGTGGCCAGCAGTTTGCGCTGCCAGAGTGCCCAGGAGGGCATCTGTTCGGCGGGAACATCCGCGGTGAGTTGCGACATGCTTCAATCCTTCCGGCCCGGCTGCGGGCATCGTTGGTGCGATGAAACTGTGGCGGATCGCTTCAGGGTGCGACCTTGACCAGGAGGGCCGCCGTCACGGTTTCATGCAAACACTGGCCCCTGCGTCGCTGCCAGGGTCTGAAGTTCGTCCCAGTCCTTGGAGCCGTCGTTTTCCACGTATTCGAGTCGTGAACCGGCCTCGTGGATTGGCATGTTGCCATTGAGGGCATCCGTCCAGCACTGCTGGATGGTCGCATAGTACCGTCGACGCTCACCGGGCCACACCAGAGCCAGCAACAGGCGCAGGGGTGGATGCTCATAGGGTGGCTCCATGCGCAGACGCACGAGGGCATCCTCATCGATATCGATCCCGAGTCCAGGGCCCTCCGGGGTCTGAGCGTAACCGCCCTTGATCTTCAACGGGGTCGCCAGCAGGTCTTCCTCGTAGATATTCATGCAATTCACGGCGGGCCACTGGGCGTGACTGAGGACGGCCCCCAACTGCAAGGACAGGGCCGTCGTGATGCCCGTGCCGACAATCTGCAGGAAGAAGGGTTTGTCGAAGGCCGCCGCCTGGATTCCCTGCTTCAGCACACCACCGACACCCCCGCCGACAACAAATCCATCGCAGACCTCGTCGCGCACGACGGTCGGAAAGGGCGGATTGCCGAAATGGTGGGCAATGGGCCGGGAGATCTTGCTTCGCAGTTGGCGATTGCCCTCGACATCAGCTTGCGGGATCGGCGATTCGTAGATGTCGACGATGGGATACTGATCCAGCCGTTGCAGTACCGGTGTGGCCCGGCTGGCATTCACCAGCATCTGGTTCCAGTCGATGTCGAGATGGTAATAGTCAGGCGTGGCATCGCGGACGGCTTCGACCTGAGCACAGATATCCCACCACGGACGTCCTTTGATCTTGTGCGATGTGTAGCCTCGGGATACCGCTTCGGTCGCTTCAGCTGCGAAATCCTCGGGCGACATATCGACATTCCACCAGGAGATCGGGCACCACTCTCGCACGCGGGGCAGATTGAAGAGCCGATAGGCGGGGACCTCGAGGGCCTTGCCGACCAGGTCGTAGATCGCCATCTGCAGTCCGGCGCCAAGAGAGTCATCGGCGAGAAAATCGACAGCGTTGGCCCCTTTGACTCGGGCGATCGCCTCGTCCGTCACCTTGCCCCACGTATAGTGGGGCATCGTTTCTCCGTAGCCAACGATGTCGGGCACATCGGTCGTGACGCGCACAACTTCGCTGATATCCCACTGATACTGTTCGCGCGCGCACCACACCTTGCAGCGCGGGGTGAATGGCACATGAACCGTAATCCTCTCGACATCCTTGATCGTAATCTTCATCTGGCGCTCGCTGTCTTTCGAGGTCTGTCCGAGATGCTGCGTGTCTGTCACAGGAGATCTGCTACAATGGCCACCAGCTGCCGGCGTGAACACCGCCATCGACATAGATCACCTGACCGGTGACGAAATCAGCTGCTGGCGAGGCGAGGAAGACGGCCGTGCCGATCATATCTTCCGGCTTGCCCACGCGACCAGCCGGTGTTCGCTGCAGGATCCAGCTGGTGAATTCTTCCGTCCACAGATGACTGTTGAGATCGGTGGCGATGAAACCGGGTGCCAGCGCATTTACCTGGATGTTGTGAGGCGCCCACTCCACAGCCAGACCCTTGGTGAGCTGGCCCAGGGCACCCTTGCTACCCGTGTAGACGGTGATTTTCGGTAGTCCAAAGGCCGTCACAATAGATGCGATGTTGACGATCTTGCCACCCTGACCGCGGGCAATCATCTGCTTGCCCACCTCCTGACACATGAAGTAGGCGCCCTTGAAGTTGATATCCATCACTCGGTCAAACTCTTCCTCGGTGAGGTCCTTCGCGAGCTGACGGATGTTGATCCCCGCCACGTTGTAGAGGATGTCGATGGGACCGAGTTCCTCGGTGACACGGGCGACAGCCGCCGGGATCTGGGCCACATCGCCCACGTCGAGAGGGATCGCCAGTGACGCCACACCGGTATCGCCGATCTCGGCGGCCGTCGTGTCTCGTTCGCTCTCGGTGCGGGCAGCGATGGCGACACTGGCACCGGCTTCGGCCAGACCGAGGGCAATGGACTTGCCGATACCTCGCCCGCCACCGCAGACGAAGGCGACTTTCCCTTGGAGATCGAACAATTTCATGATCAATGCCTTGCGTGAGTGAGTAGATCGATGCCAAGAATCGGGCAAAGTTTCATTCGGTCAACCACGTGGGCCACTGGACGGTTCACTATCTTGGACGGTAGCCATGAAACCCACCGACACTCCCGACCACATTCATACGGCTGTGACGCCGATCCCGGAGTCCGTCTTCGTCGCCACCGGCGCCCGTGTCATGGGTGATGTTCGGCTCGGTGATCAGTGTTCGATCTGGTATAACGCCGTCGTGCGAGGCGATGTGCATCACATCCAGATCGGGGCGCGGACGAACATCCAGGATGGATGTGTCCTGCACGTGACGAATCAGGATGCGTGTGTTGTCGGCGATGATGTAACCGTCGGCCATACGGCCAATCTCCACGGTTGCACGATAGAGGACGGGTGCCTGATCGGCATCGGTGCCATCGTGCTGTCAGGCGCTCACGTTGGCCGTGGCAGCGTGATCGGCGCCGGGGCCGTGATCCGTGAAGGTGAACGGATCGAACCCTTCAGTCTCGTTGTCGGCGTACCCGGGCGGAAGGTGAAGACCCTCCCACCCGAGACCCTCGACACCCATCGTGAGTGGGCGACGAAATACGTCACCCTGGCGCAGGCTCATCGCGCAGGTGTCGCGCAGGATTCCCAACCATGACACTGTTCGTGGGGACATCGGCCAGGACGACGGCCCCTACCGTGATCTTCAAGATCATGATTCTCGTGAGCCTCAGAAACGAGTCGACTCGAACTGCTCGAAGTGGGTCTGCACACCCAGAGCATCTGCCTCGGTTCTGAGCGCCTCGACGTGTTCATCGCTCATCGGGATGCCTGCCACCACGTTCTCCCGCTCCCAGGCCCACTCATTGCCACCAGCCAGTTCTGCTCGCTCCATGCCCGGCAGCGGCTGCGATTGCCGCGCCTCTTTGATGAACTGATCCATATCGGCCTTGAATTCGTCGATAGGGGTGAAGTGGGCGATATCGATGACGGCGATGAAGGCCGCCTGATTCGGCTTCCAGGGCGAGTCCTCGAGGGCTTCACGGAAGACCCGCGGGAACACGGCCCCCAACGCCTTCACGGCCGAGGTGAGGGCCATCACCTTGAAATAGGTCGTAGGTAGACGTTCGAAGAGCTCCCCCTGGAAGTGCAGCAGGCGGCCGCCCATGTCCGTCACCAGCGGCGGCTGCTCGCCGGCGGGCAGGGCGATGCTGAGCGGCGACGTGTCGACGATGTTGTAGATCATCGCATCGGGCCCCAAGTGAGCTCGATACGACGAGCAGCAGATGCCGATGCAGTCGTGCTCGATGGCCATTCTCGTGTAGTTGCCCGTGGCGCCCACGTGATGATGATTGCTTGTCGTCATCGCCGCGATGCCCCCCGCCCTGGCCTTGTCGATCAGCTTGCGAGTGCCGTGGTAACATGGGAAGTAACCGAGCCCGCCGTCACCATCCATGACGAGAGAGGCAGCGGCCTCCTGCGTCACTGTGATCTCGGGGCGAGGATTCACGTCACCCTTCTTGATGCACTCGAGATAATGGCGAATCTGTCCGGTGCCGTGGCTGTAGAGACAGCGCTGGTTATTCCTTGTCAGGATGTCCGCCAGCAGTTGGGCGTCGTGGACTCTCATGTCGGCCGCCTCGAAGAGTCCCGAGATCAGGGTCTTGAGCTGGGCAAAGGGCACGCGAATTCCGTGCTCGGGAGGATAGTTGCGTCGATTGAGATTCATGCTGTCTCCTGAATACCCCTGATGGACGGACCACCTGTCTGGGACGTTATCAAGAGAACCGCAGCATCTGTCAAGATTGCCCGGACAGCCTTGGCCCCCCAGATGCGTCACTGACGGCCCGCAGACGATGAACCAGCGCCCTGGAGTGAGACCGCCATCATTCACCTTCAGGATCCGAGGAATCTGCCGATACCTCGAAGAGAGCGCTTGGCCCGCACGTTGCTATCCTGATCTGTGAGATCCCCTTCGGCGCCTGCTTTCCCGGGCATCGGGCCCTCCTCGAAGGAACCAAATGGCTCCGGCAGTCCATCGGATACGGCAAATCCTGCTCGTCTCACTCCTGGCCACCGGGTTGTGCGACGCGGCACAGGCACAGGACTACGTCCCGGACCAGGTCCTGGTGCGCTTCAAGCCTGGAGCTGGCAAATCCGCTGCGGCGACGGGTGCGTCCGTCGGAGCAACGCCGATGAAGACGATCTCCCGGCTGGGAATCGTCCAGATGAGCGTCAATCCCGGCGCCGACATGGACGATGTCATCGCCGCCTTTCAGGCCAACCCCATGTGCGACTTTGCCGAGCCCAACTACATCATCCGCACCCTGGCCACCACACCCAATGACCCCGACTATGCCACCTATCTGTGGGGGCAGAACAACACGGGACAGTTCAGCGGCACCGTCGATGCCGACATCGACGCACCCGAAGCATGGGACGCCACGACGGGCTCGAACACGATCATTGTGGGGGTCATCGATACAGGTATCGACTGGGACCATCCTGATCTGAACGACAATATCTGGAGCAATCCCGGCGAGACCGTCAACGGCTCAGACGATGACGGCAATGGTTACATCGACGATGTGCGGGGATGGGACTTCGTCGACGAGGACAACGACCCGGATGATCCAACCAACGGTCACGGCACGCACGTGGCCGGTACGATTGGTGCCGAGGGAAACAACGGTACTGGCGTCGCAGGCGTGGCCTGGACGGTGAAGATGATCCCGCTCAAAGCCCTCAGCGACGCGGGCAGTGGCACGACCCTCGATGCCATCGAGGCCATCAACTACGTGACCGACCTCGTTCAGAATCGAGGGGTCACCGTCAGGCTCACGAACAACAGTTGGGGTGGAGGCGGATTCTCCTCGGCACTAGAGGCCGCCATCCAGGCCGCTGCATCGGCGGGTGTGCTCTTCGTCGCCGCCGCCGGCAACGACGCGACCAACAATGATGCCGTCCCCCACTATCCGTCCAACTATACGACGGCCAACATCATCTCCGTGGCGGCGACCGACCAGAACGATAACCTGTCTGGTTTCTCCAACTACGGCGCCAGCAGTGTCGATCTCGGCGCACCGGGATCCCTGATCTGGAGCACGATTCCGGGTGGCGGTTACGGATTCAAACAAGGGACCTCCATGGCGACACCTCAGGTCAGTGGTGCCGCCGCCCTGATCTGGGCCGCGGACCCGAGTCTGACCTATTCCGAGGTGAAAACGCTGCTGTTCGACTCGGTTGATCCCCTCGCTTCACTGAGCGGTATCACGACGACTGGCGGGCGCCTGAATGCTTTCGCCGCCCTTCCCGGCCCCAGGGCATTGCTGTCAGCCACGAGCCTCGACTTCGGCAATGTTCCACTGGGAACGGGATCGACCAAGACCCTCGAAGTCACGGTGAGCAACCCGGGGACGGGTCTGCTGACGATTTGGCAGCGTCGTGGTCACGCCGGGCACCTTCACAGTAAGCAACGCCCCGACCAGCCTCGCCATTGGGGCCAGTCAGACCATGACGGTGACCTTTGATCCAGACGAGGGAAACCCGGGGACGACGGCGGGCACCTTGACGGTCAACCATGACGGTGCCGCCGGCAGCGACGTCGTCACCCTGACCGGCGACGGTACCATTCCGGTATCCGCCTCAGGCGTAAACTTTGGGAACGTGAAGTCTGGAGCCACCCAGTCCATCACCCTCGACAATCCCGCGGGAGCCGCGGCGATCACCATTACGAATGTCGTGGCGACAGGCTTCTTCTCGCACGACTGGGTTGCCGGCCCCGCCATCAACGGCGGTGGCTCGATCACGATCAATGTCACATTCACCCCCCCCGCCAGGGGAGGATTCTTCACCGGGCAGTTGCAGATCACCCACAACCCGACGATTGTCCTCAATCTCTCAGGTGGCGATCCGAACTTCATTGCGGCCGAGTCCACGCAGACGAAGACCGCCGTCGGCGTCCCTTACGGCAGCGAGTATGTCACCATCTTTCTCGCCGCCGGTTACGGACTCTATATCCTGCGTCGTCGACACTCGCTATGATGCAGTCCAGGCGATCCGATCAGACCAGATTTCTTCTGCAGTTCGGTGCCACAGCAGGAATTCTGCTCGTGTCTTTCCATGCTGTTGAGGCCGTGTTTGGCACGCTGTATCTGCTGCCCATCTCCTGGTCGGCGGCGACCTTGCTCGACCTCATGGGCATTCCGGCCGTCTTCGATGCTGGGCCCCTGGCCCAGGGCTACTGTGTTGTGGAGACGCTACGCACGGTCTTTGAGGTGAGATTCGAGTGTACGGGCCTGTTCTCTCTGTTCATCTACCTGGCCGCCGTCGTCGCCTATCCCGCTTCGGGTGACCACAAGATCCGGGGTGTCGCATTCGGATTGCCAGCCTTCTTCAGCTATAGTGTGCTGCGGCTGGTCGTGATTGGGGCCATCGACCATCTCGTCCCTCTCTGGCTGGACTGGTTCCACATCTACTTCATGGTGCTGCTGAACCTGGGCTTCTTCCTCTTCATCTGGGCCATCTGGGTGAACCGCTGGGACGCCGCGACCAAATGATGGCCCCTGTCGTTCGAGTCCCCGAACGACCGGGGATCTTTCTGCTGACTTTCGCACTGATGTCAGCCGTTCTCCTGCCGGTGTGGCAGTTCGCAGGTCCGGCCTACTCCTACGTGCTCACATGGTTCGTGGGAGTCGGGTGCACGCTGATCGGGCTCCCATCTCTAGGTGCGGGGGCCGCTGGTGCTGAGACGATCAACCCGGGGCTGGTTGCCGGCATCGCTCTGTTCGGCGCCACACCGAGTCAAAGCGCTCGATGGAAGCTGATGTGGATCGGGGTTCTGGTTCTGATGCTGACATCTACCCATGCCATCCTGCTGGTGGCACAGGTGCATGCTGTCGTCGTCGATCTGGCGGTGGAGGCAGATGGCCTGCGCCCCTGGCTGGCAACCGGCAACATCGGCGACCAGGCGACAGCCGCCTCAGGGAGTCTGCACAGCGCGTGGTACTGGCTGTCGCCCATGGTGACGGCTGCTCTGTGGCTCACAGCTGGCCAACGTGGTGCTCGATAGCCGTCGTAGCCTCGACGACAGCGTTTTCCGGATGTGACCTGCTACAATCCCTGCCGATCTCTGCTGCGGGCGTCCTTGACGAGGGTGCCACTGTGCAGGTTCCCCTTCATCGCACGATCCCGATACGGCTTTGACGCATCGTAGAGCGCCAGATCCGTGTCGACGGTATTCACCATCACGCCTGCCTGATTGCGCTTGAGCGAGCGTGCGATCACCCCGTCCGGCCGAATGAACACACTCTGCCAACTCTGATAGTGCCCTGAGGCATTGTTGGCACTGATCCAGAAATAGTTCGTCGCCGCGTGTGCCTGCAACGTGGGCCGCATGATGATCGTGTGAATGCCGGGCCCCGTGGCGCGGGCATTGTAGAAGGAATCGAAGAGACACTCGACGCCCTGTTTCCTGTAGGCCCGATACAACTCCGGAAATCGCAGATCGTAGCAGATCAGCAAGCCGCAACGCACGCCATGGATATCGAGTGTGACCAGGTGATCGCCGGGCGAGTAGTGTTTCAGATCGGCCCCCGTGCAGAAACACTTGTCATAACGATCGACAATCTGCCCATCCGCATTGATCACGTAGAGACAATTGTGCGGTTTGTGCCGGCCTGACAGCGGATGCGCGCTGCCGAGAATGACCCAGACCTTACTCTTCGCAGCCAGGTCGCAGATCGCCTCGGTCTCACGCCGGAGCGTGTCCCAGTCATAGCCATCCCAGCTTTCTACATCGACCCCGGCATACCCCGACAGGGCCGCCTCCGGTAAGTGCACAACCTGCGCGCGTTGTTTCTTTGCCTGTGCGATCTGCCGCTTGATCTGTGTGGCATTGCGGCGGATGTTGCCACTGATCGCGAACTGGCAGGTGGCGATTCTGAGTTTGGCCATCGTGTGCCTCGGTGGGTTGGATAGCGAGCCTGAGCAGACGAAAGGGCAGCCTGGCGGCAGACTCCGAAGTTGGTGTAGGCTCACAACACACATGATAGCCTGAACCTGCCGTCGCGACGAGGAGGGCCACCCCATGAAAACCTCATCATCCATGACCAGCCGCGAGCGCCTTCTGGCGGCCCTCCAGCGCGAGGAAGTCGACCACATTCCGTGCTGCATCAGCTTCAATCCCCTCGATCCGCTGTCGCGGCTCGGGCACACCTGGAACTTCCCCTGGTCTGAGGAGGCCACCACCGAGGAGAAACTCACCTACCAGGTCGAGACCCTCGGCCTCGACCAGGTCGTGAATGTCGGCGTGGATCTGTGCGCGCCGGTCGACGGCATGGAGTGGAAGACGTGGGCGGAGGATGGCGTGCTCCACAATACGTACCGCACGCCGACAGGCGACCTGCATGCATCCGTTCACTACAACGACCTGTGGCCCCACGGCGAACGGATCCCCTTCTACAGCGACTTCAACGTGGGTCACTTCGTGGAGCCCTGGATCCGCACTGAGGCGGATCTGGCGTGCCTGCAACAGATCCGACGCCTCGACGACTCCTCCGATGCCCTCGATCGCGTTCGTGCGGGCTGTGCCACGGCGAGGGAGCAGGCCGACCGGTATCACCTGCCGACACAGGCCTCTGTCGGCATGGGTCTGACTGGAGCACAGCATCTGTTCGGTGCTGCAGATCTGTGCATCTGCGCGATCGATCAGCCGAGTCTCGTGGAGGCCTATCTCGAATACGAGCACGCCATCAATCTGCACACGCTGGAAGTCCTCGGTGATCTGGATGTCGACATGGTCCGACGCAATGGCTTCTATGAGACAGCCGACTTCTACGGCCCTGCCATGCTCGAGGGCTTTCTGGGCAGCCGATTGCGTCTCGAGGCTGACACAGCCCGCCAGGCGGGTATGCACATGAGCTACACCGTGCACACGGGGATCACGCCGATCATCGATTACCTCGCCGGACTGGGCATGGATTCACTCTTCGGCATCGATCCCGTCTCGCAGGACATGGATGCGCAGGACCTGCACCGACGACTCTCGCCCGTCACCGGCTTGTGGATGGGCCCCAGCAGCACCCATCATATCTGGCAAGGACCCGACTCAACGCGACAGGCCGTTCGTGATATCTTCGAGACCTTTACCGATCCCGGTTTCGTGTTGTCCCCCGCCGTGTCCGTCCACAGCATCATGCCCTGGGAAAGTGCCCTGGCCATGATCGAGGAGTGGAAGAAGCTGAGGTGAAGAAAGCTCTGACAACGCGAGACCGACGGGTCGCACACCGCCTCGCATCCCCTGCTTCCAGGTCAGACCAGCGTGAATAACAAGCCCAACATCATCTTGATCACGACCGACCAGCACCGTGGCGACTGCCTCGGGATCGATGGCCATCCCGTCGTGCAGACGCCCAATCTCGACGCCCTCGCCACCAGCGGCATCCGCTTCCGCCGTGGCATGACCGAGAGTCCCAGTTGCATACCAGCCCGGCGCTGCCTGATGACGGGCATGGCGCCCGCCGCCCAGGGCATGGTGGGCATGACGAGTGCCCCCTGGGACCCGCCCCACACGCTGGCCGGTTCACTACGCGATGCCGGGTATCAGACGGCCCTCATCGGCAAGCTCCATCTGGCCCCGAAGGGGAAGCGTTTCGGCTTCGAGTACCAGGAACTGGCCGACGGCCCCTACGAATACGAAGGCAATGCCTATACCCGTTGGCTGCGCAACGAGCACGGCATCAAGGATGTCGACGGCGGCATCGCTCACGGCGTCGACGTCAATGGCTGGGTCGGCCGACCGGGGCATCTCACCGAACAGCAGGGCATGACCTACTGGTGTGCGAGTCGTGCCATCGACTTCCTGCACTATCAGCGCGATCCGACGGCTCCCTTCTTCCTGAACGTGTCGATCTTCGATCCTCATCCGCCGCTGGTACCGCCCGAGTGGTACTACAACCGTTACATCGAGATGGATCTGCCCGAACCGGTCATCGGCGACTGGGCACATAACCCGGGTGGACCCCGACGCGGCTATCCGACAGCCGCCTGGCGTGTGAACCTCGATCCGGAACTGATGCGTTGTTGCCGGGCCGCCTACTATGCAACCGTCAACTACATCGATGATCAGATCGGGCGCCTGGTCCAGTATCTGAAGCGGGAGAATCTGTACAACGATACCCTTATCCTCTTCACGTCCGACCACGGGGAAATGCTCGGCGACCATCATCTGTTTCGGAAGTGCTGGCCCTACGAGGCCTCGGCGCGAGTGCCCTATCTCCTGAAACCCCCGGCTGGCTGGAGCGTGCCTGCAGGCGTCAGCGATTGCCCCGTAGGACTGCAGGACGTGATGCCCACCTTCCTCGACGCCGCCGATGCGACGGTCCCCGACGCCTGCACCGGACGTTCTCTGCTGCCCATCCTGAAGGACGAGTCTGCCGCCATTCGTGAGACACTGCACATCGAAGACTCTGGTACCTACGAATCCATCGACGGCTACCATGCACTGATCGATCAGCGCCACAAATACATCTGGTATTCACAACGCGGCACCGAGCACCTGTTCGATCTGGAGGCCGATCCCGATGAGCTCACCGACCTGGCCCTCAGCGAGGAGGCAGACCATCTCCTGACGCCCTGGCGTGAGAGACTGGCCCGTGTGCTGGAAGACCGGCCGGAGGAATTTGTCGAAGCGGGGAAACTGACCGTCGGCAAGCCGCACACCAAGTGGGTCCCGGGCTTTCCGGCCGACAAGTTCATGCCCTTTCTGTGACCCTGGTCGGCTGAACCTGGTCTGTACGGACACGTGATAGCAGGAGGACAGTATGCGCACTCTCATGGTATGGCTCATCGGACTTGGTGTGGCGACGGCCGCACCACCTGCACAACAGCTTGACGGCTGGTGGCGTACCGCGGTCGTGATGAACGACCAGGAAGCCACCTTCTTCCTCCATTTCGAGGCGGATGAGGATGACGCGCCCATCGTGAGCATGAGCTTGCCCATCATGCGAGTCCAGGATGCTCCGATCGGGTCGTACGTTGCCACCGACAGCACACTCAGCCTGCCAGGTCTCTCCTGGGAACTCTCGATCGCCGCCGATGGTGCCGTAATCGAAGGCAGGATGCCCGCGAGCATGGTTGGTGACCTTGAGGTTGCGGCACGATTTGAGCGCTCGGATGCACCCCCTCCGCCTCCTGTGCTGATCGGCGCAGAGGAGCCCCCCGCCTCGGCCTGGACCGCCCGGGTCGATGCCGAGGTCTGGGCGGGGCTCGCCTACGACACTCATCACGATCTCCTGTTCGTCGGTGCAGACGACGGCCGCCTTTCGTCATTTCAGGGCAGCACGGGCGAGACGGCCTGGTCGAAGGATCTCGGTGCACCCATCCGCGCGACACCGACTCTCCACGACGGTCGGATCTATGTCGCCACTGACCTGGCTCTCTACGTGCTCGAGGCGAATACGGGCGATCGCGTCTGGTCCGTGTCATTCGGCCAGCCCTTGTCACCTCGGTTGGCGATTTCTGAGGCGAACGCCCGCTGGGACCACTACGCCTCTTCGGCGGCCGTCGACCAGGATCTCGTTGTCGTTGGCGCTCGCGACGGATGTGTGTACGCCCTGGCGAGTGCTTCCGGCACTCAACGCTGGCGGACCTGCACCGAAGACATTGTGACAACGACACCCGCCATCACAGACCATGCGGTCTTCATCGGCGGCTTCGATGGGACGGCTTACGCACTGTCGCGAGAGAACGGCTCACAACTGTGGCACCATGATACCGGCGCCCCGATCCCGAGTGATGCTGTCCTTGCCGGTGATACGGTCCTTTTTGGCAGCCGTTCGAGCGATCTTCTGGCCCTGAACGCGGCGACCGGCGAACTGGTGTGGAAGTACTACTACTGGTCTTCGTGGATCGACGCGGCGCCTGTGGTTCGCGACGGCGTGATCTACGTCGGCTCATCCGACCTGCTTGCTGTGCTGGCCCTCGACGCGGGCACCGGCAAGGAACGCTGGTCTACTCCTGCCCCCGGGTGGACATGGCCACGCCCGGCAGTCGGAGGCAGTGCCGTCTACGTCGGCGCCGTGGGCGCGGCGCAGTACTGGTCGCCGCGTGAGGCTGCCCTTCTCTGCCTCGACCGTCAAACCGGCGCCCTGCGCTGGATCTTCCGACCCGAACATACGGAAGGCAACCCGTTGTTCGGATTCGCCTCGTCCCCTGTCGTGGATGACATACGAGTATTCGCAGTCGACCTTGAGGGCGTCATCTACGCCTTCGACGATCCATGAGATGCCTCGGGAAAGCCCTTTGGCGTTGCCCCACCAGTGGCAGACAGATCAGGTAACAGGAGACCACCCGTGAGTTGTTTTGCGCCCTTCACCTTCCTGCACGTCAACGACCACCACATCGGCAGCCCACGTTCCTACCGCTTCCGGCCCGCCGTGAACGAGCGTTGGGCTGCGATCAGACAGCAGATGTCCCAGATCGACGCAGACCTGCTGCTCGTAGGCGGCGACCAGACCCGCGATGGCGACACCCACGAACACGAGTATCAGCTGGGGCGCTGGGATCTGGAGACGCTGCCCTTCCCCGCCCACATCATCCCGGGCAACATGGATGTGGGCAACAAGCACACGAGTGTGAATGGGCCGAATCCCACGCGCAACGACATCTCCATCAACATGACGTCGGCTCGCCTGCAGCTATTCGCTTCGCACTTCGGCCCCATCAACTGGACCTTCCTTCACCGCGATGTCCGCTTCACCGGGTTTTACGCGGCCGTCGCCGGCTCGGGCCTGCCGGAAGAGGAGCGTTTCTGGCAGTTCATCGAGCGCCTGCCCGCGCTGCCCGCCGGTCGCCACCATGTGGCGGTCATGCACTATTGGCTCTACATGGACTCCTTCGATGAACCCAACTGGGATATCACGAAGAAGGACGAATATCTGCTGTGGTATTTCGGCATCGACGAGCCCCATCGGTCTCGACTGTTCGAGGCATTGAAGAAAGCGAAGGTCGAGATCCTGTTCTGCGGCCACGTGCATACGGGACGCCCCGTTGAGATCGTCGACGGCGTTCGGATCTACAAGACCTCAGCCGGTGGCAACACGGCGCAACTGACGGATCGGTGGGATGAGATCGAGACCCGTCAGGGGTTTCACCGTTGCGATGTCACCGACAGCGGCATCGATGTGACCTTCATTCCCGGTGATGTGCAGATCGAAGACCACGATGTGTATGGTCCCGGCGGTCATCCCTCGCTGACCCAGCGAGACTACTCCATCGCCCCCGAGCAGCCACCTCTGGCCCCGGATCCATGGCTGCTGACCTGAGTAAAAGGCCGCCGACACACGGGCAGATTTGCCCGGGATCTATGGAGATCCCATCCTAACGGCCATCACCATGGCGCAGGTCGCAAGGCCTGCGCCATTTCCCTTCTCCCTCGGAGGATGGTCATGACCGCGACATTCACGCGCGCCGCACCATACAAAGACGACATCCTGAGTCTGCCTGTTGAGAGTGTGGGAGAGGCCATCCCCTACTACGAGCAGATCATGGGCTTCTCCGTCATCTCACGATCGGCCGACCCTCATCAGTCTGCTGTATTGGAACGGGATGGGATTCAGATGGGTCTCGCCGAGAATGGCGGTGATCCGTCACAGGAGGGCGCCTTCTTCGAAGTTGATGATGTGGAAGCGGCCTTCGAGGAACTCAGGGCCAATGGCTTCGACAAACAGGACCCGGGCTATCGTGTGGACGAACACGGGGACAAGTCCTTCCGCGTGTTCTTCGTGGTTGCCCCCGACGGATTGTGCTACTGCATCGGTGAGGATGTGACCAGCCCGAAGTGACACGCGAGCTTGGCTGTGCAGGGGCGGTTGTGCGGCATCCAGCACCTGCTACCTTTCGCCGCAGAGGACACGCTGACGACCTGGAGCGACGTCGTGCCCCGGGTCCCCTCGAACCATTCGATCCTAGCCTTCTGAAGGAGCGCAATCTTGAGTCATCCCCTCTTCGATCTGAGCGGGCGCGTCGCCCTCGTTTCGGGCGCCGCCCAGGGCGTGGGCCGGGCCATGAGCCTGGCCTTTGCCGAGGTCGGCGCCGATCTGCTGTTGGCCGATCTCAACGAGGAAGGTGCCCGGCAGACGGCTACCGAAATCGAAGCGATGGGGCGCCGGGCGATCGTAGCACGCTGCGATGTTTCCGATCCGGAACAGATCCGCGCCATGTTCGGCACCCTCGATCAGGAATTCGGGCGTATCGATGTGCTCGCCAATGTAGCCGGTGGCGGGGTGGCTCTCGGACCACCTGAAGAGACCGATCTCGATGCTGTGGGTGCCTCCATGCAATCCCTCGTCATCGGCCGCTTCTGCGCCTGCCAGGAGGCGGGACGTCGCATGCTCGCCGCCGGCAAGGGCAGCATCATCAACATCGTCTCCATCGCCGGTCTGACCGCCCTTGGACGTGGACATACGCCCTACAGCATGGCCATGGGTGGTGTCGCCCAGATGACGCGCGAACTGAGCACCGAGTGGGCCAGTCGTGGCGTGCGGGTCAACTCCATCGTTCTTGCGCAGGTGATGAACCCCGATCTGCGAAAACGGATCGAGACCGACCCCCGCATGGAACAACAGTGGTTGCGTGGCATCGCCACGGGGCGACTGGGCGAACCTGAAGACGTGAAGGGTGTGGCCATCTTCCTGGCCTCGGATGCATCCAGCTGGGTCACCGGTGTCCAGTTGCCCCTGGACGGTGGCAACCTGGCCATGAATGCGGGTGCCTCCTATCCGGGCGGCCCCGGAATCACAGGATAGCGAGAGATCAATGCCGATCCCTGTCGAGACACAACTCAACCTCTATCGCACGATGGTCCGTATCCGTCGCTGCGAAGAGCAACTGGCCCGGTCCTATGCAGCGGGCACGATCACCGGCGCCTGCCACACCTACGTCGGTGAAGAGGCCGTCGCCACCGGCGTCTGCGCCAACCTGCGGGATGACGACGCCGTCTTCAGCACCCACCGAGGCCACGGCCACGCCCTGGCCAAGGGTGTGCCACCGCGCGAACTGGTGGCCGAACTCTACGGACGATCTACCGGATGCTCCGGCGGTCGCGGCGGCAGTATGCACCTGTTCTCTCCCGATGTGGGCATGATGGGCACCAGTGGCATCGTCGGCCCCTGCATCCTGCAGGCCACCGGGGCCGGTTATTCCTTCCAACTGCTGGAGACCGATCAGGTCGGCGTCGCCTTCTTCGGTGATGGCGCCGTGGGCAATGGCGCCTTTCACGAGGGACTCAATCTGGCCACGATCTGGGACCTGCCCGTTGTGTTTGTGTGCGAGAACAACATGTATGCCACGGAGGTCGCCTTCAGCGACGCAGCACGTAACACCGATGTGGCCGGGCGCGCCGCCACCTATGGCCTGACCGCCGAAGCGGTGGACGGCAACGACGTCCTGGCCGTCCACAAGGCGGCAGCCACAGCCGTGGCGCGGGCCCGATCAGGAGAAGGCCCGTCCCTCGTCGAATGCCGGACCTATCGCACCCGGGCGCACGCCGAAGGCATGGGTGATGGCGGTTACCGTTCGCAGGAGGAAATCGACAGTTGGAAGGCCCGTGATCCGATCACACTGTTGTCAGCCACGATCGTGAAGGACGGTATCGCAACCGAGGCCGATCTGCAGACCATCGACGACGAGATCAGCACGGAAATCCAGGACGCCGTGGCTTTCGCCACGGACAGCCCCTGGCCGGATCCGGCGACCGTTGCCGACCACATCTACGGAGCAGGTGTCTGATGGCGACCCGGGAAATCACCTATACGGATGCCGCGCGCGAAGCACTGACCACAGCCATGGAGCAAGACCCGACGATCTTCGTCCTCGGTGAAGGCATCGGGAAACGCGGGGGCAACTTCAACACAACCCTGGGCCTCTACGAGCGTTTTGGCCCCCGCCGTCTGCGTGACACACCGATCTGTGAGCGTGGTTTTGTCGGCCTGTGCACGGGCGCCGCCATGACGGGCACGCGACCTGTCGTCGACTTCATGTTCATCGACTTCATCCTGGATTCTGTGGGCGAACTCACGAACCAGATTGCCAAGATCCAGTACATGACCGGCGGTCGTCTGAAGATGCCTGTGCTCATTCGTGGTTGTGTCGGCATCGGCGGCGGCGCCGCGACCCATCACTCCGGCAGTTATTATCCGCTGTTCGTCAACGTGCCCGGCTTCCGCGTCGTGGTGCCCACCACGCCCTACGACGCCAAGGGACTGATGGCGACTGCCCTGCGCTGCAATGATCCCGTTCTGTATCTCGAACACAAATCGCTGCTCAACGTGCGAGGTGAAGTGCCGGAGGAGGATTACACCATCCCCTTCGGCCAGGCCCGCATCTGCCGCGAGGGAACGGATGTCACCCTCGTCGGCATCGGCCCCCTCGTACCAAAGAGTGTGGCTGCTGCCGAGGCCCTGGCCGCCTCGGGCATCTCCGTCGAAGTCATCGACCCACGGACTCTGGCCCCCCTCGACATGGACACGATCCTGACCTCGTTGCGCAAGACGGGGAAGCTGCTGGTCGCCGACGAATCCTTCGGCCCCTGCGGCATCGGTGCCGAGATCGCCGCACAGATCATGGAGACGGGATTCGATGACCTGGCAGCCCCCGTGCGCCGGCTGAATGGCATCCATACGCCGACTCCCTTCAGCCCGCCTCTCGAGGCTGCCGTCGTGCCATCCGTCGACCAGGTGATCGCTGCCGTGCGCGACCTGGCTGCGGAGTAGGTCTGCCATGCCAATCGAAGTGGTCATGCCGCGCCTGGGCTGGACGATGACCGAGGGGACACTCGCCGAATGGCTGAAGGCGTCCGGTGAGCAGATTCAGGCCGGCGACGCGCTGTTCACCGTGGAGAGTGACAAGGCACTGAGCGAGATCGAATCCTTCGATGGCGGGATCCTTCATATCCCCGACAATGCGCCCGCGCCCGGTGACATCATACCCATCGGCGCCGTGCTCGGTTACCTGCTGGCCGAGGGCGAACCCGGTCCGGCAGCCGTCCCGCCGCCACCGGCAGTGGATGCAGCGTGGGAGGCAGAACCATCGGTGCCTACACCGGAGTCCACCTCAAGAGTCCAGGGAGACAGACCGGCGATCAGCCCACGCGCGCGACGTCTTGCCAAAGAACTCAGTGTCGAATGGGAGCAGATCTCAGGTACGGGCAGCACGGGGCGCATCACCGAGGGCGACATTCGAGCCGCCGCCGGAGGAGATCCGGCCCAACCGAGCGGCGCCGCTCCCGCGGCCGGCAGTGGCGACAACGACCCTCAGGTGGCCCTGCCAGAGGGCAGCCGGCGCAACCCCATGAACCCCATCCGTCGGGCCATCTCAGATCGCCTGAGCGCGAGTCACCGCGAAGGGGCACCGGTCACCCTGACGGCCGAACTGGATGCGACGGACCTGGTCGAGTTGCGTCAGGCGGCCAGACCGCGTCCGGCATTCAACGATTACCTGATTCGATTCGCGGCGACCGCCCTCAAACGTCATCCAGCACTCAACAGCTCCATTTCCGGCAATGACATCATCTTCCACGGCCCGATTCACATCGGGTTTGCCGTCGACACCGAAGCCGGCCTCGTCGTCCCCGTTGTGCGGGATGCCCATGGCAAGAGCGTGGAAGAGATCGCGCGGGAATCAGCCCACCTGAGCGGGCGTGCCCTGCGCGGCGAACTCACCGGCGAAGAGATGACGGGCGGCACCTTCACGATCACCAACCTTGGCGCCGCTGGGATCGATGCCTTCACACCGATCGTCAATCCACCGCAATGCGCGATCCTCGGTGTCGGTCGGATCGCCCAGCGCCCCGCTGTCTACGAGGGTCAGGTCGTGCCTCGGTGGTTGTGTGTGGTCAGTCTGAGTTTCGATCACCGCATCGTCGATGGCGGACCGGCTGCCCGCTTCCTGGCGACTCTGCGGGAACTGGTGGAGTCGCCGGTGCCGGCAGCCTGACCGGACGCTCTGTCAGAGTCTGGCCCGCCTATCGTCGGCTGTAGCCCCCGCCGGGTCTTTACCCTCGACAGATCTGCTGATTCAGCGAGCTCTCCATCGGTTCACAAAGAATCAGGCGTCAGATACGGGTTTCCGTATCCGACGCCTGAATGTTACCCACCTCATGTCGTGCCGTCAGCCGGGCCGGACCAGCACGGTCGGTACCCTCGGAGCCAGGACCTCAGCCGCCGGCAGCTTCCGCCATCGGCGCATTCATCGCTTCAGCCGCCCAGGCGATATCCAGATCATGGCAGGTCGCCTCAGTTGGGGCGCCCGTCTTCGGATTCCAGCCGGCCATCTCGTAATACGTCTTCAGCGCCGCCTTGAAGTCCTTGCGGTTGTGGGCCACGCCCTTGAGTGGCCCGGACGTGAACTTCTTGAAGAAGCGGTCGGGCAGATAATCGTCCTTGGCCGTAAATCCTTCACGCGCATTGAAGGCTCGTGCCAGGGCCAGTGAACGCTCCGCCACCTTCATCAATTCCAGCAGCGACGTATCCCAACCGGTCACCGCTTTCACGATATCGACGGTATCGTTGGGGTTGTAGGGCAGGAAAAGGCACATGCCCAGCACGTTCTTCAGGATCGAGAAGTTCGTGTGATACCTCATGAGCCGCACCTTGGCGGGGCTCAGATCATCCTTCGGCAGTGGTTCCAGGATGCCGAAGGCATGCACACCCTCCATGCCGACATCCGTCGTATACGCCGTGTCGTGGATGTTGTGCACGTGATCGGCACCGGTCGGCGAGATGGCATAACCCAACCCCAGCGCAAACTTGTATCGGGGCTCGTGCATGGGCAGTGGCTGCCCCTTGACCTCGATCGCGAATTTCCTCGCCTCCGGTCCCCAGGCCGCAATGCAGGCCTCGTAACCTTGAGCCAGCAGATCACCGATCCCCTCGCGGGCGATCGTCATCTCCAGCAGTTGCACCATGACGCTGGCGTCGCCGAAACGAGCTTCAATCCCACCCGTGTCCTCGGTGGTGATCAGACCATTCTCGAAGCACTCCATGGCAAAGGAGACCATCATGCCGCCACCGATGGTATCCAGTCCTTCAGCATTGCAGATGGCATTGCCTTTGGCCACAGCTTCCAGATTGCCGACACCGCAGTTGGATCCCAGTGCCCCCACCGTCTCGTATTCGGGGCCACCATAGATCGACTCGGTCTTGAATTCTCCCTCTGCTACTTCCACCTCGCGCTTGCAGCGCACGACGCAGGCGTAACAAGTGCCCCGATCCTTCAGGATCGTGTCGGTCATGGTCTGGCCGGTGATGTTCTTCGCTTCCTTGAACTGACCCATCTTGAAATTGTTCGTCGGCAGGCCGCCATCCTCATGCAGCCCCTCGAGTCCACCATCCGTGCCATTCTTCTGCAGGCCCATGTAACGCGGCTTGCCCTCATTCAGCAGCCACTTGGAATAGGCACGGATCGGATCCCGCTCGTGGATCTGCTTCTTGCCCGAGCCCCGTGCCGCCACGGCCTTCAGATTCTTGGAGCCCATCACGGCACCCATGCCACATCGCCCGGCGGCGTGGTGCAGGTCCTCCATGACGCAGGCATTGACCACCTGATTCTCACCGGCCCGACCGATGGCGGCAAAACGGATACTCTTGTCGCCCAGTTCAGATTTCACGGTGGATTCCGTGACGACCACATCCTTCCCCCACAGGTGGGCGGCGTCTTTGATCTCGACCTGGTCGTCGTGGATCCACAGATAGACCGGTTTGTCGGCGGCGCCCTCCACGATCAGTGCATCGTAGCCTGAATTGACCAGCTCGACGGCGAAGAAGCCACCCACATCGGCCTCGCCGAAACCACCGGTCAATGGGCTCTTCGCTCCCACGGCGGATCGACCACTGCCGGACAGCTGCGTTCCTGTGTATACGCCGCCTGCGAAAATCAGCTTGTTCGCCGGTCCGAGCGGATCGATGCCGGGCTCGAGTTCCTTCATCAGGTAATAGGCGATGAAACCCCATCCCCCGACGTATTTCCGATAGAAGTTGTGGTCTGGCTCGTCGACGGTGACTGAGCCGGTGCTCAGGTTGACCCTGAGGATCTTTCCCTGGTATCCGGTTGCCATCTTTCTCTCCTCATGGGCCCCACGACGCGGTGCGCAGGGCTGATGCAAATGTCCTGAGGTCAATGTCCCAGGAAATCGACGATCAGATCAAGCGGGAAAGTGGACAACATGGCCGCCGGGTGTGCGGCCAGACCAGACTTGCCTTCAACCTCCGACTCAGAGAGCCAGTCAGGCCCGGGCGACCTCGACGATCTCAGTGACAGCATCAATGGCAGCGTCGATCTCTTCTTGGGTCGTGAACATGGCCACAGAGAAGCGCACGCCGCTGAATTTCATACCCGTGGGACGGGTGACGATGTCGTGATTTCGCAACGCAGTTGAGATATGCGGGCCATCGACGCCGTCGACACTGAAGGCAACGATCCCCGTATTCATCTCGGGATCTTCCGGACTCTCGATGGTGAGACCGGGGATCTGGCGCAGGCCCTCACGCAGCCGTGCCGCCAGATTCCTTGCGTGTGCCTCGATCTGGTCGAGACCAATAGACTCCAGATAGTCGACGGCCGCTGCAGTGGCGATGTAGTGGGTGGCCGGCATGAGGGAGAATTCGAACCGCCGGGCTCCCTCGCTGCTGCCGTAGTTGACGCCTGAGGGCACGACCGTGAGACGCTCCTGCCAGGATGGATGCACATACAGGCATCCTGTGGCGTAGGGACCGAACATCCACTTATAACCCAGGCAGCTGTAGAAATCTGCACCCATCGCAGTGACATCCACGGCGAACTGCCCCAGAGACTGGGCTGCATCGTAGAGCACGGGAATATCCCGCTCGTGCGCCCGATCGACGATCTGCTTCGCCGGCAGACGGGTGCCCGTGTCGGTGGTCACGTGACTGAGCGCCAGCATTCGCGTCCGCGGCGTCATCAAGTCATCGAGACGACTCAAGACATCTTCAGCACTGCCGGTGATCGGCAGATAACGCAACACGACACCGTCACTCTCAGGTAGTCGCTCAGCCGGGATCTGCACAGCCGGGTGTTCTTCGTCGGTGAGGATGACTTCATCACCGGCCTTCCAGTCCATACCATGGAAGACGGACGTCACCCCATCAGCAACACCGTGCGTGAGGCAGACATCGGCCACATCAGCCCCCATGAATGCGGCCAGGGTCTCCCGCGCCCCCTGCAAACGCTCTTCGTAGGCGGCACCATCGAGGATCTTGATGGGACCGGTTGCGGCCATCTGGCTCAACTGCCCGGTCACGGACTCAGTGACCACGTTCAGACTGGGAGAGATCCCGCCTGTATTGAAGTAGCGGCATGTCCCGGTGACCGGGATCTGTGCGCGGATCGCATCAACATTCATCCGACCAACTCTCCTGTGCTGTGCCCATCACTTGTTGAGGGCCGCGTGAGTATACGTACTCGCCCCACTCTGAACCTGTCCGGATATTCGCTCTGAGGCGGACGCAGCCCAAATGAGATACGCTGAAAGGGATCTAGCCGCGAGCCGTGGCGGGGCGGTTGTAGACCGGCGCCGACTCTGTCGATGCCGACGCGTCGTAGGCATAACCGCCCACGTCAAAAACGGGTAGCTCAGCGGACTTGCTGATCTTGTTGCTGACGATCCAGCGTGCCATCAGACCTCGAGCGTATTTGGCGAACATGCCCAGCGCCTTCATCTCCCCCTTCACTTCATCTCTGAAGACCGGGTGGACGACAGGGCACGTGAGCTCCTTCTCCCGGACCGACCGGTAGTATTCCTTGCTGGCCAGATTGCAGATCCAGTCGGGCTGCTCTTCGGCCAGCGCCTCGGTAATGGCAGATCCCCAGAATTGATAGAGGTCCTTGCCCTTGCGGGTCTTCAGACGGGTGCCCATCTCCAGCCGATAGGGCAGGATCAGATCGCAGGGTTTGAGCACCCCGTAGAGACCCGAAAGCATGCGGATGCAGCCCTGGGCTCGTTTGCGCTCGGGCGCCGACATCGACGTCGCGTCGAGGCCCTGATAGACGTCACCGGTGAAGGCCCACATGGCCTGCTTCGCCGGCAGGGGTCCCGCATCTTTCCTCTGAGATCCCGCACCCCCCACCTGATCGTGTACAAGTTGCGCGTCAAAGTGTTGGAAGCGGTCGAAGTTGAGCTGGGCGAGCCGGTCACTCAGACTCATCAGTTCGACCAGATCCTTCACCTTCTTTCGGCGCAGCGTGGTGATCAGACTCGCGGTCTGTTCGTCCAGAAAGCGTGGTGCATCGCCGGTCTTCACCGGCGCCGGCGTCTCAAAGTCGAGAGATTTTGCGGGAGAGAGTAGAATCAGCATGAAATCTCCGTATCCGGTCGAAGCCCAAAGGATGGTTTTGTTGGAAGGTCGGCCCCCGGCAGCCACTGCGTCCAGCGCCCAGGCCTACAGGATGCGCAACATGAGGATACTCAAGACGTCTGCCCGCCGAAACAATTCTCACCATCGCAGCAGATGCCTGATCCGCCTTGCCGTAGCAGCCGCTGCCGCACCATGTTTCCTGAACCGCGCCAGGCGACAACCGTCTGTGCCGACCCAGGCGAACACCCTCTGGGCCGACCACGCGATGACTGCACCGTCCTTTCAACTGGATGAGTTCCCTTGGATCTGATCTCTCCTTTGCCCTTCGCGCCACACGCCCTCTTCGAGCACGACAACGACGACCTCGTCCTGGCCTCTGCCGATGGCCTGGCCACCTTCAGCCATGGTGTGGTCGATGTCATCTATCAGGGGTCCATCAATCTGGGACCGATCGATGCCGCCACGCGCAGCCCAGAGGGTCAGTACTGGTGCACCCATGGCGAACGAATCATCAGCGTGGATGTCGCCAACCGCACGGAACCACGGGATGTGACGGCATCCTTCGGCGGCTCCATCACTGGCCGGCGGCAGATCGTCTGCACACCCGACGGCGAAATCTGGGCCGAAGGTTGCAGCACGCGCCGTTGCCTCGATGGCAGCTTCATCAGCGTTCCCCCATCACCATCAGGGAACGCACCCACGCCCGATGCACTCGACATCTACGGCAACCGGTGGTGCCTCCTCGACACACCCTCCGGTCGCCAGGTGATGGTGTTGCCTGCCAATGCACCCGACACGTGGCAACCTGCCTGGCTGCCCACCGGTTCCTGGGAATTCCTCATCTCCGATCACGTGGGATATGTCTGGATTGCCGGCCCCGATGGCTGGCGCCGATTCTGTCCGCGTCACATGGAGGATGGCTGGCAGATCGTGACAGGCGATCTGCCTTCCGGCGAGGCCCATGGTGAAGTCACCGCCGTGGGCATCTCTCCTGATGAACTGGTGATGGCCGCCTACTCGACGGGTGAGATCCTCGAACTGGACACCAACGCCGATGGCGATCTGCTCGTGCGCTCGCTGGCGAATCTCCCGAATGCAGCGACCTGCCTTCTCACCAGCCACGACGGAGCCATCTGGGCTGCCACGGCCGATGCGCTGTATCGGCGAGAACCGGCGCCGACGGCCTGGCAGCATACGTGGGAGAAGAAACGCGGTCGTCTCCCGGGGGGTGGCAACCACGATGTCTTCTCCGTGCCCTGTCTGGGGAAGCTCTATGTCCCCGGTGGTTGGGCGGGACAGTGGGGACTCCCACCGCAGTTGCATGTGCTCGACGAATTGTTCGCCTACGACCCGCAGACCGAATACTGGGACATCGTAAGCCGGATGATGCAGCCTCGGCGATACTGTGGTGTCTCGGCGATGGAGGAACGTGTCTGGGTCGTGGGAGGTGAAACACGTATCCCCGGCTGGACGGGCGAAGGGCAGGTGCTCTACACCGTCGACATCTACGATCCCCAGAGCGACACCTGGAGCCCGGCGCCCTCACTCAATGTGGCGCGCACCGATCCCTTCGTCCTTTCCTGCAATGGTCGCATCTGGGCCATCGGTGGCGCCGCCCACAATGCCGGCCCGAAGCTGGATTCAGTGGAAAGCATCGGCCCCGGCGAAGACACCTGGCGCTTCGAGGCCTCCTTGCCCGAGCCCACGCGCCAGGGTCACGCCTGTGAGCTGGATGGCGTCATCTACTGTGCCAGTATCGACGGCATGTATGCGTACGATGTGACCGGCGGACGGTGGGATGTAGACTTCCCGCAACCGGGTGAGATCGGTCAGGGCCCCCTGATCGCCGCCTACCGTGGTGAGATCTGGCTCATGGGTGGCTACCAGGATCAGCGCAGCCGTTGCTTTGATCCGGTGACTCGCACCTGGCGCGATGGACCGGACCTGCCCACGTCTCAGGCCTGGGCAGCTGCGACAGTCTTAGAGGGTGAGTTGGTGATCGTCGGGGGCGCCCACTGGTCTGAAGGGCACGATACGGTCGTGTTCGACGATCGTACCTACGCCTTGCGCGAGGGTGCGAATTCGACGCAGTGAGCCGGGCTGCAGCAGCCGAGCGGGAACAGAATGCGCCACGCAGCACCGATTGGCGGAATCCGCGGACGGGGCGACCTGTATCCTGAGGCCTACTCCCGGACGAACTCCAGCAATCTGCGCGCATAAGCATCATTGCCGTAACGACTCAGGACGCGACGCTGAGCGGCCAGACCCGCTTCCTGACGCTTCTCGTCGTGACGCAGCCACCAGGTCGCTTTCTCGCGCAGTTCGTCGAGACTCTCCCAGGTATCGATCTGGGTCCCGATCTCGAACTCTTCCTCGATGCCCTCGACGTAGTCCGTCAGCATGAAACCACCCGAGCCGGTGATCGCCGTGTCACGCTGATTGAGGTAACCATGGGATCGGGGCGAGTTGTGCTGGTTGATGTTGATTCGGGCGGCCCTGTAGATCCCGGGTAGTTCCTGGTAGGTGCGAAAGCCCCGATAGCAGGATCGCGGAATCCCGTCAAAGGTGCCGAAACCCAGTCCGCCATAGACGTGGGTCCGCCCCAGTTCGGCGACGGTGGCCACCACGTCCTGACGCAGAACACGCTGATCCGGGAATCCGATGGGATGAGTGATCCGCGCGACCGGATCTCCCGACGACAGATAGTCGGTGCCATCACTGTCACCGCGGGCATAGATGGAGAGGATGGTGAGTGAGAAGTCGCAGGCCTCGTGAGGGCTGGCTTCCGCCACCCCGTGCAGCTGCAGTGCCGGTGGCGGATAGAGCACGATGGCCTTGATGCCTCGCTCCGCGTAGACCTCGACACTCTCCTTGCAGCAGGTGGAGACGAACTCGAATTCTTCAGAGAATTCCGGATGACGAACCACGTCCCAGGGGTCGTCCTGGGTGTGCGTGACCGTTCGCAACCAGGGGAACTGCCGCCGCAGCGAGGCGGTGAGCCCCACCGGGCAGTCATCCTTGCTGAACCACCACAGCAGCAACTCGGGCTGATGCTGCTGGATGAGTCTGGCCAGTCCCTGCCCAAATTCCGCCGTGTCGCGGTACTCCGGTTGCCAGTCTTCAGGTGGCGGGATGAGATCGGCCTCCTCCCTGGCCAGTTCGATGTCACCCTCTCTCTGGGTCTCGACACATCCACGACTGGGCGCATAAACAACCCGGAAGCCTTGGGCCTCGAAGCCCTGCTGGATGCTCCACAGAGACTGTCCCGGGATGAATCCACCCACGAGGATTACCGTTCTGGATCCGGTCATCGAGCTTCATCCTGAGCACGCAGGTCGCAGTCGAAGCGGAGCAGGAATGGGCGGTCGGCTGAGGCGATATCCTGGCAGAGCCCCCACTGGATTCCCTCGCCTGCTCTCTCCTGATAGCCATCCGAGCGGAAGGGCCCCGGTGCAGACGGCGGGCTCACCTCGGCGCACACTTCGAAATTCACCCCATCCCTGCTGTATTGCACCGTCGATCCATGCGGCCCGGTAGGCGAGACGATGGCCGCCACACCCGTGCCGTGAGGCCACACACACACCTCGTGACCGGAACCAAGGACGGGGCGATTCGCCTTCACGAAGGGGCCAGCCGGCGAGTCAGAGATGGCCAGGCACATGACCGTCTGCGCGGGCGTCTTCCCCTTCCCACGTCCCTTGTAGTAGAGCCAGTAGCCGCCATTTCTGACGATCAGGCAAGCGTCATCGAGGCGATGACCATCCGGGGCGTGGGCACCGTCTCCAGGTCGCAGAACGGGATTGTCGTCCAGTTTGGTCCAGGGTCCGTCAGGATGGTCGGCCACAGCGACACCGATCGCCGTGCGCGTACCATTCGGGCCGCCCTCATCGTTGTCGAATGGTATGGGTACGGCCGTGTAGTAGAGGAAGTAGCGTCCGTCCGCCATCAGCGTGGTGGGCGTGAAGCAGCCATTGCTGTCCCATGCACCTGCGCCACCGGTGGGGATCGCCTCATCGATTTCGACCCAGGTGTGGCCATCCTCCGAAACCGCATGCCAGACGGTGGCATGATATCCGGAGGGATCAACCGTCGCCCTGGAATACCAGACGTGGAATCGAGAGTCTACCTCGATCACCGGGCTCGGGTCGCGACGCGTCACACCCGGTTCGAATCCGATCGCCGTGGTGTAAGTGAATTCCGTGTGGAATGCATTGGTTCGCACGGCAGACTCTCCTGGGCTGGTGCGCCAACTGCGCTGGCTTCCCAATTGAGTGGGATCTCAGTCGAGGCGCAAATCGAAACGTCGCACGATAAGGGAGATCCGACCTCCAGCATTCTCGTAGTATGTGACGATTCCCCGGTCGCCGAGAAAGTGCGCCCCGGGATAGGAGAACGATCGGCTGTCGCCGGATCGGCTGTCACTGGACCGGCCATCGCCCTGCGATACACGACCCGGGTCGTCCGCTTCACCAGGCTCACCGGCACCAGGGTTGGCGGCGACCGAATGGCCTGACTCTCCCCCTGCCTGCACAGCACCGACGGAACCCGTGTTTGCCGGTTCACCATCGCCCGCCGGCACGACACGGTCCCCGTTGTGAGGGTCCAGCGTATGTTCGCCGAACCACGAGTCTCCCTCATCCTCAGAGAACGCCACGCCGATCGGTGTGCGATCCGCCGTGTGTTTGCCGCGCCGATTGTGGTTCCACACGATCATCAGCATCCCCGATGCTTCGTGTCGTGCGACGGCGACAGGTGATTCGGGTGACACCAGGGGGCCAGGCGTCGCCGGCGACCAGCTGTTGCCACCATCGGATGAGATCGACTCGTACTGGCAATCCATCTGCGTCCGCATCCACATGCGCACACGCCCATCCGGATGCTCCATCAGATAGGGCTCCATGAGTCCGCGCTCGGGCCCTTCGAGCATACTCTGACTGGGTTGCCAGGTAGCGCCATCGTCGTCGGAGTACAGCACCCAGCTGCGGATATGAGTGCCACGGCGATCTTCCTCGTCCCAGGGCCAGGGTGAGGCCAGGGGCAGCAGGATTCGACCCGCGTGGGGGCCCTGCTGCAGTCGGAGGGCGCGATTGTTGAGCAGCACATGACGACCCGGTGCCGGGGGCGAGATCCGCACCGGGTCGGTCCAAAGCTCCGGTCCCGCGCCGGGTTCACTCAGTCGCGTCTCGTCCCGGCAGATGATCATGCCCGTCCACGTATCCAGATGGGTTTCTCGCACACGGTAGAAACAGGCGAGCCGACCATCCTTCAGGCGCAGGAAGCAGGGCATGCGAACCGCCTCCACGCCATCGGGGCGAAGTGCGATGGCGAAGGGCGTCGACCACGTATCACCGCCATCATCGCTGAGCATCCCGCAGATCTGGCTGCCGTCATCGTCGTGGGCGCCCCCCAACCAGCGCGAGTATCCCATGAGCCAGCGCCCATCGGTCAGGACCATGAGATCGGCTCCCATGTTCCGGGGTTCGGCCTCGCTGGCCTGAACCACTACCTGACGGTCGAGATTCTCCAGATGGACGACGCGTCTCATCGGCTACTCACAGTTCGACCGCCGTGCCCAGTCCTTCACGCTCCGCGATATCGTAGATCACCTTGGCCACGACGGCATCCTGAATTCCCATGCCTGTACCATCGAAAAGCGTGACCTCCTCAGGCGACGTACGCCCCTGAATGCGGCCGGCCACGACATCACCGATCTCGCCGACGATGTCACTCTCACTCACCAAGCCCGCCGTGATGGACACGTTGATGTCTCCCCACTTGAGACACTGCGAGGTGCGGTCGCAGACGATTCGCGCACGTTGATGGACACCGGAGGCCAGTTCCTGCTTGCCCGCGCCATCCGAACCCATGGCACTGAAGTGTGTGCCCGGCTGGACCCAGTCCGCCTGCACGATCGCCTCACGCGATGGTGTCGCACTGATCACGACGTCGGCGCCCCTGACAGCCTGTTCTGCACTGACCGCTTCTACGGTGAGACCGTACTTGGCCTGGGCCCGTTGCACATAATCTTCGGCCGCCTCGGGGCTCAGATCGTAGACCAGGACCTTCTCCAGATCGAAGACGGAGACCAGGGCCCCCAGCGCGTGCCAGCAGACCTGCCCGGCGCCGATGAAGGCAGCCACCTTCGAGTCGGATCGTGCCATGTGTTTAGCACCGATCGCCGCGGCGGCACCTGTGCGCAGATTGGTGACCTTGAGTCCCTCAAACAGGCCCTTCGGTTCGCAGGTTTCGTGATCGTAGTAGATCACCTGACAGGTCAGGGCGCCGGGCGCCGCAAAACCGGTCTTGATCGCCGTCGCCTGTTGGGGAAACACATTTCCCCCCATGAAGAACCACATGGCCCAATCGCCGATATCGTGATACTTCTGCGGCAACTCAGCCTTGCCTTCGGACATGGACTGCAGAGCACCCTCCACCAGAGGGATGCAGTCGGCGGGGCTCACATGCTCTTCGATCTCATCGTTGCGCACTACCAGGATTCGTGACACGGGATATTCCTTCGTTTTGGTTGACGCCCAGCTTGACGTTCAGCAACCGCGGCTACGATACACAGGCGCCGCGGCACAGTCCCACTCCATCTCCGGGTCCAGCGGCACGATGGGCCGCGGCACCCTCTTCCATTCCAGCGACAGCAGATCCGATGGCGCCAGACCCGGCGCAGCTCCCAGCAGGAACCGACGGGCGACGCCCGCAAATCCATAACGGAAATCGACGACCGACTTGGAGATCAGGATCCGCGCCGTCGACGGATCCAGTCCGGCCCCCGAGTAGAGCACGGGATCATCCCCCGGACCCAGTCGCTCGAAGACGACGACGACGATGTTGTCGATCCTGAGTGTCGCCGTCAGCCCGATACTCTCTGGCAATTGCCGGTCGGGGCTGACAGGGATCACCTTCTCCACCACTCCGGTCACTTCTGCAGGCGTGGAGTGGATCGTGTCCTGTTTGCCGCCCAGGGACAGGCTGATCTCGGCGCCCTCACCGGCTGCAGCCATTGCGACCACCGCCTCCGGGTCGACCATCGTCACAAAACAGGGCTCCGCCGGCGCACGGGCCAGGAATTCTTTGAGATACCACGTGGAATCCCCCGTGCCGCCCCCCGTCATCAGATCGTTGAGATCTGAAATCACCACCGGTGTCTCGGGAGACGCGAAGGCTTCATCCAGCGCCTCGAGGTAACTGGGACAGGGCCGCGTGTATTCACGTCGCTGAGACCAGGCCTTGTCGGCCAAATCCCGCGCGAGTTGCTCAGCCAGACCGGCGTCGCCATCTGTCGTCACCACACTGCACCACCCCATCTCGGGGATGTCCATCCAGGGCTGCACGGCGCAGATGGCCGAGTGCAGAACCCGGGGATCCTGCTCCTGTTGCCGCGTCAGGTCTATCAGCGTCTTCAGGGGTGGTTCATCGGAGATCTGTGTCTCCGCCGGCGTGAACATGGGCACTTTGATCGCCACGATCACCGGCTGGATCTCACCTCGTACTGTGGCCACCAGCGAGGTCGCGGCACGACGCCCCGTCTCCACCAGATCGATATGTGGATGGGTGTGCATGCAATCGATGACGTCGGCATTCTCACACATGCGCGCCGTGAGATTTGCATGCAGATCCAGGCAGACCGCGATGGGCACATCGGGGCCCACAATCTGCCGTGCCCGCTCGATCACGAGACCATCGATGTCGGGATCGTCCTCGCCGACGAAAGCGCCATGCAGACTCAGCAACAGCCCATCCAGGGGCAAGGCCGCGGCCAGATCGGCCTCGAACCAGCTCATCAGCTGTGCCTGCGCCGCCGGCGTGAGGGAACCGGCCGGCATAGCCGTCGCCTTGGTGACCCCCACGACCTGACAGTCGCCGGCCTCGGCCATGGGATTGAGAACATCCATGGCGCCACTGACGAAACCCTCCCACATGGTCGGCAGCTTCAGCACATCGTCGCCGTGATACACACCGTGCGCCTCAATCGCCGCCAGATCGGTGGGCTGCGTACTGAAGGTGCTGGTTTCCTGCATGATCTTGGCGAGTCCGATGCGCATGTGCTCTCCCTGTTTCCGGCACGGTGGTGATGATGTGTGCGTCTGGGTATGTTGAGCCGTATTGCCGGCCTCGTCCAGCCGGGTACTGCTGCCACACATCAAGGAAACCATCTCATGCCTGACAACCACAGCCCCGAACCCTTCTACAGCCTGGCCCGTTCGGCGCAGGGTTTCATCTTCCTCTCCGCTTTCGGACCTGTCGACGAACAGATGCAGATTGTCGGCACGACCATCGAAGACCAGACCCGGGCATGTATGGAGGCCATGGGCCGCGCCCTGGCCAGTGAAGGGGCAGGATTCGATGACCTGCTGTGTGTGGAGGTCTTCCTCACCGATCTGGAGGAACGCGATGGCTTCAATGCCATCTACGCCAGCTACTTCGGCGAGCGCAAGCCGGCGCGCCGACTGTATGGTGCAGGTTCTCTGTTCAAAGGGATCAAGGTGGAGGTAACCGGGATCGCCTTCAAAGCGGATCAGACCACTTGATCTCTGGTGCCCTGTTAAGGAGTCAGCCTTGTGAGATTCGGGCGTCGAGGCGCCTGGCTCACAAGGCGCGCGACCGATGCGGGTCAGTGGGACCCATCGAGGGAGCGCAACGCGGTGAGCCAGGATGGATCGGCGGCCGAATACAAGGATTACTTCTTAACAGGGCACTAGATCGACTGCCGATCCTCGGAGTGCCCCGCTGACCTGAGTGCACCGATCCTCCCACAGGGGTCCGAACTTGCCGATCCGGCAAATGACGGGCTATGTTTGACCTTCCTACCGGTCGTGCCCGCCGTGAAGGCAGGGCGCCCACTTCTTCGACCCACATCGCGCCACGGAGAGTACACAACATGCGCAGGCTTCTGTATGCCCCGGCGCTGCTGACACTTCTTGCGACACCGGCACTGGCCCAGGACGACAACTGGATCCAGGTGCGGCTGGCAAAGCTGGACGCAGTTTTCGGTGACACCGTCACCTTGATGGCCTCTTTCCTCTTTGCCGATTTCGGCACCGGGTTCCCACTCGTGGTGGCGGTCCTTCTGGCCGGGGGTATCTACTACAGCTTCTACTTCGGCTGGTTGTCGATCCGTGGCTTCCGACACGCCATCGACGTGCTGCGCGGTCACTTCGACGACCCCGATGACCCGGGCGAGATCTCCCATTTTCAGGCCCTGTCCAGCGCCCTGTCGGCGACCATCGGTCTCGGGAATATTGCCGGTGTCGCCATCGCCGTCAGTCTGGGAGGCCCGGGTGCTGTCTTCTGGATGATCGTCACGGCCGTCTTCGGCATGTCGTCCAAGCTCGCCTCCTGCACCCTGGCGATCATGTATCGTCGCACATCAGAGGATGGCCATATCTCCGGTGGGCCGATGTACTACCTGGAGAAGGGCCTGGCGCTGAAGAACAAGGCCGAATTCGGTCGCACCCTGGCCGTGATCTACGCCTTTCTCGCCATCGGTGGTTCCTTTGGTGGCGGCAACATGTTCCAGGCGAATCAGACAGTAGAGATCCTGTCGACGGTCTCCCCCTGGTTCAAAACGAATGCCTGGGTGATGGGTATCGTCATGGCCTTCTTTGTCGGCCTCGTCATCATCGGTGGTATCAAGCGAATCGGCAATGTGACATCGAAGATCGTACCCGCCATGTGCATCCTGTACGTGGTCAGCTCGATTTTCGTGATCCTGAGCCATGTCACCCAGGTCCCGGCGATGCTGGCGCAGATCGTGGCAGATGCCTTCTCGGGGCCGGCGGTCTTTGGCGGCTTCAGCGGCGTGCTGGTCACGGGGATTACCCGGGCTGCCTTCTCGAACGAGGCGGGTCTCGGCTCCGCTGCCTTCGCTCACGCTGCAGCCAAGACAGATGAACCGGCTCGTGAGGGCATGGTCGCCATGATCGGTCCTTTCATCGACACGATCATCATCTGCCTGATGACGGCACTCGTGTGTATGATCACCGGCGCCTATCAGTTGCCCGAGTATCAGACGGGTGAATTCATCGTGGGCGCCCGCATGACCTCTGCCGCCTTTGACTCGGTTATTCCCGGGGCGCGCTACGTGCTGGCCCTCGCCGTCATGCTCTTCGCCTATTCGACGATGATCTCCTGGTCTTACTACGGTGAGCGGTCGTGGGAATATCTCTTCGGTCCCGGTACGATCATGTTATATCGGGTTCTGTTCGTGAGCTTTGTCTTCATCGGCGCCGTCACAGCCCTGGACAACGTGCTGGCCTTCTCCGATATGATGATTCTGGGAATGGCCTTCCCGAATATCATCGGCGGGGTCCTGTTGAGCCCCCAGATCAAGAAGGTCCTCGTCGACTACTGGGATCGCCTGCAACGGGGTGAGATCAAGCCCTTCCGCTGATCGCCTCCGCGGTCACACGTAAGCACGATAGAACATCAAAGGCCGGGATCCCCTCATGGGGACCCCGGCCTTTTGATTTCATATCGGATCCGGATCACATATCCGGCTTCTCACTCTGGCTGCCCGGCGATTCAGGCTGGCGGTTCGGCGCCGCGACCGCCTGCCCCTCGCGGAGGCGGCGCATGGCCTCCAGGGCGACATCGAAGCGACTGGCCGAATTCCAGAGCATCCATCCATTACCCCCCGCATCGCGGGTCGCGTGGATCTGCTCGGTCACGTATTGCGCATCAAATCCTTTGACCCCGTAGGGGAAGGCCTGCAACCACGGCCGCACATCGACACCATGGGCCTCGGCCAGGGGTGCGAGTCGCAAGATGCCTTCCTGCACCAGGTAGTAGGGATAGTCCGAGGGACGATCCATCCCGAGGAAAGGACTGTAAAAGTGGGACGGATAGAGCATGGGACAGGCAACGTCCAGCAGTGGCAACAGATCCGGAAGGCGCTGCCCGAGCCGGCGCAGGTCGGCCTCGCGGCCCCAGGCGGCAACACCGAACAGATCGGCAGCAAGCAACACGTTGGTGTCGATCAGCCTTACGCGGGTACGGGCGACGAACTCGGTGATGATGTCGTGTTTGGCCAGGTGCCAGGAATCGAAAGCGAAGCGGGCGTCGGCAAGGTCACCCTCCGTCGGGAACCGCACGTAGTCGAGCTGAATCTCATCGACGCCGAGTCGCACGACCTCCTGAACGATATCCAGCAGATAGTCCTGCACCTGCGGCAGGGAAGGATCGAGCCATCCCTCACCCCACGCCGCGCCATCCCCGGACAGTGAACGCGGTCGCAGTTCGGGTCGTGACGATGCGAGGCGTTCGTCGTAGAAACAGGACAGGCGAGCGACCACGTGCAGTTGCCGCTGGTGCAGTTGGCGCACCAGTTCATGAGGTCGACGAATCGGGGCCAGCGAGTCGACCTGCGTTGCCAGGGCCAAGGGCACGCGGGACTTGTAGGACAGGTCGCCCTGCCGGTCTTTGATATCGAAGATGATGGTATTACCGCCGACGGCAATCAGCGAGTCGGCCAGCGCCAGGATCCGTGGGGACCCAGCGACCTGGGCCGTCACATACAGACCACGCACTTCCGTGTTCTGCACGGCCTTGCCCACGGTGGCACCCGACTGCAGAGGCACACGCAGCATCTGGCCAGGGAGCAGGCGATCCGACTCCATGTCGCTGGCCCGGCGGATTCCGTGGGCCAGCTCACCAGCCGTGTAGTAGTCGGTGGAGGAGAGCATGCGGGCAGCGATACCCAGCAGCGAATCGCCAGGACGCACCATGACACTCGAATCGAGAATCGCCGTTCCCGCGCCGGGGATCACCGGTTGTGAATCGAGGATCGTCGTCTTGGCCGAGGCGGCCAGACTCATGCTCAACAAGCAGAGGCCGACGCACGACATCAGGTGGCGACGGAATGGTGAGATCAAAGATGTCAAAATCGTTAAAGTGTTTATAAAAACAGACACTTAGCCAATGTATGACCCCTCTCCGAAATCAGCAAGCATCACGCCCGGAATCGCGGCCAGATTACAGAGTCAGTCGATTCAGCTGTGCGCCGATCGCAACAAAGACTTCTCCATCCGGGCTCACGGCCAGGCTACCGACCCTTCCAGGCATGTCGCAGCCCGGACCCAGGTCGCCGGCTTCGGGTGACAACAGCCACATCTGGTCTTCGCCAAAGAGTGCGACGCGCCCGTCCGGCAATCCGGCTGCATAACTGGCGGGAGCCGGCAGTGTGATCGGCGCTTCGAGTCGATCGCTCTGTGAGTCGTAGACGTAGACCTGGTCTTCGGCGATGATCACGACGCGCTCCGCGGTCACAGCCAGGCCCGTCAACTGCGTGCCCATCTCAAAGACGTGTGTGGTGCGGATTGTGCCGTCCGTCTCCCATACGACGAAATGCGGCGTCACATTCCGGGAAGCCAGGCCATTGGCAGATCCGCCGGTGATGAAGTAGAGACAGCGGGTATCGGCAGTCAGACCCATCACGGCCTGCTGGGCAACCGGATCACGCCAGCACGTCATGGCGAGTGTATTCACATCGATTTTCGAGATCCCACCCCCGTAGATGCCGTAAGCGGCCATCCAGCCCGTCCACACGTGACCATCGGGCCCCACGACACTCTTACCCGAAGGCCGAATCAGACCCGGACTCACCGATTCGAGGGTCACAGGATTTGAGTTGTCCAGCTGCTGCCAGGGCACCGTCGGATCGTAGACGACATGGTCACCACCCGAATACGTGGCGAGGAACAGGCGCTCGGCAGTCCAGGCCATGCCGTAGACCTCACCGCTGTTGTCGGTGACGACCTGCGAATTCCATGATTCGTCGGTTGCCGGATTGTAGCGGAAGATCGTCTGACCGAATCCGGCTGCACCCCAGATGTTGCCCGCATCATCAGCGGTGATCGTCAGGATGTGAGTCGCGGGTCGCTCGGCAGGGATCGGCTGCAGGATGGGTGCGTCCTCTTCCCCGTCGTCGATGTAGTATTCCTGACCGCGATTGACGAGCCACCGGCCATCGGTGAGATGCTTGTGCATCCGCATGCCGCCATAACGATTCGGGGGCGATGGTTCGGCGATGAGTTGATCTTCCCGATCGCTCTCGAGGCATTCGAAGCTGGTGCTGTCGTACGTGTCGATCTCGTCGCCTGTCTGCGTGCAGAAGAATCCCTCTCCCACGCCACGCACAGCAGCGCCCTCTTTGCCGAATCGATGCGCCTTCCCACTCTCCATGTTCCACAGACTCAGGTGGGGATCAGCCGTACCGCACGAAACGAGGATGTGCCCGGGCACGCCACCATAGACCATGCGGCTGTAGAGGTTGGCTGAATTCTGTGACATGCGCCCCACATTCTCGAGGCGATGCGCGGCCGGATCATACTGCAGCAGCACACAGCCTGGATACGTGCCGCCATAGACGAGTCCATCGGAACCGATGCAGAGATTCCAGATATACGTCTCCTCCTCGTCTCGCAGTGGCTCGGCCCACTCGCGTGATGCCAGATCCAGACAATGCAGGTAGCCATAGGTGCCGCACGTCCCGATGAGCAGCTTTTCATCCTGCCAGTTGAGCACCGCCCACGCACCGCTGTCCCCCGGCAAAGAGATATCCTCTCCTTCACCGGTGGCCGGATCGACGATGACGAGATTCCCCGTGCCGCCCGCAGCGAAGTTCGACAGAACCACCTTCTCCCGGTGATCCCGGGGGTCGGTGAAGGATCCGATTCCGAGGATCTGGAAATTACGGCAGGGCTGTGAGAGCAACTGTGTCTGCATGATTCCTCCGGGAACAGTTGGATGATCACTCATCCTTGAGTGTCCAGCACTCATTCCTGAGTGGGCTTCGCCACGATCGCGGTCAGAAGCTGATACACGCCTCGGCAGTCGTTTTGACCCTGCTGGAGCAGCTTCGTCCACTTGGCCTTGGCCGTCGACGTGATGGATTCGTAGGCGTCGTGCCGGGCCAGCTGCTGCCGCACGTAGCGCAGCCGCTGGGTGCTCTGCTTCGAACCCAGATTTCGTGGGATGGGCAACTCGGCCCGGCGCAGCAGATCTACCAGATCCGGCTCACGACGCTTGCGTGCCTTTGATCCGGTCGCCGTGCCGGTGGCGAGCAGAGCGGGACGCACATCGAGGATCAAGGTGGCCAACTGTCGTCCCAGCGCCGGGCCGTGTGTGTGTCGATCGGTGGCATCTGCCAGCGCCGTGCCCCACGTGATCAGGCTGCGCTCATCCTGCTGACAGCGTTCGACGAGATCTTCGATGAGATCCTCGAATCCCTGCACACGCAGATCCTTGGCCAGGGCAGCATCGGCGAAGGCCACATCGGTGACGACCTGCACAGGCACACCTTCGGCATCCTCTGCGGCGAAGAAGGATGCCAGAACGGGCAGGTCGTCGGACGGCCCTTTGATATCGATGAAAATGGCGCTGCGGATCTGCGCTGGTGTCGGCAGATCCGCAGCATCAGGCAGGACTTGAGGTGACTTGGTCATGCCGGAAATAGAAGCTCAGCCCATCTCCTCGTCCATGGCATAGGCGGAGGCGATCGCCGATCCCGGTTCGAACATCTCCTCGATCGGTCCCAGCTGCTGCTCCAGTTCGCTGGCCGGAGGTTCCCAGGTGTCGAGGTCTTCCCCATTGCAGAAACCGCGCGCCAGTTCAACGAAATAGAGGTAGTTGCGCAGGGGAATATCAGGCGGCACACCATGATCGACGTGGGGGATGTAGCCGCCATGACGCCGGGCGGTTGCGTAGCGTTTCACGACTTCCGCCCGCAGTTGATCGCGGCCGAAACGCAGTTCGCGTTTGTCGATCCCCCCGTGGATGTGGATCCCCGGGAAATCGGTGAGAATCTGCTCGGGATCATTGTGGGCGGCGATTTCGATGGGCTGGATCCCATCCAGCGCTTCCGGATACAGCACGTCCAGGATCTGGTTGTTGTAGCCATCGCTGTCCATGACCAGTGCCTGGACACCGCGTTCCTTGAAGAAGGCGTGGAGCTTTCGATAGTTGGGCAGCAGGAACTCGCGCATCAGCGGCGGTGACATCATCGACTGCTTCTTGTAGGCCATGTCTTCATTGAGCATGACGATATCCACATCGAGTTGCTGCAGGGGTTCATCGAGGATTTCCATGAGGAACCAGGCCCAATAGTCAAACATCTCCCGCGCCAGGTCGGGCTCGTCGTAGAACATGACCGACAGATTCTCCATGCCCACCAGGTCGCGGATCGCCCAGTAGATCCCCGTCGTCACCAGGCGGGTCGGAACGTCGGTTGTGCGGCACGATTCGACAGAGTCTTTCCAATGACTGCCACCGGGCGGGTGCCAGCCATAGCTGTCCGGCCCCAGGTGAGGCGTCACCTCGTCTTCGGTGAGGGGGCGCGTGCGTTGAGGTGCATGTGGATCAAGTCGATCGCGCACCTTGTGCCAGTCATCCCGATTCTTGATCGCGTATTCGATCCACCGCCGTGTGGCAAAGCCGGCCGTGGGTTGCACGATTGCGTCCTGGCGCGTCGAACCCCAGCCGTCGACCCAGGTGCGCAGATTTCCTTCCTCAGAGATCACCCGCTCCTCAAACAGCGGGTGCACGCCCATATAGAACTTGCCGATGCCTGTCATGCCTTCTTCGCCGACCAGGCTCGACCAGTTGGCCTGCTGCTCTTCACTCAATCCCTGCCGTCGCCAGGCAGCGAATGTCGAGGCTCGAGGACCACCAAACTGGTAGGGCAGCCGATCGATAGGTTCGCGACGGATCAGGGCGCGCATGCGCTCACGTGGGGTCACATTGTCCTCCTGCGTTGACTCGGGCGACCTGTGCAAGAGTCGTCCTGCCGTGGTCTGAGCGGTATCGGGTACAGTCGTTGTATCAATCAGTACCCTTAGGGCCCCAAATGCCAGTCATTGCCCTCCGGGGACAACTATTGCAGGTTTGTGCCGAATCGGCGACAGTCACTACCTGGGAGAGAACGGTGAACAGATGAGGATACCGGACCGAATCAAACCATTCCTGGTGATTCTCTTCCTGTACCTGTTTCTGTACAGCATCAAGCTGTTGGGGCACTCTTTCAAACTTTTCGGCAAGGGTTTTGCCGAAGCCCTTCTCAGTCTGACATCCGATCCCTTCATCGGACTGCTCACGGGGGTCGTGGCCACGACACTTGTGCAGAGCTCCTCAACCACGACGTCGATCGTCGTCGGCCTCGTCGCCGGAGGTGGTCTGTCACTGACGACGGCGATCCCCATTATCATGGGCGCCAACATCGGCACGACGATCACCAACACACTGGTGTCGATCGGTCATGTAGCGAACCGGATCGAATTCAAGCGGGCCTTCTCGGCTGGTGTTGTCCACGACTTCTTCAATGTCGCCGCCGTCATCGTCCTGTTCCCCATCGAGATGCGCTACGGAATCATCGCCCGATCGGCGACGTGGCTCGAGCACGGTTTTGCCGGGGTTGGCGGCGTGAAGCTCTTCAACCCTCTGAAAACGATCATCAACCCAGCCATTGAGCTGACGGATGCACTGCTGACGGGCGTCCCCTACACGCCCGTCGTGATGGCCATCGTCGCCGCGATCTTCATGTTCGGGTCTCTGGCGGGCCTGATTCGCACGATGCGGTCTTTGATGTTGTCGCGGATCGAGGTCATCATCCACCGGTATCTGTTCCGCAATGATGTGATGGGCCTGATCTTCGGCATCGTCATGACCATCATGGTGCAGAGCAGTTCGATCACGACATCACTGATCATACCACTGGCCGGAGCCGGCCTGGTGACACTGCGCCAGATCTTCCCTTACACCCTGGGGGCCAACATTGGCACCACGGTGACGGCGATGCTGGCAGCGCTGGCGACACAGCACGAGGTGGCGATCACCGTCGCCTTCTCACATCTCGTATTCAACATTCTTGGCATCTCGATCTTCTATCCACTCAAGAGATTACCCATAGGTCTGGCCGACTACGTCGGACAGTATGCCAGTCAGTCCAAGCGTCATCTGATCATCTTCGTCTCCTGTTACATCAGTCTGTATTTTGTCCCGCTGTTATTCATCATCTTCAACTGAGATCGCCCGTCCGGGCACCGAGGGGTTTGGTATGTTGCGCCGCATCAAGGAATTGTGGAAGTCCGATAATCTGCTGGCCCAGGCCTGGCAGGATACGTACCGGATGCTGGACATCGATCACGACATGTTCGATCGGGCCATCCAGTTGCTGCGACAGAGTGATAGCGCCGACGCAGGGGACGAGATCCTGGCCCGTGACAAAGAGGTCGACGCCTTCGAGCAGGAGGTGCGGCGCAAGGTCCTCACGCACTGCAGCGTCAATTCCGGTTCTGATCTGGTGGGTTCCATGATGCTCGTAACGATCGTCATCGACATCGAACGAATCGGCGACTACACCAAGAACATCATCTCCCTGGCGCGCAGTTATCCGAGTCGGCTCGAAGGGGGATCTCTGGAGCCGGATCTGGTGCGGATCGAAGCGACGGTTGTGGAGAACTTTGATCGCACACGCGCCGCGTTGGAAGACAGCAACGAGGAGTTGGCGCACGAGGTCCTGAAGGAAACCAGCTGGCTCAGCAAGTTGTGCGACGAGCGGGTCCACGACCTCGTGGCAGGCAACGTCGAGGACGTGACCGCCAACCAGTCCACGGCTCTGGCCCTCTACTTCCGCCAGTTGAAGCGGGTCAACAGCCACCTCGGCGACGTTGCCACAGCCGTCGTGAATCCCTTCGACCGGATCGGCTTCAAGCCGAAGGACTAGCCACAGCCGTTCTGCTATTCCCGCGGATATTACAGAAGCTGAGCCCCCAAAGACCGGCCAGCCGGAGCCGACACGATGCGAATCGATTCTCACGTACATGTCTGGACAATGGGCGCGCCACCATTTGTCCACAGTGATGCCATGTCAACGGCACGGCCCGAATACCCCGGGTTGATAGAGGATCTCATCCGTTACATGGATCTCAACCAGATCGATCGAACGGTCCTCATCCAGTGCATGTATCACGGCTACGACAACAGTTACATGTGTGATTGTCTGCGACGGTTCCCGGATCGGTTGCACGGGGTGGCCCTGATCAATCCGAAAAAGCCCGGCGCCGCTCAGGAGTTGCGGCGCCTGCACCACGAGCATGGCGTCGAAGGCATGCGACTGTATCCGATTGTTGATCAGGATGCGTCGTGGCTGTCAGGCGACGACCAGAATGCGCTCTGGGAGACGGCGCGTGAACTCAACGTGCCGTTCACATGGTTCGGACGCTGTCAGCAGATTCCGCTGCTGGAGCCGATGCTGCAGCGCTTTCCCGAGGTGAATGTGATCGTCGACCACCTGGGCGAACCCACCCTGGCAGAGCATCTGGACGAGGATTTCAGCCTGCTGCTGGCGGCAGCGCGGAATCCCAATCTGTATATCAAAGCCACCCGGATCGATGGGATCTCTCAACAGCCGTGGCCCCATGAAGATGTGCACCCCTACGTATCAGCCGTGTATCAGGCCTTTGGCGCTCAGCGGATGCTGGGGTGTACCGGCTTCCCGGAGAACCCCCAGCGGGGCGACGCCGTTGGTTTCCGAGTGGTCGAGCAGGCCATGGACTTTCTCTCTGCCGAGGACAAAGAGTGGATTCTCGGTAAGACGGCCGCTTCACTCTATGGCGAGCGCGCCTGAGCTACCTCAGAATTCGCTGATCCCTGAGGTCCTTGCTGCCGACGGAACGAGTCAGGCTGCCGCCGAGAAATTCTTCGACTTCGAGTTCCGCAAGCGCGTTGACTGCCTGATAGAAGGTTGGCAGGTCTTGCCAACGCGCCGGATTCCATCTCAAGACACCGTCACCGATCAGATCCTGCTGGACTCTTACGTTGAATCCCGTTGCCGGCGTCAGCACGGCATACTCGGCGTCAGCGCTCCCCCACTCACCGGTTCGGGGCATGTACTTGTAGTGCAGGATACCGTCTGCCACTGATTTGGCTGCCGGCTCGCTTCTCGGCTTGAGGTCGGTCACCTCCATATCGAGAAACTTGAAACTAAGCCACGACGCCTGCGCCGCGGCAGAATCCTGCATGACACTGAGCTCGGGCAGTTCGCAGTAAATCTTCGAGAATCCGAGTTCCTCTCGTCCGGTGATAATGGGATCTGCCAGGTTCTCCCACAGCACCAACAGGAAGGGCCCCACCGTCTGGTCCTGCTGTCCATTGAACTTCGCCGGAATGCTGACGCCGAGCATGTTGTAGCCCCGACCTGCGAGCCACTCGATTTCCTTCATGTACGAGGACGTCACCGTGACGATAGGTTCGCCGTGAAGACTGAATCCAGGCGGTAACAGCGCCTCAAGCTGGTTCGCCTTCGACAGGAAGGAGACTTCGATGGCCGTCGTCTTTGGATTGTCCTTGCATGAGAATCTCTGCCCCTCCGGGCCACGTCTGGGTCCTGTGGCTGGGCCGAAGTGTGTCGGCATGCGGTACATCTGATTTGGTTCAAAGGTGTATGACATGGCTCGATCTCTCAGGCTTCATAGTCATCAAGTATGTTGTCGATTACGCTCTGTGGGCCCGCCGCCATCAGTCCCGCATCCACCGGTAGCAGCACACCCGTTACCCAGCGCGACTCATCGCTGGCCAGAAACAGCGCCGCAAGGGCCACATCCTCAGCCTTGCCCTCCGTCCCCAAGGGTGCGAGCCGCCGTCGGAGTTCGCGTTTTCTATCGTCGATGAACTCCGTCATGGACGTGTGTATCATCCCCGGCGCGATACAGTTCACGCGGATGTTGTCGCGGCCGTGATGTACAGCCATGGCTCGAGTCGCAGCGATCATGCCACCCTTGGCGGCGGCATAAGGAACGTTGCGGCTCATGCCTGCGCGCATCCCGTCAACGGAGGCGACGTTGATAATCGAACCGCCGCCACGGGCTGTCATTGCCGGCACTGCATACTTGCAGACGAACATCATGCTCTTGAGATCGACATCCAACGTGCGATTCAAGAGGTCCTCGGTTATTTCGGTCACCATTCCGGGACCGCTGATACCGACACTGTTCATTACAACATCGAGCCCACCGTAACGTTCGACGGCGACATCGACGAGTTGCCTGCAATTTGTTTCGTCGGCGACATCCGCAACGTGGATCGAAGCCTCGCCTCCGGCTTCTCGAATGGCTGCTTCCGTTCTTCTTGCCGCCGCCTCATCCAGATCGGCGATCAGGACTTTGGCGCCGTGGGCGGCAAAGAGCACCGCGGACGCCACACCCACACCAGCGATGTTTTCTGATCTGGTGCCGGCGCCGGTAACAATGGCGACCTTGCCTGCGAGTCGAAGACGATCTTGTCCCGATGGTGGGATGGACGTAGAGGTCACGGCGCGCAGCCTTTTCTGTGGTGGATCAACATTTCTCGGCGACACAGTATCTGTGTCTCGCGCCGCCGGGGCAACATGGAGTGCTTCAGTCCTTCGAGTCGCTCTGCAGTACGTTGCTCGCCTCCCGGGCGTCATCGACGATGTCCGCCTCGGGGTGCCCCTCCATCACATTGCCTGTCATCTTCAGCCCTGTGACCTTTGGCGCCAGATAGAGGGCGTGGTGCTGGTGTCGTTCATCGCCCGTCCGGGTTTCACGAATCGTGTTGCCTTCCAGGGTCAGATCGCGCGTGATACCACAGACATAGACGCCATGCCCCGTCAGTTCCTGTCGTGGCAGCTGTTTGAGTTTCTCAGGCACGCGCTCGAAGGACCAGCCATTGTCTTCGATCACATTGTCTCGGATCGTGGTGCGGTGGGCGCCATTGGCCTCGGTCTTGTCGCGCACGTGGATCCCGTGTTTGGCATTCCGGTAGACGCGATTGCGGGCGATGAGGGTGTCCGTGTCCTTGTGGCCCGTGCAGATGCCATTGCGATACAGCCGGCCACCATTATCGTGCACATCACAGTCGACGACCTCGCTGTAGCTGGCCCCCCAGCACAGGTAGACACCATCTGAACCATTGTCGTGGACGTGACAGTCAGCGATGCGGGTGTGGGGACTGTGGCTGCCTGGATGAATGCCGTAGTGCGTATTGTGGGACGAGACACAGTTCTCGAAGCTGATGTGAGAACCCTGACCACAACCGAAACCGTCACCCAGGACATTCTTCGACACCACGTTGCGCACGACCACACGATGGCAGCGCCGCAGGTACAGTCCTCGACCCCAGATACCTTCCAGTGGACCGATGTCGTTGAGGTGGGAATCAAGGATGAATCCGTCCATGCAGATCTCTTCCTGTTCCATGGCATGGATCAGCGGGTAGTAGGTCGCCACCATCCCACCGGCCTCGGCCAGCACGTCGCGCGTGTTGTAGTCATCCGTATACAGGACACCCTCTTCGACACGGCTGATCGTCAGGGGCATGCTGGCCTGGGGGAAACGCCCCGCTTCGTCTCCAAGCAGGATACCCATGCCTGCACAGAAACCTGACGCATCGACGGGGCGGACCTGCTTCTGGCCAGTGTCGGCATCTTCGGCCAGATAACTCCATACCATGGGCGCCCGCTGCAGAATCGTTTCACCCGGTGTACCGCGTAGATCGACACGGGATCGCAGGCGCAATGGACCGGTCAGGACGTAGGTGCCCGGTTCGACGATCACCGTGCCACCCCCACGGGTGGCCAGGGCATCGATGGCGATCTGAATGGCCAATCCGTCGGATCCGTGGATGTCAGCGGTGCTGCCGCCGACGGTGATCATGTGAAGGGATGTTGATGCAGGCATGTTGTCTTACGTCCGATGGTGAGGCTGTGTGCAGGGGGACAGCTTAGTGCCAGGCCGCGATGGCCACATTGTGCCGGCACTGGTGTGGTGTCAAGGCGGCATCGTCCATGCTTGCCGCTGTCGTATCCGTTTGGACATATTGCCGCATTGCCCTCTCCGTTCTGACTCTGGAAGAGACATGGCTGCCTCCAACACCCCTGACCGCATCGCCTGGCTCGATACCGCCCGCTTCCTGGGCATGGTCCTCATCTTCTACGGCCATGTCGTAGAGCGGGTGCACCAGGCCGATATCCCGACCGCCTTCGCGCAGTACAAGCTGGTCTATTCCTTCCACGTCGTTCTGTTCTTCCTCATATCGGGATACCTGGCAAAGCAGGTTGATTGGCCTCGCACCACCAGGCTGACATTCCTGGCCGCTTCACGACTCACCCGGTTGTCTTCTTCAGCGTGGTGAGCTTCGCCATCCACTGGCTCACTGACTCATGGTCTGTCCAGCAAGGCTGGGGTGAGTTAGCGATGATGTATGCCCGGGGATGGCCCGCGCTCTGCTTCATCACCTGGTTCCTCGTCGCCCTCTTTGTGGTCGAGACCTACCACCTCCTGCTGGCCCCCTACCTTCGGACGGGACCCCGGCTGGCCATCGCCATCGCCCTCTTCGGGATCGCTGGCTGGTTCATCACGCTGCGCGTCACACCCTTCAAGGATGTCTGGTTCATACAGGAGGGCCTGCTGCTGTACGCCTGGTATCTGGTGGGTCTCGGCCTGCGCAGGACCCAGGCACTGGAGCGGATCGGACGCCTGCCCTGGATGAATGCCGTCGCCTTCGTCGTGTGCACCGCCGTGTTGTGGACGACCTTCGACCTCAATCAGGGCCCCTGGAAGTCATCCGAATGGGGCAACGACTGGCGTGTTGTCCTCATCAACCTGTCCATCCATGGCAATCCACTCTGGTTTGCCGTGACGACGGTGGCCGGCTGCGGGGCCACCCTGTTCCTGGCCCGCCTTCTGCCCTCGATCGCTTTCTTCGGGTACATGGGCAGACATACGCTGATCTTGATGGGCCTCAACAGCCTCTTCTTCACCTACAATCACAGACTGGTTGAAGCCCTGCCGCCCGACGGAAACACTCTGTCGATTCTCGCCTTCTGCAGCGTGATCACGATCGGATCGCTGCTGACCTGCTTACCGGTGATCTGGCTGCTCACCCGTTACGTTCCGCAGCTGGTCGGCTGGCCGCGCCACGTCGGTCCACTGCTGCCGGCCCTGGTGAAGGACCAGGCCGAATGAGGGACCGCGACGGTGCCATCTCCGCTAGGCAGTTGCTGGCGGATTTCCGCACCCAGGAGAGAGTGAGTCAGGGAGAGCTCATCCAGTTCGACGGTGTCGGGGAACGCGACGTCTACAACGTAACCGCCCCCTTCAGCATGGATGGCATGATTCTGATCGCCGGTCGCGTGGAGCCGCGCGACACCGAACTGGCCGAGACCATGCTCTTCGTCGAGGGCACCGATGGAATCTGGCGTCCTCACGCCGGCGCACCAAGCTACCCGAAGCTGCAGGACCCCTGTGTCAGCTTCATCGGGGACGAGTTGGTCCTCGGTGGTGTGGAATTCCCCGTGAGCCTGCCGGGCCGCGACGCACCCGGCTGGCGCATGGCCTTCTACCGGGGAGAGAGTCTGGAGAGTCTTCGACTCTTCCTTCATGGCCCCGACCACATGAAAGACATCCGGCTCGGCCCGCTACCCGATGGTCGAATCGCGGTGTGCAGTCGCCCCCAGGGCGCTCGCGGCGGCCGCGGCCAGATCGGCTTCACGACTGTCGACTCTCTCGACGATCTGACCGCCGAGTCGATCGAGGCGGCTCCTCTGCTCACCGGTCAGTTCCTCACCGAGGAGTGGGGCGGCGCCAATGAACTCCACCTTCTCAAAGACGGTCGACTGGGCATCCTCGGCCACATCGCCTGGATGCGGGGCGAAGGCGAGGACGAGGAGAAGCACTACTATCCCATGGCCTTCACGCTGGATCCCGACTCAGGCGATTTCTCACCGCTGCAGATCATCGCCAGCCGCGATGACTTCCCAGTGGCGGCGCCCAAGCGGCCCGGCCTGCGCGATGTCATCTTCTCCGGGGGCCTGGACCGCGACGATGTGGGAGCGTGGCTCTATGCCGGCCTCAGCGATTCGGCCGCCGGACGGGTGCGCGTTGCCGATCCCTTCGCCAACGTCTGACCGCGCAGAATCCGCCGGGCAAGATGCCGAACGACCATGCTGCCGGCCGCGGAACGTGGTCTGCGCCACGCATCATCTGCACGATGGCCGGTTGTTGTGTAGATACACTGACTATCGCTTACTCTCCAGTGTCGGTGGTGCTACAGCTCCCCGGACCCGCGAGGATGTCACATGAAGATCGCCCTGCACGCTTCGGAATCCGAAGAGCACACAGCCTTCGTTCGCGCCCTCGGTCTGACCGATGTGGTCAGTAGCATGCCCCCCGCAGATGTCGATGGTGTAGTACCCGTCGAAGCGTTCGAAGTGCGATCCGACGCCTTCGCCTCACAGGGTCTGGACTGGGGTGTCATCGAAAATCTGACGCCCACCCTCTACGATGAGATCATGTTCGGCACGCCGGAGCGCGAACGGCAACTGGAGGGTGTGTGCCGGACGGTCGAGAACATGGGCAAAGCAGGCATCCCGGTCCTGCAGTACCAGTGGATGCTGTTGGGCGGGTTGCGCACGGAGTACTCCCCCACCGGCCGTGGCGGCGCACGTTATCCACGTTTCGACGCGCAGATTGCCCACCATATGGCGGCCGCCTGCCTCGACTGGATGAGCACCGGCAAACATCGCTACCCGCACGTACCTGACCAGCCATTGTCATCGGAGCAGGTGTGGGACAACCTCGAGTGGTTCCTGAAGGCGGTGGTGCCCGTCGCCGAGTCGGCGGGGGTGCGGATCGCCGTCCACCCGGACGACGCCCCGGTACCTGAGTACCTCGGCGTGGCTCGCATTCTCGTCGACATCGACAGCCTGCAGCGGGTGATCGACACGGTACCGAGCCCGTACAACGGCATCGGCTTCTGCATGGGCACCATCGGCACCATGGCCGGCGTCGACGTGGTCGATGCGATCCGCCGTCTCGGGGGCCAGGGCAAGGTATTCTTCGCTCACTTCCGCAATCCCCGCGGCCAGGTGCCGGCCTTCGAAGAGGTCTTTCCCGATGAGGGTGACATCGACATGGTAGAAGCCGTGCGTGCCTGGCAAGAGGTCGGCTTCGACGGTGTTATCCGGATTGATCACTGCCCCGGCGTCGTGGGCGACAACGCCCGTGCCGACCGCTCCTTCGCCTTTCAGGTAGGCTACCTGAAGGGGCTGATGCAGAGTCTCAAGAGCATCGGAGCGACAATATGAAACTCGCTCTCACGGTACGCTACGGCTACGACGAGGAGTTGATCTTCGCCCAGCAGCTGGGCGCCGACGCCGTCGTGGTGCGCTTCGATCTCGGCGACCCGCAGGACACGGACCTGAGACCGGTCGCCCATCGTGTGCAGGTGGCGGGTCTGGAGCTGGCCGGCGTCGAACTGACCGGCATGGCGGACACCTTCCAGCCGTGGTCCGACGGGCTCACCGGCGCCCTGCTGGCCGCCCAGAGCGCCGGTGTCGATACCCTTCTGTGTGCCTCGCCGCGGCGGCATGCGTCGACGCTGGCTGTAGATCTGGCGGCGGTCGTGGCGACGACGGATGCCACCGGCGTCAAGGTCTGCCTCGACTCGGCGTGTCTGCTGCCTCAGGAACTCGCCTGGTTGCCGGCGGGTGACGTGCATGTCGAGCTGGCCGTCGGTCTGCCACCGTTGACGGCGGAGGCAGGTCTGGGCGCCGCCACTGCTTCGCGCATTCAGGCTGGCGGCATCTCAAGCGTGCGATTCGAGGGGGGCGGCCGTCCGCTGGGCGGCACAGTCCTGGATGTGCCTGCGTGCATGGCAGCAGTCGTGGCGGCAGGATACGACGGCCTCGTGCGCGCCGGGGCGCCACCGTTGCTGGCCACAGACGACGACTGGAACCCCAAGGGTGCGGCCAACGATCTGGGATTTCTGCGGGCCGTCCTGCAGACCCTGCACAAGACGCCGCGGTAGAATCGCGGGAGATCAGCGAGGCGATGAATCAGCTGTGGTGGTCTGATGGCACTGAGATGAGAGGAGTTATCTTGATCGTTTTGATCCCTTTTGCAACAAGGGTACCTAGCCTAGGCATGCAATGGACAGTCTGATACTCGATTTCGGCACACTGAAGCTCCATTGGCAATCGGTGCTGCTCTCCTTTCTGTGCTCGTTCTTTCTGTCGAGCCTCATCGCCATCGTTTATGAACGCACGTTCCAGGGCCTCTCCTGGTCACGGGGGATCATGCAGAGCATGGTCCTGGGCAGCATTATCACGTGTCTGTTAATGATCGCCATCGGTGACAACGTCGCACGGGGGATTGGCATTGTGGGATCTCTCGCCATCATCCGCTTCCGCACCAATCTTCGCGATCCCCGCGACCTGGTCTTCCTTTTCGCAGCACTGGGCTCGGGTGTCGCCTGTGGTGTGCAGAGCTACATCGCCGCCACCTTCGGCACGGCACTGTTCTGTATCATCGCCATCGCCATGCAGGCATCGTTGTTCGGTATCCGCCGTAAGTACGATGGCCTGGTCCGGTTTCAGATTCCTACGGGTCCGCAACTGGCTGCAGGTGTCGCTGAGATCATGCAGGCCATCCCCAGGAGTTTCGCGCTGGTCACCATGCGCAGTGTCTCGCAGGAAGATCTCGTGGACTATACGTACCAGGTGAAGTTGGCACGCGAGGCGGATGCGGCTCGACTCATGGAGGCATTGGAACGACTGGAAGGGATACGGGGACTCACCTTCATGAACCACACCTCCACGGTAGAGGTGTAGGCCATGTTGAAGAGAAACCTGTTCTACGTACTGCTCGTGCTCGCCGGCCTCAGTGCTGCGTACGGGTACTGGGCATGGCGACTCGATCCGTATCTGCTGGGTACGGTAGAGTCGCGAGTACATACGGTGGGTGCCCGGGAAGGGGGACGCATCCAGGAGCTTCTCGTGACGACGGGTAGCCAGGTAACAGCCGGCCAACCGCTGGCGCGCCTGGAGATGTCCGATCTGGTTGCCGAGGCTGAGCTGCTGCAGGAGCAACTCGCCTCTCTGGAAGCGATCCTGGTTGCAGATCGTCAGCGGTATGCGATGGAGTACGATCTGCTGCAGCTGCGGGTGTCGCAGCAGGCGGCGGCGGTGCAGGCGGATCTGGCAAGGTTGAAGGCACTGGACCGCGAGATTCAGATTCTGCAGGAGGCGGAGGCGGCGGGGCTTGGCCGCGGTCGAGACCTGGCGAGGCTGCTCATTCAGCGTGATGCCCTGCGACAGTCCGTGGCCGAGCAGTCAGCTCTCACACAACAGCGATTTCGACCGTCGACTGAGGACCCGCAGGACAGCCGCAACGCCATCCTGACTTCGTTGGTCGGCGATCGCATGCAGAGCATACAGGAAACCCTCCGCCGGCTCACCCGGGTCGAACAGCGGATGGCACTGCGCGTCGTGACCGCTCCCTGCACGGGTCTGGTCGTGGACATCAACGCATACGAAGGCAGCACCATAGACGAGTATGTACCCATCATGACAGTGGAAGACACGCAGGTATCCTTCGTGGAGGTTTTCGTTCCGGAAACCCAGGACCGGCGCGTCGTCGTGGGGCAGCCCGTTGAAGTCTACTCGCGGCGTTCAGAACAGTACAGCACGACGGGTCACATCAGTTTCGTGCACCCCGGGTTCGCCCCCATGCCCGAGCGACTCTGGCTGCGCGGGCAGATGTCATGGGCGAGAAAGTTCCGCGTGGAACTGGCGCCACACCATGCGCTGGTGCCCGGCGAGTCGGTCAGGGTGCGGATACTCCAACCACGAGGCGACCATGCTGAACCGGGGGCCTAGGTTCCGATACACTCGCCTGCTCACCGTATCGGGTCTGCTGGCGGTCGGCGCCGTTGCGCAGGGTTCCGGAGGCATGAAGACGCAGGAGGCGCTACCGCTGACGACGGAAGAGGCGGTAGCACTGGCCTTGAGTAGCAACCTGCAACTGCAGTCATTGGAGACTCGGGTAGAGATGCAGCAATACCGCCGTTCGGCGGGAGGGCTCAACAACCCGGAGTTGCGCGTCCGCAACCTGTCCACGCGGAGTGTGGACGATGACTTCGACGAGTTGGTGGTGGGCATCCGTTGGCGCCCTCCGGTTCCGGGAGAGGCTGACGAACAGCGTCAGGAAGACCAGGTCACACTCTGGCAGCGCAAAGTGGAGGCCCGACGAGCCAGGGGCTGGCTTGCTTCGAGGGTGCGCCGTGCCGGTGCCGACGTTGTCCTGTATCGCGAACTGACCCGTATCGCCGAACAACGAATGCGCAACGAGATCACGCGCATTGCCCAGATCGAGTCCATGGTCGAGTTGGGTCAGCGCAGTATCGTCTACTACACCAACGCCAAGACGAAGGTCAGCGCCGCACGGAACCAACACGCCCGGTATCTACGGGCCTTGGGGGACGAAGAGAGACGGCTGCAGCGGCTGACGGGCGTGAGCGGGCCCATCAACATGATTTCCGAAACCCTACCACAGGTGACGGCGACCGAGGAAGCTCTGCTGGCCATCGCCGCCAGCCATCGCCCCGAAGCAAGACTCGTCGAAGCGCGGCAGCAATTGGCCATCGACAGGCACCAACGGGAGAGATGGCGCGGGTGGCCACGCCTCTCCTATGTCGAGGCATCCAGACACCGGGAAAGCGGCGCGGGAGACTGGCACGAATTCCGCTTCGGCCTGGAGGTCCCTCTGTTCGACCGGCATGGGGGTCGAACAAAGGCCACGCAGTTGGGGATTGCTCGCAAGGAGATCGAAGCGCTCGCCGTGCGCGAGGGCATCGAAGACGAGGTCCACGACAGGTTCGCCGCTTACAAGGAGGCACAACTGGCCTGGCAACTCGCGCAGGAAGATGGCCGACTCTATGTCGAGGATGCGACGCGCGTGATCGCCCAGGCAACGGTGCACGGTACTGTCCCAGCCGACGAGGTGCTCGAGCTGGAGCGCGCCATCCTGGACACCGAGGTGCTGACCGCCAAGAGACGCCGTGAGGTCGCCCACAGTATCTACTTTCTGTACTACGCTCTCGGCATTGACGAGCCGAAGCAGATCGCCACCAACCCGGCTCGCTAAAGACCATGGACGTAGACCTTCAGGGCCTGAGACGTTGTGAGATGAAGTACACCGTCTCAGAGTCTCAGGCCGTGGCGATTCGTGACTACATCCAACCGATCTTCACCCTGGATCGACATGCAGCCGCTGAACAAGGCGGATACGTCGTCAACAATGTGTACCTGGATACACCGGGCTTGCGATTCTACTACGACACCAAGTTCCGCCGGGAGACGCGCCTCAAACCCAGGGTCCGTTACTACGGTCAGGAGCCGGAGGACTTCGTCATTCTGGAAGTGAAACACCGGCACAACACGATCTCATGGAAACGACGTCAGCAGATATCCACGCACGAGTGGCCAGGTGTACTCGACGTGTCCAGGTCAGAGCGAGAGACGCCACGCTTCATCCGTATGCCGGAGACCTTTGAAGAGGTCAACCATCTCTACTGTACTGCGCCCGTGGTCCACGTCCGCTACTTCCGCGAGCCCTATGTCAGCGACATCGACGCGTACGGTCGCATCACCTTTGATCGCTCACTTCGATACCGCCTGGCCCTTGGTTCATCTGCCATCGGCGGTGGTGACGAGGACATGACGTATTACGGTGATCAGGCTGAACCCTATGGTGAGGATTCACCCGTCGTGTTGGAGATCAAGACAGAGGCCTTCGTACCACTGTGGGCGACCGACCTGATTCGCCGCTTCGGACTCGTGCAGCGCGGCTATTCCAAGTACTGCTATGTAATCGACGCATGCCTGGAAAATGGCTACGACGCCGTAGATCTGGCGCTGTGATCCAATGGCCTGCCGGCTCGCCATGCTGTGCTGCAGTTGCCTGTTGCTCAGCTGTGACCCGAGTACACCCAGCGGGTCAGAGGACCGGCTGTACGTGTACTCCATCGAGGCGAATCCGTAAGGACGCATACGTCGGTCCGTGTCGGCGGTACCCTACTTCAACAGCAGCATCCGCTTTGCCTGCCTGAAGGCGCCCGCCTCAATCCGATACAGGTAGATGCCGCTCGCCTGACCGCGTGCGTCCCAGGTAGCCTGGTAACGCCCCGCCTGCTGATGCGCCGAAACCAGCGTCGCCACACGTTGTCCCGTGACAGTGTAGATGGTGAGCCGCACGTCGCTGGGTGCGGCGAGGTCGTAGTTGATTGTTGTCACCGGGTTGAACGGATTGGGATGATTGTCGGCCAGGGCAAAACGCTGCGGAATGGACCCAGCCTGATCCTCTCCCTCGACCAGAGTAATCGTCGCGTTCGCTTCTCCCGGACTCGGCAGGGTCAAGAGCGAGAAGTCGCCATCACCATCTGGGAACCTGCCGAAGGACACGGCAGCTGTCTGCTCACCGAAACTGAGAGAATCGACAATCATCGTGTCGAGACCGCTTATCTGCAGTAGGCCGATCTGTTCTCCGGAACCACTCAGCTTCAGATCCAGATGCAGGATGCCCTGATCCGTATCGCCATCCGCCCACAGGACAAGAAAACCTCCGGACTCAATGGTGGTAGAATCCGGTGAGCCCAGGGGAAGTTGCCACTTGGTGGGTTGATCGAGGTTGTCGGTGAGGTAAAGACCGCCAACATCCACAGCCTCGTCGCCGCGATTGTAGAGCTCTATCCAATCGTCGTAATCGCCGTGCTCATCTGCGTAGGTCGAGTCATTCACAGCCATGATTTCGTTGATGGCAATGGACAACCCTTCAACTGCATCGAATGCTTCGAATGTTGCACTCAAGGTGGCGTCGGTGGTCAAAACGACAGAGATCGAGGACGAATCGGCGTCGGTCACTCCTTGCCAACGGAGGAAGCGAAATCCGGCGTTCGGCACGGCTCTTATTTTCAGCGGGACGTCTTTGAAGTAGACACCTTCCCCGTCCGGGACGACGCCACCACTGACTACGATCTTGCCGGCTGGTGAACTCTCGAGCGTAAGTGAGGCTGTCCCACTCAGGCCGAAGTGGGCCACGACGTGCCCACGGACCCGACCGGCACGCGCCGGCGCGAAGGTCCTCAGCTTCTCGACCTCCCGGTTCCAGTCCGCCATGGAGTCGACTCTGTGGCAGGTCTCTCCAAACAGGTTTGTTGCACACTGTCCCCGCCACCTGGCGATATGTCTGGGCATCTCCGGCGCGATATTCTGCTGCAGGCTGTCGGCGATCTGTGACACACGAGCCGGATCGAAGGTGGTGTTCACGTGGCGGGCAAAACGCTGGATGAATTCGTCTCGGAAGGTTGCGTTCTCCAGGAGTTTGCGCAGCATGAACGTACCCCAGGAAATGTCGCCAAAACGGTTCCTGGCATTCGGATTGGTGGCAACACTGAGGGTGTTGTTGCGGGAGTTACTGAAGCCGTGATCGGTGTCGTAGAGAAACCAGCGCCACCTTCCATCATCAGTACCGGGGTGCCAGTATTTGACGTTCTTGAAGAAGTTGTCTCCTGCGCCCAGGTAAACCTGCACGATCTGATGATTCATGAACTCATTGATATCCAGCTGAGTACCCACGTAGGCGTAGGTCTCGGCCAGCGTCATATCGTTGGCTTCCATGAAATCGACCAGGTCGTCATAGTCCTCGGCGCTCCCGGTCTTCACGGCGCTGTCCGCTTCGAGAATGCTGACGAGATCCGGATCGACACCATGATGCGAAGCCAGGTAGTGCCGGTTCAGTTTCTCGCGGATGTTGTGGATACCCCAGTATTCCCCGTTCAGGAAGACCACAGCGGGTCGGTACGCCTGGGTATCGATGTCCATCTGACCCTTGACCAGGGTCTGCATGAACTCGTCGTCGAGCATGGTTGTCGTCCAGTCATTTCCGGCGTTCCGCAGGATGAAGGACTTGAAGCGATCCAGGCGAGCGTCGGGGAAGATCTGATAGTTGATCTCATCGGTGCCATACTTGCCTCTGGCATTAATTCCCAGCGACTTCTGTGGAAAATGACGGCTGAAGGCCCCGTAGATTGAACCACCGGCATCGAGCTGGAAACCGAGTGAACCGCCAGGTTCGAAGAACTCGACACTGACCGGTCGCTCCCAATCCTGGTTGCTGTTCTTGGGCAGTCCCGAGTCATCCGAGATGATGCCGTTGGTGCCATCGACGTAGATCCCGATTGTGTCGTCCCACAGATTGGCAGGATTGGTGGCAACGGAAACCACAGGTAAGGTGGATTCTTCATCGATGAAGTACGTGTGCGTGATGGTCTCGCTGGGCAACAGTTCGTCAGAGAATACGCGAGCCCTGATTACGCTGGTGGATGTGACATCAAGGGGAGCCGTGTAGATGCTGGAGGCGGCGGTGGGAATGGAGCCGTCGAGGCTGTAGTGGATCACGGCTCCCGGAGCGGCCGAGAGCTGCACGGTGCGGATTCCGGTGTAGAACCCGCCGGGAAGTGAGTAGTCAGGCGGCGGATTGAGAGAACTGTCCTCAAGTCCTTCCGTACTGTTGGCTGCGCCGGGTGTCGGGGTGGCAAAGAAGGACCAGTCAGAATCGCCATCCAGTCGACGCCCGAAGGAGACATCGGAGGCCTGGGACTCGTATTCGACGGCATCCATCTGTACGCCATCCGGATCGAACAGGCCGATCTCTTCCCCTTCGCCCCGCAGCTGGAAATTTGTATGCAGTGCGGGCTTCCGATCATTGTCCAGACGCAGATCATCCAGATAGAAGGTCCCTTTGAGATCGCCGGCGAAAAAGATCTGCTCGATGGGACTATCCAGCCCGAGTGACCAGATGGGAATCTCCACCTGCTGCCATGCCTTCAGGTCCATATCTACGCCGATCCCATCACTGCTCGCCCCCAGCAAGCTCACCAGTCCACCACCATTCTGGTTCGCGTATAGAAACCGCATATAGAAAGTGCGACCAGTCGCGGTGCCCGGGTGGAAGGAAAACCTGAGCGTCGTAAGACCCGCGCCATTGACGGGTGAAGAGGTTCTGGCCCTGAGCTGGAAGGTCTCCGCCTGCAGCGCCAGAGCGGTGTTTCCCTGATGGACCACTGTGTCCTGAAAGCCGAGCTCAACCTGGTCGTTGGGCACCAGTTCCCACCCGTCGCCTTCGATATCGTCGAAGACGGACACATCCTCGGCGTGCAGGTCCGGCGTAACGACACGATAGGTCTCATCGTGCCAGATCAGCAGCGTATCAGCCCCTGTTCTGCCGTCGGCCCAGAACAACTGAAAGCCCCCGGCCTCGATCGTGACGGAGGGGATGGGCCATTTCGTCGGTGACTGCAGATCGTCCGTCAGATAGTAGCCCTCGAGTTCGATCGCTGTGGCGCCCGAGTTGTGCAATTCGATCCAGTCCGAGAACCCGAAGAAGTCGGGATCGAGATTGGTTGATGCATTACTCGCAAGGAACTCGTTTATCAGTATCTCGCCGCAAGCCGGCCCCGCCAGAGAACCCAGCATCACGAGTACACGACACGCCAAATTCACGGATCTCCCCACCTTCTCGCCTGCCACGCGCTTCCCCTCACTATTGACCCAAAAGAGCACTTATTCATCGCCAGACACGCGCTGACCACCGTGGTTCCTGAACCAGGAGACGTCGATGCGTGAGGCTTTGAAGACCTAAGTGTGAAGGTGCTGATTTTCGACGGCAGAATGCAAGGCGCGTGATGAGACAGACCCTCTTCGTGCACGATGGCGTGCGGTTCATAGGACCGCCGATCCATCGCTTCCCTACTTGTAGGTCCGCGTCTGTTTCCAGGCTTCCACATCGGCGATGGATGTCGCCCCCAGTTGATCATCCATTTCGTGCTGACTGGCAAAACCCAGCACGGTACGGGACCGGCTCGTCTGCCCGGACAACGCTTCAGTCAGGGCCGCCGATACCTGCTCTCGCGTCAGGGCCTCGAGGGCAGCGATCGTTTCCTGTTTGTGGACGAAGTTGCCCTGCTGTGTGAAGGCCAGTGCATTCAGTGTCGACGCCTTCTCGGCGATCGTCTTCTCCTTCTGCCTGAGTTCCTCGATGGCGGCGGCCTTTAGATCGTTGAAGGCCTCTTCGGTGATCGCGTCGAAGGTCGCTGGCAGGGTGGCGATGAACTCGCTTGCCAGTTGCTCCACATCATCTGCCCCATGGGTCGCGGACTGGATGATGAAATACAGGTACGCCTGATCGGGATTCAACGAGGCTGCCCCGGCAGCGACGATATATCCCAGCTGCTGCCGGGTCCGCATTTCGGTGAAGAAAGGCTGGTAGAGGAAGGGATTCAGAAGCGCCGTCAGGGCCCGTGTGTGGGGTGTCGTTTCGCCGAGGTAGTAGTCACGACGGAAGGCGGAGTTGTTGACCTCCAACTGCTCGGCGTAAAGAATCGACTCCTGCGCCGGCAGCTGCAGATACCTCTGCGAGAACGTCGCCGCTACGGGAACGGGCGATGCGCCGATCGTATCTACCATCTTGCGCGTGAGGGCGACGGCACGCTCGACCGGCAGGTCACCGTGCACGAGGGCCTCGATGAACACCTTCCCATACAACGTCCGCGAGAAGTCGTGGACCTCATCCAGTGTCAGTGCCCTGACGATGGGCAGACGGGTCTCCTCGCGGTAACTCTCGGCCTGCAGCAGTTCGTAGTTGCGCGCCCGCACGATGCGCCATGCATCCTGCCTGGAGAAATTCTCCAGACTGCGCAGGGTTCGGTCCTTGATGGCGGCGAAGGTCTCCTCTGAGATGCGAATGTTCTGCATGTGACTGAGGACGTGCTCGAACAGCTTCTCAGTGGATCCGCCATATCCATTGATGCTGAAGTAGACCCCTTCATAGCCGTTGGCGAAGCTGTAAGACAGCCCTGCCAGTCGGGCCGGATAGGCCAACTCGTTCAGCGACTCGTTAACACAGGTTGTGTACATATCGAGCAGCACCTTGAAGCGCAGATCCATGCGCTCAAGGGGAAAGCGGAACTTGTATTGGAGCGAGGCCTTGGGACGCAGGAACTGGGTATCGAGCGAGTGATAGAGAGTCAGCCCCGGCTCATCGATCACGCGAAGGGGCAGCACATCGTCGCTTTGGGCACGGACGGGGATGGATACCGCTGCAGGGATGAATGGATTGGCTTCAGGTAGGCGCAGTTCCGGCCGACTCGGCAGGTGAGTCAATTCCTGATAGAATGCCGCATCTTCGCTGTAGCTGTATTGGGCGCCATAGTGGGTTTCGGTATCCGTCGTCGGCACACCCTTGGCCGTCAACGTGACCAGCATGTTTTCCCGTCGCAGGTGCGATAGCAGAAGATGGTAGGGCGCCGGATCCTCATCGCCGTAGAGGTAGGGCACCCGGTCGACGATCTCCAGTGAGTATTTCACCAGATTGCCCGCATGCCGGCTGACGGCTCCGGCACCCTCACCCTTGTCCGAATAGATCTCGTTCAAGGCCGCCATCGTGCGCTGTTCCTGGAAGTGGTAGGCGGGGTAGTCTGAGGCCTGGAGCATGTCGATGTAACTCAGACAGAGTTTGACGACGTCCCGGTATGACTCTAGTCCTTCCGGCGTCAACTCCACACGGATCGACAGGGCCCCGTAGTCCAGCGTAGCCAGGTAGCTGCTGGCAGTCAGTCCTGTGGCCAGATTCTCTTTCTTGAGAAGCGACAGCAGTGATCCGGCCCCTTCATGTCCGATGAGACTCATGAGCATCTCGCCCGGCTTGCTCAGATAGGTATCGGCGAAACCGGGCAGGTCGAATTCCAGTTCGAGGGTGCGTATGTCCTTGACGGGCTCGATCTGGATGAGTCGGAAGGTCGGCTTGTCGACCAGGTAGTCCGACGGGTATCTCGGTTGGGGGATGTCCCGGTTCTCGATCTGGGCAAAATGACGGCGCGCCCACACGGCCAGACTGTCCACCGGTTCGTTGCTCATCAGGATCAGACCCATGCGATCGGCACTGTAATGGGCCTCGTAGAAATCCAGCAACTCCTTGCGAGTGACATTGCCGAGGGTCTCCAGGGATCCGGTGCCGAACATCTGTTCCGGGTGGCCAGGCCGGTAGAACAGACTCTGGATGGCGTACGTCCGGCGACTGTCGTTTTCCAGATTCTTCTGATACTCGGATTGCACGGCGTTCATCTCACGCTCGGTAAACTCCTCTGTGAACAGAGGGGCGATGAAGAACTGTGCGAATCGGTCGAGAGATCCCTCGAAGGCGTTGTGGTTGATTTCGTAGAAGTAGTTTGTGTGATCACCGGCGGTATAGGCGTTGTTGTAGCCGCCGTTGTCGTTCATGTAGGCGCCATACTCGTCGACACCCGGGTATTTCTGCGTCCCCAGGAAGAGCATATGCTCGAGAAAATGAGCCAGACCCTGGTCTTCGACGGGGTTGTCGAGTGACCCGACTTCAACGAGCATCGCCGCCGCCGACTTGTTGAAGCGCGGATCCGACACCATCAGAACACGCAACCCATTGTCCAGAACGAATCGCTGCGTGACCGACTCATCCAGAGGGTGCTTTCCCCCGGTGGGTTCGGCAACGCGCGTCACGGCCATGTCAGCAGTGATGGCAGCCGTCTGCGGGCTGGCGCAGCCCGTGACCACGGCAAGCAACAGAATCGGATACAGACGCTTCATCGAGATTCCTTGTCTATGGAAGAGATTCCGCAGGAGATATCGTATCAACGATACTCTCACCAGCGGACGCGGGCGACCCCTATGACATAGGCAGGCGCAAACCACCGTGCTTTTCCGGCGTCGACACCCAATCGATCCAGAAATAGCGGGGCGCCCGATTCCGGGGGTCAGCCGCTCTTCTTGCGTCCTGATCTCTCGAGAAAACTCTACCTAAACTCTTTATTATCAATATCTTCATATAACTTTGTATCAAGTTGTATAACAAAGAAGTAGGGAGATGGCCCGTTCTGCCGATGGTCAGGATATGGGGGCTACATCATATACCGAGCAGAGGTCTCCAGCACACATGGCGTGCAGGGGCGCACGCGAAACCTGGCGATCACAGTGATACGGCAACCGGGAAGGACAGCAGCAAGCCTTACGCTGGGGCGCCCCCTCGAGGGGATGGACGCGTCTATCCCGCGCGGCATCTCCTCTCGGCCGCGAGGATCGGGTCGTCCCGGACGCTGGACGCCTGCCGGATGCGCCCTCATCCTGCTGTTCGCCCTCTTGCTGACCGCGGGGGGCGCCGCGGCCCAGTGGAGCAGCTCCACCAGCAACACCACAGAGGACCTCACCGAGGCCGTCTTCATCACCGCCACCATCGCCGCCGCAGCAGGCGACAACGGCATCGTGATGAGAACCCCCGACACGGGCACATCCTGGAATGCCACAGCTTCGGCTGCCGGCCCCACACCGGAGGACCTCAAGAGCATCATCTTCCTCAGCCCCACCGTTGGTGTGGGCATCGGGAAGAATGGCGCCATGGTGCGCAGCACCGACAGCGGCGCCTCGTGGTCGGCCGTCAGCATCCCGGGCAGCAAGGAACTGACCGCCATCCATTCCAGTGGCACCACGGTCATCGCCGTGGGCAAGAAGAACGGCGCCTTCTCCACCATCATCTTCAGCACCGACAGCGGTGCCAGTTGGTTCAGCGGCACCGTCGCGGCCGACCCCGGCAAGGACCTGGAAGGCATCGTCGTCCTGTCCGCCACCAATGCCGTCGCCATCGGCAAGAAAGGGGGTGGTGTCTCTACCGTCCTGCGCACCACCGATGGCGGCCTCAACTGGAGCGTCCAGCCGATCACTGGCGACACCGGTCAGGACCTGAAAGGCCTAGATGCCAGCGGTGCCACCCTCGTCGCCGTGGGCAAGAAGGCCGGGGGGATCTCAACCGTTCTGCGCAGCACCGACGGCGGCCTCTCCTGGTCCGTCCGCCCCGTCATCGCCGATCCGGCGCAGGACCTCAACCAGGTCGCCTTCATCAACGGTGTCACCTGGGTCGCTGTTGGCAAGAATGGCGTCATCCTGCGCAGCACCGACGGGGGCATGGTATGGGCCGTGGTCGCCAGTCCGGTGGCGAAGGAGTTCACAGCTCTCCATCTCAGTGGTGCCACCATCATCGCCGTGGGCAAGAGGGACGGCGCCGTCTCTACCATTGCCTACAGCTCGAACAGCGGCGCCAACTGGAACGCTGGCGTGGTCGCCGCAGACCCGGGCAAGGATCTCAGCGATGTCACCGTTCTCTCCGGAACGGTCGCCGTTGCCGTGGGCAAGGCGAACGGCGCGGTCTCGACGGTGCTGCGGACCACCAACAGCGGCGCCAACTGGAGCGTCCAGACCATCATCGATGATCTCGGCGAGGACCTGGAGGAGGTCGCCTCCAACGGCGGCGCCATTGCCCTTGCCATTGGCAAGGGCGGCTCTTTCGTGCGAAGTACCGACAGCGGTGCCACGTGGACCAATCCCATCCAGACCAGCCCGGCTGCATTGCTGAACGGCATCGCCTACAGCGGCGCCACCGTCATCGCCGCCGGGGCCGTGGATGTGAACTCGAATATCATCTACAGCACCGACCAGGGAACGACCTGGTTCACCGGGGTCGTCGCCGCCGACCCGAAGAAGAACCTCAACGATGTCGCCCTCCTTTCGGCGACCAACGCCGTCGCCGTCGGCCAGAACACCGGGGGCACGTCCACGGTGCTCCGCACCACCAATAGCGGTGCCACCTGGAGTGTCCGGCCAGTCACCGGAGACCCAGGCAAAGAGCTGCTCGCCGTCGCCTCCAGCGGCAGTGGGGTGGTCGCCGTCGGCAAGAACGCCGGCGGCACCTCGACCGTGCTCCGCAGTGGGGACAGCGGCGCCTCGTGGAACCTGCAGGCCGTGGCCGGCGACCCGGGACAGCAACTCAATGCCGTCGCCTTCTCAACCGGTGCCAATGTGATAGCCGTCGGGAAGGCCGGTGTCATTCTGCGCAGCACCAACGGCGGCGTTGCCTGGGCGGTGATGGGTGCAGTGACGGGTAACGAGTTGAAGGACATCGCCATCGACGCCAATGATGCCACCCGGGTCCTTGCTGTGGGCAAGAACGGCACCATCGTGCGCAGCACCGACAGTGGTGCCACCTGGGCAGTAGTGGGCGCCGCAGTGACCGGCAGCAACCTGAACTCCGCCGTCTTCAGCGACAATACGGCCATCGCAGTAGGTGACGGCGGCACCATCGTGCGCAGCACCAATGGTGGAGCCACGTGGTTCGCCGAGGCCAGCTCCACGGGGAACAACCTCAACGACGCCATCTTCAACGGCAATACGGGCGCCATTCTGATAGGCGATGCCGGGACCATCAGGCAGAGCGCGCCGACGCCCAGCGTGTTGCCGACCTCACTGGCCTTCGGCAGCGTCAATGTCGGGGTATCCGCTTCACTCGCGGTGACGGTGAACAACACCGGCATCGCGCCGCTGACGGTCTCCAGTATCACCTCCAGTGACGGTGAGTTCGTACCCGATATCACCAACTTTGTCCTGGCCACTGGCGCCAGCCAGATCGTCAACGTCACCTTCACGCCCACATCGGCTGGGGCGCGAGCCGCCTCCCTGACCATCACCCACAGTGGCGTCCCGAACCCGATCACCGTTTCCATGAGCGGCACTGGAACTGGCACGAGTATCGGCCTCTCGACTGGCTCGCTCGGTTTCGGCAATGTGGTGACCCTGGCGTCGAAGACACTGCCGGTGACGGTGACCAACTCCGGTGGGGCCAACCTGGTGGTGACCAATATCACCTCGGACGACGGCCAGTTCGCACCCGACGTGACCAACTTCACCGTCCTCCCGGGAGGCACTCGGGTCGTCAACGTCACTTTCACATCGGTAACTCCCGGATCCAAGTCGGGCACGCTGACTCTCACCCACAACGCTTTTGGGGGCACCTCCACCGTGTCCGTGGCAGGCGATGCCACCGTTGGCTTTGCGACGCCCCTCGGTCTGGATTTCGGCCACGTCGAACTCGCCGGTAACGCCTCCCTGCCCGTGGTGCTGTCCAACCCCAGCGCCGTACCCCTGACCGTGACCAGTGTCGTATCGAGCAATCCCGCCTTTGTGCCGGATCTCAGCACCTTTGTGATCGCCCCAGGGGGGAATCAGGTCGTCAATGTCTCCTTTGAGCCGGCGGAGACGGGGACTCATAGCGCTCTGCTGTCTGTTACTCACAACCCCACGGTGACGATGGCCATGGGCGGCGTCGGCGGCGACGGAGTGGATGTGGGAGTGCCAGAGCCGGCGAACAGGGAGAAGCCACTGACCATCGTTGTCCCCTTCGGTGGGGAGTTTTACATGGGCCTGCTGGTGGGAGCCTATGGACTGTGCTCCCTGTGGCGGCGGGATAGACATCCTCAGGAAGACGGCGCGGATCCTCGAGCCGGGGTTCTGCCAGACACGAGGGAGATGACATGAACCGACCTACCTTCCCCAGGACCTGCGGACCGGGATTTGCGGTGCTCTTTGTCACCTGCCTCGGTCTGTTGTCTCTCGGCTTCAGCTACGGGGAGTCGGCCCTGCGTCGTCTCTACCTGTACCCTGTGTCTCTGTCAGCGGCGGCACTTCTCGACCTGCTCGGGATACAGACGACTCTGGACACGGCCTCAATGGCCGAGGGGTTCTGCGCTCTGGTCATGGAGGGTGTCGTCTTCCAGGTCACCCAGGAATGCGCCGGGATCTTCGCCCTCTTCATCTACCTGGCGGCGGTATGCGCCTATCCTGCCAGTACGTCCCACAAGGTGCGGGGCGCACTCTGGGGGATTCCGCTGTTCTTTGCCTATGCCACCTGTCGCCTGGCCCTGCTGGGGCTGATCGCCCAGGCCATACCTGCCTGGCTCCAGTTCTTCCATGTCTATCTGCTGGTGATCCTCAATATGGGATTCACCATGTTCCTGTGGGCGAAGTGGATAGAGCGTGGGAGACTGACCGAGGTTGTCAGCAAGAGATGAACTACTTCCCCCAACTCCCCAGGCCGGCCACCTTCATTGCACGCTATGTCGCCGCCTTGTTCCTGCTCCTGATGTTATGGGGCGCGATCTCGGGATACTACCTGAATGCCTTGATCGCCCTCGTGAACGTCGCGACGAGTCTGGCGGGTATGCCTTCACAGCTACAACTCCCGCGATTCGCCGGGCACGACGTTGTCTTCACCGGAGTTGTAGGCGGGATCGCACTCTTTGCCGTGACCCCCGACCGCCCGATGGTCTGGAAGCTGCGGTGGTTTGCCCTCCTCGTGGGACTGCTCTCGGCCGCTCATCTGCTTGTCCTCTTCCTGCAGATGCATCTCGTCTACCTGGAAATCCTTGACCATCAGGACCACGACCTGCCCTCGCAGAGCTTGTCCGCGATACGCGCCGCGTACCGTTATAGTGCTGGCTACCTGATCGAGTTCTGGCGACGCTGGGGATCTGCCGTGTTATCTCTGCTGCTCTGGCTTGGTGCCCTCTCACTCCACGGCGGCCCGGTGGGTGAGTCAGCTCCGGATTGATACCTGTTCGAGGGACTTCCTGTCGTGCTGTCATCAGTTCGAACAGAGCGACACAAGTCGCTGTTTTCACATCACATACACAACACTCAGACGATCACACTCACCCGTGGGTCCAAGTGGCTGGTTCGCAGGATGATTCTATTTTATCCTTTTATGGCTATTGTTGTCTATTTTACAGGCTCCCCAATACGCCATCCCGGTTCGAGGATTCGTGGAATCACTGCAGCAAGCACACCAGCCATCACTTCTGCCAGAAGCGATTCGCGACCAATTGTGGCAACGGGTGGATGCGCGCCTGGCGCGGGGGGATGCGCTGGTCACGTCAGCTGATTTTCTGAGGGCTCTCGAAGCCGACTATTTCGACTGCACGGGAAAACGTGTCACCCGGCCTCTGCGGGCAGCCTTGAGGTCCGGTGTCATCCACAAGAACCGGGACCATCCTGAGCGCTATGTTGGTATCGGTGCGCAGAACTCGGTCAATCGAGCATTTCAGTCCGGTTGTCTGCAGTTGGAGTGGGACCCGGTCAGAATCGCTGTCGACGGACCACTGGCTCTTGCCCGTTTCAAGTCTCGTGACAGGATCCGGGATCTCTTGTTTGGGGTCGGGCTCAAGCCGGCCCTGATCGATGACGGCGCCTGTATTGAGCATGCAATTCTGGTGGTTTCCGGTGGACGTGAGCCACTCGCCAGACGGGATCATGGCGAGCCCCTGGCGCCGCCCACGCTGGGTGTTGTCTCATCGGATGCCACTGACACGACTGACGTCCCGACACCAGCATCTGGTCCTGATGAAGATCTGACAGCAGACGAGATCAGGTTGGGAGCCCTCGTCGCGCGGGTCGAGATGAGAGTCGCTGGTGGCACTCGCCGCGTCCCTTCCAGATTGGTCCGCCATCCCGACGACCCGACTCAATACGTCCTGGCCAAGCGCAATGCCGCCAGCGGCGCGCTGGAGCCGGCGATGCGACGAGGTGCTTACCGGCTGGTAGAGCGCCAGAGCGACGGGGTCTGGCAGGCAGTCGGCTGAATCAGCGCCATCTCGGCGCCGATTCTGGCGGGGCCGCTTGGGCAGGCGCTCAGGCTTCCTGTGCCGCTGCGTGCAGAATCTTCACCAGCCCATACATGTTCACATCGCCCTCATCGGGCCAGGTCTCGCAAAAATCGTGCAGGTGAGGAAGGCCGGCCAAGGTGGCGGCGGCGTGCTCTGGATCGAGCGAGGGAGCTGCCTACAGATCGAACTCGGCTACGACGGGTGTGTGATCGGAGGGTTTCTCCCAGGCGCGGGGCTCGCGATTGATCACGCAGCCCGTGCAGGCTGAGGTGAGCGCACCGGAGGTCAGGACGTGGTCGATCCGCAGGCCGCGATTGCGGCGGAAAGCGCCCATGCGGTAGTCCCACCAGGAGAAGGTCTGCTCTTCCTGATCGAAGAGCCGATATGTATCCGTCAGCCCCAACCCGATCAAACCGGCAAAGGCCTGGCGTTCCACATCGGAAAACAGCACCTCTCCCGCCCAGGCCACCGCATCGTGTACGTCGCGCTCTTCAGGTGCAATGTTGAAGTCGCCCACGACGGCAAAGTGCTCGTGGTGGGCAAGTTGATCGGCAATGTAATCCTGGCAGGCGGCCAGCCAGTCAAGTTTGTAGGCGTACTTCTCGGATCCCACACTCTGACCATTGGGCACGTAGATATCGAGGAAACGAATCGGACCGATCGTCGCTCCCAGCACGCGCCGTTGCGGATCCTTCAGGCCGGGCAGGTCCGTGATGACATCCGTTGCCGGTTCACGACTCAGCACCGCGACGCCATTGTAGGTCTTCTGTCCGCTGAACACGACGTGATACCCGGCCGCCTCGATCTGGGCCACGGGGAAATTCTCGTCGATGAGCTTTGTTTCCTGCAGACCGACGATGTCAGGCTGGTCCGCTTCCATCCACTGCAGAACGTGCGGTAGGCGAACCTTGAGTGAGTTCACATTCCATGTCGCGATCTTCACACCCACTCACTCCGTCGACGGTGACATGACCCGAGCGGCGGCGAACAGGACGTCGCGAGCCAGGCGGACCTTGTATATGGGATTCACGTATTGGTACTGGATCACGCCGTCGCCGTCGATGAGGAACACGGCAGGTACGGGCAATCCACCCTTGCCCGGCGGCCGATACGCCACGCCATAGGCATGGGCCAGCTCCAGTTGCGGGTCGCTGAGCAGCGGGAATTTCACGCCCCATTTCTGGGCGCTGTCTGCCAGCTTCTCGGGGGGATCGATACATGCGGCGATGATCTGGAAACCCAGATCCTTCAGGACATCAACATCAGCTTGCAGTTGAACCAACTGCCGGCGGCAGTGTGGTCACCAATGGGCGCGATAGAAGACCATAATCGTGGGACGCCCATCCATGGCGACCTGCAGATCGAAGTCTGCGCCAGTGGCATCAGGCCAGACCCCGCCCGGAGCGCGACTGCCAATCAGCAGGGGCTGCACCTGTTGGGGTGTGGCGGGAAGCTCGGCCGTCGGCTCTGCACTGACGGGAGCGCACAACGCGCCTGCCAGGGCGAGTACGAAGATCCATTTCATCGTTAACTGCCTCCTGCGTAGCTCGGGGTCTGCTATGTCTCGTACTCCGTGGGCGGCAGCTGGCCACCGATCCATCGCGTCGTCGAATCATCGCGCCGTGGCACCGTGGAACCGTGGCGCCGAATCGACTGGCTCATCCGACCATCGACGCAGGGAGTATCGTCGCCGCCCGCCTCGACTACAAGGGCAACCGATCCCCCGCATGGATCTGACGCACGGTATCCACCGTATCGGCATCGCTGGCGAGTTTGTCGGGTCGATATCGCTTCACGCGGGCAAATCGCAGCGCCAGGCCTGCAGGATACTTGGGAGATGTCTGCACCCCGTCGAAGGCAATTTCCACGACCAGTTCGGGGCGTACGTGCACAGTATGCCCATCCCGCCCGATCTCCCGCAGTAGCAATTGTTCCGTCTGCCACTGGAGCATGACATCCGTCATGCCCTTGAAGGTCTTGCCGAGCATGGCGAATCCCCCAGTGGCCGGATCGCGGGCTCCAAGATGCAGATTCGACAGCTTGCCCTGGCGACGGCCACTGCCCCACTCCACGGCCAGCACGACCAGGTCGAGAGTGTGGCTCGGTTTGATCTTGAGCCACCCTGCCCCACGCCGTCCCGCTTCGTAGGTGGCTGTCAGATCTTTGGCCATGACACCCTCGTGTCCGGCAATCAATGCATCATGGAGGAATCGCGCCGCCTCGGCCTTCTGGGCCGTGACGATGTGGGGAATCGTGTTCTTCTGCCCCACCGCATTGGTGAGTACCTCCAACCGGTGTTGGGTCGTCGCATCGAGCAGATCCTCGCCGTCGGCGTGCAGACAATCGAAGAAAGAGCAACTCAATGGCAATTGCTGGCGCAGGGCATCGACATCGAGCCGCCGGCCAAATCGACGCATCGTCGCCTGGAATGGCAGCGGTCGGCCCTGGTTGTCGAGGGCGAGCGCTTCACCATCGAGAATGAGGCGATCCACGGGGAGTGCCCGGGCGAGCTCCACCACTTCGGGAACCGCTGCCGTCACATCATTCATCTGACGCGTGTAGACCTGTACGTCGTCGCCATCACGGTGCACCTGAACACGAGCACCATCGAGTTTGTAGTCGAGCCCGATGGCACCCTCAAAATGCTCCAGGGCATCCTCGACGCCATCGGCCGTCTGCGCCAGCATGGGCTGTACAGGCGTGAACAGTTGCAGGCGAAAGCCGGCCAACGCACCTGCCCCCTCTTCGAGAGCCGCCAGAGCAACGGGCAGCAGATCCCCTGCAACCATGGCGGCGCGCCGCACGAGGCTGGCCTCGATCTGCGTTGCCTGAGCGATGGCCTCTACCAGGATACCTTCCTGGGCGCCCTGGCGTAACTCTCCGAATACGAGGTCGGCAAGCCACGCCTGCTCCGGTGCCGTCGCGCGTGTGAGCAGATCGGCCAGTGCCTGAACACGTGCCCGGCCTGACCCTGCCCCGGACAGACTTGCGATTCTCGTGAAGACCTCGTCCACTTCACCGATGTGCAATGTGGGTGTGTCGGCCGCGGAAGCTGGCATGGCATTACGCAGGGCAGCCCCTCCGACCCCGATGCGCCCCTGCGGCAGTTGGCCACACAGATAGGCGATACCCGCCCGCCGCTCCCCCACGGGCAGGCGCGTGAGGGTCTGTGCGAGCAGGCCGATCTTGCGCTTGCGTGAGCGATCCGCCGTTACCTTGAGGGACGTGTCCACCAGTTCAGCCAGTAACATATTCAGCCCTGCCTCTGCTTCATCTTCTGAAGAACCGCGATGGCACCCTCACGGATCTTCAGGCGATGGACCTCTCGATCATCGATTCGTGTCAGCTCCTGCAACTCTGCCACGGCGGGTTCGCCCACACTCGGCAACCGCGACAGCATCTCCGGATAGGCATCACTCCGGTCCAGTCGGATGAGGACGCCCGCCAGCAGGGCGAGCAGCGTGTCGTGATCGGAAGACTGGCGCTGCAGGTAGTCGAAGCGATTCAACCGCGCCCGAACACCGGCAGGATCGGAACTGACCGTGTGGGCCGCCTCGGGTATCAGGCCCCTCAGGTCATTCACGAGTCCACGCTGATTGTTGCTCCAGTCGAGTTCCACATCGCCACGCAATGTGCGTGCCTGCGCCAGCAACACATCGTCGTAGTGATCGTGTATATCCATCTTGCGCAGCATGTCGAAGAGCAGATCCGTCTCTCGATCCTCCGGCAATCGGCGCAGCACCCCACCGGCAACATCGGCCAGCTTGCTCACGTGGTGCGACGGTCCGTCGAAGTTGACCGGCGCAGCCACCATTTCCTCACGATCTGCCTCGTCCAGATCGGGACGGGCCAATTGCAGCGCCTTCAGCGTGAGAGCCCGAAGGAACCAGCGCCCCTCCAGCCGCTCGCGCTTGGGCAGCCTCAGGAATCCATCCAGTTCATCACCGATCTGGCGCAGCAGCCGAATCGCAACGTAATCGCGCACGTCGTTACTGACACTGTTCGGCGTGCCTTCCGGGCCCGTAGACGAACGCCCCTGGATCATCGACTTGAAGTCCGTCATCAGGTCGATGTCGTCACCCACATAGGTGATGTATGGCTTGCCCAGGGCGTGTTCCTCGGCAACGGCGTCATAGAAGGCCGTAATCCCCGGCAACCCCGCCTCCACCATGCATTCCATGAGTCCATCGGATCTAGCCTGCCGATCGACACCGAAGCGCGACACATCACGCAGATCGTGAATGAAATCTTCCACCGTCTCCGGTTCGAGCAGCATGCCCCGCGACTTGGCCTGATCGAAGGCGATGCGATGCACGATGTCACGGTCGACGAGATACTCATCCGGATGATCGAAGGCGTCCTTGATGGCATCGATCTTCAGCACACCCCACGCACTCTCCCGCCGCTCATCGAAGGTCTCATTGCCCACGTGATACGGATCCTGCAGCAGGATATCAGAAGTCTGCACCTGGCCACGATCGAACATGGGCGAATCCTCCCCGCCGCGATTCTCTCTGCCCGGGCGATCCCATCCGTAGAAATCCCAGAAGTAGTGGCGGTAGAACTGCATGAATTCCGTGTCCGTCGAGGTCGCATCGTATTCATCGTATTGCTTCGTCTGCCGCCGCAGACCACGCTTGGAATTGCGTCGGAAGCGCTTGCGCACCTCTTCTTCCCGCTCGCCGGCAATGCGTCGGTGCTTGTTCAACGACAGAAGCGTGTCCTTCATCCAGTAGTAGCCGGGAATTCCGAAGTGGCTGTGCATCCAGGTCTGGGTGTGTCGGGCCAGTTCCACGACCAGGTAGTAGTCGAGCAGTTTCCAGGCCTCCTGCAGCAGGATCTCGCTGAAGGCCCAGGGATGATAGCCGGCTTCATAGGCGGCCATCAGAACGCCTTCGGGCAGGTAGATCGTGCGCCGCGTACGGCCCATGTGGAAGGATTGATGACACCGCGAATCGCTGAAGTAGAGCAGATCCCGCCCCTTCACCATGGTCACACTGATGCCGCGGGCAAACATGGCGTCGAGGAGATAGTCGGGGATGAGTCGGATGGCGCGATAGAAGTAGTTGACCACGTCGTGGCCGGCATGGAAGCGCGGCAGGCGCTCATCTTCCTTCATCAGAATGCCAGCACGCAGCCGCGTCTGCTGGCCGAAGATGACCGTCTTCTCCGAATTCCGGATGATGGTATTCACCTGCGCGTGTGATACATCGCCTTCGCGCAGACCACTGTTGGGACGATCATCGGGAGTGGCCAGGAACTCTTCGTTGCGGCGATCGACTTCCTCCAGATACTGCCGTGACAGCAGACGGCGTGCGTCCTGGATCTGAAGCTGAGCCTGGCGCTCTTCTCGTGCGGAGGGCTGTTCGGTCATGGGTTGCCTGCAGGGCCACCGCCCAGGTGAAGCTCAGTCTGCCGGGGCCTCGGCCCTCGGCAGATGCAGGTGTCCCCGCGGCTCCCACCCGAGCAATGCGCGGGCGCGCGAGATATTCACCTGTTCGCTGCTTTCGTCACCGGCGATGAAGAACGTGTCGAAGCGACCGGTACCGCCCTGTACAAAATCGAGTCCTGCCAGGTAGGCATTGGCCAGGTCCTCTTCGTCCGTCGGCACGACCCCCAGCACGGGTTCCGCACTGCGACGTTCGATGTAGCGCTCTCGCGTGGAGGGACCGGTGATGCGGAAGACGGCCAGATTCATCCCGAATTCACGCGCAAAATAGCGACAGATCTGCTCCGAGAATCCCTTCGTCAAGCCGTACACATTCGGTCCGTCCAGAGGGACAGTGTCCTCGGAAGCATACCAGGTTCTGCTGCGGTGATGGACACTCATGGTGCCTGTGTGAATGCCGGATCCGATCCCCATCTCGTGTGCCGTGAGCAGCAGAAGATGCAACCCCATGCAGTTGACCTGGTAGTTGTCAATCGTCAACTCCACCGTGTGATCACGGCTGAATCCTCCCTGCCCTCCCTTCATCACGACGGTGATGAAGGTGTCCATACCATCCAGGCCCCGGCGTAGCGAATCGGGATCGGTGATCGAGCCCTCGACGAAATCGACATCGTGTTGAGGTCGATTCACGTCGAGGACCCTCACCGTATGCTGACGGCACAGATAGGGTGTGATGAAACTGCCGACCAGACCCGATCCACCTACGAGCAGAACGTTCATTTTGCCACGCTACCCCGTCCCTCGAGCCGGTCGAAGAGGCGCTCCACTTCGGCTTCTTTCTCCGGAGTGCGTTTCGAGATGAAGCCTTCACCGAAGAAGATGATCGTTGCCACCAACATCTCTCCACCGGTGTAGATGGCAAAACTGTCAGGATACATGCTCTTCAGGATACCGAAGGTGATGAAACCGCCGAACAGTGCCCCCAGCGCGCCCCGCGTCGTCGTCCGCTTGAACAACATGCCGAACATCAGTGGGATCGCCACAGGGGGAAGAATCGCCCCGAAGAGTTTCACCGTCTGAGAGAACACCTTCCCGATACCGGCAGAGCCATCCACCATGAGCGCCGTGCCCAGCACGGCGGTTCCGAAGGCAAGAGTCGACAGGCGAGCCACCATGGTCAGTTGCTGCTCCGTGAGAGGCTGCTTGTGGGCACGCTCCCAGACATCCTTGGTGAAGACCGCCGCCAAGGCGTTGATATCGCTGTCGATCATCGACATGGTCGCGGCAAACATCGAGCAGACCAGCAGACCGAGCAGACCCGGCGCCATGCCTGCAAGAACCTGCTTGGCCATCAGCACGTAGGTCTGGTCCGGATCGAAGCCGGCGATCGGTGCCGCCGTGATGGGATCGAAGAATTCCGGCATCAGCAGAGGGGCCGTCCAGGCGGGCACGAAGATGACCAGCGGATAGATCAGGAACAGGGCGCCTGACAACAATGCCGCCTTCTGTGTGTCGCGCGCGTCGCCGACGGCAATGAAGCGTTGTGCCAGCCCCCAGGTCCCCCCGTTGTAGCTGAAGATGATGACGATGAGATAGACCAACCAGAATTCGATCCCGATCCCCGCGTCCGGATTCAGCAGATTGCCATGCGACTCGGGCAGCTGCTCCCACATGGAACTCCAGCCACCGACGGCGGCGAGTACGGCCGTGACAACGATGATGCTGAGGAAGAACTGCACGGCGAATTGCACGAGGTCGGTGAGCACCGTTGCCCACAGTCCACCGATCAGGACATAGAGACAGGTGACCACACCGCCGACGATGATGATCGGTGTGCGATCCCATCCGGTGGCGACCTGCACGACGATGGCGATGGCGTAGAGTTTGATTCCCAGGTCGATGAACTTGATGCCGATTCCTGACAACGCGACCACGACACGCACCGGTGCACCATAGCGCTCTTCCAGATACTGCACCGGCGTGAGCACCTTCAGTCTTGACCAGCGTGGGGCCCAGACCTTGGCGCCGATCATCATGGCGATGAAGCATGGGACAGAAAACAGCATCCACATGCTCAGACCGGCGCTGGCCGCCTTGCCGGCAAAGCCGACGAAGACGACGGCGCTGTAGCCTGAGACGTGATGGCTGATGGCCGCCATCCACCAGGGCAGAGAATGCCCGGCGGCAAAGTAGGCGTCCGTCCCATGCGATCGTCGACTGGCGATCAGAGCCAGCCAGACCATGGCGAGCGAATAGAGAGCGACGACGACAAAATCAATGGTTCCCATGTGTTCTCCTGAACGTGCCCGTGGATATTCTGCGGACGAAAGAAAGGCCTCAGAGCGCCGCAGGCCAACGACGCCAGACTTGTCCGGCTATTTGCATGGCTCTTTGCCTGACTCGTTGCACAGTCCGGCTGCCCATACGTGATTACGGCGACGTGCACGACAGCGACATGATTGGCGTCAGGCCCCCGCTGGATATCGACTCCGCTTCACCAGACCAGGAGCACCATGAACCGCCCTGTCCACATCGCAGTCGTGCAGCCACCTGCCGTCGGCGAAGGTGTGTCCCACAAGCAGATGATCGATGCAGCTGTGGCCCTGGTGGCTGAAGCGGGTACCACCGGTGCCGACATCGTCTGCCTGCCGGAGTATCTCAATGTCATGGGTTGCGACGAGGCCACGTGGCTACATCCGGGGCCGGCTCGGGAGAGTCGGACCCTTGAGCAGATCTCCGGACTGGCGGCACAACACTCGATGCATGTGATCCTGCCCGTGCTCGATGAACGGGAAGGGGGCCTCTACAACACCAGCCTCGTCATCGACCGCACCGGAACGATCGCCGGCCACTACGACAAGACCCATCTCACAGCCGTGGAACGTGAAGACCAGGGCGTGCGCGCAGGCGACGACTATCCCGTATTCGACCTCGACATCGGCCGGATCGGAGTGATGACCTGTTACGACGGACACTTCCCGGAAGTCGCAGGACTCCTGGGCCGCGCCGGCGCACAGATCATCTTCTTCCCCTCTTTGCAGCGGCGCGTCACAGCCGAACAACTCGAACTGCAGGTACGTTGCCGCGCCATCGACAACTGCGTGTGGATCGCACGGTCCAGCTATGGTCACGAGCCGGGAGTCGCCTGGATGCCCGGCATGGCAGCCGGCAAGAGCTGCATCGTCGACTTCGAGGGTACCGTGCTCGCCGACACCGGCCCTCGTGTCGGCATCGCGAGCCACGTGGCCGATCTCGACCGGCCGCAGGTGAAGGAACGCTCCTTCGGTGGCGCGATCGGTGATGCCCGGCAATTCCTGGCCGATGACCGCCGCCCCGCCACCTACGGCGGGCTCACTAGTGAATAACCGGTGAGCCCGGTCGCTCTGCATCGCGTCGGCGTGTATACTGGCTCGAATCACCACGACCAAGGCAGCACAACAGGAGAGTCATCAGATGCATAACCAGCAGGATCCCTACGAGCAGGACCCACAGATCATCGGTCGCGGTGTGGGCGATCGTCAGCGTCTTCTGCGCCACGAAACGGAGGACTACCTGCGTGGTGTCATCGTCGACGATTATGAAGAGCGTCGTCAGGCCGCCTGGCATCGCGACTACTCATCCATCGAAGCCTTTCAGCTGTCGGTGGTGGAGAATCGCCGTCGCTGGGCAGAGGCGATCGGGCTCTTCGAGGCGGATGGGACCGAACTGGATCCTCAACTGGAACTGTGGTCTGACAACGAACACTTCACGGCCTGGTGGGTGAGTATCGGGCTGGTGGGTGGCATCAGGGGGCGCGGCATCCTGGCCCTGCCCAAGAAACGTGACACACCGGCGCCGCTGGTCATCGCCCAACATGGCATCGGCTCGTCACCGGAGCGGGTGTTCGGCCTTGATGATCCGTCGGATATCTACAAGGGCTATGGTCGCCGGTTGGTGGAAGAGGGATTCGCCGTGATCGCCCCGCTGAATGTCAGTGGTGCCCCACCCCGCGGTCGCCTGGAGCGACTCTGCAAACTTCTGGGCCGGACATTGTGGGGTCTGGAGGTCTACCGAACCCAGCGGCTCCTCGACTACCTGGAGACGCGATCGGAGATCGACATTGAGCGCACCGCCATGTATGGCATCAGCCTGGGCGGCGCCTACACGATGTTCACCACACCCCTGGACGAGCGCATCGGGGCCGCCGTGGTCTGCGCCTGGTTCAACGATCGACGTCAGAAGATGGCGGTGGACGATTCACGCTACTCCTGCTTCCTGTCGGTGGAGGAAGAGCACATCTGGATCCCGGGCTGGCTGCGCGAATTCAGCGACAGCGATCTGGCCTCGCTCATCTGCCCCCGTCCCCTCCTGGTGGAGCAAGGCAAGGCCGATAACATCGCCTGGTGGCCCATGATGCTGCGCGAATACGAGGAGACGTGTGAGCACTACCGGAAGCTCGGTCTGGAAGATCGGATCGAGATCGATCTCCACGAAGGCGGACACGAGATCCGTCTGGAGAAGAGCATGAGTTTCCTCAAGAAGTGGCTGCAGCTTTGAGGAAAGCTGAGGGCGCATGAGCACCGGAGCAGAACACGAGTCACGGCCGGGTGCCGGCGCTTCGACTCAGGTAACACAGGCAACTGTTCGGGTGACGCCATGACTGCCGCCGAGTCTGGCGCCATGGGGATCACTTTCGCAGAGGACGCCCGCCCTGCCGTGACGGTGGTGGTACCACCTGACGGTTCGCTTGATGATGAGGCATCGCGGATCGTTCAAGCTGTGCGCCGCTGCCACGACGTCGAGATCGAGATCCTGTCTGGTGATCGGGCCGTGCAGCAGCTGCCCACGAAGCACGCCATCGCCCTGGGTTGCCTGGCGGACAATCCCTTCATCGAAACCCTGTACCGACGCTGGAATTGTCTGGTCGATCGCTGGTATCCCGGTGAGGCCGGTTGGGTGATCCAGACGATCACCTCGCCATGGCGACACGGCGAGCACGTGCTGCTGCTGGGCGGCAGCCACGCCACGGCCCTTCATACGGCAGTCTCTGAATGGATCGAGACACTCGACGAAGGAAGCACTCAGATCACCTGGCAGCTCAAGGTGCAACTGGGGCGTGAGCACCTGCCCCTGCCTGAAGACCGTATCGATGTCATGGGCACATCGGCGAGTATGGTTGCCACACCCGAATCTGCGCTGCCGACTCAACCCTACGAATCCGGCTGGACATCCGAGCAGGCGTCGGGGCCAGCACAACAACACCTGCTGCGTCTGGGCATGTATGGCCCCCACGCCGACAACTTCCACCTCTCACGCTCGTCGCAGTTGGGCCTGCGATACCTGTACACCGGTCGTGAGGAGGACGCGCAAGGTTACCGCAGAGCGCTCCTGGCCGAAGCCAGGGCAGGTGTCGTCGCGAAGCTCTACCACTACAAGTCCCTGCGCATGTTCCAGTTGTGGGGCCTGCTGGCCCCCTCCCCGGTCTTCACCGACGACGACCGAGAAGAGATCTCCAGTGCCATCCGCGACTATCTGCTGAACGAGAGTGGCATCGCTCAGATCGACGCCATCCGCTCGGCATCGATCCCGACGCAGATCTTCAGTCGTCATCACGCTTGTGAGGCGCTCAATCTCTGGGCAGGGGCAGACTGGCTCTGGCGCCAGACCGGCGAGTCTCGATGGCTGGCTGATCGCGCCATAGCCGATGCCTACTTCGAATCACAGGCCGGCACTGATGTACCACTGACGGGACTCACCGAGGGCTACGCGTCCTATCTGGAGGTGGTCCTGGAGTGGATGCTGTTGAGCTGCCCCGAGCGGATCGCCGACGACACCCACATCAGACTGTGGGCCGAACGTGTGCTGGGGCTGTGTACGAACATGGGCCAGCTCGTGCTGGGTCCGCAGACCGACAACGGTCGTTACCCCTATCACCTGCTGCGTAAGCTGGCGTTCCTGCTGAATGACGGCCGCTTCCTCTTGGCCTCCAATCTGCGAGAGCATCAGGTGAAGGCGGGAATCGACCGCGTGCTCCAGTTCTCTGCAGGCCAGGCGTATGCGGGAGATGTCGAGGCCAGTGAACCCTCCGGCGACCCCGAGATGACGATCTACCCGGTGAATGAGCGATTGCGATCCTGGCAGGCACCCTCGATCGCTGCCGATCGAGGCTTTGATCGGGCAGTGGCGCGATCTGGCTGGCATGCCCAGAGCGATTATCTCATGGTCATCGGCATGCGCAGTGGCGGCAAGTCTCTGCCCAATGTCGGAGCCCTGGCTGCCTACGAACGTTTTGGACAACGGCTGATCACCTCCGAAGCGGTTCCCCTGTTTCCACACAGCGCCAGCGCCTGGCGCCACTCGACGGTGACCCTCGGTGTGGGGGGCCTCGGATTCGGCATGGCTGAGGGGGCGGAGATTCTCACGGAGCGAGAGATCGCCGGGGGCAGATGGCTCGCATTCAGGGTCACCGTCGGTTCCTCTGCCTGGACCCGGCAACTCTACTGGAAGCCCTCGGCGTTTCTGCTGGTCGTCGACCATGTCACCGTGCCGCCTCAGGACGGGCAGAGCGCGAACGACCAGCCACTGCATCTGGGAGTGAACTGGCGTTGTGGTGGATCGCTGCTCAGCATCGACGGCGGTCTCGCGACCCTCGACCTGGGCCCCGGCGCAGCCGGTCGATTCCACGTCGAAGTCTCCGGTAACCTGTCGCTGGAATCAGAGCACAACACCTATCCGGCCATCGGCGCACCACCTGGAACAACGCCACTCACCGAGACCATGCTGCACGCCACGGTGGACCCGTGTGACCACCACAACACGGCCGAAGTCGCCACCCTGTTGCACGCCGACACGACGACGAACAGACCGCAATACAGCTTGCGTGGCCACGCCGGAAACTGGCGCATCGAAGGCACACACGAGACACACAGCATCCGTGGTGATGCGGAACGTGGCGAGATGGAGATCGAGATCGGGGAGCCTGGTACCCGGGAGACTGTGATCCGGGAGCCCGTGATTCAGGAGCCCGTGACCCGGGAGCCTGATACGGGTGAGCTTGATACCAGTGAGGCTGAAACCCGAGAGACCGGGCCCTCCTCGAACCAATCGATGGCAGCTGGTGAAGACCGGCGAACCACCATCACCGCCGCCGGCACCGACAACGACAGGGGTTCAAGCGTATCCAGCGATCAGAGCCGTGCATCGTGCGACCTGCCGATCCACTGGGCCCACGACCTGCCAGCCCCGCCCGCAACCTCGACCAAGACGCAGATCACAACTTGGACACAGGGCGAGGACGGGTCGATTGCACTGGGAACCGACAGCGGCGACGTGATCATCCTCGACGAGCTGGGCAACAGGCGCTCGACGGCATCTGTTGATGCATCGGTCACGGCGCTGAGTTTCCTCGGCCGCGATCTGATCGTCGGCTCACACTCAGGACAGGTCAGCCGCTTCGACGAGGCTGGGTCCGAGCAATGGCGGCATCAGTGCCACTTCCGCTCGGAACGCACCTTCTATCCATACTGGTTCCTGGAGACACCCAGCATCGGCGCCCTGGCAGCAGGACACGACCCTGCCAGCGCTCGAGATCTGGTGGCGGCAGGCACGGGCAGCACGAGTCTCAACTTCCTCGATGCCAGTACGGGGGAGCTGATCCAGGATCAGCTGAGCCCCTATGGCCTGGCAGATCGGATCCGGACGCACCAACCTGCTGGCGGGGGGGCTCTGCAATTCCTGGTGGGTCACTCGTGGTTGACGTGTGGCTCCACTGTGCGTGTCTGGTCTTTCAGGCCCGAGACACCGGCTCTCGCAGATGCTGCACCCAAGACCCGGGTCACCGGCCAGACCACCGGGGCTGCAGGAGAGGCACCAAAGGAAGGGTCCACTGACTCCACATTGCTCAGCGCGCTGGAAGGAATCCGCTACAATCGCAATGTCGACGCCATGGGCCGGTCCGGTGGCGATTGGGACAGTTGTGGCATCGTCGATTTCTGGGTCGGATCCCTGGCCCCCGGCATGGCAGAGGTCATCATCCTGTTGCGCCATGGATCAGTAAATCAGGTCACCCTCTACGACGAAGCCACCGGCGACCCACTGTGGGACGCCACCCTGGCCGGATCCCCCATCGCGCTCGCCGTCGTGCCGGGCGCCTCGATGGCATCCTCTCGCTGCTACGTGGCCGATCAGTTCGGCTGGCTCGTCGGTTTCGACGGTGAGGGACAGCCAGTGCTGGCCACACACGTGGCAAGCTCTCTGCAAGGCATGCACGCTGGTCTGCATGGCGTGCACACTGGCGGCACCAGTGACCTGGCCCTGTGGAATGATCACGAATTGTACGTGGGCCCGGCAGAGGCCATCACTCACCATCACAATCTGTCAGGGACACCCCTGGGATGGTGGCAGCACGAGCAGACGGCAGGACTGCTATGTCATGAGGCAGGCCAGCTGGTTCTGAGACGGGTCTCCGATTGAACAGACCGGCCCGCCATAGCTGAACAGATCAGGCGCCCTTCGGCAAGGCCAATTGCATCATCTCTACTCCCCGTCGTAAAACCAGGGCACCGGAATCCGTGCGACCCGAATGCCATCACGCGTGTGGTAGGAGAGGATCGCTCGCTCCACGCCATCTTCGACACGAAACAGAACACTCTGATAGCCAAAATCATCATCAGACTCTCCCTCCAAAACCCGCTCGTGACCCCAGGTAAGTCCTTCATCTTTTGAGATCGCCGTCACCAGCGGCGTTCGGTACCGACCCTCCGCACCACCTTCTCCCGTACAGCGGATCAACAGCAGATCCCCCGTCGAAGGAATCCGGTCGACGGTGATCGCCGACGCCCGCTTCGACATGGGCAGATCGTCGATCAACTCCCCCGCCGACCAGGTCTCACCCCGATCCTCTGACCAGGCCCGACCGGTGAATCCGGAGTAGGTACGGAACATGAGCAGCAGTCTGCCATCTCTGAGCTCGACGACGTGCGCTTCCTGACTCTCGTGAGGCAGCACATCGATATCGTTGCGGGCGATCTGCCATGAGTGTCCGTCCGTGTCCGAATAGAAGACGATGGAGGCATAGTCGCGATGATCGTCCGAGTCCATGCGATCCTTCTTGTATTCAGCCGGCGCAATGATGCGACCATCACTGAGTCGACGAAGCTTCGCATTGTGCATGATGACGTAGCCGGTCAGTGGCGTGAGGATGAATTGTTCCCCCCAACTCACGCCATCGTCCGAGGAGCGCCGATAGTAGTTGTGACCGTAGTACGGTTCGGTCTGCGCACTGTAGATGTAGGACAGCAGCAGATCGCCGTCGGGCAGGCGCAGGAAACTCGGATGAACGTAGTAGCCTTGATGTGACGGATCGTACAGGAGAATCGACTCGGCACTCCAGGTACGGCCCCCGTCGTGAGATGTGCGCGTACCGATACCGACATTCTCACCTGGGCCTTCACCACCGGGCGGGACGCTACCACCGGAGTGGGTCGATGCCTTATACGCCATCAGCAGTCTCCCATCTCCCAGTTCGACGATATCGCCGAGGCGGCTGCGATAGCCATAGTGTGAACGGGGCATCGGCACCGCCCAGACACGTTCTACGTCTGCCGGGATCTGTGAGGACGATCTCTTCGAGGAGGAATCCATGAGAGTCTCCGTTGAGATGATTCGGGACGACGGGCGCAGCTACGATCCAGAAGATGGAATGTCCCATTGCTGAGCAACACCCCTTGCCATTGTCGCCCGCGTTGAAGTGTTTCGTTCACCTCCACCCATCACACCAGAGGAGTGCCATGCCCCTCGAGACCGATGACCTCGATGTTTACTTGAGACCAACGCCAGTGGTGGATTCGGACCATCCGCAAGTCGCTGCCAGGGCCACAGATGTGACCCGCAGTGCGACGAACGACGTGGAGCGGGCGAAGGCGCTGTTCGAGTGGGTTCGCGACCAGATCCCGCACTCCTATGACATACAGAGTCGGCTCGTGACCTGTGCCGCCAGCCAGGTCCTGGACAAGGGCACGGGGATCTGCTTTGCCAAGAGTCACCTGCTGGCGGCCATGTGCCGGTCCCAGGGCATTCCGGCGGGGTTGGTCTATCAACGGCTGCAGCGCGAGGTCGAAGGTGACGAATTCGTCCTGCATGGCTTCAACGCCATCTACCTCGAATCCCTCGACCGATGGATCCGCGTCGATCCGCGGGGCAACAAGCCCGGTGTCGATGCACAATTCAACCTGAAAGAAGAGCAACTCGCCTTCCCCATCGATCCAGCCAGGGGAGAGCAGATCATCGACACGATCTTTGCCGATGCCGATCCGGCCGTCGTTGAGTTCCTTACGCAGACAGCTGACCTGCTCGAAGGATGGGCCGATCTGCCAGAAGACCTGCGGCGCCCGGCCCAGACATAGTAGCAGGTGAGGCGGCGAACCGTGACACGCCTGACCCAACACCCTCTGCACACATTCCCCAGGACCGACTGATGCCGCTGCCCCTGACGATCATCATCGATGACCCGGCGCCACTGATCAACGTGTATTGGTGGCATGCCGCCGAAAGTGGGAACACCGATCATCCCGTACTGTCTACGGGCGAACCGGTCGCCAGGCAGATTCCCGTCGACTTCCTCGAGCAGTTCGTCGATGTCGTAGAATGCTGGGGCGTGCGCGGCAAATTCTCCGTGCTCCCTTATCCGGCCGCACTGGGGCCCATCGATGTGGGATGGCCAGGTTGTGATGAGGCGGAACTGACCCGCTGGATTGATCTGGTCAGGTGCCGAGTGACGCCCCATATGGACATCACGCCTGAGATCCTCACCCACGCTCGCGCGCTCGACCTGGATACGATGACACCCCTGTCGATGAATGAGCGGAACTGGGCAGAAGAGCAGACAGCCTCGACGATGACCCCATACATCACGCACGCCCTTGAGATCCTGCAACGCGTCGGGCTGTCGCCCACGGGCGTCACGTCCCCTTGGGATTTCGGTATCGGTGTGGAGGAGGAGTATCGCCTCGCCATCCGTCAGGCCATGTCCGGGATCGGTGTCGAACAGACGTGGTATTTCCTGCATGCGGATTGTGTCAGCACGGATCTTCGTTCACACGTCGCCTGGCGCCAGGATGAGAGATGGCTCGTCAGTCTCTGGGCTCAGGTGGACGACTTTCTGTGGCAGACGATGGAGTCGATTCGTGCCGATGATGCCTATATCCATTCGATCGCCGATGCCTACCTGACCGAGGATGGTCGAGAAGGCCGTCTGACGCAGTTGCAGGCAGCAGGAACACCCATGGTCCTGGTCACCCACTGGCAGAGCCTGTTCAGCAATGGTCGGCGAACGGGACTCAAGATTCTGGAGGAAGTCTGCCGTCGTGGGCAGGCCAATTGGGGCGAGCAGGTGCAATGGACGAATTGCAGTGAACTGGCCAGAATCGTCGCCGCCCGGGACACACAGCGAGTTGTCCCATGATCCTGTGGAGCCACAATGCCTACTGGTTTCAGGGCGCACCGAGTCTGTGGGGCGAGGAGTGTCAGATTCCACATCCTGAGGCCCTGGACGCATTGACCCACTTGTTCCGGTCGCTGAAACCGGATGTGTTGCTGCTTCAGGAGGTGCCGAATCCAGATGTGACCACTGCCCTAGCCGAGACCCTGGACATGCACGGCCACTACGTACCCGGCGGCGAACGACCTGCATACGGTGGCAGCATCCTGTGGGGTCGTGATCTCCACGGTTCTGTGAAGGATCTCACCACGAGCACAACGCCCGCAGGTAGGCGCTTTGAGCGAATCTGCATGCACCTGGTGCTGACGATCGGCGACCACGAACTGAGCGTGATCAACCTGCACCTGTCGAGCAATCGATTCGCCCCGGATGGCCAGGGCGAACCGATTCGTCTCGGCGAGATCTCCACCGCCCTCGGACAGGTCGGATCACCGGCGGTCATAGCTGGCGACTTCAATGCGCCCGCTAGCAGCCGCGTCTATGATCACATGGTGCAGGCAGGATTCCACGAACCGCACCCAGAGGAGAGCGGTGTTCGGCGGATCGACTACGTGTGGATCGATCCCAGCCAGGTGCAGGCCGAGGCACTGGTGACCCCGGATCCATTCGACATGCCGAATCACGCCGAAACATCATTGAGCGATCACCTACCCGTCGGGGTCAGACTTTCCCTGATGGAACAAGGACACTGACATGGCCTACGATGGCATTTTCTTCGATTCAGGCGGAACAATCTACGGTTTCGATGGCTCCGGATCTGGTGACGAAAGCCACGCCGAGGTCGCGGCCAACATGGCACAGCGGGCTCATGCGGCCTTGGGGTGGCTGGGTATCTCGGCCACCCTGGACGAAGTCACCGAGCAGATCCGGCAACTGCATGAGGAAGGCCGCACGAGCCCACCTGGCTACACCGAGGAGACGCTGGTTCACTCCCTCTTTGGGCGGCTCGGCGCTCCCCCGCGACGCGACCATGTGGTCTATGTCACCGGTGTCCTGTCGGGTCCGCGCTTCCAATCCTGGTTGTTCCCCGGCGTGGCCGAAACACTTCAGCATCTGACTGACGCCGGTCTCTACGTGGGCATCATCGCCAACACGCACGTGCCCGGCTGGGTGATGGACCGCAACTTTCGCGGTGTCGAGTTGCTGCAGCATTTCTCCGATCGCGTGTATTCCGGCGACGAGGGTGTCGAGAAACCAGATCCGCAGATCTTTCGAATTGCTGAGCAGCGCTCACAGATGGTCGGCAAGCGACTCATCTACATGGGCGATCGTGTCGACAAGGATGTCACCGGAGCTGCAAATGCCGGTTGGGACTCGATCCTCTTCCGATCGGTCCTGTCCACCAGTGAGGGCCAGGCCACCTTCGAGATCGATCACTGGTCAGAGCTGCCCGATCTGTTACTGTCCTGAGGGGAAATGCATGCCGTGCGTACCGGAGGCTTCTCCTGTCGACAGGTGCTCCGGTGTGCTCAGCTTGCCCGGCGCCGTCGAATGGTGTAATTGTCGTGCACCCATGAACGACTCCAACCGGACAGAAGGCTGATCTGAGCAGCGCCACCGCAGACCCCGAAGCGCACATCGACACGGAAGGCTCGGTGCAGGAACGCGTTTCGGTCCTCGCCTATCTGCGCCTGCTGGGGCGCTACCTCTCGCCCCACAAGATCCGTGTTGCCCTGCTGGCCCTGTGCATCTTCGGTTACATCTCCGTACGTCTGGCCTTCCCCCAGATCGGCCGCTTCTTCATCGATACGGCACTGGAGGACGGGCCCCTCGAGAGTTTGATGTGGGCCGCCGGCTTCTACCTGATCGCCGGTTTCGGACGACAGATTTTCTTCCTCAGCAGCAGCTACCTCGGTCAGGATGTCGGCTGGCGCGCTACCAATCGCATGCGAGGCGAACTCTCCGAGCACTGCCTGCGACTCGATATGGGTTTCCACAGTGCCCACACACCGGGCGAACTGGTGGAACGCGTCGACGGCGACACGACGGCACTCTCCAACTTCTTCTCCGCCTTCGCCGCCCAGGTCGTGGGCGCATGCCTCCTGCTGATCGGCGTTCTCGGCTTCGTCTGGCACGAGGACTGGCGTATCGGGCTGGCCCTGTCCGCCTTCGCCTTCGTCGCCTTCATGGTCATCAACCTGACGCGTTCCATCGCCGTGCCGATCTATGCCGGTGAACGCGAGGGCTTCTCCCGCCTCTACGGATACCTCGAGGAACGCCTGGCAGGGATCGAGGACGTGCGCACCAATGGCGCCGTCGGTTTCATCCTCGACCGTTTCTTCCGGGTGAATCGTGACACCTATGGTCGCGTGATGAAATCCGCCGTCATGGGAGCGATCCTGCGATCGATCACGACCATCCTCTTCGCCTTCGGCCACGCCATGTCCATGGGCATGGGTTACTGGCTGTGGGAAAAGGGTGAATTCTCGATCGGCACGGTCTATCTGGTCTTCGAGTACACGACCCTGCTGCGCTTCCCCCTGCACCAGATCAGTGAGCAGATCAATGATCTGCAGCGAGCCACGGCAGGCTTCAAACGCATTGAGGCTCTGCACCGGATTCAGTCCCGCATTCCTGATGGTGACCAGCACTTGCCAACCGGCGCCTTGTCGGTGGACTTCGACCACGTCGACTTCGACTACTTCGCCGGCTCGCCCGTTCTACGTGATGTGAATTTCCATCTCGCCCCGGGGCGCACCCTCGGTCTGTTGGGACGCACGGGCAGCGGCAAGACGACCCTCACACGACTGCTCTTCCGTTTCTACGATGTGATAGAGGGTGGCCGGATTCGCCTGGGTGGCGAAGCGCTGACCGATCTGTCGGTGGAAGACCTGCGGCGGCACGTGGGCATGGTCACCCAGGACGTGCAGATTTTCCGTGCCACAGTGCGGGAGAATCTCTCCCTCTTCGATGCCAGCATTGACGATGCGCGTATCCTGAGCGCCATCGAGGCCCTCGATCTGGGGGACTGGTATGCCTCCCTGCCACAGGGGCTCGATTCGCCGATCGCCGCTGGCGGCCTGTCTGCCGGCGAATCGCAGTTGCTCGCCTTTGCCCGTGTCTTCCTCAAGGATCCGGGCCTGGTCATCCTCGACGAGCCCTCTTCGCGTCTCGATCCGCAGACAGAACGCCGCATCGAGCATGCGGTAGGTGAATTGCTGCGGGGCCGGACGGCGATTGTCATCGCCCACCATCTGGCCACGGTGCAACGCGTCGACGACATCATGATCCTCGATGACGGGCAGGTCCTGGAGCACGGCGAACGAGACGCACTGGCCAACGATCCCACTTCGCACTTCGCGCGCCTGCTGAAGGTCGGCCTGGAGGATCACACGGCATGAGCGCAACCGTGCACGATGCCAACACGACCACGCCCCCGTCGGATGCGCCCCTGTCGGAGGCACCTCTGTCGACGGGGCAGACCGCCTGGCGATTGATCCGTTACCGACCGTGGCAATTCCTCGGCACGATCCTGTTCCGTGGCATCGACGATCTGGTGCCCTTTGCCACGGGTCTGATCATGAAGGCCTTCTTCGACATCATCACGGGAGATGCGCAAGCCGGCTTCACGGCGTGGACCCTCGTGGCCCTGTACGTCGTATTGGAATTGAGCGACCGCGGCGTGTTGTTCATGGCGACCATCATCGGCAATCGCTGGTGGTACCATGTGAATTCGCTGTTGCGCAAGAACCTGCTGGAAGCCGTCCTGGCCGTGCAGAATCCGATGAGGATCTCGTCCTCCTCGGGGGAGACGACGAATCGCTTCCGCGACGATGTCGATGCTGTCGTCAGCTACCTCGAGCAATACATCCATCTGTGGGGCAATCTGGTCTTCGCCGCCCTGGCGATCACCTGGATGGCGAAGATCGATGTGTGGGTTACAGCGGTCACCGTCGCACCCGCCGTGCTGATCGTCACCATCGTCGACGTGGCACGAAAACACATCGTCAAATACCGCACCGCCCAGCGTGCCGCGACCGAGGCGTCGACCAACTTCGCCAACGAAATGTTCCAGTCCGTCCAGGCACTGCAGGTGGCCACCGCCGAAGGCAAGGCCGTCGACCACTATCGTCAGCTGAATGACGCACGACGGCAGTCGACCCTCGTCGACAACATCTTCAACCAGATGCTGTTCTCCGTGAATGTGAACATCTCCCATCTGGCGACAGGCGTGATCCTGATGATGGTGGCTCAGGCGATGAAGGACGGCACCTTCACAGTGGGCGACTTCGTCCTCTTCTCCACCTATGTGGGTGAAGTCGCTCGATCCGGATCGCTCATCGGCCGCGTGATGGCGCAACACCGCCGTGCCGAGGTCTCCTTCGGGCGTATGGCATCGATGATCGAGTCCGATTCAACGGCGCCCCTCGTCGAGTATGGCCCGGTCTACCTGAAAGAGGACCTGCCACCCATTCCGCCACCGGAACCGGCCGCCGACCACCGTCTCGAACGACTGCAGGTACGCGGGCTGAATTGCGTCTACCCCGACTCAACCAACGGCGTACACGAGATCGACCTGACAATCGAACGGGGGTCGTTCACGGTCATCACGGGCCGGATCGGTTCGGGCAAGACGACCCTCGTGCGCGCGCTACTGGGCGTGTTGCCTGTGCAGTCGGGGGAGATCCTGTGGAATGGTGAGCGTGTCGCAGTCCCCAAGGATCACTTCCTGCCCCCACGCTGCGCCTACACCCCCCAAGTACCGCGACTCTTCTCGGAGAGTCTGCGTGACAACATCCTGCTCGGCTTGCCCGAGGATGAACAGGTGGTCGCCACCGCCGTGCGCATGGGAGCCCTCGAGGAAGATATTCCGACCCTTGAGCGGGGTCTCGACACAACCGTCGGCCCCCGTGGCGTGAAGTTGTCAGGCGGACAGATTCAGCGTGCCGCCGCGGCTCGCATGTTCGCCCGCGATGCCGAGCTCTACGTCTTCGACGATCTGTCGTCCGCTCTGGATGTGGAAACGGAGCGCACCCTCTGGGAGCGTCTCTTCGAAGCCCGCCACCAGACCTGTCTGGTCGTGTCCCATCGCCGTCCGGCACTGCAGCGCGCGGATCAGATCATCCTGTTACACGAGGGACGTATTGGCGCCGTAGGCACGCTGGATGAATTGATGGAGACCAGCTCGCAGATGCGCAGCCTGTGGCACGGCGAGGACGGATAGAGGACAGCCAGCGGTGCACTTCGTGCTGGAGCCGAGTCGGCCTACTTCACCCGCTCGCTCGCGTTCGGGGCGCAAGGCCGCTCTCAGGGGCCGGCCGCCGCCTCTCGCCGCAGGACCTCCAGGCCGCCCTTGTAAAACTGGTTCTCTGGTTTGAGCGCGGCGGCGCGCTCGAAGGAGGCGATAGCCTGCGCCAAATCGTCCTGGCCGGCATGGGCGCAGCCCATCAGGTAATGCGCCTCGGCGGCGTGTTCGGTATCCAGCAGCGGCATGGCTATGACCAGGGCGTCGTTGAGGTCCTCCGACTCAATCTTGGTGCGCACCAGCCCCAGGCGTAGCCGGTGATCGCCCGGATCGGCGGATAGGGGCTGGATATAGCGCCGCTTGACGTAGTCGCGCCGCAGCACGTCGAAGAGCCGCATACCCTCGAAAAAGGAGCGTTCGAAGGCCTCGCCGCCGGGGGGATCGATCACCGAATCGCCCAGGTCTGCCGGCGGGGAATAGGGGAAATCGGCCCAGGCCTGGCGCACGTCGGTGATGCTCAAATCGCCGCTGGCCAAGAGCCGGCGGGCGGTGTTGATGCCCGAATCCCACGCCTCCATGAAGGACCCCTCGCCCAGCTTGGTGACCTCGACCGGGATCCAGTAGCGGTCACCTCGGCGAATATAGCGTTCGCGCCCCAAACGCAGGCCGTGGCGCCGCGCGTAGGGGACGCCCGAATCGAACATCATCAGGATATGGTCCGGCGCGTCGATGAATGCCGTGGCGATATTGAGGTTTTCCAGCAGAGAGCAGTAGAGCACGGTACAGTCGTCGCAGTCCCCCAAGTGGCTTTGCAGCAATTCGGCGGGAACTGGATATTGTCCACTGCAGAGCGATCGGCGCGCCTCTGAGAATAGGGCGAGCTCGCATCCTGGGCGTATTTGATCCCGAGGGCGTTGAGCGCCTCGAAGAACAGCATCGCGGTGGGTATATTGCCGTCGCTGGCGTCGCGCACCAGACGGTGGCGATAGCGGTCGTAGAGGCCGCGGCCGAAAGCGGCGACGTGCCCGTCCTGCGGCGTGACAAAGGCGGCGGCCCTACCCAGCGAGTCCCAGCTGAGCATGCCGCGGCCATAGAGGGTGAGGGTGCGCGCCTCCTTGACCGACAGGGTGCGGTGCTGCTCGCCGATCTGGCAGGACAACTCGACCTGGGCTTGCACCGCCTCGTCGCCGCGCAGTTCGAGGACCCCGGGATCCAGATCGGCGTAGAGTTGGACCCGCACCGAAGTCTGCGGCTGCAATACCAGGCTCTGCTCGGTCGGCCGCTCCATGATGCCGGGGATATAGTAGCTGAGCTTGGCCTCGACCGGGTTAGGGTCGGCATTGACGATCGTGACCGCCCCCACCGGCCTTTCGGTATAGGTCTTGTAGTACGAGGCGAAGAGGTCGTCCAACTCCAGCCCCTCGATGCTCACTAGGCTTGACATCGGCTGATAAAAGACCCGCAAGGAGAAGCTCGCCCGCTCGGCCGAGTAGACCCCGTCGCGGTCGACGGCCTCCAGCTCGAAGACGTAGCTGCCCGTCGGCAGGTCCTGGTACTCGACGCGGCGGCGGCGGGTCGTATGCCATTCTTCCTCGCCGTAGCCGCGCAGGCGGTAGCGGTAGACCATGGCGCCGCTGCGGGTCTTGAGGCTGACGCCGTGGAACTCGACGGCTACCAGGCCGATGCTCGAAGGCACCGTCAGCGAATCCACCCCGACGTGCTCGCGGTCGGTGATGACCGCGTCGATGACCACCCCTGGCGGCACCGGCGACGACGCCCGGTAGCGCGTCACACCCCCGCCCAGCGTACCGAACCAGATATCGCCCCCGCGGTCCTGCACCACGGCATAGATGCCGTTGTGCGCCAGGCCGTCCTCCTGTGTCATCTGCTGGAAGACACGGCCGTCGTAACGCGTCACGCCCCCGCCCAGCGTGCCCAGCCACAGGTTGCCCTCGCGGTCCTGGGCAATCGAGCGGATGAGATTGTCCCCCAAGCCGTCGGCGGTGGTGAAGACCTGCACCTGCGGCCGGCCGGCCTCGTCGTAGTACAGGCGACTGACCCCGCCCTCAGTGCCGAACCACACACGCCCCTGCTCGTCGCCGACGATGCAGCGCACCCGGTCGTTGGCCAGCCCGTGCGCGGTGTCGAAGTTCTCGAAGCGGCCGCCGTCGTAGCGGCTCACCCCTTCTCCGGTACCCAGCCATATGCGGCCCCGGGCGTCCTCGAAGACAGCCGAGACTGTGGTGTCCGGCAGACCGTCGCTGCCGGCGAAGGTGCGCCAGGAGGACCCGTCGTAACGGCTGACGCCGCGTCCAGGCACGGCAAAGCTGCCCGTGCCGAACCACAGCGAACCGTCCGTCGCCCGCAGGGCCGAATAGACGTGCGGGCTGGCGAGGCCGTCCTCGACGCTGTAGGTCTGGAAGGACTCGCCGTCGTAGCGGCTCACCCCGCCGCCGTCGGTGCCGAACCACAGGGCGCCATCCGCGGCCTCGACGATGGCGCGCACGCTGTTGCCCGCCAGGCCGTCCGCGTCGGTGAAGGTGCGGAACGATTCACCGTCGTAGCGACTCACCCCGCCGCCATCGGTGCCGAACCACAGGAAGCCATGGCTATCCTCAAATGCCGAGACCACCAGATTGTCGCCCAGGCCGTGCCGGCCGTCGAAGGTCACCAAGCTCTCGTCGAAGCGGCTGAGGCCGCCGCCGTCCGTGCCCACCCACAGGTGCCCCTCGCGGTCGGCCAACAGGGCCGTGACCCTATCGTGCACCAAGCCGCCTTCAGTGGAGGCGGCGCTGTAGTTGACAAAACGCCCGTCGCGAAGACGACTGAGCCCGCCGCCGTTGGTGCCTAGCCACAGGCTACCGTCCGCCGCCCGCGCCAAGGCGCGCACGCTGTTGTGCGCCAGGCCGTCGTTGCGGTCCAGGCCATTGAGTTTGCCCTCGCGCCAATAGACCAGGCCGCGATTGCTGCCAAAAACCAGGGTTCCGTCGCCGTCCTGCAACACGTCCCACACCACCCCGCGCCCTACGGAAACGAAACCCCCGTTCTCAAAGCGCGACAGGCCCCGATCGGTGCCCAGCCACAGGCTGCCGGCGGCATCCTCGTACAACGCGCCGACCCACCGTCCCGGCAGGCCGTCTCCGGTGCCGAAGGGGACGAAGCCTTCCCCGTCGAAGCGGCTCACACCCCCCCCGTGCTGCAGCGCCGGGTCCCCCGAGCCAAACCACATGGCCCCGTCGCCGGTCTGCAGAATGGCCGGTACGTAAGCGCTTGCCAGGCCGTCCTCGACGCCGTAGTTGACAAAAGCCTCCCCGTCGAAGCGGCTCACACCGCCTCCGTCCGTGCCCACCCACAAATGCCCCGAGCGGTCCTCATAGACGGCGAGGACGAAATTGCTCGCCAGGCCGTCCTCGACCGTGAATCTTACGAATTCCTGTCCGTCGAAACGGCTGATCCCGTTTCCGTTCGTGCCCACCCACAGATGCCCTGCACGGTCCTGGCAGAGGGCCGACACCTTGGCGCCGGCGAGTCCATCGCTCTGGGAGAAGCTCTGCCAATTGGCCCGCCCCTCGGCGCCGGCCGGGCCGCCCGAAAAGGCCAGCAAAACAGCCAGCGCCGCTTGCAGTAACACCGTTCTTCTCTTTTTCAACACCACTCTTCTCTTTTTCAAGATGCCACCACCGATTTTACGACTCGCCATGAATCACCTCGTTGCCGGGTTGCTGGGCAGATGCGCGCCCTGGGCCGCCGGCAGCGCGCCGCCGCCTTGCACCAGGGCAGCGGCGGCAGCCAGATGGTTGGCGGCCAGATCGTCCAACCCGTGCCGCCCCACCGCAAATAAGGGGCCGTCTCCGTTGTCGGCCGGCGGGCCCACGGGCAATTCGCCCCCCAGACCGCCCACCCAGCGCGCTTGGCCTTCCGGACCACAGACTAAGTAGAGGTCGCCCCTATCCGGCTGGCCTTCGGTTCCCTCTCCGATCCGGCGCAACTGGGCCGCCAGGTCGACCAGCAAGTTTTCGGGCACGGCCCGGAGCAGGTCGGAAGACTTGAGCAGACGCACGCGCTCGGTCAGCAGACCGCCCTCTTCCTCGCCCAGCGCCAGAGCGGCGCCCAAGGCGCCGCGCACCGGATAGGCCAAGAAAGAGACAGCGCGCTCGTAGGCTACGCGGCTGTTGCGGTACACGCTCCAGGCCGCGGTCTGGAGCAGCAGTGGCTCCGGATTGAACATGTGAGCCACCTGTTCGTCGAGGACGGCCCCCTGTCGCCCCAACTCCTCCAGGGCGCAGGCCTTGGTCCAGCGATCGCACAGGGCCGGATCGGCGTTGACGATATTCTTCAGGCGTTCGGTCTGCTCCAGGAACTGCTGCGGGCACTCGGCCTCCAAGCGGCGCAGGCGGCCGGCCAGCGGCAACTCTTCCAACAAGGGGAAGACGAACGCCCTGAGCTCCTGGTCCAGGAACACGTCGATCAGTTCGAGGGCGTAGACCTTGCCGTCGGCACTGCCGCTTCTGAAGCTGTCGCGCACCAGGCGAATATAGCGCGGCTCGTACAGCAGCCCGAGGAGAAGGAAAACACGTTCGCGCCGAGTGTCCAACTCTTCGCCCAAGGCGCGGCGCACCCGCCCGGCCCCCTCCCCCAAGTCGATGATGCCCGCCATCGCCCAGGCGGCGGCGGCGACCTCGTCGGCGACCAGTTGGCGGAAACGCGACGCCTCGTCGGCGCTGGCACGGTAGTCGGCGTGCCGCAGGGCCGAGAGCACGTTGGCGCGCACGCCCTTGTCGGGATATGCCAATTTGTCCAGCAACAGGGCGTGCGCCCTGCCCCCTCCGATCTCGCCGTAGATCCGCGCTGCGCGGCCGACGCCGCGCGCGTCCAGCGCCGGCGCCTGTTCCTCCAGCTCGGCGAGGGCCGCTTCTCCTCCCACCCCCAGGGCGGCGGCGGCGGCGGGGGCCAGACGCGGATCCGCCAAGGCCTCCACGGCCACCTGCCACAGTTTTTCGCTGCCGGACTCGGCGTCGGTGGCCGCCAGCGCGGCGCGGCGGACCGCGATGTCGGGATCGATGGCCAGCATCTCCAACCAGTCCTTGGCCCGTTCGCCCGCGCCGATGCTCAGGCGCGCGCCCCGAGCCCGATCCGTCGCCGACGGCGAAACCGCCAGTACCGCTATATCGTCTCCCGCCCCCGGCAGGCCCTGCAGGACCTCAACCGCCTTTAGCCGGACGGCGTCGTCGGGGTCTTCAGCTGCCAAATGCTCCACGGACGGACGCAGGGCCGGCGCCCCCACGCGTCCCACGACGCCCAAGGCGTCGCACCGCACCGCCGGCAGGTTGTGGCGCAGAAGCCGCACGGCCGCCGCCCCCGCTCGCCCTGGCGCCAGCCGCTCGTAAAGCCCCAGGGCCCGACGGCAGGGCCCTTCTTCCTCTTCACCCAAGGTCTCGGCCAGCAGCTCTACGCTGGAAGCGTCGCTGGCACTGTTGTCTACGCTGGAAGCGTCGCTGGCACTGTTGTCTACGCCGCCCAGCCGCTGGCCCGCCAGGTTGCGCAACAACGTCAGGCGATACTCGCGGTACATGAGCACGGCCGCGCCCAACCAGGCAGCCATCAGCAATACCAGCACCGTGAGCACCCAATCGAGTGAACCGTAGCGCCCCAGGAGCAGCAGCGTGCCCCCGGCCAGGGCCACGGCCAACTGCTGCACGATGCCTTCGGCCTTGGTCTGCACCGCCAGGCGCAGACCGGGGTTAATCGGCTGGTAAAGACTGTTGAACGAAGGGTCGTAGAGCGACTTGGTCAGCACCCGCTCGATAAGCTTGGCGAAAGCCATCAGCAAGAAAAGCAGCGTCATCGACGCCCCCGTCAGCAGGTTGGCGACCCAGGCCAGGCCGACGCAGGCCAACAGCAGCGCCGGCATGCTGACCAAGCCGAAGCGCAACCCGTATTGCCCGAGCAGACGCCCCGAGAGGAAGGTCTTGAACACCAGTTCGATGATGCGGATGATGCCGTAGAACACGCTGATGAACTGCGCCAGGTAGGCCTTGTCCTCGAAGCGGACGCGCAACTGCCCCAGAAAAGCGTAATCGATGTAGTAAAAGCCGACGATGGTGGCCGCCGACAGCAGGAAAAGCCAGACGAAATAGCGCTGGCGCGCCAGCTCGGCGAACGAGCCGGTCTCTACCTGCCCCTCGTCGAAATCGGCCTTCCCCAACTGTTCGGCGTAGCGGCGCCCGATCTGGTGCAGCACAAAGAAGCAGCCGACCAGCGCCGCAGCCCCCAGCGGCAGCAGATCGGACACGTCGTCGAAGAAACGGATGAGCAACGGCACCGAAAAGAAGCCGATCATCGACGAGACCACGTCGCCGCTACTGATCAGGCCGAAGAGGCGCTTGCCCTGGCGCAGGTCAAACAGGCAGCCGACCAGGCTGCGGAGAATGAAATAGAGCAGCGTGATGAAGGGGCCGATGCTGACGAACATGGCGAAGGCCAGCCAGTGGGCCGGCACAAAAGCCGCGCCGACGCGGTAGACTACCGTCAACACCAGCGCCGGGGCCAAGGCGCAGTAGAGCAGCCGCCGCAGCGGCAAATGGCGCTGCAGCTGCGACAGGGTCGCCCCCGCCAGATAGCCCACCACCCCGGTGACGATATAGCCGTGCGGCAGGTAGCCGACGCCGAATTCGGCCAAGAACGAGGCGTTGGCCAGCGAGATGAATAAGGCCAGGAAGATCCCGATGAGGAAGGAATAGGCCCCCAGCAGGGCGATGGGCAAGCCCTCGCCGGGGTGGATGTTCAAGGCGTCGCGCAGCAGGCGGCGTAGGTCCATGGCCCGGCTCAGAAGTCGTAGCGCAGGCGCAGCACGGCGTTGCGCGGGTTCTGCGGCAGGCGCGCCGCCAGGATCTTGCCATCGGCGCTGCGCACCCCGGGGTGGAAGTATCCCTCGTCCAGCAGATTCTCCACCGCCAGCTGCAGGGAAACGCCGACCAGCGGCGGCTTGTAGCTGAGGGCGCCGTTGAGCAGGGTATAGGCCGCAACCGAGCGGAAGGGGTTGTCTGCTACCGTGGTACCGGCACCGGTGCGGCGGCGGCCGACGCGGTTGAGGCGCAGGTTGAGCCACATGCGGCCGGGCAGCGCCAGCGTGGCCCCCAAGTTGAAGCGATGCCGGGCAATATCGCCCATCGGGATGTCGACGCTGCGCCCCTGGGCGTCCTCAGTGATCTTGGAGTCGGTGAAGGTGTAGTTGGCGTAGACGCGGTGCTCGCCCAGCTTCCATTCGCCGTTGGCCTGCACCCCGCCGATCCGCAGCTGGCCCAAGGGCTGATTCTGCGTCGTCTCGTTGCCGTTGAGCACCACTTTGGCGGTGCCGACGATATCGCTGTAGCGCGACCAGTAGCCCACCGCATCGACGAAGAGCCCCGGCGCCGCCTGCCACCCCAGACTCAGGTCGACGTTGCGCACCTTCTCGGGGTCTAGTTCGGGGTTGGTCAGCTGGCGGCTGGGCGAGGTCGAGAATTTGGCCCAGTTGGAAGCGGCCTTGAAGGCTTCGGCGTAGATCGCCTTGAGGACAAAAGGTCCCGGGGTGTAGACCGCCGCCGCGCGCGAGTTGAACACAGTGCCGTAGCCTTCGGTCTCTCGCACCTGGTTGTTGTCCAGGCGCCCGCCCAGGATCAGCTTGAGGCGCCGGGTCGGCCGGTAGGATGCCTGCGAGTAGAAACCGATATCGCGTTGGTTGTGGTGGTTGTCGCCCTGCAGGGTGTTGCCCTCGGCGTCGACCACCGTTCCGGGCTGGCCGTTCTCGGCGGCGAAGGGGGTGCGGAAGGAGGTCACGTAGTTGACCTGGATGAAGCCGTTGCGCAGCTCGACGCCGCTGACCAGGTTGAAGCGCTCCGACGGCGAGTAGAGCGCCTTGAGCTCGGTGCGCAGCTCTTTGGAGATGCGAAAGAAGAAGATGTCGGCCCAGTCCGACGGCACGTCGTCGACCAACGAGTCCAACCCGCGCCGCCCCTCGCCGGCGTAGCTGCGGAAGATGAAGATCTTGTTCTCTTCGTCGAGCGAGTGCGACTTGTAACGCGTGAACGAGGTCAGCAGCCAATTGTCGTTGATCGACTTGTCGTACTTGAGGTAGAGGAAGGTGTGGCGCGGGATCCACAGGGCGCCGTTTTCGGCCGAGCCCTCGCGGTCGTCCGGGAACCAGCCGATGGTACCCTCCGAGCGCCGCCAGGTCTGCACCCCCATGCGCAAATCGCCGATGCGCGCCTTGCCGTAGAGCAGCCAATCGTCGGTGTTGTTGCTGTAGCCCACCGGCGCGCCGCCGACCTGCGTCGCCAGCGCCGCCCGGTCGAATTCAGCCGCCGCCGCGGCCCCCAGGTCGGTGATTTCGATGGACAGCGGCCGGCCCTCTTCATCGAGTACCGCAGTATAGTACGGGTGCTGGGCCCCGAGGCCTGCGGCTCCGAGAAAGAGCTGCGCCTTGTTGTCGCCATTCTCGTTGACGCCGCGCAGGGCCAGCTTCTCCTTGTAAAACTCGGGCGGGTGCGGCGCGAAGTCCCAGTCGGGGTACTGCGAGCGGTCGGCCTCGTCCGAGCGAAAGAGGCGGCCGGTGAGGCTGAAGGAGACGTTCTCGTGGCGGCCGGCGACCGAGGCGTCG
>JABHDC010000283.1 GCA_018673255.1 Gemmatimonadota bacterium
ACCGCATCATCCTCCTGACCGCGAAAGGCTGTACCCAGGCATACGCGTGAGACTTTGATGCCGTGTCTGCCCATCTTGACGTAGTCCATATCTGCTCTCCTCTTCCCTCCCCTATCCCCTATCCCGTAGCACCCTTGACACTCCACACGGAACCGGTCGTGTAGGTGTTTCGTTCCGAACATAGAAATTCGGCGACCTCTGCCACCTCCTCCGGATCGGAGTAGCGACCCAGGGGGTTGCCCGGATTGGCAATGTGCTCGGCTGTAAATCGCGGCACAACCATGTCCGTCAATGCACGACCCGGCTCGACGCCATTCACAAAGACGCCCTGACTCGAATACGCATTCCCCAGCGATTGCACCAGGCTGTAGACGGCCCCCTTCGATACGGCATACGGCACCTGCGTGGGCGACCCGGCCCGGGCGCCGGACGTGACGGTGACACAACGTCCCCAACCGCCCTCCAGCATGTGGGGAATCGCCGCCTGATGCGCGTGATACACACCATGCAGATTGATGGACATGACGCGCGAGAATTGCTGCGCCGACTGCTCATGAAACGGCGCTTCCAGTCCAAGAATGCCGGCAGCACACACGAGAATATCGAGCCGCTTGAAGGCATTGACTCCCGCGTCCACAGCCGCCTGCATCTCCGCTTCGACCGTCACATCAGTGGAGCAGAAGATCGCCCGCTGACCGAGAGCGACGATCTCCTTGGCCGTCTGTTGTCCCTGTTCCTCGAGCAGGTCGGCGATCACCACATCACGACCTTCGGCGGCGATGCGCAGGGCCATGGCACGCCCCAGTCCGCGAGCGCCGCCGGTGACGAGGGCCGCTCGGCGCAACCTGGGGGCCGCGAATCTCAGTTCACGAGGGTCTGGAGGTGGCGACATGGCAACTCACTTTGCTGGCAAGAGGGTGGCGAGATCTGGCGCACACAGGTTTCGACTCTGGCGTACCAGAGTGGCAACTCTGGCGTATCCCAGTTTCGCCCGGTAATATAGCGCGACTGACAATTGATGTTCTTCCAGGAGAGGCTGAACAACAACATGCAGATCGAACGGCTCGAGTCCTTCTTCATCGGCGGCGGCTATGTTCTTCGGATCACCACCGACAACGGCCTGACCGGCCTCGGCCAGACCGCCTGCTGGGGTTACCCGGAAGCGGTAGGCCAGATCGTCAACGCCTTCGAGCGTTATCTGATCGGCCAGGATCCCATGCGGATCGAGCATCACTGGCAACATCTGTATCGCATGTCGCCATTCCGTGGTACCGCCCTGTCCGGCGCCATCAGCGCCGTCGACATGGCACTGTGGGACATCAAGGGCAAACACTTCGGCGTCCCTGTGTGGGAATTGCTCGGTGGTCGTTGCCGCGACAAGATCCGTCTCCATCTGCTGGGTGGGGCTGGAACACCGGATGCGATGGTCGATGCCGCTCGTGCCGCCGTCGAGGAAGGTTTCACGGCCCTCAAATTCGATCCCGTTCACCACATCGATTCGGGCATCGACAAGATGGTGAAGACCGCCGTCGACCTCACTGCCGCCGCTCGCGAAGGGGGCGGACCGGATCTGGATCTCATCATCGAGGTCCATCGCAAACTCACGCCCATGACGGCTCGAACGCTGTGCGAAGCACTGGCACCCTTCAATCTGTATTTCCTCGAAGACCCGATCCAGATCGACTCGATCCAGGGGCAATCGGATCTGGCTCGCCGCACGCAGGTTCCCATCGGCAATGGCGAACGCCTGACCACGATCTGGGAGTTTCGCGAACTGCTGGAAGGTGGAGGTCCGCAATACGTGCGACCTGATGTGGGCCTGGCCGGTGGCCTCACCCACTGCAAGAAGATCGCCGCCATCGCCGAGAGTTATCACTGCGCCGTCGTCACCCACAACTTCCTCGGGCCGCTCATCACGGCCGCTTCCCTGCACCTGGACGCTACCATTCCCAACTTCATCACCCAGGAATACAGCAAGGGTGACGAATCCGAAGCCAACCAGGTCTATCGCTGCGCCCACCGTCGCGAAGGGGGCTACATTCCACTCACCGATGCACCGGGACTCGGCGTGGAACTGGTCGATGAACTGATCCAGGAACGGCCCTTCACACCGATGAACACGGGACAGACACCGCTGCGCGAGGATGGCTCGGTCGCCTACGCCGTGTAGAGACGCCATCTTGCTCTGACCGTCGCCTGACGGGTTCGCCCATCCTCGTCGGATGCCCTGCTCCGAGCAGAGTCGCGTAATGCTCGTGCCGGCTCACCCAGAGAGCTGCCCGGTCAGACGCGGCGCTGGATCAGCCGCCGCGAATCTGGCGCGCTCATTCACACGGTCAACTGCCCAGATCGCGCACGTACAGCTTCTCCACTTTCTCCCGCGCCCAGGGCGTGGTGCGCAGGAACCTGAGGCTGGACTTGATGCTCGGATCTTTGGTGAAGCAGCGGATTCTGAACATCTTGCCCAGCTTTTCCCAGCCGTAGTTCGCCACCAATGTGGTGACGATCATCTCCAGCGTCACACCGTGCAGCGGATTGTTGGGCTGCAGCTTGTCGGGCTTCAACTTGTCCGGCTGCACCGCCGGCTCCAAACCCGGAACCTGCGCCGAGGCCGTGTCAGGCTCGTCGGCTTTGGCCGGATCCGGCCCTGGGGTAGGGGTTTCGTCGCGCACGATCAGTCTGCCACCTCTGCATCCGGTCCGGCCTCATCCTGCGGGTCAGCTTCGGCCTTCTTGACCCGAATGATACTGCCATCCAGGTCGCTGGCATGCAGGCCCTTGATGGCCGCCCGGGCCTGCTCCGCCTGTGGCATCTCCACAAATCCGAAGCCCTTTGATTTGCCCGTCCCCTTGTCCAGCACGAGCGTGCAGTATTGCACGTCTCCGAAGCTGCTGAAACAATCCTGCAACGCGGACTGGGTCGTGCTGCGATCCAGATTCAGTACGATGATCTTCATCAGGCCCTGTAATTCTGTGTGCGGATCTGCAGTGTGTAGTCGATGGGTGACCGTAGTGTGATCAGCAAGCGGAAGCGATCCGGATCGTCGACACTGTTGTGCATGTGCCACATCGTGTGTTCGCAGGAGCCGGGACCGACGCGGATGATATCCGAGCCGACACGATAGCTGGCATCACCATCACGAAGGAAGGCACTGGCGCCGGCCGGTGTTTCCATGATCGCACTGCCCGTCTCAATGATACCACCTGGTTCGAAGACACACACGACCTGGAATGGGACGCCTTCCACACCCCCTTCAGTGCACAGGTGGAGATCGAAAGCAGCCGTCTCGCCGTCAGCTGCCGATACTTCGCGAACGGTCATCTGGATCTGCTGCGGCGGCATGTCGTAGGTCTGCCGCTGGGGCCTGACTTGCTTCCAGTTGCCGCTGTCCACCTTCGTATCGTCACCGAAAGGCAACCAGTAGACGGGTCCCTCGTACCCCTCGGGGTAGTGTGTCATCGAGTTTCGACCCGGATGTGTCAGTCGCGTGCCGGCGCCCGAGTCGATCATCTCCATCCCCTCCCCGACGAATTGCCCCGTAGCGAAGTAGGTGGAGGAGACCCGGACGGCACTCAGTTCAGCTTCGCCGTGGCGCAGACTGAAAGGTGAATCCATGCCGGCTGCGACCGTGGCGCTGGAACGATCGCGGCGCACTCGCCATAGTCCGGAGGCCAGATAGGGCTTGCGGTAGGATGTCTCCGGTGGCGCCAGGCAAACGGCTGACTCGTCGCGCCATTCCGGATGTGTCAGGAAGGGCTCCAGTGTCCACGGCGTACCCGGCCCACCTGTCGCCACGAGCCATTCGGCCATGGCGGCGAATCGGGCATCCTTCTCATGACGAGCGATCCAGTAGAAGGCATCGGCCAGTCCCACGGGAACGGCGCGCGAGCCCCGGTCCTGCCGGGTCGAGAAGCTTGTTACCACCGTCGCATCCTCGTGCATCAGGTGGTAGGACATCTCCAGATTCGCACGTACTGCCGCCAGCAGATCCTGGCGGCCGAGACTCTCGGCGGCCAGGCGAAGGGCGCGATCGCATACTGGGTTGTAGACGGATGTGGAGCGCTCCGTGAATTCCCCATCTTCATTGATGTCGATGCTTTCACCCAGATAGGCATCTATTGTGGGCATGAGTTGATCGGCCAGATCCGGAAACAACTCACTACACAATGCCAGGGCCGAGGTCAGCACCCACCGATGATTGGGTGTATGGAATCCGCCACTCACCATGCCGGGCGCCGCAGTGCGCATCAACTCGCCCAGTGCTTCGACGATTCGCGCCGCACCCTCATCCTTGGCAGCGACCTGCTGAGCTGCACGCACGACGGGTGCCAGTGCCTGCACGGTGAATCCCGTATCGGGCGAAGAGTCGAAATTCGTCGATAGCAGGTCGAATCGACCCGCAGCTGTGCGCCGCCGGCGTCCCCAGGCCGCAGCGACCTCAATCCGCTCCACCAGGTCCAGATCCCCGGCTCGCGCCGCTTCGGGAAGCAGATAGGCATAACCATAGGCGGCGGCTGCACTCACGCCATTGGGGTTGGCCAGGCCATCATCGGGATTCCGGAAACCACCGTGATCCGGATGTGTGGGATCGTCGATCTGCCGGGCCATGAGGGCGTCAGTGGACTCGTCGAGATTCTCCAGCAGACGAGCATAGCGATACGCGCGCGGTTCGGTGGAACGAAACAACATCGATACCTTCTCTCACGTGTGACGTAATGGGATCGTACGAGGGTGCAGCCAACTGACCCGATCTGTCAACTGGAGTTGAGGTGATCGGCCTGCTGCGCTACTGTCTGCTCCATGGATACCGACATGAATACCGACCCCGCGAGCCTCGACGACGTGATCCTCTGGACGCCGTCGCCTGAGGACATCTCCCGCAGCAATCTCAAAGCGTTCATGGACGCCCATGGGATCGCCACCTTCGACGAGCTGATGGACCGTTCCACGAGCGATGTGGCCTGGTTCACCGACGCTCTGCTGAAATTCCTCGATATCCGCTTCTCCACGCCCTACGAGCGTGCCGTTGACGTGGACCCGGCTGACTGGCGGCGCCCCGTCTGGTGCCCCGGCGGGCGGATGAACATCACGGCCAGTTGTGTGGATCGCTGGCTGGAAAGTGAAGAGACCGCCGAGCGCCTGGCGCTGATCGCCGAACTCGAGAATGGCGAAGTCCGCGAATTGACCTACGCTGAACTGGCCGCCCAGGTTGCCCGATGTGCCAATGCGCTGACCGAATTGGGGCTCGGGCATGGTGATCGCATCGGCTTGTACATGCCCATGACGTGGCAGATCGGGGTCGCTCTGCTGGCCGTTGCCAGAATCGGCGCCGTCGCCCTGCCCCTGTTCTCCGGATTCGGCGCCGGTGCCGTCAGGCAGCGCCTGCTGGATGCCGAAGCATCTGCCTTGCTGACCGCAGATGGCTTCCATCGCCGCGGCAAGGTGGTTCCTCTCAAGCCGCTGGCCGATGAGGCGGTGGCCTGTGTACCAAGCCTGCGCCATCAGATTGTGCTGAAACTGGCCGGCAACGACGTAGAGATGACCACCGGGCGCGACCACTGGTGGCACGATGTGGTGGATCCACAGTCTCCCGAGCACACTGCCGCCGACACCTCTGCCGAAGACCCGCTGATGATCATCTATACATCAGGGACCACGGGTCGACCGAAGGGCGCCGTTCATACACACTGCGGTTTCCCGGTGAAGGGCGCCCAGGATATGTGTTTCGGCATGGATGTGCACCCCGGGGAGCGGATCTACTGGGTCACGGACATGGGCTGGATGATGGGTCCCTGGCTCATTTTCGGGGCCACAGCGCTGGGCGGCACAGCCTTCGTCTACGAAGGAGCACCTGACTATCCCGGCCCGGGGCGTGTCTGGGAACTGGCTGAGCGGCATCAGTTGCAGGTCATCGGCCTGTCTCCGACCCTGGCTCGGGCCCTGCGGGCCAGCGACGATCCGGCTGCGGGCGCTTCGGGGATAGACCTGTCGAGTCTGCGCATGTTCGCCTCCACCGGTGAGCCCTGGAATCCGGAACCATTCCGCTGGCTCTTCGAAACCGTCGGTCAGAGTAAACGACCGATCATCAACTACACGGGGGGGACCGAGATCAGCGGTGGCATTCTGCAGAGCAATCCCCTGCTCCCCTTCAAGGCGGCCTCCTTCTCAGCCGCATGCCCGGGAATGGCCGTAGACGTGGTGGACGAAGAGGGGCGTTCGCTGCTGGACGATGTGGGCGAACTGGCCATCCGGACACCCTGGATCGGGATGACGCGCGGATTCTGGCGTGACGAGGGCGACGAACGCTACCAGGCAGCTTACTGGTCGAAATCACCCGGCATCTGGATCCATGGTGATTGGGCCCGGCGCGATGCAGACGGCCAGTGGTGGATCCTGGGGCGATCAGATGACACGATCAATGTCGCTGGCAAGCGTGTGGGTCCGGCCGAGTTTGAGTCCGTCCTCGTTTCCCACAGCTCGGTGGTGGAAGCGGCGGCCATCGGCGTGCCACACCCACTGAAGGGCTCAGACGTGGTCTGCTTCTGCCTCGTGGCAGACGGGGCGGCGGGAGAGGACCTGGCCGAGGAGTTGGGGCAGTTATGCTCGAGTTACCTGGGTCGCCCTTTACGGCCGGGTCGGATCCTGTTCGTCGAGGATCTGCCGAAAACCCGCAATGCCAAGGTCATGCGCAGGGTCGTCAGAGCCACCTATCTATCTGAAGATCCAGGAGATACGTCCAGTCTGGTCAATCCGGACTCGATCGATGCCATCCGTCGGGCGAGTCAGCCTTCTTGACCACGCCCAGTGCCACGGGGGCGGGCTCGGCGACCAATTCCAGGGCCAGGGCTTCCAACATGTCAGCCAGGTGATGTTGCACGATGTAGCGGAGGATGAAACCGGGGATGGGCTGCCGCATCCGGGCTCGGGCCTGGTAATCGATGATCACTTCTGACGGAGTGGATCCTGGTGAAATCGTCCATGTTCCGGTGAAATCGTGGAGACTCCCGCTCACCTGGCGGAAGTGCAACCGGCCCCGGGCCGGGTCGCCGATGAACTCCAGCCGCGTACGGAAGGTCCAGGGCAGCACCAGCCGTGTCGTGAAGACCTGCTGCACCGTCCAAGCAGTGTCTGAACGATCCACAACAATGCTGCTGTCCATGGAAGGCAGGAATCGATCCAGCCCGTCAAAATCGGTAAGTACCTGCCAGGCACGCTGGACCTGGACCGGAGACCGGGTTTGGGCCCTGATCACGATGAAGCCGCTGTCTATAGTCACATCTTGCTGCAGCACAACAGATTGAGCACTCTCGCCCAATGTGGAAACTGAAGCATCAGATGTGATGATCGAGGCAAGAAATGGGAGTAGAAATCCCACACAGCGGCCCATCATGAAGCCATCTCGGAACGGCGAAGGGTGGCCGATCAGGGTGATCGGCAGATGCGAGCAACTGACAGTCTGATGCTCACATCATGTCCGACGATTCGACCACGTCCCCGGGTGGACTCATCCTCAGATGCAGCCGAGCCCCTGACTCACTGCACGCCAACCCTTCCCCTGTCGACCTCGCCTAGAGGAGATCGAACAGAGGTGCCACGGCGCCAAACATCCCCGGGTAGCGGAAACGCCCCTCTGCGGCAGCCGCAATCTTCGCCAGCACATCCTGGGTCACCAGCGCCGCCTGTTGATCGAACAACTCATCTGCCGGCCCGGCTGAATAACTGCCACTGGCCTTCGCCTGAAGGTGCGCCTCTGCCACCTGGGCGTCATCGGACAGGCGATTCTCCATGGCCGTCATGAAGGCACCAAGCCGTTCGCGGATCGCGGCTCCGCCCGCCTGAGCCAACTCGTCGAAGGCCCTGTGCGTCAGCAGGACCCGCTCACCGGCCTCCTCGGGCACGGCCACGCCTTCACCGGCCCAGGCGGCAGCGTGGCCCAGCAGTGGCGTACGGTCCTCTGTCTGGAAGGCCACCAGCACTCGTCCCCCGTTGCGGGGCCGTGCACGGAGGCGTTGCACGCTCCCCGGGAGAAATGTCAGGGTCTGCCCCTCTTCGACCTGGACACTGGATGCAGATCCATCCATGCCGAGGCGGTCACACCAGGCCTCTGAGGCGCCAAAGATCCGGACGTGCTCCTCGGGGCGACCATCGATTCCACAACGCCCAAAGGGCACACTGACTCCCCATTCGCCAGACTCGGACAGCGTCGCGGACACTTCGGCCCCCTTCTCGCTGAACGGAATCTCCAGACCCAGGTGCCGAGCCAGAGCGCCCGCAAGGGCCAGGGCTTCTTCTGGAGCCTCAGCATGAATGGGGCTGACCCCCGTCGCATCCTGGTGTGCACGAAACAGCGTCGCGTAACCAAATAGCCTAGGCGCAAGTGGCTCCTGTACAGGGACTTGCATCACTTGATCTGATCCGCATTCTCGGCCACCTTACGGAAGGCCTCGGCGTACTCATCGATCAGTTCGGGCCGATAGTGCTTGAACCAGGGGATCGAGTAGCAGCGCTCGGGGAGAGATTCGGTCACAGGCAGGCTGCCCTCAGGCTGACGTACATCCCGGTCAGTGAATGCGTTGCGTGTCGGCTTCCCGTCGCCATAGATATCCGCCTCATTGAGCACCGGGTGCAGGTGCATGAGCGGATTGGCGCCGGGACGCACGGAGAAGGCGCCAGCCATCTCAGCGTTGACGGCTTCACAGAATCGGGCCACTGGCAGGCCACCGAGCTCTTCCGGACGGTAGAGCCCGTGCGCAGCATACCATCCCCCCATGGTGTCTCCCGTCGCAACGGGCGGCCGATGCGCCTTGAGACCAGGCGTCCCATCGAGACGATCCCAGAAGTGATTCATCGCCTCCTGAATGATGGCCATACGCTCACGATAGGATTTCAACTGCACGCGCCCCACGGCCGAGGACAATTGGTGCATCCTGTACTTGTATCCACCTAAAGGCATGCCCGCCAACGGTTTCAGGTCCGGATGCTGAATCGATCCGGTTCGCTGGTAGTGCCCCCACGCAGCGGCCCTCTCGTAGATCTCCTCGTCTTCGGTGACCAGGAATCCACCCTCGCCACATGCCAGAGACTTGCCGGACATGATCGACATGGCGCCGACGTGGCCCAGGGTGCCCGTCAGGCGGCCTTTGTACAGTCCGCCCTGAGCATGGGAGACATCTTCCACGACCTTGATGCCATGCCGTTCGGCGATCTCCATGATCGGATCCATGTCAGTGGGGTGTCCACAGTAATGGACGGGGACGATGGCCTTGGTCCGCTCCGTGATCCGATGCTCGATGTCGGTTGGGTCCAGGGTCAATGTATCGGGATCCATCTCGCTGAAAACGACTGTGGCGCCCAGAGAGAACACCTGCAGCGAACTGCCCCAGTAGGTCATGCTCTGCGAGATGACCTCATCACCGCGACGCACACCAACCGCCCAGAGAGCTGCCTGAATCGCCGCGGTACCTGTGTTGTGACAAAGAATATGACTGGCACCGAACCACTTCTTGAGATCATCCTCAAACTCGAGGGTCACATCGGTGCCGGACATGGCCCCCCGGCGCAGTACGTCAAGACACGCGGCCTCATCCTCGGCCGTGATGATAGGCCAGGTGAAGAGATCTTCAGCGGACGACTGCACCGCCGGCGTCCCCCCGCTTATTGCCAGATCAACTCCGGATGTCGTTGCCATAACACTGTCTCCCAATTAGTTACAGGATCTATGTTGTCAAGTCTACCAAGTCGAACAGCCAAGTCGAACAGCCAGGTCGTAGAGCCAAATCGTAGAGTCAAATCGTAGATGGTCATCCGGACGACGGGATGTTCAGCCAAGCCACGGCGATGCCTCGGTCCTCAATGCCGGCTCTGCCATGTTGGCCGAGGACCGCCTCGTCGGTTCTATGGCTGGCATTGGCGGCCCCTGGTGGTGCTGCTGCTCA
>JABHDC010000284.1 GCA_018673255.1 Gemmatimonadota bacterium
CGGTGAATGCGATGATTTCATCGACTGTGACGATCCCGACTTCGAAGATGAGTTCGGTGAATGCGATGATTTCATCGACTGTGACGATCCCGACCTCGATGATGAGTTCGGCGAGTGTGACGACGAATTCTTCGATCTCTTCGATTTTGACGACGAAGAGGATTTCTTCGATCCCGGTACGGGGTCTTACGACGACTGGCTGACGAGTGACGACCTGATCGATTGGGACGGCGACGGAGACCTCGATGAAGAAGATTTCGCTCTCTTGGAGTGGCTCTACGACGAGGACACAGACGACGTCGACGGCGATGGTTTCTTCGATGAGGAGGACTTCTATCTGTCCCAGTGGATCGACAGCGAGGACGCCGAGGACTACAACGAGGATGGCGTCATCGACGAAGACGATCTCATCCTCTTCGAAGAATTCAGCGGCATTTTCGAGAACGAGATCTACTACGTCTACATCGAGCCAGGTTACGATCGGGCGGTCGTCGAATGGGAAACGGTGGAACCTGGCCAGATCGATACGATCCGCTACCGTGCCGTGGGCGAATCAGAGTGGCAGATCGCCACCGGCTCAGTCGATCCCGACGCAGACTTTGATGACCTCTTTGAGCATTTCGTCCGTCTCGTCGGTCTGGTGGCTGACACCGAATACGAGATCGAGATCCTTTCAGTCAGTGTCGACGGATTCTCGATTGAGTCACACGAGGACGATTTCCGCACCCGCAGCACTGCCGACCTGCGACCCGCCGTCATCCTCTATCTCGACTACGAGGTCGACCTGCAGTGGGCCTGGATCTTCTGGGAGACCAATCGACTTACTGACGCACGTTACACCCTGACCCGTGTGAGTGACGGCCAGATCGTGGCGCAGGACACACTCGATCAGGCAGGTGACTTCGTGCACGACGTGGAGTTGGAAGCTCTGGAGCCAGGCACCGAATACGACCTGGCCATCGAGTCAGTCCCCGTCGGCCTCGAGGGCCTGGCCGCCGAAGCCGACGTGCGCGACGAGAAGGCGATCCGTTTTTCGACACGCAGCGGCACCCTGCCCGTACGCCTGCTTTACCCGCCAGTGGAAATCGTCGGCCCGAGCAGTGCGCTGATCAGCGTCGAGTTCAATCAGAGTGTGCGACTACGGGTGGATTACGCACGAGTCGACAATTTCCGCTCGAATATCAGTGGCACCACGACGGCCCGGCTCTACAAGGACTCGGTGATCACGAGCACGGCGAGCAGTCACCTGATCAACGTAGCCAAGCTTAAGGCGAGTACGGCCTATCGCTACCGAATCGTCGCCTTCGCAGCCAACGGTGATTCTCTCACCACAGATCCCCGCGGCTTCAGCCAGTGGAACTACGACTGGCAGTTCTTCACCACCGACACGTCCGACTCCCTGGCCCCCATCATCACCGAAGGCCCGCAGATCATCACGCGGGACCAGATTGCCGCATTGGAGTGGTCCACCGACGTGGAGACGACGGGCCGGGTCTTCTTCGGCACCCAGGGCGGGACCTATGGCACGGCAGATGAGTTCTCCGTTGCCGACCTGGCCGTGGATGGCACGCCCTACTTCACCGACGAACACTTCGTCACCCTGTCCGGTCTCGAGGCCGGGACGACGTATCAATTCCGCATCGAGAGCACAGGGGCCAACGGTAGGAAAGTTGTGCTCACACCAAGCGTTGGATCAGGTAAAGCGGCATCCCCGCTGCAGCCGCCCGGTGGTGCGGGCAGCTTCACCACGTCGAACGTGCCGGACACGCAGCGTCCTGTAATCCTCGCCGGGCCCACGGTCACCTCTCGAACGCACGAGTCGGCCATTGTTGAGTGGGTGACGGACGAACCGGCCAACGGCCGGGTCAGCTTCGGCGTCGATACGCTCAAGGAGAATGTGCGTGACGGCGCCAGCAGCGTCGCCCACAGACTCGTGCTGAGCAACCTGCAGGCCGGCACCAGCTACCGCTACCAGGTGGCTTCCTCTGACGTGAGCGACAACGGTCCCGTGGAGAGCCTCGAAGGTGCCTTCACGACGAATTCTGCCGCCGATCTGACCAATCCACGATTGACATCGTCGCCTGCCATCATCTACAAGAATGACAACACGGCCACATTGCGTTGGACGACGGATGAGGTCACAACGGGCCGGGTCCTCTTCGGGCGTACCGACAGCCTGTCGATGCACCGCGACCTGTCCCGCACGGGCACCGAACATGTGGTCACACTGACAAATCTTGTACCCTCGAGCCGCTACTACTATCGCATCGAGGCCAAAGACGTGAGCAACAATGGTCCGACGCAGAGTGTCATGGACAGCTTCACCACCGATGCGGAACCTGACTTGACCTCTCCCGTGCTGTCGGATCTGCAGGCTGCCCCAGCCGATTCTCTGGCTATCGTTCGGTGGGAAACCGACGAAGCGGCGGACAGCTTTGTCGAATTTGGCCTGGATTCACTCCTGCTGGGGGCGCGCATCGGCGACGGCAGCAGTGTCCTTCGTCACGAGATCACAGTGACCAATCTGACCCCGAACACCCGCTACTACTACAAGGTTGGCTCCGTCGACCCGGTGCGAAATCCGGTCACCGAGAGTGCCGTGGGCAGCTTCACGACCCTGGCTGGGCCAGATGTGACCGCACCTGGAGCCCCGGCGGGCCTGACGACGACGCCGGGATCGCAGCAGGTGGTACTCAGTTGGCGGGCCGGCACCGATGCCGACCTGGCCGGGTACAACATCTATCGCGGTGACTCAACCGGTATCTTTCGGACTCTCGTCACCCGCGTTACGGATACAACCTATGTCGACGGGGGGCTGAGTGATGGGCAGTTGTATCGGTACCGTGTGACCGCCGTCGACCGGGCAGCGAACCCAAATGAGAGCAGCAGCGACACGGTAAGCGTACGCCCCACCGCATCCGCTGCACCCACAGCGCCAGCGCCAGTGACGGCAACCGGCTCGCTGCGAACACCGACTCTCGAATTCAGCAACGCCACGCCCTTCCAGACCGGCCAGTCATTGACCTACGCCATTCAGGTCTCGCCTGATTCCGTTTTCGCGACCTTCGCAGCCTCCGTCTCCGGCCTGAGCGAGGGGGCAGGAAATGCTCAGACCGGGAGGACGGCATGGACCGTGGACCGCGAGTTGGCACAGAACACCACCTACTACTGGCGAGCCCGTGCCGAAGAAGGGGGGTTACTCGGTCCATTCTCCATAACGGGTCGCTTTGTAACAAAGCGTGCGGCCGAGCCTCTGACGGGAGATTTCAACGATGATCGCACCGTCAACTTCGATGACTTCTTCCTGTTCATCGAGGCCTTCGGCAAGCAGGCCTCCGTCGCCGGCGCCAGATATGATCTCGACAACAATAGCACTGTCGACTTTGGCGACTTCTTCCTCTTCGTAGACCAGTTCGGCAAGTCTGCATCGAGCAAGATGATGAGTCCGGTGTATGCCGAAGACCAGGTGGCACAATTTGCTTTGAGCGCCCAGGGGGACGAGGGAGGCCATCAGGCTAGCGTCACCCTCGCCGCTCAAAGTATTGAAGGATTGCGAGCGTTCGGCGTGGAACTGCGATGGGATGCCCATCGCGCCCGATTCCTCGATCTGGCGCCGGGCGATCTGCTGGAGAGTGGTGGCCAGGCACCCTTCCTTCGGGTGTTGTCGGAGGAACCAGGACGAATCGTATTCGGCAATGGTCTACTCGAAGGCGTCACCGTGTCTGGTACGGGATTGCTGTCCCGATTAAGCTTCCAGATCCTCGGCGAGCCGGCCGATGTGTCATTCTCGTCCACCGCTCTGATCGCTCGTTCTGACGGCAGAACGTACCGTGTGGCCCCCTTTCCCACGGCGCAGCTGGTGCCACAGGCCTACCGGCTGGGCGCCAACTACCCGAACCCCTTCAATCCATCGACGAGCATCGAATACGCTCTGCCTGCAGACGGACCGGTTCGACTCGTCCTGTTCGATGTGCTGGGTCAGCAGATCCGCGTGCTGGTCGACGAGCGCTCACAGCGCGCCGGTTACCACACCATGCACTGGAATGGACGCGACCAGGATGGTCGCAGCGTGGCCAGTGGCATCTACTTCTACGTGCTGAAGGCAGATGTCTTCCGCCAGGTCCGCAAGATGGTGCTGATCAAATAGGCGATGCTCGCCAAGAGGACCGTCGCAGCAGTCCGAGAACCACTTCAGGCGCCGATCCGTCGACGCAGCGCGTCGGCATAATATCGGTAGTTGTCCCAGGACACGTCGTCGGGTATCAGATGATCGAGGGCGGGGATGTAGCGACCCGTGTCGATGACGGGTGCAATGCGCTCCAGCTCTCGGTCGATCGCCTCAGGGCCAACCGCAAGGGCACGTTTGTCGATGCCACCCATCATTCCCAGAGTCGGATAGCGCTCGCGCATCTCTCGCACGTCACACCCGGCAGCCACCTCGAAGGGCCAGAGGAAGTTCACGCCCGCATCCATCATGTTCGGTATGATGCGATCCGGGTCGCCGTCGGTGTCGACGGACGTGACCGGAATGTCGTGTTGGCGGGCGAAGTCCTGGATGCGTCGATAGTTGGGCCCCATGAACTGATCCCAGTGCTGTGGCGAGATGAGGGGCCCCTGGCGACCGCACATGTCTTCCCAGAGATGGATGACGTCGATGTGCAGCACCTCGACGACTCCTGCAAAGACAGCCAGATACACACTCGTCAGGTGATCCATGATCTCGTGCACCAGTTCGGGATCGGTGTAGAAGGCGAGCAGGCATTCTTCATCACCCAGTAGCCAGCGCAGACCGCCAAAGATCCCCACGTCAGGGAAATTGCCCAGTTGAAGGACCCGTCCCTGCGCTGTCCACTGCTGGGCCTGGGCGAGCCAGTTGCCGGCGAGACGATCTGGATGGCCGGGGTCCAGACGCTCGGCCTTGAAGCACTCCCAGTCCGCACGATTCTTCACGGGGAACTCGATGAACTGAGACATCGACACGCCGTGCTTGAGATCACGACGCAGGATCCCCCATGAATCAGTGAAGGTCACGGAGTCATCATCCTCTTCGATCACCTGCCGCTCAATACGCGGACACGGCCCGTAGTTGACCTGGATATTGGCCGGCAACGGATCCGAACCCAGTTCGGCACGCAGGTCGATATCCGGGGGCATGCCTTCGGCGAGCCAGCGCTCTTTCGTTGTGGGCCACGGCCCCCAGAACAACCAGTAGGGCGGACGGTCTAGCACTTCACCATTCAGGCAGGCGAGGAAACGATCCCGGTCAGTGATGGGCATCTGGAGCACCTAGTACGTGGCTCGACCGCCACTGGCGTCGAAGCAGGCACCGGTGGCGAAGGTGGATTCATCAGAGACGAGAAACAGGATTGTCGCTGCCACCTCTTCGGGACGCCCCAGCCGACCCATGGGGATCTTCGACGTCAGGAACTCCACACGATCCTCCTCCATTCCATCCAGCAAGGGGGAGTCGATGAGGGCCGGCGCCACGCAGTTGACTCGGATATTGTGTTCGAGCAGTTCCTTGGCCAGAGATTTGGTGAAGCACATGACACCTGCCTTGGACACCGAATACGGCGACATGTTGGCATTGCCTTCCTTCCCGGAGATCGATGCCATCGACACGATGACCCCTGATCTTCTGGGGATCATATGACGCACGGCAGCCCTCGCACACAGGAACGTGCCCTTCAGGTTGATGTCCATCACCCGGTCCCAGTCAGCCACCTCCAGGTCGTGGACGGGCGTGTCAGTGCCGACGATACCAGCGTTGTTCACCAGGATGTCCAGGCCGCCCAGTTCGTCAATGATCTGCCTGAACGCCTCTGCCACCTCTTCCTCACGAGACACGTCGGCGGTGACCGCCATCGTCTTGCCCCCGATCTGTGCAGCCGCCGCCCTGGCGGCCTCGCCATCGATATCGATGATGGCCACGTGGGCACCCTCGGCAGCCAGACGATGCGCGATGGCGTTGCCGATGCCCTGGGCAGCACCGGTGACGATGGCGACACGGTCCTGGAGCGGTTGGGGGTTCATATCATGCCTCTTGTCGTTCGGGTCTATCCTGCGTACCGGCGCCCTTCATCCAGCATGGCCAGGTAATTGTCCAAGGGAATGTAGTTCGCCACTGAATTTCCGGTGCCCAGACAATAGCCGCCGCCGGCGTGACACACATCGAGGGTATCACGCACACGCTGGCGGATTTCGGCGGTCCCGGCGCGGCAGAGGAAATCCAGGTCGATGCCACCCAGCAAGGCGATCCGGTCGCCGTATCGTTGCTTGGCGAGAGTCACCGGTTCGATCACATCCTCGAATGAGTGCCGGGCATCGATCCCCACGAAATCGATGAGGGAATCCATCAGTTCTGTCATGTCACCACAGGCATGCAGCAGGTACAACTTCCCGTGTTCGTGGGCAAGTTCGGCATTCTTCCTGTGCCAGGGAAAGGACTTCTCGATCAACGTGTCAGCACCGATCATCGTCCCCGTCTTGAATCCCATGTCGTCGCCACCCAGCAGGAAGCCCACGCGATCAAACTGAATCAGCACCTGAGCCACGCCGTGCAGGATGGTGCCGACCCGTTCGAACATGGCATCGACCAGGTCCGGGGTATCGTGGATCTGGTAGCACAGGTTCTCATACCCCATCAACCAGGTCACCTGCTCGAATACAGAATGGCACCCGGCGGTGATGCACATGTCATCCGGCAGATGATCCGACAACCACTCCAGATCACTCGTATCGGCCTGCCCTGGATCAGGCCACGGATACGCCTCGAACTGGGGCCACCCGGCGATCGGCCCGGTGTGTTCATCGGTCCAGGTGCGTTGGCTGCGCCGTTGACCGGACTGCTGCGTCGTGTCCTCTGAGGCCAGCAACTCACGCGGAAATGCCACGCCACCGACGCCACACGACACGTAGTCGTAGCCGAGAAATCGCTGCAATTCGATCTCGGACTTCCAGCGTCGATTCGGATCATCCGCCCGAATCTCAGCACCGAGTCCAAAACGTTCGATGATGGCCGACTTGATCTCGCCATCCAGGAACAATTCGAGATAGTGCACCCGCTGCGGTGTCCCCTGTCGCTTGAGATTGGCCAGCAGGGCCTCGTAGTCGGGTTGGACCGGTATCTGGAGCATTCGTTCCCTTCCGCCTGGTAGTTTTGGGTACATACCCCGAATACCGGGATGTCAGGCAACTGTCGACAGCACTTGAGACACCTCGTGCAGTGGCGGTTGGGTCAGAGTATCATTCTTGACGATCTTCGACCCATCTGGTGATCAACACACGCATTGCCATTCATGCGATCGGCTGACCCGAGCAAGATGCAAATACAGTCTGCAAGTGATGCCCTGCGGCTCATCTCCACAAGACACGTGTATGCTGCCCTTCTGTTTGTCGGCACCCTCGTGGCCTGCGCCATCGTCTTTGATGAGAACCCTGATCTCAATGGCGACAACACCAACTACCTCATGCTCGGGAAGGCCCTGTCCGAGGGACAGGGATACACGAACACCGACTTCATCAAGCCCGTTCCAGCCACCAACTTCCCACCCGGGTACCCTGTCCTCGTCGCAGTGGTCGTGACCTTCTTCTCAGACGAGATCACCACCGTCAAAATGGCCAATGGTCTCTTCTTCGCCCTGGCCATCCTGCTGCTCTTCTATCTCTTCCGACTCCTGAGCGGGAATGATCACCTCGCCTTCGCCGCCTGTGTCTGTGCCGCACTGAACAGCCACCTGCTCCGTTTCTCCACCATGATGATGAGCGAGATCCCCTTCCTCCTCTTCACCACGGCCACGCTTGTCTTCTTCCTCCACACTGGCTCATCGACCTTTGCGGATCTACTGAAGAAGCCTCAGTTCTATCTGTTTCTCTTCTGTCTGGTCTTTTCCTGCTACATACGAACCGCTGGCCTCTCTCTGCTGATCGGCGTGCTTGTGGTCCTGCTGTTGAAGCGCGACTGGAAATATCTCTTCACAGTCTGCGGTGTCTTCGTTCTGGCCATGCTTCCCTGGAGTCTCCGAGCGCGCCAACTGGGAGCCGATGCCTACCTGTCGAGATTCATTCAGATCAACCCCTATCGGCCGGAGCTGGGGCTGATCAGCATCGGCGATCTGGTGGCCCGCATCTTCAACAACGCCAGTCGGTATGTCAGTCACGAGATCCCCGGTGGCTGCTTGAGTTATCTACCCTCAGACTACACGCGCATCCACTCGATGGCGGGGTATGCAACAGGGGCGGCGTTGCTCCTGGTGATGGGATTCGGGCTCTACCATCTGTGCCGCGATCGTGACCTGGTCTTCGGCTATTTTCTGGGAACCACTGCGATCCTTCTCGGCTGGCCCGAGGTCTGGACCGATGTCCGTTTTCTGGTTCCCGTCATCCCTCTGCTTCTGCTCTGTCTGCTCAACGGCCTGTGGATGATGATGCATCTGCTCTGCCTCCGTTACAACACGCGATGGCATCCGCATCCTCTGCTTCTCTTACTGCTGGCCCTGCCCTTCATCAGCGGCCTGGCCGACCTGCAGCGCCGGGCGGCGACGCCGCCACCGGCTGGTTGGCGGAACTATTTCCAGATGGCCGTGTGGGCTCGCGAGAATCTTCCTGAACACGCCGTCATCTGCTGCCGCAAGTCATCCCTCTTCTACCTGTATGCCCAGAAATACGTGACCCGTTACGAATTCATCCCGGACACGGACGAATTCATCGATCACCTCAAACGTCGACAGGTGACGCACGTCGTTCTGGACAATCTGGGCTTCGGTTCCACGGGCCGTTACCTGGTTCCGGCGGTGCAGCAGAACCTGGATATGTTCCGCGAGGTGCATCGGCTGAAGAATCCGGACACCATGATGCTGGAATTCCGCCCGGATGGAAACTGGTGATGTGCACCTTGCAGTGAAGACCTTGACCCCTCTCCCGCTCTGTTGCTTCATCTGCGGGTACCTGTAGCAGGACCCAGAGCAAGAGAGGCAGCCATGGCCCTGAAAGTGGGCGTCGTCGGACTTCGAGGCATCGGCAACCGTCACGCCCAGTGTCACAAGCAAGACCCGCTGTCAGACCTGGTGGCGGTCTGCGACGTGATCAAGGAACGGGCAGACGAAGCGGCACAGAAGTACGGCGTCAAGGCATACTACGATGTGGATGACATGATCGACGGCGAGGGGCTGGACGTCGTCGACGTGGCCACGGGGGGCAACGAAAATGGCAGCTGGCACTTCGAACCGGCCATTGCCGCCATCGACGCGGGCAAGGCGGTGCTGGTCGAGAAACCGTTGTCGAACGACATCCATGAGGCGCGCGACCTGGTCGCCGCCGCAGCCGAGCGCGATGTCTACCTGGGCTGCAACCTGAACCACTACTTCACGCCGCCTGCCGACCGCGCCCGTCAGTATATGGACGAGGGGCACGTAGGCGAGCTGGTATACTGCCTTCACAAGATGGGCTTCGCCGGGGGTGAATCAACCTATGGCGGTGCCTCCGACGCTTCACGGATCAAGGGTTTCCCCTACTTCCATGTGAAGGCTTTCCTCACGCACCCCTTCAGTGTGATGCGCCACTTCTGTGGCGACGTCACCCACGTGCAGGCCTTCATGGACCGGCCCTCCTTCCGCCGCAAGGCGGACGACTTGATGGTCTCCGTCAACAGCATCCATCTGCGCTTTGCCAACGGTGCAGTGGGTTATCTGCTCAGTCAGCGGGGTGACGCTACCTTCGGCCTCGGGGGCTGGTGGAGTGTCGAGGTGGCCGGCACGCACGGCACCTTCTGCATCGAGAACTGTATCGAGAAGATCTCCTTCTGGCCGGCGCCCGGCACTGCTGCGGCGCCCGAGAAGTTGCAGCTCGGTGAGGAGCCGGAACCGGAGGTGACCGAGTCCGGCATCAAGGACTTCGACCAGACCTTCCCGCTCCGCATCCACGCCTTCATGGAGGACGTGACCAACCAGGTGGCGAAAGACCGGCTTCGCGCCTCCGGTCGTGACGCATTGGCGGCGCTGGAATACACCTGGGCGGCGATCGAGTCGTACGAGCAAGGCGGCGAATTGGTACGGCCCGAACCACTGCCCACACTCAAGGGGGATCCGCGGGACGAAACGTCCTGACCGGTACGCGTCCCCGGCCAAATACATGACCCAGGAGTCACCCACCTTCAGTCGCCCTGCCCTGGCCGATGCCGTCTTCGATCCGGAGCCGATCAACCCCCTGCCGGTATCCGATTCGGTCGAGGTCTGGTCGGACCAGCGTCACCAGATCCTGGCGGCATGGCAGAATGTGATCGGCCAACCGGATTTCGCTCGTGGAGACGTCGACGCATCTGCCGACCATGTGGGATCCTTTGAGCAGCAGGACTACACGGCCGACATCTACCGACAACCGACGACGCCGAACAGCCGGCAGACGATACTGGTGATGACACCAAAGAGGCCACTGGGGGCAACCTGTCCGGGCATGGTGGTGCCCTTCTACGATCCGGACCGGATGGTGGGCCTCGACCTGGCGACACAGACATCACTTCCCGACCGTGTGACGGTGACGGAGTTCGGACGCCACGTGGCAGGCATGGGATTCATCGTCGTGTGTCCGGAGGTCTATCCATTCAACACGGTGGAGGAACCAACGGACAGTTCGGGCATGAACTGGTGGCAGGCGGCGGCCGATCAACTGCAGATCGATCATCCCCACTGGACGGGTGTCGGGCGTCTGGCATGGGATGCATCCCGAGCTCTGGATCTGCTACTGCAGCAGCCTGGCATCGATGCGACCCGCTGCGGCATCATCGGCCATTCGCTGGGTGGCAAGATCGCTTTCTATGCAGCCGCCCTCGACACTCGCTTCAGTCTCTGCATCTCCTCCGATTTCGGAATCGGCTTCAGCTTCACAAACTGGGACGACGACTGGTATCTGGGCGACCGGATCCATGCACCCGGTTTTGCGCGGGCCCACCACGAACTGCTCGCCCTCATCGCGCCGCGCCCCTTCTTCCTCGTCGGCGGCGAGGCGGACCGCCCTGCCAGCTGGCACTACATCCAGGAGGCGCAGCGGGTCTACTCCCTCTACGGCCGGCAGGACGCGGCTGGCTTCTTCCACCATGGTGCCGGCCATCGTCCCACGCCCGAGGCCATGCAGATCGCCTACGCGTGGCTCGCAGATCAATTCGGCATCACTCTCGAGACCGGGAGCCTCCAGCTATGATCCAGGGCCAGGTCACCGTCGGGCTGGCAGGGGGCAGTGGCGCGGGCAAGTCGACGATCGCCGCCCTCCTCGTAGAGGACCTGAAGCCCCTGACGGTTCAGGTAATCGGCCTGGACCGGTTCTTCAGACCTGCCGCTGAACTGCCGACGTATTTCTCGAGTCTCCACGGTGAAGGCCAGCCTGACTACAATCGTCCGGATTCACTCTTCGAGGAGGAGATGGTTCGCATCTGCAGCGTGCCTGCCGAGGCGGATGTGGTGATCCTCGACGGACACATGTCCCTCCACTACCAGCGCCTGCGCGCCATCATGGATGTGAAGTGTTTCGTGGATGCTGAGATCGAGGACATGATGACGCGCCGTACGAAACGCAATCTGGAAGCCGGCTACGGCGGCGATCTCGACACGATCCTCCACTACAACCGCGAGTGCGTACTGCCCGGCTATCAGCGTTACATCGAACCCTCACGCGCCCATGCGGATGTGGTGATCGACAATCGAGGCGACGCAACAGATCGTGCCCTCGGCATCGAAGATGCCTGCAACCGGATCCGTGAGGCCGCTGATCGGTGAGCGGGTGCCAGACCACCATGGCCACACGGAATCTTCTGAGAGGAATGATCATGCTGCTTGCCGCGATCACGGCTGAAGGACAAGAGCCCGACACACTCTGGGTCGACGGACGCAAACTCACGGTGGAAGGCCAGGGCTGGACTGACACCGAGGGCCCATACCATCGCCTGCCCGCCCGAGCCAAAGATGTCGTTTCCGAGTCGGTGTGGAATCTGAGTACAAGTTCCGCCGGCGTCGCCATCCGCTTTCGCACCGACGCTGAGTGGATCGCCTGCCGTTGGAGTCTGCGCTCCGAAGGCCTGGCCATGGACCACATGCCGGCCACCGGCATGAGTGGTGTCGATCTCTACATGCGAATGCCTGAATCCATCCAGAAACCACCTGGGCAGGTGTGGCACTGGATCGGCACAGGTCGACCAACGCAGCAGATGATGGAGGCCCGCCTGGCTGGCGGCATCCCTGAGGGAGAGCACGAGTTCATACTCTATCTGCCCCTCTACAATGGCACCACGTCCCTTGAGATCGGTGTGCCCACGGGGGCGACGATCAACGCTGCTGCTGGGCGAGGTAAATCACTCGTCATCTGGGGCACCTCCATCACGCAGGGTGGGTGCGCCTCGCGTCCGGGCATGGCCTACCCGGCCATCATCGGCCGCAAGCTCGACATGCCGCACATCAATCTCGGCTTCTCCGGCAATGGACAGATGCAACCCGAGGTCGCCGAATTCATCAACGAACTCAATCCCGCTGCATTCGTCCTCGACTGTCTCCCCAACATGGGACCCGATCTCATCACCGAGCGCACGGCCCCCTTGGTCCGGTTGCTGCGCCAGACTCATCCTGAGACGCCAATCGTACTGGTGGAGAACATCGAGTATCAGGCCGCCGCCGCCCTGCCAGCATCACGACGTGCATACCAGTCCAAGAATGTGGCTCTCAAGGAGGCCTACGAGCAGTTGCTCGCCGAGGGCATCACCGGCCTTACGTACGTCGAAGGGGAGCCCCTGTTTGGCAATGATGGGGAGGCCACCGTCGATGGCACCCACGCCACCGATCTCGGCTTCCTTCGTCTGGCCGAGGGACTGGCGCCCATCCTGGCTGACATCCTGGTGGGCAGGTAGATGCGATCGATCCACTGATCGGATCCGTTACAGAGGTTCTATCTCATCCAGCGCGACGGTGACGGGTGTCGCATCGAAGCTCACGACGGCCCTTTTCTTTCGGTCGTCGATTTGGTCCAGTACGCCGACCCGCCCGAGACTGCGAACGTTCACTCGATCGCCAACCTGGATGGATCGTGTCACTTTGACCTCGGGGGCCCGTCCCAGTTCTGACTCGATGGTCGCCATCATCCCTTCCAGCATCAGCAGCATGTCACGCTTGGAGGGCTGGTCCCGCTGCATCTTCCCAATGCGCCGCTTCAGGCCACGTAACGTGTCGTAGGCCGCCTGCCCGTTGCTGAGTCTGGCCAGTTCCTGCTGAGCCTGCGCATCTGCCAGGGCGTGCTGGGCTGCCTCTCGCTCGCCCTGCGCTTCGACGAGTGCCGACTGCGTCCGTTCGCGATCCGTCAGCGCCTGCAACTTCGCATCCTGCAACTCGTTGAGCAGACGGGCCGTCTCATCATCCTGTTGACGATTCTCAGCCTCAGCGATCACCGCATCGGGTAAACCGAGCCGGCGAGCCAGGGCCAGGGCGTTGCTGTTGCCTGCCCGACCGATCAGCACCTTGTGGGTGGGCTGCAATGTCTCGAGATCGAATTCGATGGAGGCATTCTCAACACCGGTGATGGTGTAGCCGAGGATCTTGAGTTGGCTGATGTGAGTCGTCACTGCCGTGCGGACATCTCTCTGATGCAGGAATTCCAGAATCGCCCGCGCCAGGGCGGCCCCCTCTACCGGATCGGTGCCGCCTCCCAGTTCATCGAGCAATACCAGGCTACGGGCATCGGCACCATGCAGGATCTGGCCGATCTGCGTCAGATGGCTGGAGAATGTGCTGAGGCTCTGCTCAATGCTCTGCTCGTCACCGATATCGGCCCAGACCTCATCCAGCACTGGCAACGTGGAATCGGCGTCGGCCGCCACGTGCATCCCCGTCATTGCCATCAGCACCGACAGGCCGATCGTCTTGAGCGCTACCGTCTTCCCACCCGTATTCGGCCCCGTGATGATCAGGGTGTGGAAGTCATCTCCAAGTCGCACATCGATCGGGACCACGGTGTCAATGCCCTGTCGTCGTTGCAGATCCAGCAGTAATGGATGCCGCGCACCGATCAGGCGAATGACTGCATCGTCATTGAGTTGCGGGGGCTGCATTGAGAAGCATCGACTCATGCGAACCTTGGCGAAGGTCATATCCACGTGGGCCAGCGCCATCAGAGTCTGGCGTAGCGAGGGCGCCTCAGCCGCAATCAGCGCCGTCACAGCCTGCAGGATGCGCACCATCTCCTCGCGCTCCCGGTCCTGGGCGCCGGTCAGCTCCAGTCCCATCTGGCGGACACCCTCCGGTTCTACGAAGACGGTGCCACCACTGTCAGATCGGGCTCGCTGTATACCCGGCACGCGGGAGGCGGCAGCGGCCCGAAGGGCCAGCGTCGGCCGCCCACCATGTTCTCGGATTCCCGTGTCCTGCAGATAGGGAGCGATCCCCGGTGATCGCATCAGTGTTGCGAGCTTACCCCGGATTCTCCCCCGCAAGGTGCGGATCTCGTTGCGCGCCTTCTTGAGCGCCGCACTGGCACTGCTCTTGATTGCACCATTCTCGTTGAAGGTGAGCTCGATACACTCTTCCAGTTTGGGATAGGTCTGGATCCCTTCGCTCAGGCGGGTCATGTGTGGGTAGGTATCACCGGCATCTCTGAGATACGCACACACCTTGCGGGCGGCCCGCAGTGTATCGGCGATCTCGAGTATCTGTTCGACCAGCAGCACATCGACACGACCGAGATCGTCGAGAATGGGCACCAGATCGTGCAGTCCGCCCAGGGGCAGCTCCTGTTCGGGTTCGAGCAACGCTTTCAGCTCGGTCGTCTCATTCATCAGCCCCTCGACCCGGGATCGGTCTGTCAGCGGCGTGAGGTTACGTATGTTGGCCTTCCCCAGGCCGGATGTAGCAAATCCAGCGAGCAGGTCGATGACCTGCGAGTATTCCAGAACTTCCAGTGCATGTTCGTTCAAATTGGTCACCTCCAGGACACGAAGCACTCATAGATCTCTACACAATGTCAACAGAGATGGATGCACACGGCCAATCGAAGGCCGGTCATCCCCTTCGAAAGCCCTGGCAGAGCTCCTGGCACAGGACTGGTCTGCCTCTACTCTTGCCTGGTCGGAAAGGTTGCCACTCCTTTGTCCAGTCGGTGCGAACCTGCTCCTATTGCGGCGAGGTCAGATCAGCTGCACCCCACCTATGAATGAGCCATATGACGATTGACCTGTTAGGGACACAGGAGCAGTTGCTGGATGCGATCCCGGTGCCGGCGACGCTGATCGACGCACGGGGCATCATCGTCGATGTGAACAGGGCCGCCCTTGATCTGGCACGCCAGATCGATCCGGCAGTCGGTCGACAGCATCGGGTCGGCTGTCACATTGCCGATTTTGTGAAGCTGCCAGCCGATCGTGATCGCTTTCGCGCCCTTATCGACGACCTGCTGAAAGCAACTGAGCCCTGGCAGGCCCACTGGGAATCGACCCGCACCGACGGTGAGAGTCAGCACTGGCGTCTTCAAGCCACCGTTCTCAGAGAAGGCAACGGGCGTGTGGTCGGCGCCCTGATCATGCGCGAGGACGTGACGCAGCAGGTTCGCCAGGAGAACCGTCAGCACGTACTGGCCAGTATTCGAGACCAGATCTGGCAGATGGAGACCGGCGAGGAAATTCACCCCACCCTGTCGGCCGTGTGGGAGGGTCTCAAGCAGCTGGGTGTGCCCCTCATGTATTGCAGCATCAATCTACTGCAAGAGGACGCCACGCCAGACGAACAGGAGGCCTACTCCATCAATCCGGCGGGTGAATGGTATCGCCGGCCCCTGGCATCCCCTGCCTTCGATATGCTCATGCAATGCTGGCGCGATCAGGAACTGATCCACAGGCCCGATCTGGAAACGGCGGATCCCTTCAATGAACGGGACCATCTTCGTGTGCCATTGCGATCGATCGTGGATGTGCCCTTTTCGCAGGGGACACTGGCCGTCAGCAGCACACAACCTGAGGCCTTCTCCCCGGCGGATCTTGAAGTGCTTCAGCAGATCGCCAGAGTCCTGTCAGAGGGATTCGGCCGTCAGGAGGACCTTCGCCGCCTGGGTCGCCAGAACCACGACCTGCAGGAAAAGGAACGCTTGCTGGCGGCTTACCATCTGATCGGCCGGCTCATCCTCAAACCACTTGTCCTGGATGAGATCATGGACACGATGGTGCAGCAGATCGTGAAGGTGGGCATCTTCCGATCTCTGACCTTTGCCATCGTCGATGCAGAGGCCCGGCTCGTGTTGCCGAGACTCACCCTGTCCCGGCGTGGCGATGGCGAATTCATCTGGGATCGCTATGACAATCGTTACGATCTGGATGACAGCCCTGATATCATGGCCGAGGTTGCTCGCAGCGGCAGGATAGAGGTCATCGAGGGTTTTGACAAACGCTACACAAGAGGGCCACAGAATACGCCCGACTTCGCCCGCAAGACGGCCTATTTCTTCCCCGTGAAGCTCGGCGAGAAGACCGTCGCCATCCTGGCCACGGGCAGCGAACGCCATCAGAAGGCCGCAACACTTCGCAATATCGAATTGATGAGTCCCCTGCTCGATCTGGTCGCGATCGCGCTGGATCACGCTCGTATGTACGACGCCGTTCAGAAGCTCAACAGTGAGCAGGCGCATCAGGCGCGTCTGCTCGACGCGGACGCGGCAGTGCGCCTGAGCATCGCCCGCATGGACCGGCCTGGTGATCTGCTGGATGTGGTGAAGCAGATCAGCAAGCAGTTGGGCTCATTGGACGTTGAGCACGATTCCTGCTCGATTCAGGTCATGAACCAGCAGGGCGACGACTTCTTCAGTTGCGGCTTCGAACCGCCTGCCAGGAGACGGGGCAGGCAGAGATTGGGTGATCTTGTCTCCCTCGACTGGCCGGCAGAATCAGCAAACGTGGAGAAGTATCCGTGGATCGTCGATGTCTGGCGGACGGGTCGCCCAAGATATGAACCCTGTACTCCAGCGACGGTAGATCTCGTGACCGGGATGTCCGTTCTCGACGTCGCATTCTCTCAGGGAACGCTGGCCATCAGTCACAAGAAACCCGGTGCCTTCAACGAGCAGCACATCGAACTGCTTGAGCGCTTTTCGCGGATCCTGTCGGAAGGTTTTCAGCGCTTCGTCGACATCCTGCAGGCCACGCAGGCGTCCAACCTGCTCAGAATACGACTACGTCAGCAGGCGGCCGTCGCCAACATCGGACAGTACGCCCTGACCTGCTCAAACATCAGCGATCTCATGACCGCCTTTGTGGCACGCGTCGCGGACACGATGGAGGTCGAGTTCTGCAAGATTCTCGAACTGATGCCGGACGGCGAACAGCTGCTGCTGCGCGCCGGGGTTGGCTGGCGTGACGGCCTCGTCGGTCACGCCCTCGTCGGCACCGGGATCGATTCACAGGCGGGATTCACACTTTCCACGCACGAGCCCGTCATCGTTGAAGACCTGCGAACCGAGACACGCTTCTCAGGCCCCGAATTGCTGCAGGAGCATGGCATCGTCAGTGGGATGAGCGCCATCATCCAGGGGCGCGGCAACCCCTGGGGAATCGTCGGCGTCCACACGAGGCAGAAGCGAGCATTCACGACAGATGATGTCAGTTTCCTTGCCGCCGCACTGAATGTGCTGGCCAGTGCCATCAGTCAGAACATCATGGGAGAGCATCTTCGAGTAAGCGAGGCCAAATACCGTCACTTCATCGAGAATGCGCAGGAAGGTGTGTGGCTCATCGACGCTGACTCGACGACCACCTTCGTTAACCGCCACATGGCCCAGATGCTGGGTTACGGTGCGGAGGAGATGCTCGGTCGCCATCTCTTCTCCTTCATGGATCCGGCGGCCGTTGAGCAATGCAAACAGCAGTTGAGCCGTCGGATGCAGGGATTCGAAGACCAGCATGACTTCGAATTCCTCCACAAGGATGGTTCACGAGTGTATGCGACGCTTGGCACGTCACCGATCGTCGATGACAAGGGCACTTATGATGGCGCGATTGCCTTCGTCGCGAATATCACGGAGCGCGTTCGCCTCGAAGAAGAGATGCGGAAGGTTCAGAATCTGGAGTCCCTCGGGCTGCTGGCCGGTGGCATTGCCCACGACTTCAACAATGTGCTGACGGGCATCACGGCCAATCTCGGCATGCTCGAGCAGAAACTGGCCGACAGATCCGACGAGCATGACATGGTGCAGGATGCCATCCGGGCTGCTGATCGAACCAGGGATCTGGCCCAGCAGCTGATGACCTTTGCCAAGGGTGGCGCGCCGGTCAAGGAAACGGCCCTGATCGACGAGTTGATCCAGCAGACGACGCAGCTCTGCCTGCGTGGATCCAGCACGAAACCAGAATTCGATTTCGCCGCGGATCTGAGAAGCATTGACATGGATATCGGGCAGATCAGTCAGGTCGTGCAGAATCTGATCCTGAATGCCGACCAGGCCATGCCGCTGGGTGGCATTCTGAAGATCCAGGCACAGAATGCAGATCTCAGCGACAGGGATGCTGTGCCCGTAGCGTCAGGCCTGTATGTGAAGGTTTCAGTCGAAGACCAGGGATCGGGGATGACGGAAGAGATCAGGCGTCAGGTCTTCGATCCCTACTTCACAACGAAGGAGACCGGACACGGCTTGGGGTTGTCGATGTCTTACTCGATCATCTCACGGCATGGTGGGCACATCGAGGTCCGCTCCCGCCCAGACGTTGGCACCGTCGTCGACTTCTATCTTCCCGCCTCACGACAGGAAGCGCCCACGCCCGACGTCGGACAGCAACAACCGTTGGCGGGTGGCAAAGGCCGCATTCTGCTCATGGATGACGAGGAGATCGTCAGACAGACCGTGAGCAGGATGCTTGAGTTCCTCGGCTACGTGATCGACGAAGTCAGCAACGGCGATGAGGCGATCCGGGTTTATGAGTCGGCGATGGGTACGCCAACCGCCTATGACGTGGTCATCATGGATCTGACGATCCCCGGGGCGATGGGTGGCAGAGAAGCAGTGACGAGACTGCGCGAAATCGATCCCCAGGTGCGCGCCGTGGTCTCGAGCGGTTATTCGAATGATCTACTGATGAGCAACTACGCGGACCATGGCTTCTGTGGTCGAATCAGCAAACCGGTCACCATCAAAGAACTCTCCAGTACCCTGCAACAGGTTCTCGTCCAAGACGTGTGAGCCGGGTCGAAGGGTCTACCCGGTGTGGCACTGGAACGATCCAGATTCGGGAAACTGCCGAGCGGCCGTCCACTGGACCAGCCGCTCAGCAGTTCCCCCTGCCTTCACTCAGGCGACGTCCACGTCACTCAGTGGTATCCCCAATTCGGCCGCCACCCCTTCACCGTAGGCAGGATCCGCCTTGAGGCAGTGGGCAATGTGTCGAATCTTGATCTGTGTCGGCGCATCGCCCATGGCTCGTGCAGTATTCCCAAAGAGGACCTGTTGCTGTTGCGGTGTCATGAGGCGGAACAGTCCACCCGCCTGCGAGAAGTGGTCGTCGTCATCTTCGTAGTGGTTCCAATGATCGGCCGCACCGTGCAGATCCTGGGCGGGACCAGCCGCTTCTTCCTGCTGTGCCCACTCTCCCTGGCTGTTCGGCTCGTAACCGATCTTACCTCCGCTGTTGCCATCGACACGCATGGCGCCATCGCGGTGGTAACTGTTTACAGGACAACGGGGCTGATTGACAGGTATGTGACTGTGATTCACCCCGAGTCGGTAGCGCTGGGCATCGCCATACGCAAAGAGACGGCCCTGCAGCATCTTGTCAGGCGAGAAGCCAATCCCCGGCACCACGTTGGCCGGATTGAAGGCCGACTGTTCGACCTCAGCGAAGAAGTTCTCTGGATTCCGATTGAGTTCGAGGACACCCACCTCGATCAGCGGAAAGTCCGTGTGGGGCCAGACCTTTGTCAGATCGAAGGGATTGAAGGGGCAGACAGCCGCTTCCGCCTCCGTCATGACCTGGATCTTGAGGTCCCACTGGGGGAAGTGTTTTGCCTCGATGCTGTCGAAGAGGTCGCGCTGATGGCTCTCCCGGTCTTCGCCGATGAGGGTTGCCGCTTCAGCATCGGTCAGATTCTTGATGCCCTGCCGAGTCTTGAAGTGGAACTTCACCCAATGACGCTCCCCGGCGGCATTGATCAGGCTGAAGGCGTGGCTGCCATACCCATTCATGTGACGATAGGTGGCGGGGATACCACGATCACTCATCGTGATCGTGATCTGGTGTAGTGATTCCGGTGACGAGGTCCAGAAGTCCCAATTGTTCTGCGCACTGCGCAGGTTCGTTCTGGGGTCGCGCTTCACCGCGTGGTTGAGATCGGGGAACTTGAGCGGGTCCTTGAGGAAGAAGACCGGCGTGTTGTTGCCGACAAGGTCCCAGTTACCCTCCTGGGTGTAGAACTTGAGGGCGAAACCGCGGATGTCGCGCTCCGCATCCGCAGCGCCCCGTTCGCCAGCGACAGTGGTGAAACGGGCGAAGAGATCCGTCTGTCTGCCCACATCAGAGAACAGCGAGGCCCTCGTGTAGCGGGTGATGTCGTGGGTGACGGTGAAGGTGCCGTAGGCGCCGGACCCCTTGGCATGCATGCGTCTCTCGGGAATCACTTCGCGATCGAAGTGGGCGAGTTTCTCAAGAAACCACACATCCTCGAGCAGCATCGGTCCCCGGGGACCGGCGGTTCGGACATGCTGATTGTGGGCAACGGGACACCCGGCACTGGTCGTGAGCTTTTTCTCGGACATGACGTCCTCCTTTACTGCGTAAGCACACCAAACCGGGTTGATATATCCAATATATTGTTATTACTCTTGTGATAGGATGAATCTATCAATACCCCCCATTACCCTGCGTCAGCTCCAGTACGCCGTCGCCGTCGCCTCGACGGGCGGCTTCCGCCGGGCCGCCGAGGTCTGCCATGTGTCGCAGCCGGCACTGAGTGTGCAGGTCGCGCAGCTGGAGCGGATCGCCGGATTCGCCTGCTTCGAGCGATTACCCGGTGGCGTGCGTGTGACAGACGAAGGCCAACGACTGCTGGTCAGAGCCGAGGATCTGCTCGACCGCTACACGTTGTTGCTCGATACGCTGGAGGCGGAGGCCGATCCCTTCGCTCAGACCTATCGCGTGGGGATCATTCCTTCCGTGGGCCCCTATCTCCTGCCAGAGGTAGCGGCGGACTTGCGACACGCCTTTCCCCGTCTGGGGCTGCTGTGGCTTGAGGAAAAGACCGGCCTGCTCATGCGGCAGCTGGAGCAGGGCGAACTGGACGCAGCCGTCGTTGCCCTGGAGGCCAAACTGCCGAATGTGGCCAGCGCCGTCATCGCACGGGATCCTTTCGTCGTGGCCGCCGCGCCGGAACATCCGCTGGTTCGCGGCAACCGTCGGCGTGAGCCATCCGAGCTGGCCACGGCGCGGGCGCTGCTGCTGGATGACGGCCACTGTCTTCGGGACCAGGCGTTGAATCTCTGCGCCGCAGCTGGAACTCAGGAGGAGGACTTCCGGGCGACGAGTCTGTCGACGCTAGTACAGATGGTCGCCCACGATTCGACGACCGTGACGATTCTGCCTCGACTGGCCGTGGGCCTGGAGAATCGGGCGAAGTCGCTGCGTGTGCGTCGCTTCACAGATCCCGAACCTTTCCGAACCCTGGCCCTGGTCTGGCGACCGAGCGATCGACACGGACCCGTCTTCGAGTCGCTGGCGCAGCAGATGGCTGCGAGTTATCCAGGCAATAGCTGAGCATCGCGGCGGGACAAGGTAGAGCCGCAGGCTCGCCAATCCGCGCACGCCGCCACCAGACCGTACCCAACCATCAATCGAAGGCGTCGGGCGCCAGAGGCAGTCGCAGGATTGGTGGGGCCCTGACACCCGGAGTAGATCCACCTGCGGACCGTGCCCCCTGCCGGACGACGGTCCCGATCCATATCTTCAGACGATCAGCCCGCCACACATCCGATCCGTGGACATGACATGACACCGATTCCCTATCGCTCTGCCACTACAACCCAGGGCCGTCGTATGGCCGGGGCCCGCGCCCTGTGGCGTGCCACGGGCATGAAGACGGAGGACTTTGCCAAGCCCATCGTCGCCATTGCCAACTCTTTCACGCAGTTCGTGCCGGGACACGTGCATCTGCACCCGGTCGGGCAGCAGGTAAAGCAGGTCATTGATGCGGCCGGTGGATACGGCGTCGAATTCAATACGATCGCCGTCGATGACGGCATCGCCATGGGGCACGATGGCATGCTGTATTCGCTGCCGAGTCGTGAGTTGATCGCCGACTCCGTCGAATACATGGTCAATGCCCACAAGGCGGATGCACTCATCTGCATCTCCAATTGCGACAAGATCACGCCGGGCATGCTGCTGGCCGCATTGCGCCTGAATATCCCGACGATCTTCGTATCCGGCGGACCCATGGAAGCCGGTCGCGAAGAGCTGGAATCGGGACCGGCCAAACTCGACTTGATCGATTCGATGGTCGCCGCGGGCGATGACAGTGTCTCCGATGCGGATCTGGAGAAGATGGAAGCTGCCTCCTGTCCGACCTGCGGTTCCTGCTCCGGCATGTTCACCGCCAACAGCATGAACTGTCTCAATGAGGCGATCGGTCTGGCTCTGCCGGGCAATGGCACGGTCCTGGCAACCCACGAATTGCGCTGGTCGCTCTTCGAATCGGCGGGCAAGCGCATCGTCGAGATGGCCAAGGCCTACTATCGCGAGGGCAACGCCACGGTGTTGCCGCGATCGATTGCGACCTTCGAAGCCTTCGAAAATGCCATGTCCCTCGACATCGCCATGGGTGGCTCAACGAACACGGTCCTGCACCTGCTGGCCATGGCCCAGGAAGCGGGAGTCGACTTCACGATGGCGGATATCGATCGGCTGTCGCGCAAAGTCCCCTGCGTCTGCAAGGTCGCTCCGGCCTCACAGGAATACCACGTAGAGGATGTTGCCCATTCCGGTGGGATCCCATCGATCCTGGGCGAGCTGGCCAAGGCCGGTCTCGTGCACACGGATACCCATACCGTCGCCGGGGGCACCATGGCCGATCTGTTGGCCCGCGACGACATCCGTTCGGGAACGGCCAGTGAAGAGGCAACGATGCGGGCCCGCGTCGCCCCGGGGGGCGTGCGCACGAAGGAAGCCTTCTCCCAGGGCAAGCTCTATGAGGCACCCGATATGGATGCTGAGACCGGCTGTATCCGTTCCGTCGAACACGCCTATTCGACCGACGGCGGTCTGGCCGTGCTCTTCGGCAATGTTGCCGAAGATGGCTGTATCGTGAAGACGGCCGGTGTGGATGATTCGATCCTCGTCTTCGAGGGACCGGCTCGCATCTTCGACTCGCAGGATGACGCGTGTGAAGCGATCCTGACGGAGCGCGTGAAAGCCGGGGATGTCATCATCATCCGCTACGAGGGCCCCAAGGGTGGTCCGGGCATGCAGGAGATGCTCTACCCCACGTCCTACATCAAGTCGAAGGGCCTCGGCAAGAGCTGCGCCCTGCTGACGGATGGTCGATTCTCCGGCGGCACGAGTGGCCTCTCTATTGGTCACGTCTCACCGGAAGCGGCCGAGGGTGGTGTGATCGCTCTGCTGGAGGAAGGTGACACGATTCGTTTCGACATTCCGAATCGCGGTATCGAAGTGAAGATCTCCGATGATGAACTGGCCCAGCGACGCCAGCGCATGGATGACCGAGGCGCTGACGGCTGGCAGCCACTCGATCGCGTGCGACCGATATCGGCAGCATTGCAGGCCTATGCGGCGATGACGACGAGTGCCTCGCGAGGTGCCGTACGGGATGTGACCCAGGTACAGCGCAAAGCCTGAGATAGAAAGAGGCGAGGGCCACGCGGACCCTCGCCTCAGATCGAGCCTCTTCGCGGTAAGCGGCACATCACGGCCGCGGAGAGCGTATACCCGCCAGACCACTGCCGGCGGCCCGCGTATACCCACGAACCGCCTGCAACCGGTGTGTGTGCCCACATCGGCCGCGACAACGAGACTGTGGCTCCACCGGGCAGGCTATCGGCCCAGGTGGCATCGTGTCAAATGCGCATCGTGGGCTGGAATATCCGCGCCGGGGGTGGTCGGTTGCCCTAGAAGTTCCAGTTCACGATGGGCAGGAAGCCACGCGGCTGGCCGGAGCGGATCAAGTTGATGATACCGATCTGCAGTCCTTCGAGACTCTGCACCGTATTCCACAGACCGAACTGCACGCCGTGGAAGTCACCCGCCTCGTTGTAGAAGGCACTCTGCAATCCTGAGAAGCGACCTTTCGTCACATTAACGAGGCCCGACTGCCAGCCCCTGAATGAGCCGTCAACCTGGTTGTAGGCACCCTCTTGGATGCCGACGAAATCACCATGGTTGAGGTGCACCAGTCCCACCTGCCAGCCGATCTGGTCACCCGTGGTCTTGGAGACCAGGCTCCAATCGACACCGGACACGGCTGCGTATTCCGGTGATGTCGTCCATCCAGTCCGGCGCAAACCGTCCACCCGGTCCGGTCCATTCCGTCCACTTGTCGGAGC
>JABHDC010000285.1 GCA_018673255.1 Gemmatimonadota bacterium
CCTGCAAGCAGGTGAGGACCTGCAAGCAGGTGAGGACCTGCAAGCAGGTGAGGACCTGCAAGCAGGTGAGGACCTGCAAGCAGGTGAGGACCTGCAAGCAGGTGAGGACCTGCAAGCAGGTGAGGACCTGCAAGCGAGTGGGGGCCAGAGCGGAAAGCGCGTGTGAGTTCACGAGGTATACACACTACTTCCCAGGCGGGTGGGTCAACTGTGCGTAGAGGAGGGTTCACTGGCGGTGTTGCAGTTGCATTCCGGTGATCGAATCTGCTTCCGTATATGCGAACCGGATCCGCGAGCCTGACAGGCGCGACGGCAAGACCGGTCCCATGTGAGAGCAGAAGCGATGACCGATCACGAGACCATTCCACTCACGGATCCAGCCTCGCCCTATGATGCGGCCTCTGCGGCTGCGCGCTGGATGCTGGTGTTCAACGGCCTCCTCTGTACGGTCAAGCTCCTCTTCGGCTGGCTCGGTGGGTCCTTTCCCCTGCTCGCGGATGGTGTCAACAACCTGACCGACGTGGGCATTTCACTGGCGCTCTTCGCGGGGTTGCGGCTGGCGCAACGCCCCGCGGATTCCGAGCACGCCTACGGGCATGGCAAGATCGAGCAGGAAATCGCCCGACTGATGGCGGTGGGTGTTCTCATCACCGGCGGGTTGATCGTCGTCGAATCGATTCGTCGATTGCCGGATCACCACACGGCCCCCCATCCGGCGGTACTGGTCGTGGCTTTCGTGGCCATCGTCGTGAAGTCCTGGATGTATCGCTACCAGACCCGCAAGGCGGATGACCTGGACAGCCATGCGCTGCGGGCCGATGCCATGAACCACAAGTGGGATGTGGCTGCCACGACGTGTGTTCTGATCGGGGCGGGTGCAGTCTGGCTGGGGGGGCCAACGTGGAGCCATGTGGACGATCTGGCCGCCCTGGCCGTCGGCATTATCATGATCGTCATCGCCGCACAATCGGTGTACACGATCAGTTCTGAACTGCTGGACCGCATGCCACCGGATCACGTCGTCAACCACGTGCGTTGCCTGGCCTCTGCCTTCCCTCGCGTCCAGGGCGTGGATCGCGTCGTCGGGCGCCGATCCGGGCTGGGTTTCTTCCTCGACCTGCATCTGGAAGTGAAGGCGGACATGTCCGTGCGCGATGCCCACGAATTGGGTCACCAGGTCAAGGGCTGGCTCATGGCCGAATTGCCCGAGATCACGGACATCGTCGTCCATCTCGAACCATCTCACAGCAGCGACTGAGCTGGCGCCTTCCCTGCGCTGGCCAATCTGCGGGCCTGTTCCGATGATCTGATCGCATGGCTCAAGCCCGATCAGAGCCCGGCGCCGGGCCGCTCTATTTCGTCTCGAGCCGGTCCGGATCGAAGCGGGGCAGGCGTGCCGGATCGAAGGGGGTCAGGTCCACATGGGTCGATTGCCCATCCAGGATGAGGCTCGCCATCGCCTGGCCTGTGGCCGGACCATTGAGCATGCCCCACACGCCGTGCCCAGAGGCGATATAGGCGGCCTCCACACCGGGTACACGCCCGATGACCGGCAATCCGTCTTCCGTGACCGGTCGATGGCAAGCCTGGGATGCCAGGATCGGTGCGTCTGCCAATTCAGGTGCCAAGGTGGCCGCCAGCTTCTTCAATCGCTCGACCGCACCGGCATCACTGGTGACGGCGGCCGGATCGACGGGCATCAAGGCCTGGCTCGACAGTCCACACACATACGTCGTGCCATCAGGTCGGGGCACCACTTCAGGCGTCTCGATCTCACCATCCTCTGTCTCGACCTCAGCGAACAGGACTGGCGCCTCATGGATGGATCCCTCTGTGGCAGGATCACCCGTGGCGGGCGAGAATTGGAACAGGATGCTGTGTCCCTTCAGGCCGAAGACGCCGGGCAATGGCAACCAGTGGCAGGCCAGGATCGACCAGGGGCCAAGAGCCAGGAGGATGGCATCGGCTGGCAGGATTTCGCCATCGACGATAGCAGCCGTCGCCCGGTCGCCATCCTCAGACAACTCGATACCCTCCACCGTGCCGATGCGCAGGGTTGCACCGGCCGCCTCTGCTGCACGCATCATCGCCTGCGTGAATCGGGCCGGATCGAGTTGGGCTGTCGTGTCTGTCGTACCGATGCGGTCGTGAACGCCTGCACCGGTGCCGAGCCACGATGGCGCGGGACGCTGCCCCAGATGGCTCAGATCGCGCCGCTGGCTGGCGACGACACTGAGGGTCTCCACCTGTCGGTAGCCCCAGTCGAGATCCAGCTCGCGTTTCAGCGATGTGGCAAGTTGCCCGTGAAGGGTGAAACTGTGCCGGGCCATCTCATCCAGCGCAGAACCCTGACACCAGTCCAGGGCCAGAAAGCCACCTGACTTTCCCGAAGCGGCATTGGCCACACCGGCCCGCTCGACGACGGTGACACGGGCGCCACGGCGAGCGAGGTAATAGGCGGTGCAGGCGCCGATGACGCCGCCGCCGCAGATGATCACATGCATGGGTGCAAAGAAGCCCGATGGCCTGCTTGAGGGCAATGCGGCTGTCTTGACCGATCTCTCACAGCGGCCAAGTTTAGTGACATGACAGACGACGCAGAAGTGAAACAGAGAATATCCTGGCACCGGACCAAGATCGACCGACAGTTGCTGGCGCAGCTGAATCGACGCAGTGACTTCCTGGGGGCGCTGCAGACACTCGGCTACCTCGGAACGCTTGTGGCAACGGGCGCCCTGGCGTGGTGGACGACGCTGCATCAACCGTGGTACTGGTGGATCGCCGCCTTCCTGCTACACGGTACGTGCTACTCCTTTCTCATCAACGGCTTCCACGAACTGGTTCACAGCTCCGTGTTCCGCACGCAATCGCTGAATGTCTTCTTTCTCCATGTGTTCAGCTTTCTCGGCTGGTATAATCCCGTGCACTTCTGGGCCAGTCATGCGGAACACCACAAGTACACCCTGCATCCGCCGGATGATGGCGAAGTCGTCCTGCCCGTGTATCTGACACTGAAGGGTTACCTGCGCGGTGCGATTTTCGACCCCCTCGGGATCTACGGTCGTGTGAAGGGAACGATTCGCCGCGGCTTCTTCGGTCACCTGAATCCGGGTTGGGATCAGGCGCTGTTTCCGGTAGAGGATGTCGACGGCCGCAGGCGCCTGTTCCGCTGGGATCGTCTCATGGTGGTGGGCCATATCCTGTTGGCAGCGGCCGCACTGTATCTGGGCCGGTGGCAGTGGGTGGTGCTGGTCACCTTCGGCTTCTCCTACGGTGGTTGGCTCTTCCTCCTGTGCAACAACACGCAGCACGTGGGCCTCACCGACAAGGTGTCGGACTTCCGCCTGAATACGCGTACGATCTATCTGAATCCCATCGTGCGATTCCTGTACTGGCACATGAACTACCACATCGAGCACCACATGTTTGCCGCGGTACCCTGTTACCGACTCGCTCGGCTGCACAGGGCCATCGCCCACGACCTGCCGCCTACGACAAATGGTCTGATTGAGACGTGGCGACAGATCATCGGAATTCTGCGGCGGCAGAAGGTGGAGCCGGCATATCAGTGGCAGGCACAGCTACCGGATCCGGCTGCGTCGCCCACCCAGGCAGACTGAGGGATTGCGACCTCGCGCCGGCGGCGCTGGCAGCCGGCGCGAGATCGTGGCCAACCGGTGGGAGTAAAGTCATCGGTGCGCCGCGGCCGAATCTGCCGAGATGCGATCTCCGGCGCTCAGTGATTCATGTAATCGCCATGTGACCTGTCCCAGCGATCCAGCGCCGTCTGCAGATGGGTGGCGGCGGCAGCGTCGAGATCACGTGCCTGCCGGATCAGGGCGGCGACGCGATCACGTGCGCCTTGGGATCGGAACTTCACCAGTTCCTCCTGCTCGTCGCGCCAGAAGCCACCGGCGACATCCCAGATATCCCACATGCGCTCGTGGAACGTGGCCCAGGCGGCGGAGGCCTGTAGAACACTGGCAACCGTCCAGGGCGAGTGCTGCCCATGACGCAGGCAATCGCAACTATACCATTTCTGAGCCGCCAGATGTCCGACGAGGTGCCCGTGATACTGCATGCGACCCAGCAGGACATGGTCCGAAACATCGGTATGATCCGGCGCCTCGATCGCTGTGGCCCACCGGTCGAAGGCAGCCAGGCCCCAGGTGAGATGCTCACACGGTTGAGCTGCCTGTGATCCCACCGGGCCCTGGGACCGGGTGACGGCCTCCTGAGCCGCCTGCTTCTCCAGGGCATTGATGTCGCGCTCGGCCACGGGCTGACCGCTGATCTGCACCAGGGTGATCGTCTGCCGCTCCCAGTCGGCGAGACGGAACTGCCCACTCTCTTCGGTCTGGATCCCGGCCGCGTGCTCTTCGTCCTCCTGGAAGAAGGACCAGCCGATCACCGTGGCGCCCCCATCATCGTAGCCAGTGAACAGGGTCCACTCCGGGGCCCAGCGGTCAGGTGACAGGCTGAACTGGGCCAGGACCGGATGTCCTGCATCGATCTCGGAGCAGAGAGCTGATCGCATCGCGGCACTGTCGGCGACGGTCAGTCCTGTGTCGACGTGGGCCATGTCAGCATGCGGGCTGTCATCGTGCTGGTTGTTGATGGCCCGGTCATGTGCTGCCAGACCATCGGCATTGGAGGTTATCGTGTATTCGTAGCCGAGTCGTTCGATGGCGGCACGAGCCGTGAGGAAATCGCTTCGCAGGTAACCTTCCGCGTCCGGGTCGGGGGCGCTCAGATGCTTATCCCAGAAGTAGCATTGGTCGTTCCAGCATGTGGAGAAGGCGCGGCCTGACCAGGAAGAGATTTCACGATAGCTCAGACTCTCGCCGCGATGCTGCAGGGCGATGCGCAGGGCCTGGCAATAATTGTCACTCTCCGGACCGAAACGAAGTTGTTCGACGTCGGGCACTACGTGTCGTGTGGCTGGCATGGGGAATCCAGGAAAAGGGCAGAGGCACTCACCGTCTAGAACAATCTTCGCAACCAGCCACCGATCCTCAACAGTTGCCCGTGGTGACACACGCCCCTAGTATGCCCACCCCTCACGGTGCACCACCAATGACCCTTCCGAGGCCGTCATGTCTTCACGAATTCGTTGTCTGAGTACTCACATCTACGCCTGTCTCCTGATCCTGCCACTGACGATGGTCGATCAGGCCGATGGGCAGGGATGGTTCCCCGAGGAATTCAAGAATCTCACCGTCGTGCCCGAAGACATCGAGCCGGACAGTCTGCAGAAGATGATGTCGCAGATCTCTACCGCACTGGGCGTGCGTTGCGATTTCTGCCATGTGCGCGAGGGACGGCGGACGGACTGGGCTTCCGATGAGAACGAGCACAAAGAGGTCGCCCGCACGATGATGCAGATGACGATGAAGATCAATGCGGACTTCCTGAATCGCGACGGTGGTCTGCAAGCCAGCTGCATGACCTGTCATCGGGGCATGAAGGAGCCTTACACCCTTGAACAGCTGTTGATGTCGGCAATGGACGAGGGTGGTGTGGAGGCGATGGTCGCCAAATACACAAGTCTGCGTGAAGAATACTACGGGCGTGCCGCCTACGATTTCGGAGAGAAGTCTCTCATGCTGCTGGCCACGGAGGTCCCAGTCGAGGCGGGCCTGCAACTGCTGAGACTGAATCTGGAATACTATCCCGAGTCGGCGGATACCTTCGTGCAGCTTGGCAATCTGTTGCTGGAGAGTGGTGATCGAGACGCTGGCATCGAGGCGTTGGAGCAGGCGGTGACGCTTGATCCGCGCAATCGGTGGGCACGCAATCAGCTGCGCCGCGCCAAGAAGGGTGATGGGGAATAGGCCGTCCTTCAGGCTGCTGCAGCACACGTTCGAGTGCGAAACCATCCTCGACCAGGTGTTCGTCGGGCAGCGACCAGCATACTGGCCCTGCGGGGGGGCCGTGGCTATTCTATGTATCGACTCTGACATCCGTGATGGATGGCTGCTGACCCGTTGTCAAGACTGCCCATGCCCAATACCTGTGGCCCAGTGTTGCTGCAAAATCCCGCCCCTTCACGTGTCCAATGAGTCGGACGCTGAGGATCGGAGCGGCGCAGCAGGGGCCGGTGAGCAAAGGCGAGTCACGGGCAGATGTCGTCGAGCGCCTGCTCGCAATGATGCGGCAGGGCGCTGAGGTTGGCTGCGATCTCGTCGTCTTCACCGAAGTGGCGCTGGTACCCTTCTTCTCTCACTGGCACATGAGTGATGAGGAAGAGATCGACGCGTATTTCGAGCACGATATGCCGGGGCCGGACACGCAGCCTCTCTTCGATGAGGCGCAGCGACTGGGAATTGGTTTTCATCTGGGTTTTGCGGAACTGGTCGCTGAAGAAGGCGAGATCCGGCACTACAATTCATCTGTTCTGGTCGGCGCCGACGGTCGCATCATCGGCAAGTATCGGAAGATCCACCTGCCGGGCTACGATCGATTCCAGCACGGTCAGCCATTTCAGAATCTGGAAAAGCTCTACTTCCGCGTTGGTGACCTCGGTTTCCGCACGTGGGAGGCATTCGGCGGCACGGTGGGCATGATGATCTGTAATGATCGTCGCTGGCCCGAAAGTTATCGCGTGCTGGCCCTGCGGGGTGCCGAGTTGATTCTGATGGGCTACAACACGCCCGTCCACAATCCGGCCAATCCGCAGAACGACCATCTGGCCGGATTCCACAACCACCTGAGTCTGCAGGCCGGCGCCTATCAGAACGCCGCCTGGGTGGTCGCTGTGGCCAAGGCTGGAATCGAGGAAGGTGTAGAGCAGATCGGCGGCTCCTGCATCGTGGCACCCACCGGACAGATTGTAGCGCAGGCGACGACACTGAGCGATGAGCTCATCGTGGCGGCCTGCGATCTGGATCTGGCGGCCCGATTGCGCCAGTCGACGCTCAATTTCGCCGCCCATCGACGCATCGAGCACTACGATCTGATCGCACGTCGCACGGGCTATGGCACACCGCAGGGAGGGGACGAGGATTGATCGTCGAAGCAGAGGCACTGGAAGAACAGGTTGAGGCGGCACAGGCTGCCGGGCGGGTCGCCATCGATACGGAGATGGTGTGGGAACGCACCTTCTACCCGGATCTCGGCGTCGTGCAGATCGGGCTGGATCGGGAGCGTTGCTTCCTCGTCGATACGGTGGCCCTGGAAGGGGACATGGCCTCTCTGGGCCAGCTGATTCAGGATGAGAAGACCCAGAAGATTCTCCACGATGCAACACAGGATCTGTCGATTCTGAAGCGCGCCACCGGTGCTGCACCCCGCAATATCTTCGATACGCGCCTCGCCGCCGGATTCTCTGGTCTGGCATCGACGATCTCTCTACGTGATCTGCTCATCGAGCTCCTCGATATTGAACTCGACAAGACGGAGACGCGCACCGACTGGCTGCAGCGGCCCCTGGCCGACAACCAGATCGGCTACGCCGAAGATGATGTGCGCTACCTTGTCGACGCCTGCCAGTTGCTGCAGGATCGCGCCGAGGCGGCCGGGCATCTCTCCTGGCTGCGGGAGGAGATGGCCTCTCTGGACGCGCCCGAGATATACCAGGAGCGTGACCCGCGCCAGGAATACCGTCGCGTGAAGGGGTATGGCAAGTTGCGTGGACGCGAGTTGGCCGTATTGCGAGAGCTGACCATGTGGCGGGAGGATGCAGCACGTGAGCACAATCGGCCACGTGGACGGATCGCCTCAGACAAGCTCTTGCTGTTCCTGGCCCAGCGTCAGCCCAGGTTGACGGACGAACTGAGCGAGGTGAGATCCTTCCGGCGGCGCGAGATCGATCTGTATGGCGAGGCGATCCTGGCTGCCGTCGACGTCGGTCAGGCCTTGGCCGAGGCGGACTGGCCCACGGGCCCACCGCGTGATCGGCACGATCGTGCCTTCGAAGAGAGTGTGAAGGAGGCCATGGGCCACCTGCGCGAGCACGGCGAGGCCACCGGCATTGATCCGGCGCTGATCTCGACCCGGGCGGAGGTCAAAGACCTGCTGCGCAATGGGGCGGGAGAGGAATCAGAGATCGAGAACAATCGACTGGCAACCGGCTGGCGCTGGCAACTGATCGGCGAAGATCTGCTGAGTCGTTTCGGCAAGGACTAGGAGCCAGTCCGAGTAACCCAGCCGACTGTACACAGAAAAAGGGCGGTGTCAGACTGATCTGACACCGCCCTTCTCTATTGTGGTGCGAACTATAGTGCGATCACGACTGTAGTGTGACCACGTCCGCTTCGCTTGAGCGATGTACGCCTAGCGACGCTTCCGACCGCGGCGATCCAGGCCCTGTTCGGCCAGGTGAGCAATGCGCTCAGCCTTTTTGCGGCGGCGGATGCTCTTCTGCAGGTCGAGCTTCTTCTGTACAGATGGCTTGGTGTAGAAGCGCTTGCGCTTCAGATCACGCAGCAGCCCATTACGCTTGGTTTTCGAGGAAAAGCGCCGGAGGGCGCGCTCGAAGGGCTCGTCGTCGCTGATGACGACACTGAAATTCGGCATATTCAATGGCTCCAAAGCACCTGGCAGGTGCGTGTCAGCAGATTTCCCTATTAGGGCACAACCCCCAATAATAGGAGCCCTCCGCCAGACTGGCAACTCTCTGGGGTCTGTTCGGTACTATGCCCACACCCAGATATCGGACTCAGCCTCGTTGAAGCCGACGAAGACGGCCAGAACGATGCGTGGGTTGCTGCCTTCCACGGCAGGAACTTCGTGGATCAGCCGCGTATTGAAGAAATAGAGGTCTCCCGGATGCAGGTCGACCTGACAGCGCCCAATGTTCTGGCTCTCGGCATAATCGTGGAATGTGTGGCCCCGAAGGTGAGGCTGGATATCCTCCGTCCACAGGCAATTGTGGAGGATTCCCTGGGTCGAGCCATCGCTGGCGGCGTTCTGAATGCACAACACACCGGCGAATTGATGCTCAAAGCGCTGGACGGCGTAGTTGAAGCGCTTCTCACGCAGGGTTACATGATCGATGTGGGGTGGATAGGCGTGCCCATCGTAGTGGATGCGGAAGATGGCCGGACCGTATTCGCGTCCATCCGGCTCGTGGGCGACCCGAACCTGACGATCCGGGCCGGCCAGGCCCTGCAGGGCCCGGTAGACGAGGTCGACGGGATTCTCGAGTCCATCGAACAACGTGCTGAACAATTCGCGAGTCTGCTCCGCATGGGTGAGGAAGCCCTCCTGGTCGGCGCCCCGGTTGCCCAGGCTGGTGCCCACATCGATGCGGCGCCGGTCCCCTTCCTGCGCCGGCGCAGCGGGATCACGCATGAGTCCACGTTCGAGGAAGCGCCCGACGAGGTCGTCGCACTGGGGCGCGGCATAGGCGCCACGCAGGACGACCGCAGGTATCCGGGTCGTGGCCAGAGCTGTGACCGGGTCGGGGCACTGACGGCGGGCGTCATCTATAGATATTGCCTCGATGGGATTCCAGCTCATTGGACACTTTCTGTTTGGGTGATCTGGAGATGTACAGAGTGTAGGTGGTCACACTGCCTTGCGCATAGGGATCCAAGATACATGCCGAAACCGACCAGGTCGGCGGACGTCTGGTTCTCTGGCCGTCCTGCCAGATCTGGGCCCGGCACACCATCATCCCACCCATACTGACCATCCGCCTTCAACCAGTAGTTGATGTGTTCGCACATCTCAACGGTCGACTCTGGCCAGTGGAGGAATGGTCGTGCATAATCAAGCTCAGGGGGTTACCCCGAGACTCACTGGTGGTGATATCCGAGCCCTGTACGTTGACCACGAAGGAGCTGCCGTAGTATGAGAACGCGCCGATGCACAGATGCCCGGAGACATGATGCTGCAGGCCAGGTGCGTCGTCGCCTGCCTCTGGCACCCCTTCGTCCTGGCAGGGCGATCATTCTCGCGGCCGTTCTTGCCCTGGGCGCCTGCTCATCCCCTGCTGAGCAACATCAGGAGCGCGATCGCTCCTATGCCCTGGCCGACTCCTTCATGGCAAGCCGCCAATACACCGAGGCCAGGGAAGCGTATCAACAGACGATCCGCCTTGATCCGGCCTTTCTGGATGCCCGCTGTGACCTGGGCGACCTCAACACCCGCCTGGGCCTCATGGACGAAGCGGAGGTGGCCTACCGGCAGACTCTTGCCATCGACTCCAGCCACGTGCGCGCACTGCACAATCTGAGTGTGATCCGTGCCGATCTGGGGTACTACGCCGAGGCCATCACTCTCCTGGAAAGAGCGGTGGCCACTCCCCCACAGTCTCCTGCCGCCCTGCAGACGCTGGCCCTCTTCTATAGCAGGCAGGGCCACGATGAGGAGGCGGAAGCAGCACTGGGCAAGGCGCTTGACGTCGCGCCTGATCTTGCGGGATCCAACCGGCAGTTGGGCGAACTGTACCTGCGCTTGGGGCGCTATTCTGAGGCTGATGAGTTCCTGCAGAAGGCGGCCGAACTGGGGCCCGGAAACGCTGAAAACTGGCTCAATCTTGGCTTGCTCTATCTTCGTCAGGGCCAAGCTTCGGCTGCCCTACCCCATTTCAAGAAGGCCCTTGAAATGGACCCGCACCATGCAGAAGGCCATTACTACATGGCCAGCGTCCTGCAGAAATTGGGAAAGACGGAAGCCGCCGAGCAGCTCATGCAGCGCTTTGAGGAGCTGAGCGAGCTCGGCGCAAAGGAAGCCAAGTTGCGCGGTGTTCTGGACGGCGACCCAGAGAATATCGGCGCCCATCTCGAACTGGCCCTGCACTACCAACAGACGAACCGGCCCCAGAAGGCGCTACGTCAGCTACGAACCGTTCTGGTGTTTGCCCCGGACCACCTGGATGCCCTCCACGTGCTGAGCAATCTGCACCTGAGACTGGGAAACCAGCAGGACGCCCTGCGCGTCTGCCAGCAGGCGATCGACCAGCATCCTCTGGACCCGCAGATCTACAGATTTCACTTCATCGTCGGTTACATCCATCTGGCGGCTCAGCGGCTGGGTCAGGCCGAGTCCGCTTTCCAGCAGGCCCTGGAACAGCGACCTGATTTCGCCAAAGGCTGGAACAACATGGGCAATCTGCAGCTCATGAAGGGTGATCTGTCAGCTGCGGGCCAAGCCTTTGCGAGAGCGCTCGAAGCGGATCCCCACTTCGTTGAGGCGAGATACAATATGGCCATGATTATGGCCCGCCAAGGCGACCTGGAGGGGGCCCGGCGCCAACTGCTCCAGACCGTTGCCAGCGACTCTACCTTCGCCACGGCTCACTTCGTTCTGGGTGGAATCTACGAGCAGCAGGATTCGCTGGCAGCGGCCATCGGCGCCTATCAGCGATTCCTGGACCACTGGCAGGGAGATCCGGAAACGGCCCGGAAGGTTCGCCTGAAGCTCGCTGAACTTCGCTGATCCGAGTCAGGGGCTCTGGTCGAGGTCATAGGTGTACTCCGCGCCTGCCTCGACAATCTTCAATCTGCGATCGGCGGGGATGTCCAACACCAGATCAACCAGGCCGCTGGGCCAGCGGACCTCGAGTGCATCGACATGCCGGAACTGACCCAGGCCGAATTCCAACTCCATGCTGTTCGTGACGCCAAAGCCGGCACCGCCGCTCACCTCGGCGTAGCGTAGCTCTTCACCCAAGTGCAGCTCTACCTGGGCCCCGACAGCGTCTCGATTGCTGAAAGGCGCCCCGTCGCCGCTGTCCTCCCTGCCTGTCAGCTCGACGATCAGCCAGTGATTGTCGTGTCCCTGATTCACATACAGACTATTGGGCTGCGCATCGCCGGGATTGCCTCCCATGCCGCCCTGGGGGGCATAGATATCCAGATCCCCGTCACGGTCAAAATCGGCCATGCTCGTGCCGTGTCCCTTGCCGACATTGCCCAGACCGGCAGCCTCGGTCAGATCGATGAAGTGCTCACCATCCTGGTTGAAGAAGAGCAGGTCCGGTTCGAAACGGTCCATCGGTGGTCCACCGTTGGCCAGATAGATATCCTGCAGACCGTCATAGTCGACATCACCGTAGATCGCTGCCATGGATCCAAAGGAACGGGCAAGACCTGCCGATTCGGTCAGATTGGTGAATGTGCCGTCGCCATTGTTGCGATACAGCGCTGGCCGGTCTTCTATGTGGGCGGGCTCGTCGGAAACCATGCTTTGCACGGTCTCCTTCGTGTCGCCGTTCCAGCTTGAGGCATACAGATCAAGCTGGCCATCGTTGTTGAAGTCGAAGAAGAACGCGATGAAGCTCATATAAGGCTGCCCCACCCCCGCCGCGGCGGTCACGTCGGAGAAAGTACCGTCGCCGTTGTTGTGATACAGGGCATTCTGGTCTCGAAAGTTGACCACGTAGAGATCTGGCCAGCCATCCCGATCGTAGTCGCCCCAGACCACGCCGATCGTCCGCAATAGATTGTTGCTCACGCCGGCCTGCATGGCCATATCGGAGAAGGTGCCGTCGCCATTGTTGCGATACAGCGCGTTGGGCCAACCTTTCTGAGACACCCCGTTGGCCACATAGAGATCGAGCCAGCCGTCCCGGTCATAATCCGCCCAGGCGGCGCAGAAGCTGTCGGTTTCCGTGAGCAGGCCGGCCGCTTCGGTTACCTCAGTGAATGTCTGATCGCCATTGTTGCGATAGAGAGAGTTGTTCCCCCGCCCCGTCCAGGCATTGCGGGTCACAAAGAGGTCGGCATCGGCATCGTTGTCGTAGTCGATCCACAGTGCACTCCATCCACCACGGGGGTCGACGAGACCGACCTCATCTGTGATGTCGGTGAAGGTACCGTCCCGGTTGTTGCGAAACATGGCGTTGCGGCTGCCCTCGCCAACGGTGTAGAGGTCCAACCAGCCGTCACCATCCAGATCCCGCCAGGCGCTACCCCGGCCCATATTGACGAGATCGACACCGGCCTCCGTCGCCCGGTCAACAAAGTGAATGGGCGCATCTTCCGAGTCTTGTCGTGGTTCGGTGCGCAGGTGATAGACCGATTCCAGATCCTGAAGATCCCCGCCAGACCGCAGCAGGGCGATCCTCAGATTCCATCGAGCCACGATATGATCCGGCTGGAGATCCAGGGTCGTCTTGAGCGGCGCCAGCGCCTCCGCCCAGCGCTGCTGGCGCATCCGCGCGATTGCGAAGTAATAGGAGGGATCTGCCTGGGCGGGATCGATGTCCACGGCCTGTTGCAGATGACCGGCGGCCTCGTCGAAATCCCCGATCCTCAGGTAGATCTTGCCCGATTCCAGATGCGATTCGAAGGAAAGGGAGTCCAACTCCAGACACCGGAGATAGGCGGCGATGCTCTCGTTGAGGGCGCCCTTCTCGACCAACCCTCGGGCTTCTGCAAGTCGGTCAGCCAATCCCTCAACTGCCGAATCTGACAGGTCGACCTGCCCTTCGGACGAGCTGGGGGCGGCCTGACAACTCCACATTACCGCACCGATAAGGATGCCCCCAAACGACCAGAATCCCATGGTTCCCCCTATGTCACCAACGACCCACACGTGCCGACCATCGCCTGATGGGCAGTCTCCAGAGGCGAAAATGCTCGCCAGCTGTGTTCTGCGCCAGGCAAAGCTCGTCCTGGTCGAGGATTGGCGAGCAGCAAGGCAAAGAACCTCTTTCGGGGAGTGTGTCGGGACCTGGACACCGTGGATGCGATGGATCAGTCCAGGTAGCGGCCGTACTTGTTGGATCGACGCGCGGTGATGACGACGAACGCCTATGCCCGCTGGCCGGCCTGGTGTAGATCTCACGGGTGTCGATGCCGTGCAGGCGCAGGTGATGGATGAACCCGGAGCCGACTCAGCGGTTGGGATCCGGCGTCCGTGGTCGCGACGGTCTTTGGCGCAAGAACGATACGGCCGACGTCAAGTTGCAGTTGTCGTGAAGCGGGTCGCTGGTGTTATTCCCTGCATGAATCCACGTGACGCACATCCCGACCTCAAGCGCGATCTGAGCTTCTTTCCCACCGTCAATGATGCCCCACGGCACCTGACGGGGGCCCAGGTCCGGCAATACAACGAACGCGGTTACATCTTCCCCCTCGACGTATACAACGCCACTGAAGTCGATGCCAATCGTGCCTATTTCGACGAGTTGATGAAGATGGCGGCAGCCGCTGGCTGGGACGCCTATTCCATCAATGGCTGGCAGGCACAATGTGCCGGCATGTACGACATGATCGTCGAGCCGCGGATTCTGGATTATTTGGAGGATCTGCTGGGCACGAATCTGGTCTGTTGGGGCGCGCATTTCTTCTGCAAGATGCCCGGAGATGTGCGTCAGGTCAGCTGGCATCAGGATGCCTCCTACTGGCCACTGTCGCCGAGCAAGACGGTCACCGTCTGGCTCGCCATCGACGATGCGGATGTGGAGAATGGGGCGATGACGGTCATCCCCGGGTCTCACGTACACGGTCAGATTGATTTCGACGACAGCACGGACCAGGAGCACAATGTGCTGAATCAGACCGTCAACGATGCCACTGCCTACGGTGATGAGCCGGTGGCACTGGCGATGCGGGCCGGTCAGATCTCTCTGCATACCGATCTGCTGCTGCACGGATCCGAACCGAATCGTTCCGACCGGAGACGTTGTGGTCTGACCATGCGTTTCGTGCCGCCCGATGTGCATGCGCACGATGGCTGGAATCGACGTGCCATCACCTGTCGCGGCAGTGACCCCACCGGCCACTGGCCGCACACGTCGCGCCCCGAGGGCGAGACGATCCCGGTCAAGTCCTGATGAGGCGCCCCCGAATTCTTCATCTGGCTGAGAGTCGGGCAGAGCCTCGCGCCTGGACCGGTGCGTTCTGTAAAGCGGTGCGACAGATCGGGGATCTCGATATCGTCGAGGGTGGCGCTGATCTATCCGATGAGGCCGCGGCTGAGCGCATCCGCGCCTACGAGATTCTCGTGACCAGTTGGGGTGCGCGTGCCGTGCCGGCTTCACTGGCATCGGAACCGGGAGATCTGCGTTACGTCTGCCATCTCACTGGCCAACTGCGAACGACGATCCCCATCGAGTTCATCGAGTCATCGATTCCGGTGACGAATTGGGGCGACGCCCAGGCGCGAGCGGTTGCCGAAGGTGCAGTGACCTTGTTGCTGGCGTGCCTGAAGGGGTTGCGGCCCCGCATCGAGCGCATCGCCGGCGGTGACTGGCGTCCACCAGATGATTTCCGCGCCGGCATGTTGCAGAATCTGGATCTGGGGATCTATGGGTGCGGCTTTATCGCTGGCTGCTTCATCGACATGGTTCGTCCCTTTGGTCCGCGCCTGCGTGTCTTCGACCCCTATGTCGACGAATTGCCCGAAGGCTGCGAGGCTGTGGAATCTCTCGAAGCATTATTCGATCACAGCCGGGTCGTTGCCATCCACGCCGGTCTGTCGCCGGAAACCGAAGGATCGGTGACGGCGGATCTGCTGGCCCGACTGCCCGACGGGGGTATCCTGATCAATACAGGACGCGGTGCCATCGTCGATCAGGAGGCATTGTTCGCTGAACTTCAGAGTGGCCGTCTGCGAGCTGGTCTCGATGTCCTCAGGCCGCCGGAGGAACTGCCGCGCGAGCATCCCGCGCGGGGCTGGTCGAATCTGATTCTGACGGGGCACAGCCTGTCTCAGCCCTACCCGAAGGCGTATGACGCGGCGGAGGCCTTCGAGCCCATGCACCACATCTGTCTGGAAAATCTGCGCCGTCACCTGACCTCAGAACCCTTGCGGTTCGAGATGGATCGGCGCCGTTACGAGTTGAGCACGTGAGAGGGAGGGAGAAGATGATGAGGATTGCTCTGATACTGGCGCTGGCGACGGCATCACTGGCGCAGGATGTACCGGTGGCCAACTGCTTTCATACGACGGTGGCCCCGATCATCGACGGGCGAGGTGATGACGCCGTATGGGAGAGTGCTGTTCGTGTCGATCTGGTCGACGTAGCCAAACTGGATCCAACACCACACAGCCAGCCGACCCAGGCTCGGTTGTTGTGGGGGGCTGAGGCTCTCTATGTCCTGTTCGAGGCGACCGACCCGGATGTGTGGTCGAGTCTGAGTGATCGGGATGATCCGCTCTACAATGAAGAGGTCGTCGAGTTGTTCATCGATCCGGATGGTGACGGGCTCAACTATGTCGAGATTGAGATCAACTCGGTGGGGACGATCTTCGATCTGCTGGTGACCAAGTCGCTACGGCAGGGGGGGAAGGGCATGCCCGTCTGGGATCCTGCGCTGGAGACAGGTGTGTCGACGCAGGGGACCATCAACGATCCCTCCGACACCGACTCGGGTTGGAGTGCGGAGATCGCTCTGCCATGGTCGGCACTGCAGACCTCGATTCTGGATGTACCCGGTTCGATGGCCCTGCCGCCGAATGTGGGTGATCGCTGGCGCTTGAATCTGTACCGCTACGAACGTCTGCGGACGGCCGGTGTCGCCACGGGCACCATCGAGTACAGCGCCTGGTCTCCCGTGGGCCGGATCGACTTCCACGCTCCTGATCGATTCGGGATCGTCGTCTTTGCCGATGAGCGGACGGCAGTCAATCCCATGTCCTGGGGTCGCGTCAAGATCTCTGACTAACTCCTCTCACCCAGGCAACGTCCGAGGCCCGTGTCCCTGCTCTCAAGGGATGCGGGCCGCTGTTGTTCTGCTCCGAGGGGCAGACTGAGATGAGACATCTGTGTCCCATCTCCAGCACAGCATCGCGCGGCGACGGTCCCAGTGGGGCGCTCCTGACGCTGTTATCTGGCCTGTCATACTGCAATTACACGCAATCGGGCTCGTGGCATGCAGGTTGCGGCAGGCGGATCGGTGAGGAGTGTTGCACAATTCTACGTGGCCTGGATGGGCCTGGGGGTTTGAGAAGGTGGGCAGTCTGCGGATGTATGTGTGGATGGGGTTCTTACTGGTCATGCTGTGCGGTGGTCAGGCAGTGGCCCAGAGTGATGAAGACTGCATGGAGTGTCATGCGGATGAAGAACTGGTCCGCGAAGGGGACTGGCGTCCGGGGACATCGGTCTTCGTCGATCCTGACGTATTGGCCAATTCGATGCACGAGGGCATGGAATGCCTCGACTGCCACGTGGATGCGACGGAAGACCACGACGAGCGGTTGCCCGCCCTGGCCTGTGCCGATTGCCACGACGATGCAGCAGAAGACTACGATGGGGGCCTGCACGGACAGGCGCTGAACGCCGGCAATGAACTGGCGCCGGATTGTGCCGCCTGCCACGGTGGTCACGAGATCCAGACGGTCGACGATGAGACTTCCCCCGTGCATCGGGCGAATCTGTTGCTGACCTGCGCCGAGTGCCACGCCGACTCAAGCTTCATTCAGCGGGCCCGCCTGCACCGCGTCTCTCCCCTGGAGGGTTACCAGCAAAGCGTGCACTTCGGTGCATTGGCCGAGGAAGGGGCGACGTGCACTGATTGCCACGGCGCTCACGGCCTCTACAAGCCGAGTGATCCACGCTCAGCGATCCATCAGATGAATATCTCCAGCACCTGCGGTCAGTGTCACGAAGACATCCAGCAGGTGTACGAAGTCAGCGTGCACGGCCAAGCCGTCGCCGACGGCCAGTCTGATGCCCCCAGCTGCATCGACTGCCATGGTGAGCACGAGATCCGCTCCCATCTTGATCCCAAGTCCAGCGTGTACCCGGCGCAACTGGCCAAGACCACCTGCGTCTGGTGCCACGAATCAGAACGGATCACACGCCGGTTCGGTCTTCCAAGCCATCGGCAGGAAAGCTACGCCGATAGCTATCATGGTCTGGCAGACCAGGCCGGCTCGACCACCGTCGCCAACTGCGCCAGTTGCCACGGCATCCATGACATCCTGCCCTCGACGGATCCGGCGTCATTGATCCATGCTGACAACCTGCCCGCCACCTGCGGTGAGTGTCACCCCGGGGCGGGGGCGAACTTCGCAGCGGGCAAGATTCACGCGGGATCCGGTGACAGCGCCGAAGATCATCCCTTTGTCTCCATGGCCCGGACACTCTACCTGTGGTTGATCGTCATCGTCATCGGCGGCATGGTGGTCCACAATGGCCTGGACATGCGTCTCAAGGGGCGTGTCGCTCGTCCACCACGTGGCCGCTATCACGAACGTTTCACCGTCAACGAACGGCTGCAACACGCGGTCATGGCGGGCTCCTTCATCGTGCTCGCCTACACCGGCTTTGCTCTCAAGTTCCCCAATGCCTGGTGGGCGGTGCCGCTGGTGTGGCTCAATGGCGGTGAAGAGACACGTCGTATCATCCATCGTGGTGCAGCGATCGCTATGGTCGCTGTCTGTGTCTACCACCTGATCTATCTTGTGGCCACCGTGCGCGGCCGTGACCAGCTCAACGCCATGCGGCCCAAGCTGCAGGACGCGCGTGACATGGCGCAGATGATCGGCTACTACTTCGGACGTCGGCCCCACGGTCCGGCCTTCGATCGCTTCGGCTATATCGAGAAACTGGAATACTGGGCCCTGGTCTGGGGCAGTATTGTCATGACCCTGACCGGATTCGGATTGTGGTTTGAGAACCAGACACTGATGTGGATTCCCAAGTGGGGTCTGGATCTGTTCACAGTCGTCCACTACTACGAAGCCTGGCTGGCGACACTGGCCATCATCGTATGGCACTTCTATTGGGTCATGTTCAATCCCAGCGTCTATCCCATGTCTCTGGTCTGGCTCGATGGCCACATGTCAGAAGAAGAGATGCGACACGAACATCCTCGTGAACTGGAACGTTTGCGCGAGCAGCCCGAGGACGGGAAGGAATCAAAGGACGATTCATGAGTGATGGCTTGAACCGGCGAAGTATGGCGCGGCACCTGATCGCCCTTGTGGCGGTTGTCGCGGTCGGGGCGCTGACCTCCGTGTCAGCGCAGGATCGCATGGAGTGTTACGACTGCCACGACGATGACTCGATGGAGTCCCTGTATGTCGATCCCGCAGTCTTCGATGCGTCCGCCCACGGTTTCCTCGAGTGTATTGACTGCCACGAGGAACTCATTGACGCCGAGTTCGAGCACGATGTCCCGCTGGCGCCGGTGGATTGTGCCATGTGTCACGATGATATGGCCGAGGATGTCCTGGCCGGCCCGCATGGCGACTGGCTCTCAGAGACCGATGCACCTGCCGATGGTTGTATCACCTGCCACGGCATTCACGATGTCCTGCCTTCCAGCGATCCCGCCTCACCCATCCATCCTTCGGCCGTAGATCTGCTGTGTGCCGACTGTCACGACGATGTGCTTGAAGTGGTGCAGGGCAGTGTACATGGCGCTGCCACTGAAGGTGGTCCGCTGCAGGCCAGTTGCGTGCAGTGCCACATCGGCCACGACGTACCCATGCCGAATACGGTGGAGGTCGAGGTCGAGGTCTGCGGTACCTGTCATCAGGATGCAGCTGCCATGCAGGCGCGATCTGTGCATGCGCGTGCCGCAGTACAGGGAGATGAGCTGGCACCGGATTGCACCGACTGCCATGGTGTGCACGATATCCTCTCCAGCCAGGATCAGCGCTCGCCAACAGAGACGATGAATGTGCCCGCCCTGTGCGGCTCCTGTCACCAGGAGGGCACGCAGGTCTCTGAGCGAATCGAGATCGCCGAACACGAGATCCTCGCCAACTACTCCCAGTCCATCCACGGCCAGGGCCTGTTCAAGCAGGGCCTGCGCGTGACGGCAGTCTGTACTTCCTGCCACGAGTCTCACCTGATCCTGGACATGAATCATCCCGAATCCAGCATCGGCCACGACCGGGTGGCTGAGACCTGTACTCAGTGTCACTCGCGCATCGAGCAGGTGCATGTGCAGGTCATCTCCGGACAGTTGTGGGAGACTGAGCCTGACAAGATTCCGTCCTGCATCGACTGTCACCGGCCCCACAAGATCCGGCGCACGCCGCTGGATCTGCAGCGCGTGGCTAAAGAAGAATGCATGAGCTGTCACAGCGACCGGGACCTGGTCGTCGAGCGGGATGGCCAGACCGTATCGCTTTTTGTGGATGACGAGGCCCACGGCATGTCGGCCCATGGTGGCGTGACCTGCGCCCAGTGTCACAGCCAGGTCAGTACCGCCCTGTCCAGGCCCTGCGCAGCGATTACGACACCGGTGGATTGCAGCGTATGCCACGCTGACGTTGCCCTGGAGTACCGTGATAGCACGCATGGGACGCTCGCTGCTGCAGGTGATCCCGACGCCCCGACCTGTCTGAGCTGCCACGCCCCCTGTGCCACACAGGGTCACGAGGTCTCGACGTCACCCACTTTTGCGCGCAATGTCCCCGAACTGTGCGGGAAGTGTCACGCCGCAGGGAAGGTTGCGGCGTTGCGCACGCCGGATGGCCCGCAGGATGTCGTTGAGAGCTACCTGCACAGCATTCACGGAAAGGGCCTCATCGAGGCCGGTCTCATCGTCTCGGCGACGTGCGCCAACTGTCACACACCGCACCATGAGCTGCCCGCTGACTCGACGGGTTCTTCTGTTCATCCGCGCAATTTGGCCGCTACGTGCGGTACCTGTCACAAAGGGATCGAAGAGACCTTCAAGACCAGCATCCACTGGCCGGGCAATGGCACGGCGGATGCGGAACGACTGCCCACGTGTGAGGGCTGCCATTCTTCCCACGAGATCAGTCGCCACGATGCGGTGGGCTTCCGCACACGCATGATGGAGCAGTGCGGCAACTGCCATGAGAGCGAGGCGGGGTCCTATTTCGAGACCGTGCATGGTAAGGTCTCGCGACTCGGTGACGAGGGGGCGGCCAAGTGTTACGACTGTCACGGCACGCACAATATTCTGGCGCCGGAGCGACCCCAGTCGACGCTGAGTCACGGCAACGTGATCGAGACCTGCGCATCCTGTCACCCTGGCGCGCAGCGGCAATTCGCCGGCTATCTGACCCACGCGACCCATCACGACCCGGACAAGTATCCCTATCTCTACTATGCCTGGGTCTTCATGACGACACTGCTCGTGGGCACACTGAGCGTGTTCCTGCTGCACACCTTCCTGTGGCTCTTCCGACTGTGGCGGACCCGCGAGAGCTGGCGAGTCCTCAAGCAGACGGTACCTGATCGTTACTACGTGCGCTTCACCCTGCGCCAGCGGCTCATGCATCTGGTGATGATCGTCAGCTTCTTCACTCTGACCATCACAGGCATGACGCTGAAGTTCTCCTACATGGAGTGGGCATCGACGATCTCTCATCTTCTGGGTGGCTTCAGCGTGACCGGCGTTTTGCATCGTGGCGCGGCAGTGGCCCTGTTGGCCCTCTTTGCCTTCCACCTGCGCCAGGTCGTGCAGATGCGGCGCGCCTCCGGCAAGAGCTGGTGGGCGTACGTGACGGATCAGGACTCTATGCTGCCGAATGTCCGAGATGGGCAGCATCTGTGGGCGAATCTGCGCTGGTTCTTCGGTCGCGGTGAGCGGCCCCAGTACAGTCGTTTCACCTACTGGGAGAAGTTCGATTACTTCGCCGTCTTCTGGGGTGTCTTCATCATCGGTGGTACGGGGCTCATCCTGTGGTTCCCG
>JABHDC010000029.1 GCA_018673255.1 Gemmatimonadota bacterium
CACGATCGGTGTGGCAACCCTCACCGGTCTGCTGTTGGCCTCGCGTTGGCTGACGGATCTGTCAGCGCCCCTGTTCGGGATCAGCGTCGATCGGTGGGGGCCGCAACGAATGGGGACCATCTACTTCATCAGCGGTGGTCTCGCGCTGATGCTGGCGGCCGGCAGTACCTCCGTGACCGGTTTGGTGGGCAATGTCGTCTTATTCTATGCCTGTGCCGCCGGGGTTGGCGTGGTCTTGCATTCGATGGCCGGCGCCGGCGGCGGGACCGCCATCGCCCGCTATGTGACGGCCTCGGATCTGGGCTCTGCCGTCGGACCGAATATTGGCTGGCTCGTCCTGCAGGCCGGCATCGTCGTCCAGGGGGTCTTCCTGATTGGCGCTGGCCTGTATGTGCTGGCCGGCGTGACTGCCGCGATCGCCATCGTCCACCGTACTCATCCGCCTGTCGAGCGAGAGATGACATGAAAACGCCCCAAACGCCACTGTTGTCGAAGGATGCCTTTGTCGGTCTGGAAGGTGTCACTCACCTCTGCACCGGAGGCGAAGCTCCCTGGCTGAAGGCCTTCGACGAAGTCTATGCTGAGTTCGCGGAATTGAAGAGTGCCGGTCTGGCAGGCCGCGAGCGGGTGTATGAGATCGGCGAGACCTGTCGCGCGCAGCTGGGCCGGTTGTGGTCGGTTCCGGCACCACGGATCGCCTTCATGCCTTCTGCCGCCGAAGGCATGAGCTGGTTGGCGCGTGGACTGGACTGGCAACCCGGTGACAATGTCGTCACGGACAATCTTGAGTTTCCGTCCGTTGCCTACGCCTGGCGGGATCTGGCCGAGCGGGGCGTCGAGGTACGCATGGTTCCTCACGCCGATTTCCACATCGACGAAGATGCGCTGCTGGCGCAGGTGGATGATCGAACGCGTGTCCTGGCCGTCTCACAGGTCGGCTTCTACACCGGGCAGAATCTCGATATCCGCCGATTGGCGCAGGGCCTGAAGGCTGGGGGAACACAGACGTTGCTGGCAGTCGATGCCACGCACGCGGCAGGCGTTGTCGACGTACCGGCGAGCGTCACGGATCTGTGTGTGAGCAGCAGCTACAAGTGGTTGCTGGCCACCCACGGCACGGCGCCATGTTATTTGAGCGAGCGCGCCGAGGCTCAGACGCGGTCGAGTAGCTTTGGTTGGCACAATCTGGCCGTCTGGCCTGCACAGGGAGCGGAGCGGCTGGCTACCGTGGATGAGAAGCCGATGCCAGCTCGTCTGGAACCGGGGAATCCGGCGATGATGGTCATCCTGTTCCTGCATCGAGCGCTCGAGCACCTGCTCGACCTGGGAATCGACCGCATCCAGTCACATGCGTGGGATCTGTCCGAAACGATCGATACCGGACTGAGAGACCTCGGCTACGAGGTGATCTCGCCATCGAATCGTGCGGCTCGTTCGGGCAACACTTGCTTCCTGGCCGAGGATGCGGCTGCCGTACAGAAAGCCCTGGCGCAGGAGGAAGTGCTCGTCTGGGGGGAATACGGGCGTGTCAGGGTCTCCGGTCATCTCTACAATGACGCGGGAGATGTGGTGCGCCTTCTCGAATCTCTCCAGAAAATATCCTGATTCCTTGGAAATCCGTTGACAGGTGCACATCTGAGTAGTATACTGATGTGCACCACGAGGGCATGCACCCTTAGGTGAAGCCCTCTCCCCACGGATCTCCCCCTCACCGTGGTGAGGGATTCTGCGTGAAGGATTAGGAGAGCGACTATGGATAACTTCGATCGTGACCGCATTGCCCGCGCTGCCCGGATCTACTCGAGCAACCGTGATGCCGGTCTGGCCCTCGGCATCGCTCCTGGCAGCTTTGGTCGTCTGTGCCGACGCTATGGTATAGAAACACCCCAGGCCCGTCGTCGGAAGACGACCGTATCCGTCGCCTGAGGAGGTTGACCATGTCCAGCTGCGTCAATCGCGTCGTCCTCATCGGCAATCTGGGTGCTGATCCCGACACCCGCTTCACGCCATCGGCGACGCAGGTGGTTACCGCGAATCTGGCCACAGATGATTCGTGGACGGATCGCCATGGCAAGAAGCATCAGCAGACAGAATGGCACCGACTCGTTTTCTGGCGTCGTCTGGCCGAGATTGCCACTGATTATCTGCACAAGGGAAGCCGTATACACATCGAGGGTCGCCTCAAGTCACGCACGTGGGAGGATGATGACGGAAATCGTCACTTCCTCACGGAAATCGTGGTCAGTGACCTGCAGATCCTGGATGGTTCCGGCAATGGACCAGCCGAACTCGACCTGCTCTATGGTCGAGACCAACTGCACGGTAGTGAACAGGCAACGATCGCACTCGCTTCGACTGCACTGGCTTCGACTGCGGGCGCCCAGAATACCGAGACCGGAATCGCTGCGGCAGGTCCCGCTGCAGGTATCTCTGTCTCAGACATCTCTGCCGCAGGGGATTCCGGCATTGGGGATTCTGTAACCGGCGAGATAGGCACCGGGGAGATTACCGTCGGCGGGACTCGCACCGGGAGGCGTGTTACCGGGGCGCCTGGCATCACAGACTTGTTCACAGGAGAGTCTGGCGAGGAGGTCGAGGACGGTCTGCCTTTCTGAATCTGGCCCTCTTGTGCTGGCCGTCTTGTTCTGGGCATGCTGAAGGCGAGGTGTGCTGAAGGATCAGATCTGGAAATCTCAACAGAATGCCCGTGCCCCTCTGCAGGGGCACGGGCATTTCTTGTTCGTCCACAGCCATCACCCGTTTGTCATGGTGAGGATGGTCCAGGCCCATCTCCCTCTACTTCGGGTGTACCGCCTGGTTGCGGGGGGCCTGCAGGGTGCGGCTACTTATTCGGCTGGGGTGTCACACGCAGATAGGGTTTGATCGCCTTGAAGCCCTTCGGAAACAACTCCTTGGCCTCTTCGTCGGATACGGCCGGAACGACGATGCAATCCTCACCATCACGCCAGTTTGCCGGGGTGGCCACCTTGTGAACAGCCGTCAGCTGCAGAGAATCAACGACACGAAGGATCTCGTCAAAATTGCGGCCCGTCGATGCTGGATACGTCAGGGTCAGTTTCACCTTCTTGTCAGGGCCGATGACGAAGACTGACCGAATGGTGAGATTGTCCAGGGAATTGGGGTGGATCATGTCATATAGATTGGCGATCTCGCGATCCGGATCGGCAATGATTGGATAGTCGACTGTCGCGCCCTGCGTCTCGTTGATATCGTTGATCCAACTGTGATGAGAATCCACAGGATCGACACTCAGCGCGATCACCTTGGTGTTGCGCTTCTCAAATTCGGGTTTGAGTTTGGCTACGGTCCCCAGTTCCGTCGTACACACGGGGGTGAAGTCCGCTGGGTGAGAGAAGAAGATCACCCAGTTGTTACCGATCCACTCGTGAAACTCGATCTTACCTTCAGTTGTTTCCGCTACAAAATCGGGGGCGATGTCGCCCAAACGCACAGCCATTCTCTACACTCCTGAGTAGGGGTTCCGACATGTTTGCGCCTAACCTACAGACGCTCCGATCACTGTCAACGCGCTCTGCTGTGGCCCTGTTCCTGTTGGCCTGGGCAGTCGCACAACCCGCAGCCGCCTGGTGGGGAAGTGGTCACGATCTGCTGGCACAGGCTTCGGTTCAGGCCTTGCCCCAGGACATGCCTGACTACTTCCGTGCAGGTGCCTCCACCATTGCGCACATGTCCTATGATCCTGACGTGGCCAAGAATCGTGGAACGCCGCAGTTGTCACATGGCGAGTTTCCCGAACACTTCTTCGATCTGGAATTGCTCGCAGATCAGCCCTATCCGGACAAGCGGTATGAGTTCATCGAACTGTGTCACGAACTCGGTGTTGCACCGGACAAGGTTGGCTTCGCTCCCTATGCGATCGCCGAGTGGACACAACGTCTGGCCGTCGCCTTCGCAGAACACAGGCGTTGGCCTGAGAATGAAGCGATCCGTGCCAAGAGTCTCGTCTATGCCGGCTTCCTCGCGCATTACTCACAGGATCTGGTCCAGCCTCTTCACGCCACCATCCACTACGATGGCCGCGTCGACGAAGACGGGCGTTCACCCCATAGTGGCATCCACGAAACGGTCGACGCGAGTGTGGAACGCTTGAAGCTTGATCCGGCTCAGTTGGCGCGCGAAGCTCAGGTGATTCCCATTGACGGTGACTTGTTTGAGGCGATTCGCAGCATCGTGAGGCAGAGCAATGGCCTGGTCGACGAGGTCTACGGGCTGGCCACAGACCTGGAGGGTGGCAGCGGACCGACGACCGAGGCGGGTCGGCAGTTCGTCCGGGAGAGGGCGGTTCGGGCGACGGCATTCACGGCATCACTGTATGTGACGGCGTGGCAACTGTCTGAAGATCTGCGACTTCCCGGCTGGCTGGATCGGTAAACGGGTATGGGGTCGATGAAGCGGTTGGTGCGGCGAGGATGCCAGTGTCACAGGGCGGTGTTCCTGACGGCGGTGCGCGATGCTGATTCCATCAATCGACTTCGGTGATGGCCTTATCGCTTCGAGACGAGCCAGGCGTCGCCCGTCATCAGGGCCTGCTCAAAGATCTTTGGCTCCACGTCGAAGCCGCAACCGGGGGTCTCGGGTACGACGAGACAACCATCCACCAGTGACCAGCCATCATCGATCAACCCCGGCACATGAGCCGGTGCTGCTTCCAGCAGTTCGTAGTTGGCGATCGATGCGGCGAAGTGTGCGTGAGGATACCGGTCGATGTAACTGCCCCACGTATGGGGGGCGCACCGACCGGCGAATGATTCGATGCGCGCCGCCGTAGCCCGCCACCATGTCAGCCCGTATGCGTGGAAATCCTGCTGCACCACGTCGATCAGCGCTTCTTCCACCAGATCGAAGAAGTAGGGGGGCGGAGCGAATTCGCCATCCGCGACGAGCGTGCGAAGTCCATTCTCTTCGATGAACTCCTTCAGTGCCAGATTGAGAGGGCGATCCTCCGGGAACGGCTCCTCGAACCAGTAGATGTTGGCCGGTGCGCAGGCCAGCAGCATGTCGCAGGCACTGTTGTAGGTATTGCCCATGTTCGCATCGATCATCACGTGGGCAGCCTCGCCGGCGGCCCGTCGGACCGTTTGCACCACGAGGGCATC
>JABHDC010000286.1 GCA_018673255.1 Gemmatimonadota bacterium
CGCCGGAATCCTCGACTCCGCAGCCCCCGTTCGGTCAGTTCGGCACTGGAGGCGTACAGCGGAATGATACCGCCCGTGTGCAGAAGTTCACCCGGTTCCAGTTCCTCTTCGTCACCAGCACTGACGAACTCGTATTCCGGGTGTGACATCTGACGTTGCTGCCGATAGACCTCGAGCCGTCCGCTCAGGGCCAGAAGATCTCCAGCCTCGAAGTTGTGGAAGTGGCCACCGCGGAACCAGACGCAGCGCAGTGTGCCCGAGTCATCTTCGACCATGACTTCACGGGGTGGCTGCCGGCCTCCTCGCCGGAAACGCGTTGGCGCGGGCACCTTCTGGACACAAACCAACAGTGTGATCTCTTCGCCCACGGGTGCATCCTCGACGCTGACGATCCGACTGCGGTCGAGGTAGCGGCGCGGCAGGCGCAGCAACAGATCGCCCACGGTACCGATGCCCGATTCACGCAGACTCTTGCCTCGCTGCGCCCCAACACCGGTCAACTTCTCGATCGGCTGCCCTGCCGCCGTCCCGGTGAGAACCGGCAGGACGATCGGTTCAGCGACAACATCTGCCGCCGCAGCGGCCTTCACCTTACCCATTACAGCTCCACCGATTCATGACACCTGCTTCATGGCACATGCCAGGGTAAACACGAACATTACCGCACTTGGTATGAATTAATACTAAAGCATTTTCCATCCTGGACCGATGAATGGAACAGACTGACGACGCCGTCTGACGGCTGCCGCCCTCTTCTATTGGAGTCCGCGATTCATGAAGACGAACAAGGATCAGAAAACCCCGCGCCCGGGACCTGGTATTCAGGCCAGCAGGCGGCGCAAATTGCCTGACGGGGTTGAGATCGGCCAGCAATTCCTGCTGCGATTCGAAGATCCCCGTGTCGAAGCATCCGCCTATCAGGGGCGCCTGCACCAGTTGAGTCGGGATGGATTGCTCTGTTTTGACGCTCCGGATGATGTACGCCCTCGTCGGGGCACAGCGGTAACGATCCAGTCGCTGAGGTCCGAGACGAAGAGTTGTGCCTTCTCCAGTGAGATCCGGGGGCGTGGCCGACTGGGTGGGAAACTCCCGGTGCTGCTGGTCGAGCCTCCTTCTCCGGCTGCAGCCTACCGCCGGGACACCTATCGTGTCAACGTTTGCCTGCGCGGCAGAATGCACTGGCGCGAGACACCTCGCACTGAGCCTGTCGAGTCCGAGGCGGTCCTGACGAACATCAGCGGCGGAGGTGCGCAGGTGTATCTGCGCAACCGCCCAACCTCGGAATGGGTCGAGGTGACGCTCGAGGTGCCCCAGAGCTTCGTCGAAGAGCAGAGCCGCCGCCACCTGCCCCGTAGTGGAACTCAGATGAAAAATCTCTCCCAGGCACGCAACTCGATGGAAGAAGCCGGTGAGCGGGTGCGCACGCAGTTCACTCGCCTTCGGGCCCGGGCAGTCAACGTGCGGCTGCATTCGCGGGATGCACGAGGTCCGGTCTTTGCCGTCTCCCTCGCTTTCAGTGACAAGCAGGAAGGATGCTTCCAGCTCGTGCGCTATCTTGAGCGTCAGTCCCTGCGACGTGGTGTGCGGTGCGACACGCAGCAGGCCACAGCTGAGCCAGAACCGATGGCCGTCGCAGCCTAAGGCGCAGGGCCAAGGTCGCAGGCGCCCTATCGGGGCGATCGGGCGCCTGAATGCCCCTTCTGGTGGTGTGTTTCTTGACACCCGCCAGAGGGGGCCGCTATACTTGATCACCAGGTTTTTACACGTTTTCTACGAGCGACCGCTCGTGCAGCCGACTCCCCTCGGCCCGCATCTCTTGCCTTGTTACCCCGCGAGATCGGTTTCTGTTCCCCCAGAGACTTTCGATCCTGCGCTGGAAACCAATGCCAGCCCGACCTCAGACCTTTTCCCAATTTCTGGTAGGCACCGCTTCGTTTGAGCGGCCTTCCTTCTTCTACGCGTATTCCGGGATGTGGCTGCATCTCATCATCAGCGTCCCACTCCTCATGTTTTTCGGGGGTATCCCGCTGCTGGATGCCGTCTCGTCGATGGCCGTCGGATCCCTCAGCCTCGGCATCATCGTCTACAGCCTGTTGGCGCGCGAGTATGGGCTCCTCGTCAACATCGTCGCATACGTGTTGAGTCTGGCTCGCGCTGTCGATCCTGCAATGCTGGGCTACACATTCCTCGTCATTGCCATTATCATCTCGCTGGCTTCCGGGTATCTGCTGATCTCAAGCGAGTATCGGCGATACACACGAGAGGTCTTCGACGGCGATGAGAGCGGTGTGCCTCTGTGGATCACGGTCTGCATCGGCACCACGACACTCCTGCTCTTCCTTTACGGGATCCGCCTCCTGTAATAGCAGACCCATCGCAGACCACAGAAAACGGCTCCCCGCATAGCGGTGGAGCCGTTTTTTTTGTGCCCTATCGGATCTTCAGCGTTGCCAGCCCGGCCAGTGCCAAGATGCCGGCCACGATCCAGAATCGGATCACGATCTTGGTATCGGCCAACCCTCTGGACTGGAAATGGTGGTGAATCGGCGCGCTCAGGAAAAAGCGACGTCCCAGCCACCTGATTCCCACCTTCTCCTGAATGACAACAGACAGAGCCTCGGTGACGAAGATGCCACCGACGATGAGGAAGAGGAATTCCTGTTTGACCAGTACGACGATCGTTCCCAGCAGCCCACCCAGCGCCATCGATCCCGTATCGCCCATGATGACATTGGCCGGATAGGAATTAAACCAGAGAAAACCCAGACAGGCGCCAAAGACAATCGAGCAGACGATGGCCACCTCCCCCGCACCTGGCACAACGGGAAAGATGAGAAACTCGGCAATGCCGGCGTGACTGGAGACGTAGGCAAAAACACCATACACAGCCACGACAAAGGCGACAGGCACGATCGCCAGACCATCGATCCCATCGGCGATATTCACGGAGTTGGAGATGGCGACGACGGTGAAGACGATGAAGGGGATATATCCCCAACCGAGATCGATGATCGGCGTCTTCAGGAAGGGCACAAACAACTGTGTCGCAAGCCCCGGGGGCATGGGTGACCAGCCGTCGACGACGAAGAAGAGTCCGAAGCCGATTCCGTAAAGCAGTTGCATCGCCAGCTTGGCCGTCTCTGACAGGCCATGGTCAGATGCACCGTGTCGCACCTTGAGGTGATCATCGATATAGCCGAGGCCGGCAAACCAGAAAACGGCGAACAGGCAGATCAGCGTGAAGGGGTTATGCAACTTGCCCCACAACAACACTGAGGCCACGATCGCCGCCACAACGAGAGGGCCACCGTAGGTCTTGGTGGCGCCCTTACCCGTCACGGGAAAGTGATCGTACGAGCGGCTCTTGTCTCGACGCCCCGTGCGGTAGAGGGCCAGGATGATCCGACCTCCAAAGGCGATCGTGAACAACATCGCCGTCATCGCACCGCCGAGCGCGCGGAAGCTGATCGAATCCAGTAGCCGCAGAAACGACAGGGTCGTAAAGTGCTCCTGCAGGTAGGTGCCCAGATAAAAAAGCACGTCGTCCCCTCAGCTCTGAGTCCCGGGACGACTCGGGTCGTCCGGGGAAAGATGGGTGCGCACCCGCATGGCGAGATCGTCGAGAGATCGCTTCATGGGGAAGGAGGGCACGAAGTTCGGTGACGTGGACAGAATGACATCCAGATCGTCGACAATCTGGCTCCCTTCGATGACGTGACGCTGCAGGAGCCGATCCAGAGCAATCACCATCTGCTGGCGGAATTGCCAGTCCGGATGCACGTAGAAGCGTCGTAGGCGTGGCAGAAGCAGTTCCCCGTGATCACCAACCTGCCCCAGGGCGGCCAGTGCCGCAGTCACGACACTGGGGGCTCGGTCATCGAGGGCCACCATCAATGCATCCTCGACCTCGGCGTCACCTGCCAAAGCCTGCTCGCCGAGAAGCGTGGCGCAAGCCCGGCGCACCTCGAAGTACGGGTCCTCCCGCAGTGCCTGCAGCAAAGCGGCGCGAACCTTCTCACCCCCGTCTACGAGCCCGATGAGTGCCAGAGCATGTTCCACCGCATTGCGGCGAAGAATTCCCGGATGTCGGAAATCGCCGCCAAGAAGGGTCCGTACCCTACCGACGCGCTGGCGGTCGGTCAGGATCTCCAGGATGAGATCGAGACGATCACAATAGCGCAGAAGGCCAACGAGTTTCACGCCCACATTCCGGCGTCCGAGAGGGATTTCATACCAGGCCGTCGATGCCAGATAGCGGTCTGCCTGATATCGCAGGTAGGCCAGATCACAGGCCGGCAGTGCCCCCGGGTCTGAGTCCACTTCCTCGAGGCGCTTGCGCACGTGACGGAGGAATCGATTCGGATCGGCGGGTACACTCGCCTTGGGCGACGGGTATTCCAATTTGAGTGGTGACGGGCGGCGTCCCTGGGTCAATCCCTCGAGTTCGTCGGCGATGCACTCAAGGCTGTCGCGACGTGGGATGCCCAGGGCGGCGGCTGAGACCGTCTTCGTGTGGCTCGGGTCGTCGACGAAACTCAGAATCGCTTCAGCCAGACGGTGGCCACTGACCTGAGTGCCGATGGAACCCTCATTCCAACATGCCTCTTCGTACAGAACGGTGGCTGCCCCGCGGCGTTCCAGTTCGCGAGCATTGATCGCCTGATGATCCTCGGCTGCCGTCGACAACGGAATGATGATGGATGGCAGGCCGGCAATCCCCACTTCCGTGAGCGTGCTCATTCCCCCACGGCACACGACCAGATCCGCCGCCGCATAGGCGTGCTGAATCTCTTCGATGTAATCACTACGCCGATACCAGTCAGTATTTTCCTCATCCACTCCGGCAGACTGGAGTCGCTGCAGGGTATCCGCCGACGCATCGTAGTCCTTCGTCTTCGTCCGCCCCGTCGCATGGATCACGACGAGTTGACGGGCCCCAGCATTCAACACAGGCAGTGCTTCGACGATCGCCCGGTTGATCACACGTGAACCCTGTGAGCCGCCAAAGACGAAGACGACAAAACGATCCTCACCGAGATCCAGTCTCTTCCGACTGGCGACACGATCGAGTGTGAGCAACTCACGTCGCACGGGGAATCCGACCACGGCGACACGCTTCATGTCGAACCAGCGTCCAGCCTCTTCGAAGCCGACACCAATTCGGCAGGCAAGACGCCCGACGGCCTGATTGAGCAGACCGGGATGGGCGTTAGGCTCGTAGGCAAACATGCTCGCCCGACACAGGCCGATCCGCTTCAGCAGGCCGCAGGCAAACAGAATCGGCGCGCTGACAAATCCACCCGTGGCAAAGATGAGTTGGGGTCGGAAGCGCAGCAGAATGATCATCGCCTGCAGGACGCCCATGCCGAGTGTGATCCCGAACAGGGCCAGGGCCAGTGGAGAGGAGGCTCGCGGGAAGGGCCGGCTACGCACGAAACGAATGTCATAACCTCGAGCGGGTACGACACGTGCCTCGAGCCGATGCGCGAGACCGACATAGAGAAACTGCGCTTCGGGGTCGCGACGACGAATCTCGTCTGCCACGGCCAGTGCAGGATAGATGTGACCGCCGGTGGCACCGCCGGTAAACAGGTATTTCACGTCGACCTCGTGGTCGGCAATCTACAGATCGCGACCCGGTGGATGGATAGTAGCACCCAAAGGACAGAGCGTGGGGAGGCTCATCCTCAAGGTCAGTCGATGACCTAGTGCGCTAACCTCATCGACGACCGGCTGAAATAGGGAGGTCTGGTGGTGCAGGAAACATGTCCTAAGGGGTTGATGATTCTGTAAGATAGGGCCCCTCGTCACGAGCGACAAGAAACCCGTAGCCGCTCAGATTTCCATCAGGACAGATTCCGGCAGCCACCCGCCAAGGCCGCTGGCCAGACGCACCAGATACCACCCCGCCTCGGTGCGTTCGACGACGACTTTCGTCCCCTCGTGGATAACGAAAACCTCGGTCTCTCCTGCATCGGGGCCACTGCGGGCGATCCCCTGCTCCTGTGTGACAATCGCTGCTAGAACATTCACATCGCGATCGAAGCGACTGACCGCGTATCCCCCGACGACAAGGCACACAACGGCAGCCAGGGGAATGGCCTTGCCGATCTGCGTGATGCCCTGCCAGCGTCGCCACGCGGCGACGCAGAACAGGAGGAACAGACTCAGGATCCAGAGAAGGGCCACCTCATTGAGCGTGGGCCACAGATAGGCCTGTTCGAGAACCCGGGCGATACCACGGGCCGGCTCCGGATCACGATCGCGCTTGATGCGGCGTAGGAAACGGAGATTCGCCTCGATATCTTCATCGCGTGGCGCCTGTTTCAGGGCGCGCTCATACCAAAGGATCGCTTCGCCCAGATCACCGGTCTTGAAGACAGCATTTGCCAGATTGTAGAGCAGACGGGGATCCGCCACACCGGTGGCAACGGCCGCTTCGTAACGCGCCCGTGCCCCGGCGAAGTCTCCCGCGCGATACAGGTCGTTCCCTTCGGCATACAGACCGACGGCAGCAGATTGGGCATCTACACGACATGCGAGGACCAGCAACGCGGCGACCCACCATCTTCGCCAACTCACGTGAACACCTCCCTCAGTTCCTCGATCAGCGACTCACTCTCCTGAAGGATATTCCTGCGGCGCGAAGCCGAGGTCTGGCCCTGGGCGAATCGCCCTTCCTCACACGTCTGCAGCAACGTGTCGAGTCGGTCGATCGCCGGCGCCGGCACCTGCCGTTGCAACAGCAGTGATCTGCAGCGTTCGCGATCCAGACCAGGCGCGGGTTCATTCACATGATCGGCGATGAAACTTACCAGCGCCGCGTGCAGAGCCTGGAAGAATCGGGATTCGGGCGCCTCAACCAGATCGGCAGCCTCCTGCAGTCGACGGCGGGCCGCGGTATTGGCACCGCGACGTCGCGCATAGGCCTGGTCTCCCTGGAGTCGCTCCTGGTGCCGTCGGACAAATACGAGGGCCATATAACCCAGGGGCAACACGACCTGCAGGATCCAGAACAGTGGTTGACGGTACAGCACGCTCGGCGCCTGAAGTTCGGCGATGTCGGGCTTGATGTGACGCACATCGCTACCCAGTTCCTCGATCTCACTGCGCGTCATGTCGTGGACGGGGGCTACTGCAGCCGCTACGGCACCGCCTTCGATACGCAGACGAATTGGCACGCTGGCCGCTCGTTCGTACCGTCGAGATTCAGGATCGAAATACGAAATGCCGACGGAGGGAATCTCGAATGCGCCCGGTCGCTCGGGGATGACGATGTATTCGTATATCGCCTGACCGCCGAGGCGGCCCTCTGGCGTGACCGTCTGCTCCATGTCCCCCTTGGGCTCGTAGATCTTGAGCCCATCCACCTCCAGGACCGGGGCGGAGAGAGATTGCATATTCCCGGTCCCTATCACCTTGAGTCTCAGGGTAACCGGATCCCCCACGGCCACCTGCCGCGGCTGAGCGGTTGCCTCCACATGTAGCTGACCCACCAGGCCGCCGAAGTCATCCGGACGCCCGGTCTGTGGCAGCGAACGGGCCACCACTGGGAGTGCCACGGACCGCACCATCACATTCTGCGTGCGACCAAAGAGTGGATCGTCGAACAGGGAGAAAGCGTCAAAAGCGCTGCGTCGTTGACGTCGTTGAGGGATCGCACACGTCACAGCCATCACATCGATCTCATGACGACCATCGCGGGTCGGGAACAGTGCCATGCGTCGCAAGGGGGCCACGTGGAATTGTCGGTTACCGATCTGTTCGACCTCAGGGTCGAGACGTTGCGCGACAAAAAGTTCCTGACTCCAGAAACCACTGAACGTGGGGATCTCCGTGAAACCGACGTCGCGCAGATTGTACCGATAGCACAGTTCAAAACTCACCGTCACCTGCTCATTCACATACACCGTGTCGCGATCCAATGTTGCACGCAGGTAGAGATTGTCGGACAACTCATCACTCTCGGCAGTCTCGCCACTCTTGCTGGCCGCCCCCTTCGACGATCCGCCCTTGCGGGCGGCGGCGACTTCAATGCGAATCGGGTCTGTCGTATACATCTGGCCTTCGACGACGATACTGGCTGCACCAATCGTGTGTCGGCCCTGGCGACGAGCGTAGAGGGTGTAGACGAGATCCCGACTGAAGGACGTCTGCCGATTGACGATATTTGTCCTGACAGAAATCGCCGGTCCGTAAACGACGAAAGCGCCCAGATCGATCTTTGGGGCCGATACGTGCCCGAGCTGTCGGTCAGATGAGATGGAAAGGGTCAGCTTGACGGGCTCGTTGACGGCCACCCGCTGGCGGTCAACGGCAGCTGTGACGTCTACATCCACGGCGGCGGCAACCATGGGCAGAAGGAGCCAGATCGACAGGAGCCAGACAGCGGGGATCAGGTTGCGCACTCTATTCACCAGTCGCGCTCCTGATCGCGACGCTTCGCGACACGGAACCGACGCTTCTGCCCTTCCTCCTCGCGATCGCTCAGCGCATCGAGCAACTGCTCAGCCTCCTGTTCATCCATCTGGTCATCAGCTGACTCATCGGCGGCTTGAGACGAGGATTCATCCTGCGGCTCTTCATCAGACGGCTCATCCTGCCCGGAAGGCGGCGACTCCTGCTCCTGTTCAGATTCCTGGTCGTCCTGCTCAGGATCCTGCTGCTGCTCTTCGTCGGCGGATGATTCGTCCGGCGGCGGGTCGGCTGCAGCATCCTGCTCCGAGTCCTGTGGTTCCTGCTGCTCCTGGTCCTTCTCCTGCGACTCGTCCTGCTCGCCCTGATCATCCGGTTGCGGCTCCCCCCCCTGCGGCGGCGGCGGGGCCTGCAACATCTGCAATGCCAACTCGAGATTCTGCTTGGTGTCGATGTCGTCAGGTGCCCGACTCAGTGCCTCGCGATAGGCTTGTGCCGCCGCGCCGAAATCCTCCAGCTGGAAGCGGCTGTTCCCCAGATTGTGAAATCCCTGGGCGGCCAGCGCCGGATCCTCAGATGTGGTCACATGCTCAAACTCATCGGCTGCTGCATCATAGTCGCCCAGTTCGTAGAGTGCGTCACCGACATTCAGATGCAGAGGGGACGAACCGGGGCGTTCGACGAGCGCATCGCGATAGGCACGCAGGGCCTCGTCGTAGCGACCGGCCGCATAGTGTTCCATCGCTTCGGCGCTTCGCGTCGCCACGGCATCTCCCACCGTCTGCGCTGCAGCCACAGGGGTAGCCAGAGGTAACCAGATCAGAGATCCCCATATCAGGGTCCAACACAAGCAGGCCAGTGGCGATGGACGCTGTTTCACGCGAATCGCCCCTGCCACTGCCGACGCTGACGCTGGCGTTCTGACATCGTCATTTCCACCAGGAAGCAGATGAGAGCCAGCCCCAGGGGCCACTGGTAGCGTTCCTCATAGCGGCGGAAACTCTCCTCACCAAATTCCTTGTCATCGAGACGATCGATTCGTTCCTGCAGGGCAATCAACTCACTCCCCTCCAGTGTGCTGCTCAGATGCGCCCCCTCTCCGGCTCGGGAGATTGCGCGCAGGGCGGCCTCATCCAGGCGCGTCTTGACGTAGTTCCCGGCCCGATCCTTGTGGTAGTCACGCGCCTGGTCGCCGTCGGTCGGAATCAGTTCGCCCGCCGCCGTGCCCACACCCACCGTGAAGATACGCACCCCCTCAGCGGCAAGTCGGGCCGCCACGGCGGCGCCATCACCAACATGATCTTCGCCATCGCTGAATACGACGATGACTTTGTGCTGTCGATCATCCGGATCGAAGGCAGAGGCAGCCGTCTCCAGTGCTCGCTCCAATGATGTGCCCTGAGACGGAAGATCGCCGGCCGATACCGAACCGAGCAACAGCCGCAGGGCACCCTTGTCGAGGGTCAGCGGACACTGCACAAAGGCATGGGCCGCATACACGACCAGACTGACTCGATCCGAGCCGAGCCCGTCGACCAGTTCACCAATCGCATATCGAGCATGCTCGAGTCGATTCGGTCGGATATCCTGTGCCAGCATGCTGCGAGACAGATCCAGGCAGATGACGACATCAACACCACGGCGCTGTGCCATCGATAACTGCAGACCGAATTGTGGCCCCAGAAGGGCGATTGTCACCAGCATTGTACCGATCACGGACAGGGCCCGGCGCCAGGATCTGGCGGTTGGATCCAGCGAACGGGTCAGCCGTTCGCGGACCCCCTCGCCCACAACATCATGCAATGCCGTCTGTCCCCGCCGCGCAGACCAGATCAGCAGCAACAACATCGCCGGCACCAGCAGCAGCGCCCATACCACTTCAGGATGTGAGAATCGCATCGCCCGGCCTCAGGGAAGCGTCCGCAGACGCGTCCGGGTGAGGACAAACTCCAGCAGGACAAGGGCCAGACAGGGCCAAAGGAAGGCGGCATACCGTTCGGTGTATTCCACGTGGATCTGGCTCGTAATCTGACTGGTCTCCAAGGTGCCGATCTCGTCGTAGATCTGGGCCAGTTTTTCTCCCGATGTGGCATGGTAGTAGCGACCACCTGTCAGTGATGCGACCTGCTTCAGAGTCGCTTCATCGAAGTCGACACCACGTCTGCGCCCTCTGCCACCCGAGCCCGGTGCGCCCACACCGATCGCATACACGCGGACATCTACGGCTGCAGCAACTTCAGCTGCCGTCTTCGGGTCGATTTCGCCCGCATTGTTCACACCATCCGTCAACAGGATGATGACCTGACTGCGACCGTCAGCATCGCGCAGGCGATTGGTCGCATTGATCAGGGCCATACCGATCGCCGTGCCGTCCCAGTCTTCTTCGGCTATGCGGATCTCTTCGAGAAAGCGCAGCAGTACGTCGTAGTCGAGTGTCAGCGGACACTGGGTAAAACTCTCGCCCGCGAATACGACCATACCCAATCGATCTGTCTGACGACCGGCGACGAACTCGGCGACGACCTCCTTGGCCACTTCGAGTCGGTTGATGGGTCCCAGGTCTTTCACCTTCATGCTGCTGGAAACATCCAGTGCGAGCATGATATCCACACCATCTGCCGTCACATCGACAACGGTCTCACCACTCTGTGGTCGTGCCATGGCCAGGATCACCAGAGCCAGAGCCACCAGCTTGGCGGCAAAGGCAACCGGTCGCATTCGCACCCAGAATGTCGTGGGCAGGTGGGAGACATGTCGCAATGTGGAGAACTGCAGACTGCCGGGACGTTGCCTCCGGTATCGGATGACGACAAGCGGCAGCAGCAATAGGGCCAGAAGCCACCAGGGCTCGGCGAATCGCAATTCAGGCAACATGCTCAGACTCTTGTACTGACGAGGCAGACTTCGTCGTCTCGTTGTCCTGCTGAACTGCAAC
>JABHDC010000287.1 GCA_018673255.1 Gemmatimonadota bacterium
CATTGGCCACGTGCTGCCCCTCGATGATGATGGGCGACGCAGCGTCCGTCATGCCGTTCCTGCACCGATAGAGCGAGTATTTCGCGCCCTCTCCCAGCTGGTTGGCCAGTTCCGTGTCGCTCTCGATACAACGGGCACAGGTATTCTCGTTGACGCGGTGGAAATCTGTGCAGATGCGCTGCCAGCGCACGCCGATCAAGACATTGCCTTCCAGATCGATGATGGCCGCGCCGATGCCGACGGCCTCGCAGAAGCTCTCCAGCAGGCTGCGACTCCGGTCGATGTCGAGAAGCTCGTCCAGCCGTAGCGATCCGGATTCCGGATCAGGACGCGCCTGCTCAATACCGATCAGATCAGACGGTTTGCTGTTCATGTGGAGTGGTTTCTACCGGCAGCGGGTGAGTGCACTCCTCTCAGGGGGTGCAGTTCGTCACAGAATGAGTGAATATATCGCAAAGAGGGGGGTGTCGACTACCCGACAGAACACAACCCTACGATCCCCGAGTCGGGTGTCGCGCCAGCGTGCCAGACTCATCATAATGGTCCCTATAGGGTTCTATGGTGGCTGAACGGCACGGGAGGAGGGGATTGATGCAGAACAATGGCAATGTGCTCGCTTTCATGGCGCACCCAGATGATGTGGAGTTCCTGTGCGCTGGAACACTGGCGCGATTACATGGCCTGGGGTATCGCATTCATCTGGCCACGGCGACGGCCGGTGACGGTGGGTCGGTGGAGCTGGGTCCGGAAGAGATTACGAGGATTCGTCTGCAGGAGGCGGGTGATGCAGCGGCCCTCCTGGATGCGAGTTACGACTGTGCCGGTCAAAAGGACTTTCAGGTGTGTTATGTGCCGGAGGTGATCCGGCGATTCGTCGAGATCGTTCGACGCACGCAGCCCTTCCTGGTGATCACCCACTCACCGGCCGATTACATGCTGGATCACGAGGTCACCAGTCAGTTGGTGCGTAACGCGGCCTTCTGCGCAAGCGCACCCAACATGAAGACGGACGCCCTGCCCGCCGCGCCACCGACGCCGGCGATTCCCTATCTCTATTATGCCAGCCCCATCGAGGGGCGCGATGCCTTCGGTGAGATCGTCTCACCTACTTTCCGCGTGGACGTGAGCGATACGATCGACACGAAGGCACAGATGCTCGCCTGTCACGCCAGTCAGCGTGACTGGCTGTTGCAACACCACGGCATGGACGAATATCTGGAGTCGATGCGCCGCTGGTCGGCCGCCGAAGGTGAGGCGGCGGGTGTCGAGTTCGCTGAGGGATTCCGCCAGCATCGTGGGCACGCCTATCCGCAGGGCAATGTGCTGGCCGAATTGCTGGGAGCCGCTGAAATGACGAGGAGAGATGAGAGATGACGGGAGTCGGTGCTGATCGCCTGCGCGAGTTGCGGCAGGAGTTTGACCTGATTGAGAAAGTCCTGGGTGACATGCCCAGTGTCGATAAGACCTTCGAGATCCCCACTGAGGAATACCTGGCGCGTTGTAGCAAGGTCCATGCGGGACTGCAGGAACGTGGTCTGCCCGTGGGTTTCGTCTTCAGCGATGAACACTACGACGGGGATGTGCCGTATCTGGGGGGCAATACGAATATCCAGATCGAGCAGGTTGCCGGTGTCCTGGGCGCCAATGGCTTCCACATCGCTGCCGGTCTGGAGGGTGGCTATATCGCCGAGCAGCTGGCGTCGCGGGCCGGTGCGGCGGTGCACAAGGTAGAGATGCTGAAGCTGGCCGATGAAGAATACCCCATCAACGCCAAGCGCATGGAAGAGGTGGTGGAACTGGCTGCCGGCGGGCCGGCACAGCGCATCGGGCTGCTCTCGCCACGTGAGGTGGTGCCGGCGGCGATCGTTGCGTATCTCGAGCAATCCTACGGCAAGGACAACATCGTCGACTGCCAGCAGCTCTACTACGAGACGAAGTGGTTGAAATCGGACAATGAGATGCGGCTCATCGAAGATGCCAATGTCATTGCTGATGCCATGGTGCGTGGCATGCTCGCCGTGCTCAAGCCGGGAATGCTCGAGACGCAGGTGGCTGGCTGGGGCTACTTCATCGCCAAGGAGCTGGGTTCCGAGGAGAATGGCTGGGATGTGATGGTGGGCGCCAATACGGCCAATCGCACGCTGATCGGCAAGGCGCTGAATCGTCCCATCGAGCGTGGTGACTACGTACACATTGGCGTAGCGCCGAAGCGCGATGGTCTCAATTCCTGTCTGCGTCGCTCAGTGGTGGCCGTGGAGGATCCGTCGCAGGTCACGGCAGATCAGAAATACTGGTTCGACTTTGTCGAGGAGGCGTATGGCGTCGGCCTGGAGGCGCTGAAGGATGTTTCTGCCCACGCCAAACCGGCCTATCTGCAGGAGCAGGCGCTGGTGGACTTCTTCAAAGCCCATTCGAAGCAGGTGGGTGAGCGTATCGGCCGACCCGTGGAACTGGAACTGCTCAAGCCCTACACGGGAACACACAACGCCGGCTATACGGAGTGCCAGGAGTTCTACGGCGCGATCACGCTGAATTCTAAAGAGCCACTGGCCGAACAGATCGTCATCATGCTCGATGTGGCGATCCGCGGGATCTCCGATTACTGGGACGACGTCGTCATTCCAGGCATGGACTTCGTCGTCGTGGAGAACACCTGTGGCAAGTTTGGGACGCAGCTTCGTGAACTGAATCGAATGCCCCACAACGTGCAGCATCTGTTGGGCAACGCAGACTCTATCTGATTACCAATTAAAAAAACTGCCTCTGCGTTATCACTTTTCATTGTCTTTTGCCTTTCAGCAGAACGATTGAGTTGATACACCGCTGCCACGGCACACCCGTCGTTGTACGTTTCTGAGGAGACATGAACTGCGTCACTCCTCCTGACTTCAGGTCAACCATATGGACACCCTTACGATGCTCGTGGCTCTGGGGATGATGGTCTGTGTTCTGGTCGCCAAGATGCTCACCACTCAGTTGGTTGCCAGGATGAAGAAGAGCATCGAAGGTGTGGCGCACGAAAGACACGAAGCCCTCAACCTCCTTAAGGCGTCTCAGGCTCAACGGCAGGTGGCCGAAAAGAACAAGATCCTGGCGGATCGGAAGCTGAAGAAACTCGAAGCGAAGAGTAGCCGCCTGGCGCAGGAACTTGAGGGGATGAATTCCAGTGACCGGACCCAACGCCAGAGAGACGAGGCGAAGCGGAGTCAGATCGTCCGTTGAACACCCCTGAACGGATGCACGGTGGATAGACCATGGCCGCGACAGAATTGATCAGAGTCGGTGTGCTCGCATGTAGTCGCTACGTCCACACCAAGACCATTTGGGGACCGATCATAGAGCCCGAGGTCGATGGCGATTCGGGTGCGAGCCGGCCGCGACTGACCCAGATGGCGATCACCCACGTATGGGATGTGGATCGAAGTGGTGCAGAGGATTTCGTGCGGCCATACAAGGACGCCCAGGTTGTCGACAACTACTGGGATATGGTGGGGAAGGTGGATGCCGTCATCCTCGACGACTTCGACTCCTGTCGTCACTTCAAGCATCTGGCCAGACCCTACCTGGAGGCGGGGGTGCCGATGTTCATCAACCGCCCCTTCGCCCTTAATCTGGAAGATGCGCTCACGATCCTCGATCTGGCCGCCAGGCACAACACGCCGATCATGTCAGGGTCGAGTTTCGAATACGCTCCCGAGGTCGCCCAGATCAAGCGCGACATCGAGGCGGTCGCCCCGCTCACCGGATACTGTGTGGCCAACTCCATGTCCGACTTTGCCACCCACGGAATCCACGGCCTGTTCTTCGCCCATGCCTGTATCGGCAGCGGCATTCGTAGCGCCTCCTACCTGACACCGGACTGGCGTACGCCGAATGGTCTGGTGACGATCGAGCACGAGGCCATGGATGGGGGTGATCCATTCTTCGGCTCAGTGCAGGAGGTCTCTGGCCCGTGGGCGTGGATGAGAGTCTTCGGGAGTCGCACCTTTGAGGAAAGCGTGCAGACAGGGCCTGATTTCTGGCCACCCCTGGTTTTGGAAATGCAGAGGATGTTCCAGACTCGTCAGATGCCGCAGACCCACGACCAGTTGCTCGAGAAGACGAAGTTGTTTCTGGCTGCCTTCAAGTCACACGTCGAGTGTGCCGGTGCCCCGGTGGCGCTGGATGAGATCGGCGACTGGACCGCGCCCTTCCTGAATCCGGATCCCTACCCGGACGGGTTCTTCAGCTAATCCGCGAACTGGAGATACACCGTGAATGTCATCGTCCTCGTAAGTGACACCTTCCGCTACGACTATCTGGGCTGCAATGGCAACGACTGGATCGGCACGCAGGCGCTGGATCAATTCGCCCAGCGTGCGGTCAGCTTCGATCGCCACTATCTGTCGAGTTTTCCGACGATTCCGAATCGCACCGATCTGTTCACAGGACGCTACAGCTTTCCTTTCCACGGCTGGAAGCCATTGGAACCAGGATTGCCGGTGATGAGCACCGTCTTCAAGGATGCTGGATACACGACGCAGTTGATCTGTGACACGCCACACCTGATGAAGGGGACCCATCACTTCGATCGGGGTTTTGATGGCGCGCACTGGATACGCGGGCAAGAGGGCGACAAACCCCTGCTGAAGGGGAATCTGCCTCCGAGTGTGGTGATACCCAACGACAAGACGCGGGTCGATCCGCACATGCGCGATACACGATTTGGCAACCTGGCCACCTTGCATCGCTGGACGAATCGCGACTGGGCCTGGGAAGAGGATCGCTTCTGCGTGAAGACGGCGCAGTCCACGAGTCGCTGGCTCGAGGAAAACCACGACGCGGGGCCCTTTCTGCTGTGGGTCGACTTCTTCGATGCCCACGAGCCGTGGGATCCGCCTGAGCATCTGGTCACACGCTACGACAGTGACAAGGCCTACGATGGCCCGCCAATGATTCATCCGAACTATGGGCCGGCCACGGCCTATACGAAACGGGAACTGGCCAATCTGAAGGCGCACTATGCCGGTGAGATCTACCTGGTGAACAAGTGGATCGGCACGGTGCTGCAGAAGATCGAGGAACTGAATCTGTTCGATGACACAATCGTCGTGTTCACCTCTGATCACGGCATGTTTGTGGGCGAACACAATCGCACCGGCAAATCGAATATCCACGATGGGGATGAGCGGATCTGGCCGCTTTATGGGGAACTCTCCCACATCCCGCTGATGATGTCGGTGCCAGGTGTGAAGGGGGGCAAGCGAACAGGGGAGTTGACGCAGTCCGTGGATCTGCTGCCGACGCTGCTGGCGTTGACCGGCACCAAGACCGGCGGCCTGGATCCGCACGGTCACTCGCTTGTGCCTCTCATGGGTCAATCAGCGAGTGGATCAGCGAAGGGATGGCCGAGGAAATACGCCTTCTCTTCCACCTTCCTGCGCAATGGCGGCCCCACCGTGACGGACAAGCGCTGGACCTATCTGGCCTATGGTGAGAAGGGTGGCAAACCGGAGCTCTACGATCTGAAGGCGGATCCACAGCAGAAGAAGAATATCATCCGGCAGGAGCCGAAGGTGGCGGCGCGCATGCACCGGGCGCTGACGGCATTCCTGAAGGATGTAGGTACACCGGAAGAGAACTACGAGTTGATCGGGCCTGTGGGTGGACCGGATTACACCTGAGGCGGCCAGCATCCGGTCGCCGGCGGATCAAGCGGATCGACGCCGATAGGAGAGGGTTTGTTGCATATTCGCAACAGTTCTTATACTTCTGTCAGCAACGGAATCTACGTCGATGTATGTGTCGTCAGGGGGAATACCTGAAATGCAGACCAGACCGGCAGCAACGGTCAGTTTCAGAGATTTTCGTTCACCCGGGCTCGGCCAAGCCCCTGCCGGTGGGCAAGTGCGCGACGTCCGCTACGATGAGACACCTGCCTTGAATGTGAAGCCTGCCCCCACCGTCCGCTTCCGGGACTTCCGAGCGCCGCCTCCGGGAGAAGCGAAGGCAGGCGGCAGCATCGACATCATCGCCTGAATCCATCGAACACAACAGAAGAGGCCCCGCAGAAGATCACCTGCGGGGCCTCAGCTACACTACCCACCTTCACGGGCGGGGGAACTGCTTCGCTTTACAGCGGACTGCCGGCGACGACAATCTCGACGCGGCGGTTGGCCTCACGGCCTGCAGCAGTCGTATTGGGTGCCACGGGCTCATCGGGACCGACGGCGCTGGTCTGTATGCGTTGATCAGAGATACCAAGCGCCACGAGCAATCCCTTCACATGGTTTGCTCGTCGGCCGGCGACGCGCAGGTTTGCCGAGCGGGAGCCCACGCTGTCCGTGTGGCCACGAAGATCAACAACGAGATCCGGTCGATCATGCATCAGGTCCACGAGGCGCTCGACTTCGTTGCTTCCTGCTGCGGCCAGGTTTGCCCGGCCGAAGGCGAAGTAGAGGTCAGCGAAGTTCGGCAGCGAGGCCATGACGACGACGGGTTCTGGTTCAGGCTCCGGCGCTACTGCGACCACGACGATGGCAGCTGGCTTCGGGGCGTCGGCACGCAATGGATCCCGGAGACCCAAGATCACCTCGACGCGGTCAGGACTGCCGTCACCATCGGTGTCGGCGGAAGCCGGGTTCGTCCCATGGACCCGGACTTCGACACCGTCGGGCAGGCCATCCCCATCTGTGTCCTTACGATATGGGTCCGAACCGGCGCGCTTCTCTGCCAGAGCGAACAGACCATCGCCGTCTGGATCCGGATCACCACCAATGTCGAAACCCAGACGTAATCCCCAGTAGACGTCACTGCCCTTGCGAGCGATGGCGGAGTTGATGTCATCGCGGAAGGTGTGGGTGTATCCGGCACCGAGATCGATGGAGAGGCGACTGCCGACCTTCATCTTCACGCCCACGCCGACAGGGATCACGGCACTCCAACCGATGGGCTCGGCGTCGTCCGTCCGTCGACTCGACATGCTCGCCAGGTCATAACGCAAGCCGCCGGCGCCGATGTAGGCGAAGGGACTGATCCGTTCCATGGGATGCACGGAGTATTGCAGGCGCAGGTCGATCTGGCCGATGTCGGTGTCGTAGTCGTTGCCTGACAAGGCGACATAACCGACGCCGAGTTGAGCGCTGAGCCGTTCGGTGAGGCCGTGACTGATATGGGCCCGTACCTGGGCGTCAGCCTTGTCCTGCAATTCAGTCTGGCCGAGGACGCCATCGACCATGATGCCGCCGCCGAATCCTGCTCGACCGTAGTCCAGGAACTGACCCTCAGCCGGAGTGAGTCCGGTTACCAGGATTGCCGTCGCCAGCATACGTGTGAGTTTGATTCTGTTCATTGCGGTCGCTCCTTCGCCACCTGTGAGTCTGCAGGCCGTTCCGATCCGGGTGCCGACACTTGCCGGCGGGGTGGAGCGACCCAGGGTCAGGACTCATTTCGCAAGACTGGTGCCAGAGCGACAATCGAGGTGTAACACCCACGGCGAGAAGGGGTTGGGTGGATGTCTCCTGTGCCGTATGTCAGGCCCATGTGAGTGGGTCTCCTGACACAACCGGGGAATAGTGCCCAGCATGTCGGTTTGTCCCCCGGGTGATGCTGTCCGATTCTTAGGTCCATGGCTGAACGAATGTCTCGAACCATCGACTGGTATCGCACGCCCATTGGGCGCGACGAGTTGCGCGAACTGAATCGCTGCAGTGATCTCAGGGCATCGTTGCAGATTCTTGGACATCTGTGCCTGATCGGGGCCACGGCGACGACGGCATGGATGGTGCAGGATCGATGGATGCTGTTGTTGCCCGTGCTGTTCCTGCACGGCACGGTCTACGTCTTCCTGCTCAATGCGACGCATGAATTGTCTCACGGCACCGTCTTCCGCACGCGCTTCCTGAATCGCTTCTTCCTAAGGCTCTTCAGTTTTCTTGGTTGGCGGAATCACGTGTACTTCTGGGCGAGTCATGCTGAGCACCACAAGTACACATTGCATCCACCTGATGATCTGGAAGTCGTGCTGCCCACCCGCCTGAAGCTGTCGGGCCTCGTGCGTGTCACGGTCTTCGATCCGCGGGTCTTCGTTGCCACGTTGCGCCAGACGCTCATGCACGCGCTGGGGCGCGTCGACGGCGAGTGGGAGGAGCATCTGTTTCCAGTGGACGATCCCGCCAAGAGACGGGAACTGACGAACTGGGCTCGAGTCCTGCTCCTTGGCCATGCATTGATCATCATCGGCTCTGCGTATCTGGAACTGTGGCTCGTGCCCGTGCTCACGACCTTCGGGGTGTTCTACGGCGGCTGGTTGCGATTCCTGTGCAACAACACCCAACATGCCGGGCTGCAGGATGATGTCCCCGATTTTCGCCTGTGCACACGTACTGTCCTGCTGGGTCCGCTGACTCGTTTTCTCTACTGGCACATGAACTTCCACATCGAGCATCACATGTATGCCGCGGTCCCGTGCTACAATCTGGGTCGTCTGCACCGTGCGATTCGCCACGAACTACCCGAGTCGCCCCGAGGACTGTGGGCTGCGTGGCGGCAGATTGTGACCGTGCTGAAGCGTCAGGCGGCCGAACCGGACTACCAATACATTGCCGAGCTGCCGCCCAGGACACAGATCCCTTGAGCATCATCGAACCGATTGGCTGGATCTCCTGCCCGCAGAGATATCGCTACGAGGCCCCGCGACAGGGCGTCCTGTTGCCAGAGCGCACGGCCGTCATCCATCTGCACGAGGGGCGCGATTTCGAGGCTGCCCTGGACGGACTGGATGGATTCGAACGGATCTGGGTGGTCTTCGAATTCCATCTGAACGAGACCTGGCATCCGGTGGTGCAGCCGCCACATGAGGGCGAGGCGCGGCGTGGTGTCTTTGCGACACGCTCTCCTCATCGGCCGAATCGAATCGGTCTCACCTGTGTGCGTCTGATCTCAATCGAGGGTCTGGAACTGAGAGTGGCAGGCCACGATCTGCTCGATGGTACGCCCGTCTGGGATCTCAAGCCCTACGTGCCCTATGCCGACGCATTTCCCGATGCGACTGCAGGCTGGCTCGATGAGGTGGAGGTGCAGAGATACGATGTGGATTTCACCGATGAGGCGGCAGAAATGGCGGACTGGATCCGGAAGCACGGCGATCTGGACTGCGTGAACTTCGCGCAGGTGCAACTCATGTCCGATCCGACAGATGCAGACCGCAAACGTATCGCCCACGAAGAAGATGGAAGCCTGGTCATCGCCTATCGCACGTGGCGGCTTCACTACACAGTCGCCGAGCCGGCGCATCGAGTGATGGTGACTCGAATCTCCTCCGGCTACAGTGCCCAAGATCTGGAATCCGGCGAAGACCGCCACGCCGACAAGCAGATCCACCGCGACTTTCAGCAGCTGGCCGCTCGGGCTGATTCAGACACAGGGGGAGAATAACAACCATGGCAGGTGCAGATCGTCCACGCGTTCTCATCACCGGGGCCGCCGGTGCCGTGGGACAGAACCTGTGGAAGGGGTGGGAAGAGGCCGGCTGCTACGACCTGACACTCACCGACGCCCGACCGATCCAGGACAGCGCTTCTCGTGTAGAGATCGGTGATATTGCTGATCGGGATCTCGTCTGCCGTCTGTGTGAGGGACAGGATGTGCTGGTGCATCTGGCCTACATCCCATACAAACCTCTGGCGGATGTGACCGACATTGGCGTGGCCATGCAGCTGTTCGAGGCAGCCAGTGCGGCCGGTGTGAAGAGGATCATCTATGCCAGCTCCAATGCGGCCATCGGCATGAACGAGTATCAGATCCGACCACCGCGCTTTTCCACGGGTGACCAGTTTCGGCCCGGAGGCTGGTATGGCGCGCAGAAATGTATGGCGGAGATGGCTGGCAGATACCTGTCATCTTACGAGGGGATTCGGTTCATCAGTATCCGGATCGGTACCTTCACCGGGGGCAGTGAACCGGTCGACCTGCGACAGTGTACGACCTTGTTGACGCCACGCGATGGTCTGCAGTTGTTCACGCGCGCCATCGACTACGACGGCCCGGTGAAGTGTCTCATCACCTATGGCACGTCGGGGAATCACTCGGGACATCAGGTGGGATTCCTCGACATCTCCGAGGCCGTCGAGATCCTGGGTTACGAGCCGCAGGACAACATGATCCGTGATCACGCGCACCGCTTCGCTGACTGATCAAAGGGAGTCGCACAGATGAAGATCACACACATCGACAAGTGGCAGGTCGTCGTCCCCATCCAGCCGGATGCGCTCAATTCGCCCGAGTTTGATCCACTGGATGAAGACCTGGCCTTCTTCTGGAAGACACCCAAACACATCATCCGTATACACACCGACGATTCCGGCATCATCGGGATCGGCGAGAGTCATCGCGGTTGTCCCGATGCCGAGATGGAACATGCCATTGGGGTGATCACGGGCATGCAGATTGACCAGATCGATCTGCACGCATTGCCCATCCCGATGGGCTCAGCCTATGGGGCCATGGAGATGGCGCTGTTCGATATCGTCGGCAAGTCGCTCGGTGTGACGGTGGCACGTCTGTTGGGCGCGCAGGTGCGCGATCGCGTCGCCGTCGACTACTGGACGGCGCGACGTACGCCGGAGGATCTGGCGCGCAAGGCGAAGGAAGGGAAGGCACTGGGTTATCATGGGATCAAGATCAAGTGCGCCCTGGGGGATCCGAATATCGAGCGGTTGCAGGCCGTCGTGGATGCCGTGGGACCCGATTTCAAGGTGACGGTGGACCCCAACTGCCGTTTTCATCTGCCCTGCCACACGATCAGCTTTGCCGATGCCCTCGGCGATCTGCGTCAGTGTGTGGCCGTCATCGAAGATCCAGTGCCCAAGGACAATCTCGACTGGTATGTGATGCTGCGGCAGCAGCTGCAGGTACCCATTGCCCTGCACCTGGGCAGTGGCAGAGCCGTCTTCGATGCGGTTCGGCGTGGCGCCGTCGACATGCTCAATATCAGCCCTTACAGCATGGTAGAATTCGTCCGCCAGTGTTACATCGCCGAACAGGCGGGTGTGCCGGTCTGGCATGGCAGCGGCGTCGATCTCGGCATCCTCGATATGAGCTACATCCACGCCTGTGCGGCGGCGCCGGCGGCGACCCTGCCATCGGATATCGTGGGGAATTTCGTTCGTGACGATGATCTGCTCGTCGACCCGATCGTCATTCGCGATGGATATGCGGATGTACCCACGGCGCCGGGCCTGGGCATCGAACTGGACGAGGCGGCCGTGGCGAAATACGAGGTATAGGGGCCGAAGAGGGCCACGCGGATGTGTGCCTGGTGAATCGGGATCGGGACCGTCGTCCGGCAGGGGGCGGAGTCTGGGGGTGGATCGACTCCGGGTGTCACATGTTTCCGCCGATCCTGCGGCTGCCTCTGGCGCCCGACGCCTTCGGTGGATGGTTTAGCACGGTCTGAGGGGATGTGCGCGGGTTGGCGAGCCTGCGGCTCTGGGTCCTCGACAGACCGGATGGAGGGTATGGGCGGCGCCAAGGGCGCCTGCCGGCAGCCGCAGGTACGGCGGGAGGCAGCTGCCCAGATTGTCACCCAGGTGGCTCAGGTGTGATCCGTTCAGTGGTCAGTGAGTGAACGGGTTCTCTGCTCCGGATTCGCTACGGTGGGCCGGAGAATCGACAGGAAACCTGTTCCCGTGTTCCAGCGTATCCGTCAGGGAGAGAACTTCTGGATGCGGCCGTTGAGTTCATCGGCCACGTAGATGAAGCCATCACCATCCACGGCAATACTGCCGGCGAAGTCAGGGCCGCCGCCACCGGCGGTCTCACTCCCCGGGCCGAAATTGAAGAGTCCCGGTGCCGATCCATGGGATCCCCAATCTGAGATATAGCGGCGATTCCGGTCGTAGGACACAATGCGGCTGTTGCCCGCGTCCAGGACGTAGATGCGGCCATCGGGACCGGTGTCCATCGAGATGGGGGAGAAGTAGAAATCGGTCGGGTTCCCAAGGCTCCCGGGGCGCCCCACGTTCGGCCCAAGGGACTTGGAGAGGAAAGTGACCCAGTCCACGCCGGTGCCGGGCACCAACTCTCCCAGGAGCAAGCGATGCTCTTCTGGCAGGCAGACACCGATCAGCGTGCCCTGGCTGCCGGGCCAGGTTCGCGTTTCACTGGGGCGTGAGGACAGGGCCGTGCCGGCCACGAGGGTCCCATCTTCCAGGATGGTGTGAGACTCGTGGTCGGTTGTGAAGAGGACGACATCTTCGGCCGTGGCCAGGGTCGTCCACACACTGCGGCCAGCGAGGGGGCCCACCGGCGTGATAGATGCCTCGGCCGCGTGATCACTGACCGACAGGGTGATCTGTGTGGGCATGGCCATCATCAGCGGCATGGTCGCCTCGACCGTGTCGCGCTGCACCTGCCCATCTGTTGCCGTCCACTGTCCCGTCAGTGTGGCAGCCTGACGGGCGAAGTCGAAGGAGAGGGCAAACACGGTCCCTTCGGAGAGTTCGATCTGCACACGAGTGGCCGGCCACGGACCAACCAGGCTCTGGACCGTGATATCGCCCGCGGGCAATGCAACGCGCGCCGCGCGGTTGCGAGAGGTAGATTGGATGAGCCAACCGTCCTTAAAGTGCGCGCCGCCGATGATGTCCCATCGGCCCACGCTCGAGCTCTGGAATACCCCTTCAGCGAAGTCGGTGAAGGGTTGATCGGGAAGGAGCTCCCCGTCGACGGAGACCACGACATCCGTGAAGGAGCCGCCGCGCAGTTCGAGTACGCCTGAGACAGAAGTCGATAGCTCCAGACCCGGCGGATCGAGGGCGAGGCGGGTCGCCGGTAGCGCGGGTGCGGGGCCCACGGACGCCAGCAGTGCGCCATTGGCGAAGTTCGCCCCGGGATCCTGCGCGAAGTAGGCGGTGTACCGCACCCCGGTCGCCGTAACGGCGCTGGCCATGCCGGCACGCCCCCCGGGCACCTTGATCCCATTGTCCGGGAAACGCAGGACCAGGTCCTGGCTCTCGAGTGAGAGGTCCTGCGAAAGCCGCAGCAGGGATACGCGTGATCCCCATACGGGGTCAACATGACGGACGAGGGCGGTAGCTCCCTGGTCTTCGCCATACAGGTCCATGATCGGCCGCCCACTGCCCGTCCAGGTCCACGAGCCGAGCAGCTCGTGGAACGCGTCGCTCGACTCGCTTGACGCCACCTCTTCACCACGGGTGGTGATCACGACGACCTGGTAGATATAGTGAGTGTCTCCGCGCAGCCCCTTGTCCTCAAAGTTCGTCGTCGTGAGATCCTCGCTCTGACTCATGATCTGGGAGACGACAGCCTTGGTTCGTCGGCGTACCTCATAACGCAGGAAGTGTGGGCCCTCATAGGGGTCCCAGGAAAGCGAGGCCGTTGCTGTGGATGAACTGATCTGCGTGTCCTCGATGCGGACCGCCGGCAGTTGCAGCGTGCTCTCGCGTGCGGGACTGATGAGTTCTCTGCCTGCCGCCGCCACGCTCACCGTGTAGCTGTAGGGGATCCTGTGCAACGCGTTGCTGTCGGCAAAAACCGTATCTGTCGCCACCGTCGTTCTGTGCACCGTGGTGTGAAGATCAGAGCCGACCTGGCGACGAATGACCTCGTAGCTCTCGAATCCGGGGTCTCGATACTGGGTCCAGCGCAACTGGAGGGCCCCATCCATCGGACTCTGGAGGATGGGCAGGAGCGGGACGGCGGCAACGCCGTAGCCCGATACAGTGGCAGGATTCGATGGAGCGAACAGACCGCCGTCACTGGCGACGTGGAGGAGGTATTCGTAGGACGTGGCCGGCTGGAGCGTGGAATCGACGAAGACGGTGCTGTCCACAGAGGTGAAGATGGCCAGCGTTTCCTGGCGCGCGCTCTCTACGGCACGACGCAGCACCTGATAGGTCGCAAAGGGCCGATCGCCGGCATAGGCCGTCCACCGAAGTGTGGCTGCGCCGGTGCTGTCCATGGTGGCTGACAGCGCGACACCGGGGGTGAGTTCCGGATCGACGGGGTTCGAACGGGAGGCATCATGCGAGCAGGCCAGGAGGACAAAAAGGTAGCCCCATAGCACTCCACTCACTGGGCGTTGAAGCGCTCGGATCATGCGAAGGTGACTATCTGGCTTCATACGGGCACCAGACCATGTTGTGGCAGCCGAGCCGGACCCACTGGCGCTGCCGCTGAGCCGCGGAGTGTTGTCTGCGCCACACTCACCTCCCTCACCTCGTCCCCGTCTTCTGGCTGGGAGACTCGGACGACCGACGCAGCGACCGTGCGATGCCCCCAACCACTGACAACTCCTCGAGCCCGGTTGTGAGGTACACTAGAGCAATCGCCAGGAGGTTAGCAACTCGCAGGCGTCGTTCGCCCAAGGCCTTCTACAGTCGCAGGCGTAGTCCCGCCCGGGCGAGTCTCGCGGCCAGCCAGGTGACCAGCACCATGAAACCGAGGGAACGCGCCAATCCAAGGTAGAATGGTGAACCGAGCCAGCCGTGGATCTCGAATCCACCTGTGATTGCGGGTAACCACGCCATGAGGTTGTAGAGGATTGGCCCCAGGATGAAGATGAACAGGGCATGATTCCCGGCCGGTGCCACCCAGGCGGCCCACCGCTGTTTGCCTGCCATATCAATCAAGACATAGGCGATCACCCAGAGCCACGTGGTGAGCCCTGCCGTGAGCAGCGTCCCGGGCGGCGTGCTCATGATCTTGTTGTAGTAGAAGAGATTGCTCAGCCCATGGAGTCCGTGCAGCAGCACGGCGGCACAGATCAGGCCGGCACCGTAGAGTGTGCCCCACACGAGCCGCGAATGGTGCGTCTCCAGACGTGATGTCGGTAGCAGCATACGCCCCAGAACCACCCCGGAGACGGTGAGGGCACTGTTGGAGCCGAAGATGAGACCGAAGCCGACCCATTCGCTCAGCCACCAGTCGCTGAACATGCCACCCCACGTGGCCAGGCAGACACAGTAGAGCAGGGCGACCATTCCCATGAGGGCTGCAGGCTCACGACGGCCGAGCGTATAGGCCAGGCACCCTGTGAGATACGCCCAGCCGATCAGGCCGAGGATTCCCCACCACTGCGTCGTCAACTCGATGAAGGATCGCTCTTCACCGGATCCCCGGTAGATGATCGCCGACAGGAGAAGGATGGCGGCACCCATGGCCCGCAATACACGGGCACGAGTCGCCGTGCACTGCCAGTCATTCCAGACCAGGATGACACCTGCATAACTCAGCAGGCGCCACAGATTTGGATCGAGCAGGGCGCCCTCGCGAGCCGGTCCATTCACCATGAACACGCCGATGACCAGCAGGCCGCCCACGCGGATCAGGATGTGCCGCCAGATTCCGAGCCAGGACTGCCCGCGTTCACGTCGCGCTTCAATCCCGAAGGGAATCGACAGTCCAACGATGAAGAGGAAGGCAGGGAAGACGAAGTCCGGCAACGTCATGCCGTCAGCCGTGGGCGGATCGATGTGCTTCAGCCACGCCGGTGCGCCGGCGACGCCGGGGAAGTCGTTGACGAACAGCATCAGCAGCACGACCAGACCCCGTACCACATCGATGGACAGGACACGATTCGAAGCGGTCAACGGCGCAGTGGTCACTGATACTGGCCTTCTTCGAAGACCACGTCGAGCATGGCGCGGAAATTCTCGTAACGCGTGGTGATCATGATGTTGTGGCTGCTGCCGAGAATGAATCCACCCCCTGCGGCACAGTGGCGCAGGGCGAAACGTGTCTGTCGGCGGATCTCATCCGGATCTTCCGTGCACAGATCACCGCAGGAGACACCGCCCCACAGGGTCACGCGATCACCGATCTGCTGCTTGTAGAGATCAATGGGTTCGTGGGGCTCGATCGACTGGTAGATATCCACCCCCGCCTCGACCATTACATCGGTCAGGTCCGCCATATTCGCATCGCAGTGGAAGTGGAGGAGCAGTCCACCGGCGTGGACCTCTTCACACATCCTGCGCAGGCCCGGCAGGAAGGCGCGTCGATACAACTCGGGCGAGCAGTAGGTTGTTCGACCGTAGCCGTAGTCGGGGGAGATCCGGATCGCATCGATGCCTCGATCGCGCAATTCCCCAACTTGATCTCTGAATCCTTCGAGGCGCCCCACTTCCTCCTCGGCGATGCCGTCCGGATCATCGACGATCCGCTGCATCCACTCTTCGAAACGGCCAAACCGGCCATCGATATCGGTGGGCCGATAGTCGGAGATTCCCAGCGATGGCCCGGCGGAAGCGATGATGAAGTGTGTCTGGCCAAGCTCCTTTACGACGTGATCCCACAACTCCCACTGCGAACCATCCGGTGGCGGTTGTTGCAGAGGTTCCACGACTCGGTCGCCTTGCTGCACGATGACGATCTCTTCCGTGGCTGGCACCAGCTGCAGGATGTTGCCGGCCCGATCCTCCCAGGTGTCCTCACCGATCTCCCTCGGCGGATCAACGATCTGGTTGCGGGGGGGCACGAGCCAGACTGGGAGAATATCCAGGCCGGATTTCCGCACGAATTCCACCAGATCCCGTTTCTGACCCTCCACGACCTCGTCGCGGCGGCCCTGCCAGTGAGCGATCGTCTCCCGGGCATGCGAGCGATAGAAGGTGGGCCGGCCGATGACCTGTTCGACGATGGGGTAGTCCACGTAGGCTTCGCCTACAGGCACCCGGTCGGCTTCGCGGTGTTCGATGGCGGCGTAGACACGCTCTTTGGACGTCATGGCCACAGGGAGCCGACCGTTTCTTCCAGTTCGTCGAGACTGGCCACGGACACAAGACAACTGCTCACGGCGTCGTTCTCCAGCTCCCACTGCAAAGCACGGTTGGGGGAGGGGTAAGACTGACCGGCCCCGGACAGTTCCTGCCAGGGTCCGGATACGATCGGATAGATCAGACCCAGGTTGTCCCTGAGTTGGTCTCCTTCGGGCGACAACTCGAGGATGGTGGCCTGAGTCGCCTGTGACCAATCGGTCTGTGTCTGCCGGCTCCAGTCCAGCCACTGGCCGCCGAGAGCTTTCATGATGAGCACGCCCTTGCCGGCTGCCGCCGCCTGCTGCAGGCCGGGCTCCTGGTGGCGGCATACGTAGTTGTAGATCACCAGATCGGCATCAGCGTCCGCCTCCGGGCCCGTATCGGCATAGGCCCGCTGATCATCCTCGTAGTGGCGGATCAGGCAGAGGGATCTGACCTTGCCCGCCTGTCGCAGCGATGCGATGGTGTCGGGGATCTCGGGCACGCCGACGTAGTCTCTGTGGTGGACGCGCAGGATGTCGATCGTATCGCGCCGCAGGTTCGCCAGATGCTTGTCGACCAGGTCCTTCAGGTCTGCAGCGTTAGCAACCCCTGCCTTCAGCGAGAAGAAGTGATCGCCACCCGGGCCGCGCATCTCATCGGGGATATCGACTTCATCTCCGTAGCCGGTATCGAAGAGATTGACGCCCAGCTCCGCGGCGCGTCGATAGATGCGCTGCTTCTCCTCTGCAGGCGGCCGTCCAAACACCGCCTCGTATTTTGCCAGCAGACCGCCGAGGCCCACTGCACTCAGGTGCATGCCCGTCTGGCCGAACTCACGGTATTCCATCATCTTCTCCGCCGATTGGGTATCGGTATGATCCTTCAACGTACAGAAGGTGGCACCCAAGAGGAACCCGTGTGTGTAGCAGATCCTCGAACCAGGACAGCCCCCATGGCGATGACCCGACGCGAGCGTATCCTGGCTGCCAGCCAGAGTGGCAGCCCCGATCGGTTGCCCTTCTTCCACTACTGGCGCCACAGTCAGATCGGGTGGGCTGAGCGCGAGTGCCGTAATCGCGGCATGGGCATGTGCTGGTTGCGCCCCTGTCACGTGGAGCACCTGCACGACGTGGAAGTAAGTGAGCAGCAGGTGTCATGGCATGGTCAGGTGGCGTGGCGACGCACGTATTCGACGCCCGTGGGAGAGGTGTGGCAGACGGATCTGCGTGAGCCAGGCGTTGGTCAGTGGCATGGCAATCGCAGCTGGAAGGACGTGTCACCTTGGCAGACGGAGCGGTTGATCAAACAGCCGGAGGACTACGCGGTCGTCCAGTACATGGTGGAGCACACCGAATACGAGGCAGACTATTTCCCCATCGAGCAGGCGATGGATTGGCTGGGAGAGGATGGTGTGGTACTCACCGCCCTGCCGCATTCACCAATGCAGACGCTGATGATCGATTGGGTCGGCAGTGAGGGGGGGCGAATCTACTACCACATGGCCGATCACCCCGAAGTCGTGGAGGGGCTCTATCACGCGTTATGCAAGAGTCGCGAGGCGCTGACGGCACTGGCCGCGCGGGCTCCAGCACCCGTGGTCATGTGCGGTGACAATCTCGATGACTTCCTGGTGAGCCCGAAGTTGTTCGAGCGCTACTTCATGCCCGTCTACGCGCAGCAGGCGCAGGTACTGCACCAACACGGCAAACTCATGGCGGTGCATATGGATGGCAGGCTGGCCGCCTTGAAGGGGCTGATTGCCCAAACCGATATCGATATCGTTGAGGCCTTCCATCCGCCACCTATGGGTGATGTGTCGTTGACCGAGGCGTTGGAGGCCTGGCCGGACAAGAGTATCTGGGTGGGCTTTCCATCCGCGATCTACGACGAGGGCCCCGAGTCGACGGCGGCATATGCAGGCGAGTTGGTGAAACAGGCGGCGGCGAGCGACCGGGTCGTGATCGAAGCCTCGACGGAGAATCTTGTGTCGAACGAGAATCTGCTGTCCCTGGCCGGCGTCCTGGGAGAATGAGATGACGCAAACGCCCAGGGAGTCCTTCCGCGCGACCATGGCCTTTGAATCGGTGGAGCAGGTTCCGGTCATGGCGCTTGAACCCTTCGAACGGTCGGCCATCGAACGATGGCAAGGCGAAGGGCTGCCGACGGGTGTGCGACCCGAGAGTTTCTTAGGCATGTCCAGTCTCGTACAGGTGCCCTTGCCCTGGGGGCCGATTCCCGCCTTCGAGGAGAAGATCCTCGTCGAGACCGAAGACTACATCGATCAGGTGTCCAACATGGGCGCTACGGTCCGCAAGCGCCGGGACAATCCGACCATGTCCTATGGTCACATTGCTCATCCAGTCGCCACCGCTGATGACTGGATGCGATACAAGAAACGATTCCTATCCAACTCACCGGGAAGACTGCCCGCGAACTGGCAATCGGCCGTCGTGCCTCGTCTCAATGCGTCGACGGATCCAGTGGGGATTTGCTTCTTCCCCTTCTTCTGTCGCCTCGGTTTCTATTCGATGGGGATGGAGCGTTTCCTCACCGCCTTCATCGACGATCCCGAACTGATGCACGACATGTTCTCCCATTGGAGTCAGTTCGTCATCGACATGATCACACCGATCCTTGGTACGGTGAAACTCGACTATGTGATGTTTTGCGAAGATCTGGCGGGAAAGAATGGGCCACTGGTCTCGCCGCGGATCTATGAGGAGTTCTGGTATCCTCACCAGGATCCGGTCATCAACCTGCTCAGGGAACACGACGTTCCCGTCATCTCTCTGTGGAGTGCAGGGCAATTTGAGAGTCTGCTGCCGGGTATGATCGAGCATGGCTTCAACTGCACGTGGCCCCTGGAGGCGATGGCTGGCAAGGATGCACTGGCCGTGCGTGAGCGCTTCGGTCGTGAGTTGCTGCTGGGTGGTAACATTCCCAAGGAGGCGGTGATCGAGGGCCCCGAAGCGATCGATCGTGAGATCGATCGACTCATGCCATTGATTCAGCAGGGCGGCTTTCTTCCTGCTCTGGATGACATGGCATCACCCGACATGCCCTTCGACCACTATCGACACATGATTCAGCGTCTGCAGGAGATCAAGCTGACGTGAACATCAGTCGCCACCTGACGCCGGATTGTGCTGATTGACCAGTGCGGGGAATGTGCGTCGTTCGGCCCGCCACTTGAGTTGCCCCAAGCGAAGGGAGGCTGCACGTGGCCCCATCCATCATCAAGTCGTTGACCGTGGCCAGTATCGCGGCCCTGACGGTCGCCACCGGATGTAACGGTGAGCAGGCGGAAGAGGAAGTGAGGGAGGCGATGGTCCTGTATCTGCACCACAGCACGGGCGGTGTCGTGTGGAATGGTGGCGTGTCACAATGGCTCGACCAGTACAACGCCGACCACGGCACACAATACAGCGCCCGGGAGCAGGCCTTCCCGAAGGCTGAGCCCTATGGCTGGGCGAACTACCCGTACGACTACTGGAAGATCTGGGTCGAGAACGCTGGCCAGGAATCATTTGAGGATGAGGCCACGCTGGAGATGCTGGCCCCTGAGAATGATGTCATCGTCTTCAAGCACTGCTACCCGGTCAGTAGTGTCGAGCAGGACACCGGCACGGGTGATGTGACATCGAAGGCTAAGCGCCTGGAGAATTACCATCTGCAGTACGAGGCACTGAGGCAGAAGATGCGGGAGTTTCCCAACACCCGTTTCATCGTCTGGACGGGCGCGGCACTGGTGGAGGGCAGTACATCAGAGGACAATGCCCGTCGGGCGCGCCAGTTCTTCGAGTGGGTGCGGGATGAGTGGGACGAGCCTGGTGACAACATCTTCGTGTGGGATTTCTTCGAACTGGAAACTGAAGGCGGGCTGTGGCTCAAGCCCGAGTATTCGGCAGGGGCTGGCAATTCCCACCCCAACGAAGATTTTTCCAGGACAGTGGCGCCTCTGTTCGGCCAGCGCCTGGTGGATGTACTGGAAGGGCGTGGCGACAGTGGGGATGTAACGGGCGAAATCTGATCAACAACCAACAGGACAAATCTATGAGCTGGCACTTCCTTCACGTCTGCGATCTGCAACCCGGATCACACCGTTCCTTTCGTTGCAATCCCCGTTACATCGAGAATGGCCGGACGGCGTACCGACAACTGCAGGGCATGGGTGATGCGGATCTGCTGCTGGTCGGTGGCGACCTGACGCGAGATGGTTCGATCCACGATTTCGAACTGGAGGAGGCGCGCGCACAGCTGGACGCACTGCCGTATCCCCACTACGCGATTCCCGGCAATATGGACTCGGGCAACAAATACGCACCGAGACCCGGGGGCACGGGGCGAGACGATCCGGCCTTGATGATGGAGGCGGCGCAGCTGGACAACTTCAGCCGCTACTTCGGGGAGATGCCCTGGTCCTTCGCACACAAGGATGTGCGATTCTCAGGCTTCTATGCTGCTGTGGCGGGTACGGGATTCCCTCACGAACAGCGTATGTGGCAGTGGCTGGAGGAGGAACTGCCCTCATTGCCTCCAGCAAAACACCATGTGATGACGATGCACTACATGCTCTTCTTCGATCGGCCTGAGGAACCGACGTGGGATCTGATGAAGGAAGAGGAGTATTACCGTTGGTACTTCACGATCGACGAGCCGCATCGTTCCCGGATGCTCGAGGCCTTCAAGCGCGCGAAGGTTGAGATCGTCTTGAGTGGTCACATCCACTGCCGACGGCCGGAGCAGGTCGTGGATGGCATCCGTTTCTATCGCGCCGCCGGGATCGCCATGCCGCAGCAGCCCAATGCCTGGCCGAATGCCGATCCCCGTCTGGGATTCTACCGCTTCGACGTCGAGGAAGAGGGGATCCGCGACACGTTCATCCCCCTCGATCATGAATCGACGGCAGAAGGGAACTACGGGCTCGGTGGGCACCCACCGGCCGAGACGCGTGACTACACGATCGCCCTGGAGAAGCCGCCTGAAGACTTGCTGGCGGGCAAGACATGGCTCGGGGGCGGAGTCGACGCGTAGCCCGGGCCACAAGTCGCGCGCAGGCCCAGAGTCACACGCGACCCGGCAACACTGGGTAGAACAGGAAGACGCTCCCGAACCGCCTGGTAGGGGAGCGTCTTCATCTGTACGGTGCTTGGAGTGGCGGATTGCCTGCCTACACGAGCTGCAGGTCGGCCTTCTCACCCTCCTCGATGAAGGCGGTCAACAACTTCACGACGGCCTCCACATCCTTGCGGTGCACCAGCTCGATCGACGTGTGGATGTAGCGCGTCGGAATCGACAAGGTGATCACGGGAACACCGCCCTGCACGCGCTGGATGGCGCCTGCATCGGTGCCGCCCCGCGGCAGAATCTCCATCTGGTGCTTGATCTTCCGTTCCTTCGCCAACCCCTTGAAGCAACCGACCAGACCCGGATGGGAGATGAAGGAGCTGTCCATGATCTTGATGGCAGCGCCACCGCCCAGGTCGGTGACCTTCTCGTGGTCAGGAACGCCGGGAATGTCGACGCACAGGGTCGTGTCCAGGGCGACGCCCACATCGGGTGAGATGTCGAAAGCGCTGGTGCCGGCGCCCCGCAGCCCGACCTCTTCCTGCGTCGTGGCCACGGCATAGGTCTCGAAGCCGAATTGTTCGGCTGCCTGCATGGCCTTGATCATCACATACATGGCAACGCGATTGTCCATCGCCTTGCAGCTGGCGCCATCACCGATCTCGGCGAATTGGCGGTCGATGACGACCATGGCGCCCACTTCGACCTCCTTCTTCACCTTCTCTGCGGGCAAGCAGAGATCGACAAAGAAATCACTGATCTTCAGATCGCGTTTCAGGTCCTCGGGAGTGGCAATGTGCGGTGGACGGACGCCGGGATAAAGCAGACCCGGCAGATCACGCTTCGTGCCGCAGACGATGACACGCTGGGCGACCATGTTGCGGGGATTGTGACCGCCGACGGGCACGAGTCGGATCCAGCCCTTGTCGTCGATGTGAGAGACGACGAAGCCGATCTCGTCCATGTGGGCGGCGATCATCAGCTTCCTGGCATCTTTCTTCTTCTTGCCCTTCGATGCCGTGGCGGCCTTCCGGGCAATCAGATTGCCCATGGCATCGACGGTCAACTCGTCGGCCAGTGGCGTCAGTTCGCGCCGGGCGATCTCCCGCAGGCGCTCTTCTCGTCCCGGGATCCCCGAGCACTCGCACAGTTCCTTCAACAATTCCATGGTGGTTCTCCTCTCGACGATCCTCACTCGATCAGCATTGCCTCTTGTCGGTGAAGATAGTCAACGCCGAGGTGCTATGCCGCCGACTGTACCCTGCGAGCCCTTCTGGCGCTCTCGATGCACTCGAGCAACGAAAATGGCGTGGTGGGCTTGGCCACGACGCCATCGTAGCGCTCCAGGGCCAGGTCGCGATCGGTGAGATCTTCGCCTGATATGAGAATGGTGCAGGCTCCGGCGTCGACCTGCTGCACGGCGAGCAGGAATTCATGCCCACAGAGGGCGCCCTCGAGCACCTGATCGCAGATCACGGCGTCATACCGATCGGGCTCCAGCTGCATCAAGGCCGGACTCGTGTCACCGAAGGCGTCAACTTCCGCGCCGAGCCTCGACAGGCCGCGTTCCAGGGAGGCCCGTACCTGTGGATCATCGTCGACGAGGAGGATGCGAGTGCTGGGTACCGGGGTCATGCCGCGCTCCTGACAGATGGAGATGGGAATCGATCCGTTGTTTAGATGCGGCCCACCCTGTCCTGGTTCCGGACATCACATGATTGACACAAATGGCCAGAGTACCCACCATCTGCGGGCCTGTTTTGCCCCCCTTCGCAGAAAGCGATTGACCATGCGTTTCGACAACCCCGATGACATTCTCCAGTTGACCCCGAAGTGGGAGGGTGAGCGGTTCGACAATGGTCGTCCGCGCGTGCCCGACAACATTCTCACGCGGCTCTCGAAGATCGCCATCGAAGAGGCCTGGGGTGTCTGCTGGGGTGAGGGCTACAAGCACCAGTTTCAGGGCGAATGGCAGGTCATCAATCCGAAGGGCAAGTCCCTCGTGGGGCGCGCTGTCACCGGCGTGATGGTGCCTCAGCGACCTGACCTGCACGATGCGCTGCTCGAACTGGGCCAGAAGAAGGAAGGCCGTGTCGGCTTCTTCAACTCCTGGGTGATCGAGATTCTCGAGAAGAACGATGTCATCGTCATCGACATGTTCGATAAGATCTTTCAGGGTACCTACTCGGGTGGTAACCTGACGAATGCCATTGCTGCCCGGGGCGCCAATGGTCAGGTGCTGTGGTGTGGTGTGCGTGATCTGGAACAGATCATGGACATGGAGGAACTGGTGACCTATCACCGTGGCAACGATCCCACCGGTATCGGTGAAGTCACCCTGACCGGCATCAACGTGCCCTGTCGTATCGGCGACGCGATCTGCATGCCCGGTGACGTCGTGCTCGGTACACGCGCAGGGATCCTCTTCGTGCCGCCGCACCTGGCCGAAGAATGCGCTGAGCGCGCTGAGCGTGTGCAGCTGCGTGAGATCTTCCAGTTCCAACGGATCCACGAGGGGGTCTACAACTCCTTCCAGATGGACTCCAAGTGGTCGGAAGAGATCGAGGAAGACTTCAAGGCGTGGCGCAAGACGAGTACGCCGGACGATTTCCAGCATCTGGAGTGGGAAGAGGACAAGCCGAAGGACGATCAGGCGCAGTCCGAGGCCGGAACGACTCTGTAGGTAGCAGGTTTCCGCATCGACCCAGTCACCGTCTCGGTACCGGGTCGATGTGGAATACAGTGCAGGCGGCTCGGAGGAGCAGATGCCGGCGGTCGCCGTCGCCCGTCTGCCTCTATCCGAGCCTAGCTATTCGGCCGCGCCGGTGATCGTCGATCTGTCCAGCTGTCTGAGGGCCCTGTGCCCGGGAGTGCGACACCATGGATGTCCAACCTGATCTGTTGAAGTTTGCCGATGGCGGCCAGGTCTCTGCCGCCGATTGGCCTCGTCGCCGCGACGAACTGGCCGGTGCGATCGTTCCTCATGAATACGGTGGCATGCCGGGGGCCGGCGAGCAGACCGTGGCGATCCGCCGCTCGAATGTGGCCAGTGTCCGAGTCTGGCCCGGTGTCAGGTATCTGACCTATGAGGTCCGGACTGACTTTGGTGGTCCGGAGCTGTCATTCACTCTGTCACTATGGATCCCTGCGGGCGACGGACCTTTTCCGGTGGTACTGGATGGGGATGGCTGCTGGCGGTACTTCAACGATGACATCGTGGCCGCAGTGCTCGGCCGCGGGTGTATTGCGGCGTCCTTCGATCGAACCGAAGCGGCGGCGGACAATCCGGATCTCTACCGGGATACGGGACTCTATCGCCTGTTCCCGGAGGCAGAATTCGGGGCTCTGTCGGCGTGGGCGTGGGCATTCCATCGCAGCGTGGATGCTCTCGGCAAGATCGAGGCGGCGCGATCGGATGCCATTGCGATCACCGGGCATTCACGCGGTGGCAAGGCGGTGTTGCTGGCAGGGGCCACGGATGATCGGATCGCGGTGGTCAATCCGAATGATTCAGGGATCGGCGGTGCCGGGCTGAATCACTGGAAGGGGGCCGGGGCTGAAGAGGTCGACAGCTTCTTTGGCTCACGGAACATCTTCTGGTTCGGCAAGGATTTCGCCGCGCACCGGCATCGCGACGCCGAGTTGCCCTACGACCAGCACTTCCTGCACGCTCTCGTGGCACCGAAGAAACTGCTGATCACCGACGCCTATGAGGATCCCGGGGCGAATCCGGCGGGGACGCATCTGGCATGTCAGTCGGTTCGACCCGTGTACGATCTGTTGGGCGCCTCGGACGGGGTCGGTTGGGCCGTGCGAGAGGGTGGGCACTCGCACACGCTCACGGACTACGAAGCACTGCTGGATTTCATGGACGTTCATATCCATGGCAAGAGTGTGCGGCGGAATTTCCAGCGACCGCTCTTTCCTGACTTGGGCGACATCCTCAGGCCAACCAGTGGCTGACGAACGCCCCCATATCATCTTCATCATCACCGATCAGCAGCGGTTCGATACCATTCGCGCGCTCGGGGCTGACTACGTGGACACGCCGAATCTCGATCGGCTCGTGACGGAGGGTGTGACCTTCACGAATTGCCATGTGACGGCTGCTTCCTGTGCCCCGTCACGTGCAAGTCTGTTCACGGGGTACTACCCGCACACGACGGGGATTCTGAAGAACGCGGACGCCTGGAATCATTCCTGGATCGAGTCTCTGCAATCGGGTGGTTATCGGACGATCAACGTGGGCAAGATGCACACGTATCCGTATCACACGCCGCTGGGGTTCGAAGAGCGTTACGTCGTGGAGAACAAGGATCGTTATCTCGAAGAGCGATACTACTTCGACGAGTGGGACAAGGCGTTGCGGGCGCGTGGCATCGTGAAACAGCAACGGGAATTCTACCGCCAGCGACCCGACTACGATGCGTGTCTGGGCGCCTTCACCTGGGATCTGCCTGAGGATACACATCCGGACCACTTCGTCGGCGATATGGCGACCCACTGGATCCGCACCAAGCCAAAGGATGAAGAACGGCCGCTTTTCATGGAGATCGGCTTTCCCGGGCCGCATCCGCCGTATGATCCGACACCGGAGATGGCGCAGAAATACATGGATCGGGAATTCCCCCTGCAGCCGGTGACGCAGGAGGAACTGGAGGGGCAGCCGGAGGCTTACAAACGGATGCGGGTGCACAATTCGGAGGTCGACCACGACTCGGTCGTGCATCTGCTGGATCCGACAGAGGAACAGCGACATCGGCAGCGGGCCTACTACATGGCCAATGTGGAGATGATCGATCGCAAGGTGGGGGAGATTCTTGAGGCCCTGGAGGAGAAAGGTTATCTCGAGAATGCCGTCGTCATCTTCACTTCAGATCACGGAGATTGCCTGACCGATCACGGCCACTCTCAGAAGTGGACGATGTATGACACGATCACGCGCATGCCACTGATCGCCTGGGCGCCTGGTCGTTTCAAGGGCGATCGACGCGTCGACGGTCTGTGTCAGCAGATGGATATCGGACCGGCTATTCTTGAGCTGGCCGGCGTCGATGTGCCCGAGACGATGGAAGCGGAGTCTCTGCTACCTGCCCTGCAGGGGGAGGCGTGGACGCCGCGTGAGGTCGTGTTTGCCGAACACGGGCGAGATGGCATCCTGCAGGAGACGGACTTCATGACGATGGTGCGCACGGATGACTGGAAGCTCGTGCACTTCGTCGACTGGCCAGATGGGCAGCTCTTCGATCTGGCCGCCGATCCGCAGGAGACGGTGAATCTGTGGGATGATACCGCCGCAGCTGAGAAGAAGCAGGAGTTGCTGGGCATGCTGCGTGACTGGCGTATCCGCAGCGATGTGACGACGGCGGGCTGGGCCGCCGATTTCCGGTAGGATACCCAGCCAGGCGTCACATGCCCTGGGTAATTCTGTCCAGATGCCTTCTCAGCGAATAGGGATACTCCCTCCGTGCCAGGGGAAAGGGCGACATCCTGTCGCTCGACGAACTCGCTGCGCTCGTTCGTCCTGGGTGATTGCTCCAAGTGCCGCATCCATGCGGCAGCGAAAAGTGTATCTGTCGCTTGTTCAGCGGACAGGGATTACGCCTCCATGCCAGGGGAAAGCAAAGCTGGGGGTGTTGGAGTAGCGTTCCATGCCCAACTCCAGTTCGATCTCTGAGCCGGGAGGTAATCTCAGGCGCAGCCAGGGGCTATCCACGGCAACAGCCTCTTTTCCGGAGGCGTCGCCCTGCGGCAACTCGCGCATGGTGGTGAAGCGGTGCTCACCGACATTGCCGGCACCGATGATCACCTCGCGTGTGTCGCGGACGGAGAGATTCACCAGGCTGACACGCGTGCCGTCGGCTGAGAGGGATCGCACCAGGGCCGCCACGTCCTTCGGCAGGCCCGATCTCTTGCGATCTACATCCCAATACCTCAACCGTCCCGCCGCCAGGCCGCCCCAGTAGACGGTCTGGGGACCACCGGTGGTCAGCTGCACGAGGGCTTCGGTGAGCACGGGATTCACCTGCTGCCAGTGGTGGACATCCATCTTCGTGAGGTCCTGCTCGTCCGTCATGACAGCTTCGAGGCGACGGGCGACTTCCTGATAGTTGGCCTGCAGGATCTGCTCGGGGTAATTCGGCAGGTTGCCGGCGATCCAGCGGGTCCAGGCTCGATCGTCGGGGGCGCGCGGGCCTCGAGATGTCACCTCGTCCCATCCCACTTCGTCTCCGGCTCGGAACTGTTCGAGCCGCTCCCAATCGGCTGAGTCCATCGAGGCGGCCCAGATATGAATCGGCGGATTGGCATGCACTGGGGCATGGTTCGTCCAGCCATCGGCGGTCGTGTGATTGTGGGGGACGAGCAACTGACCGCCGTCCCCGGGGACGGCCTTGTCGATGAGCAGATCGAGCCACATACGTGGTAGATCGAGATAGCCCGTATCGCCAGTGACCAACTGCGCCGCTTCGGCAGCAATCGTCAGGGCCCGGCCCATCATCTGGTGACCGTAGAGGCCGGTCCAACCGTAGTGTCCGCCCCACCACTGTCCCTGGCGTCGTTCGCCGATCTCACCCAGGGGGCCGATGTTGTCGGGAATGATGCCGTCGTTGGCCCGTGTGCGCTCGATCCATGCCTCGACGTAATCGATGATCCACCGACGATATCGCTCGTCACCAGTGTAAAGGAAGGCGGTGGCGATCATCGGTACTGTGCTCAGATTGACGACGACATCCGAGTGCATGACGACGTGATCGAAGCGCTCGTGGATCTGCTGGCGCAGTTGCTCGTCCTCGTACCACTTGTCGGGCAGGCCCGGGCCGTCAGGTCCGAGGGTGGTATGCCCGTATTCGAGGTTGTATTGGACGTCGGCGAAACGAGCGTGAAACAGGGGGCCCTTGCTGCCGGAGAACGGTGAACGAATGATGCGGGCTGCCGGGTCGTAGTTGTCGACGTTGGCATTGTCGCCGGTGTAGAACTCGGCGAAACGACGGGCACGAGCGACATTGTCGCGCACGGTGGGGTCCACCAATCCCAGAGCGTAGAAGTAGACGTAGTTCTCACCATTGTGGAACCAATCGTCGTCGTTGACGAATTCGTCGGTTACACGACCATAGTCGACGGCCAGCTGGCGCGTGATGGCATTCCACTCCACAAATGACTTCTCGCCGCAGTAGTCGCTGCCACCGAGGGCGTGATACTGAGGCCAGTTGAAGAAGGCCTCGTAGAGATCATCAGCCCATACACCGTCACCGGGATACTCTTCCTGCCAGACCAGGGCGCCGCCCGGCCGGGTGTATTTATCGAGGAAGACGGGTGCTGCCTCGTCGATGGCGTCGATCAGACGGCGCTCGAGGACGGCCCAGGATGGTGGCGAGGTCTTCTGTGTCGCTTCGATGAGTGGCAGGGCTTCAGGCATGGTGATCGATGATTCCGTGTGATCGGGTGAGGCTCGGTGCTGCTGCGATAGCCCGAGTCGTGACCAGGGCAACTGATCTATGCATGGTAATCATTGATCGCTTTCACGATGGCGGGATAACTCGTACGCCAGCTGAAGGGCGGCACGTTCTCCGAGATCTGGATCTGGAATCGGCCGCTGTCGCCGGCCTCTTCAAGGAATCCGATGGTCGTGGCGTAGATCTGTTTGGCCGAGGCCAGGTGGACCGAGGAGGGGAAGTTGATGGCGACGCGCATGTCAGCACTGAATTCCAGGGCCCGTGCCGGGCTGGTGTCATTGTCGGGGGGCGGAGAGAGGGAATCGATGCCGCCGATCTTCGATGACTCGATCGCTTCGTAGAGGGGGGCCAGGTCGCCATCCATATGCACGTACACGGGCACGTTGAGCAGGTCGGCCAGTTCGTCGTAATCGGGCAGGCAGTATTGGCTGAACCACTGCTGCCCAATGACCGGTGCTGTGATGTTGTCGGGGATGTCGACCATTTCGATGTCGAAATCAGCGACGGTGCGGAAGACGTCGCGCTGGCGTTTCTGCAGGGCAGCGATACAAGCTGCCATGCGATCTTCCTCGTCCATCATGAAACAGACGAGATCATCCAGGCTGCACCACTGGATCCACAGCTGCTGGAAGGCGGTGCGCTCCACTCGAACCAGAGGCAGCCCGTCGTCGCCGAGATCCTGTCGGGCTTTCGCCAGTGGCTCGGGGTCGGGGACGATCACTTCGTCTTCGAGCCAGGAGGTCAGGACATCGAGATCGGTCGCTGTCTTGACGAAATGCTCATCTGTCCAGCCACTGTTGTAGGTCGGCTCGAAGTAACGCCGTTCCTGCATCGTGCCTCGCGGCGTCTCGATTACCGTATGGGTGCCGCGCAGGCCGTCCTTCTCGATCGGTTCGGATCGCTGACGGCAGTTTGGATGTTCGCGTCGGAAGGGCATCGTCCAGCGCAGGATGCCCATGTTGTCACGGCCGACGAGATCCCAGATCTCTTCATTGGGGGCAGCCAGTCCATCGTATTGCACGAAGGGTACCCGGTCGACGGGGTCGCCCTTGATCACGGCGAGCATGCGCTCGCGCATCGTTATCTGTCCCATCCTGTCGACATCCTGTCGTCTTGAATGCCTGCGTCTGGCGACATCCTGTCGCCTGGAGAATGCCGCTGCGCGTCATTCTCTTGCAAGGTGGTGCACCAAGGGCCACATCCTGTGGCCGGTCGCGTTCTTCAGATCAGGTTCAGCTCACGGTGAAGGCAACCACCGATCGTGCTGGTAGGTCCACGTCAGCACCGCCTGCGCGCAGTTTCACCCCGTCAAACTCCACGGGCGCGACGGTATCTGGGGCGTCGAAGGTGTTGTGGCTGTTCATGGCGTTGCCCGTCAGGACTCTGGCTTTGCAGGTCGTGCCCGTCACGCCGTGCAGAGCAACGGGCACGGTGATCGTGTCTGTGGCGCTGAGGTTGGTCATGGTCACGTGAACGCTGCCATCTTCGGCCCGGCTGGCCGAGGCGCTGATGGCAGGGGTCTCGGTGTCCCCCTCGCCGATGGTGCCGGCGTCGATGTAGACGGGCAGGTTCGTGGCGTCGTGGTGGGGGAGATACATCTCGAAGACGTGGTAGGTCGGGGTGAGGAGCATGTGCTCACCTTCGGTGAGGATCATCGCCTGCAGGACATTCACTGTCTGGGCGATGTTCGCACCGTGCACGCGACGGCAATAACGATTGAAGATGTCGAGAGTCAGTGAAGCGGCGATGGCATCGCGGATCGTGTTCTGCTGATAGAGGAAACCGGGATTCGTGTCGGTCTCGACTTCATGCCAGGTGCCCCACTCATCCACGAGCATGCCCACTCGATCATCTGGATCCCAGCGATCCATGACGGCGATCTGCTGTTTGAGCAGTGGGTCCATGCGGTTGGCCGTATTCATCAGGTAATACCAGTCGTCCTCAGAGCCATCGGTGGCCAGCTGTTTCTCACGCCCTGAACCGCAGTAGAAGTGCATACCCATGGCGTGCATCAGCTTGCGTTCCTGCGTCTCCCGCATGAGGACGTCGGTCCAATGCAGGTCTTCACCATACGGACCACAGGCGACTTTGTAGAGTCGGTTCTCACCGAGATTGCGCAGGTAGGAAACGTGCTGGCGGAACAGGTCGACATAGTGTTCGGGACGCATGTAGCCGCCACAGGCCCAATTCTCATTGCCCACACCCCACATGGAGACCTTCCAGGGCTCCTTGCGGCCATTGGCGATGCGCAGATCAGCCATCGGTCCTTCGGGGGCGGTCAGGTATTGCACCCACTGCTGCATCTCCTGCACGGAGCCGGATCCCATGTTGCCACAGATGTAGGGTTCGGTGTTGAGCTGATCGCACAGATCCATGAACTCGTGGGTGCCGAAGGCGTTGTCCTCCACGACGCGACCCCAGTGGTGGTTGACGAGTTTGGGGCGGTCCGATCGCGGCCCGATGCCATCCATCCAGTGATAGTCGTCGGCGAAGCAGCCCCCGGGCCACCGCAGGTTGGGAATCCGGATTGCCTTCAATGCATCGACAATATCCGTACGGATGCCCCGCACATTCGGGATGGACGCGGACCCACCTGTCGGTGAGTTTTCACCAACATAGATGCCGTCGTAGATGCAGCGACCCAGATGTTCGGCGAAATGGCCATAGATGTGGCGGGAGATGGTGCCGGCGTCGGCGTCGGTGGTGATCGAAATGCGGGCCATCGTTGCGTCTCAGTCTTTTCGGAGTTGTTTGATCAGCCGCTTGCGCTGCTTCTTCGGCAGACCACCAAGCAGCGGGCAGTCCTTGCAGCTCTTCTTTTTCTTCTTCAGGAATTTCGCACAGCAGATATCGGGGTCCCGTGTCATCGATTCGGTTCCTGCAGACCTGGCTCGTTGGTCCCGCTACCGCGGTGATCCCTCATGGGGTTACCTGCCGTGGTTCGCCCAGTTCCCAATCCGGGTGGCGGTCCATCTCCAGGGCTGCGTGAGCGAAGAACGGGTAGACACTCCATTCTACACAACCGAGCAGATCCGCTTTCCCATCGCCATCCAGATCACCGGGCCAGGCATTGGGGCCGTGGACCGTGAAGGCGATGGGTTCACCGTAGCAGCACAACTGGCGTGGCAGGCCGAAGACCGGGTCGCTCCTGGTGCCCTCATTCAGCAGTAGATAGATGTACCCCGAACCGGCCGTGTTGTAGATCAGATCGAGCCGGCCATCTCCCGTCCAGTCGGTGGCGCGGAAGGACTCGGTCCAGTGCTTCTCGCGTCCCACGATCGAATCGTCGATCTCACGGCCATCGGTCAGCAGCAGGCGTCGTTCCTTGCGCAGCCGACGGGTGCCATCCTCTGCTTCGTACTGGGCGAAGAGGGTCAGCTTGCGCTCCTCGTCGTGGATGGCCAGGTCGCACAGGCCGTCGTCATTCCAGTCAGCGAAGGCACCTCCCGTGCGCCAGAAGAAGGGCGACGTGGCATCGAAGGGATACGGGTGATTCGGCAGATCCTTGTCGAGGGCCTGCCTGGCCACTTGAGCGCGCTTCTCCTCATCATCGGGATAACCGTCCACGATCAGCTGCTGCCGCGGCCCGAATTCGGGTTGGTCACGCGTGCCGATGTTCCGGTACCAGAAGATCCGGTTCGTCTCGTTTGGGAACATCAGATCCGGCAGCCCGTCGCCGTCCCAGTCGGCGTAGGCAGGATAGGGGTAACCCATGTTGTGCCAATGCTGAACCTGCGACTGACCACTGAGGATTTGATCGCGTCGCAGACGGATCGCCTGCTCCCCCTGGGCTCGAATCAGCTCCGGCTCTGAATAAGAGGGGTCGGTGCCGGCGGGGTCGCCCGTTGCGGGTTCACTCAGATCGTGGATGATGCGGGGCCAGCCGTATCCACCGCCGATCAGCAGATCGCGACCGCCATCGCCGTCCCAGTCGCAGATGCAGGGCCAGCCCTGATCCGAATGGATGAGAGGGCCGTTGGTTGCCTCGGCCCGGTTCCAGCACGCGGCAGTGAGATGGCCATTCGGGCCGAGTCGCAAATCGAACAGAGAGACGGACTGCCACACATTGTGCTGCGCCAGCAGACCCGGTCGCTGGTCGTGACCGTGATGGACGGCGGTGATCCGTGAGACGGAAGGGGGGAGGCCATCCAGGGGGCGGGGTTCGCCGAAGCGGGGCTGCACGTCATCCAGGCGAGGTTGCCAGTGGGCGGTGCAGCCGGGCGAGGCACCCGGCGAATCAGGCAGCGGTGAGTGGGCGGGCGGATTCTCGGTGAGGGCGATGATGTCGAGTCGGCCGTCGCCAGTCAGTTCGGCGAGGGTGATGTGCTCGCCACAACCCAGGTCCATGGGCGGGTCGGGTTCGAAGGGCCAGCCGTAGGGGTTGTGATTGCGGACCCAGTGACCATTGATGACGAGGTCGACGATGCCATCGCCGTCGACGTCAACCAGTTGCAGGCTGTGGATGCGGTCGAGTTTCAGCCCCGGGTCAATCGGATCGGGGTGGCGCTCGTAGATCGGCCAGCCACCGGCATCGCGATCACCGGAATCGCGGTAGAACCAGACGCCCTCCCGATTCCATTCGGCCACACACAGGTCCAGGCGTCCACTGCCGGTCAGATCGCCGAAGGCGGCCTCGATATAGGTGCCGGCAAAGTACTGCAGGGTCGACGATCCCGGATCTCGATAGCGCAGACGTACGAGGTCCCCGACGCGAAATTCGTCATCGGGTGCCACGCGGGGGTAGGCGACGATGCCACTGATCGGCGTGCCAGGGCGATGGTAGTAGTTCCACGTGCCCACCAGATCGGCGCGTCCATCACCATCCAGATCGCGCAGATCGAAGCTGAACAGCGTGATGGGGTGGGGCTCCTGATCGTTGGCGCGCAGCAGATCGCCCACACCGACCAGCGGTGTGCCCGGCGCCTCGAGGTGCCGCCGTTGCTCGCCCGGCATGAGGGTGTCGAAGCGGATCTCGTAGGCGCGATGTGTTACGTCACGGATCGGGAATTCGATGCGACCAAAATCGAGGTGGGCGAAGTCCTCGCTCAGGCCGTGGGCGATGATCGTGCCGTCGGCTCGATCGATCAGCTCGATCGACATGGGATCGAGACGACCCTGACCCTCGGCCTGCTGGACCAGTTCGGCAAAGTCGATGTCGGCCGAGATGGGGATGCGGCCCAGATCTGCGGGCAGATCGCTGGTGATGGTGAAGGGGACGGCGTAGCGCATGAGATCAGGCCACCATCAGAGAGACGTCGTAGCGTTGGATCCAGGGGTCTCGTGTCACAAGAGTGAGGCCTTCGACACGGGCCTGGGCGATGAGCATGCGGTCGAAGGGATCCTGGTGATGCGGTTCGAGATCCCGGACGGCCATTGCGTGGTGCCAGTTGACCTGAAGCGGTCGAAGGCCCGCGTCTGTCAGGTATTCGTCGAAGGGCATCGGCATGCGAAGGCGCCCCTTCGCGGCTTTGATCGCAATCTCCCACACCGAGGCGCTGCTGACCCAGGTTTCTGAGCCAGGGTCAGCAATTGCGGTCCGGGTATCTGCATGGATCAGGTTCGGGTCGTCGAGCCACCATAGTGTGACACACGTGTCGAGGAGAAGGCCCATCATTCAGGCTCGATCTTTCCGTCATAGAATAGAGATTCCAGCTCGGGATCCGGCGCATCAAAATCAGGCGAGATCCATATCCTGCCCTTCAGCTGGCCACCACGACGCTTCTTCTGCGGCGGCTTGTACGGGACGAGCATCGCCGCCGGTTGCCCTGCCCGGCCAATGATGATCTCTTCTCCCGCCTCGACCCGCTGCAGCAGCTTGGACAGGTGGGTCTTCGCTTCGTGCACGTTGATGACTTCCATCCGGCCCTCTTCTCTTCGTCTGGATTGACTTAGCTTAGTTTAGCTAAGTGCAAATCACAGAGCAAATCCAGAGCAAGCAGGAGAGCAACAAGGAGATAGTTGGCTCCCTGGGATCCAGCCTGCCGCGACTAGTGCGCCTCTCGCGTTACCTTCGCACCGGATTTACCGACCAGGAAGTCGAAGTCGACGCCCAGGTGGGCCTGCTGAACGTGCTCCACATACATCTTCGCATACCCTCGTTCCGTGAGGGGTGCCGGTGTCGGCGTCCAGGCGGCGCGCCGCTTCTCCAACTCCTCGTTGGAGACGTCGAGATGGAGCTTTCGGTTCGGCACGTCGAGTTCAATCACATCACCATTCTGCACCAGCGCGAGGGTGCCACCGATGGCGGCCTCAGGCGAGGTGTGCAGGACGACGGTGCCATAAGCGGTGCCGGACATACGGCCATCGGAGATGCGAACCATATCACGCACGCCGGCTTCGACAAGTTTCTTCGGGATCGGCATGTTGCCCACTTCAGCCATGCCGGGGTAGCCCCTTGGGCCGGCGCCCTTGAGGACGAGCACGCAGGATTCGTCCACATCCAGTGTTTCATCATCGATGCGGGCGTGCAGATCCTCGATGTCTTCGAAGACGACGGCGCGGCCTTTGTGGGTCAGCAATTCCGGTGTGGCAGCGGAGGGTTTGATGATGGCACCATCGATGGCCAGGTTGCCCCGCAGGACGGCGATGCCGACCTCCTTCTGCACGGGTTCGTCGTAGGGGAAGATGACGTCCCGATTGTAACACTGAGCGCCTTCCGTATTCTGAGCATGGGTTCGCCCATTCACGGTGATCGTGTCCATGTGGAGGATGGACTTCAGCTCCTGCAGAACGATGGGCAGGCCGCCAGCGTAGTAGAAGTCCTCCATGAGATACTTGCCGGAGGGCATCAGGTTGACGAGCAGGGGCAGATGGGATCCGATTTTGTCGAAGTCGTCGAGTGTTACCTCAATGCCGGCGCGACCGGCCAGGGCCAGCAGGTGGACGACGAGATTGGTGGAGCCACCAACGGCAGCATTCACCATGATCGAGTTCTCGAAGGCCTCGCGGGTCAGGATCTGTGAGGGCCGCAGATCCTCGTTCACCATCTCGACAATGCGATTGCCGGCGATCTGGGCCAGCGCCTTGCGACGCGAATCGGCGGCAGGAATTGCGGCGCCACCGGAGAGTGTCATGCCGAGAGCTTCGACCATGCAGGCCATCGTCGAGGCTGTGCCCATGGTCATGCAGTGGCCTGCTGAGCGCGACATGCAGGCCTCCGCCTCGGCGAATTCATGCTCCGTCATCTTGCCGGCGCGCAGGTCTTCGGAGAAACGCCACACGTCGGTGCCGGAACCGATGTCCTCGCCGCGGAATTTGCCATTGAGCATGGGGCCGCCGCTGACGACGATCGTGGGCAAGTCACAACTGATGGCGCCCATCATGGTGGAGGGCGTGGTCTTGTCGCAACCGGCGAGCAACACGACACCATCCATGGGATTGGCGCGGATTGATTCTTCCACATCCATGGCGACGAGATTGCGGAAGAGCATCGTCGTGGGGCGCATGATCGGTTCGCCCAGCGACATGACGGGGAACTCGACGGGGAAACCGCCGGCTTCGAACACGCCCCGCTTCACCATCTCCGCCAACTCACGGAAGTGAGCATTGCAGGGGGTCAGTTCCGACCAGGTGTTGCAGATGCCGATGACGGGTTTGCCATTGAACTCATGGTCCGGGATCCCCTCGATCTTCATCCAGCTGCGGTGAATGAAGGAGGTCTTGGGATCGCCCTGGAACCAGTCTTTGCTGCGCAATTCGCTCGTGTCGTCGGCCACGTCATCTCCTGATGGATCGGACTGATTGATCATGCGAGGATTTCGTGGCCGTAAGATGGGGCAGGGCTGACAGCTGTGTCCATGGGGGGGCGACCGTCCCTGGCTCATGCTCGACGCATTCTCGACTCATGCTCTACTCATGCTCGGGCCCCCGACGAGAGTCGTCGGGATTGACGTCTCTGCTGTTGGGTGTTCGTGGTCCGCAGGCGGAGCACCAGGCTGGCGTGCCTCGACTTCGTCGAGTCACTGGGTCCCAGAGCTATTCGATTGCGTGATAGGTCGACGTCAAAATCCCTCCTCTCTCTCGTCGGGGGCCCGAGCAGGTGTTGGATGCCCGTTCGGATGTTGATTGGGCCAGGTTCTGTACCGAGGACAGGTGTGTCAGGTAGCACGTCGACTTTCCTCGTGTCGGCTGTGCAACGCGAGGCTCGGGGTAACGTGGGTAGCCGTGAGTTCTGCAAGGACGATGCCGCGACGAGGATAGCCGGGTTATCCGGTTATCTGGAAGTGATGCGAACTGCGAACCAGGAAATTGTGGAAGTTACAGGCTTGCCGGTGGATACCCGGTAATCAGGGCCATCTATCTGCTTGACCGGGGTCACCTGCGGGGCTCTCGTTGTGGGGGCGAACTGGAGAACCAGGGAAATGAGTACTTCCAGATACTCTATTGTTATCAGAGTCAAGGAAGACCAAGACTCAGGCGATCTCATCTGAACCAGGATCTCAGAGAGGCGTGACTGTAAGAGAGTTCGGAGTACAGGCCGCAGTTCACCCAAATGGATCACTTCAGGCGAAGACCCTGGTGGCATATGTGCGAGTTGCGGGTTCAGGAGACGCTTCGAAGCCACGTCGACTCAACGCAGGTAACTACAGAGAGATTGCGCAGTCTCGCGTGTAAGAAGGCCGAGGTAGAATGAGGATGGACCGAAATCGACTTGCCGGTGAGAATGTTCGACTCACGGGGCTACGAGCCTCCGACGTTTCAGCAATTCTAGCTTGGCGCGAAGACACCCGCTTCCTGAGACTATGGAACTCAGATCCTCTGGTCGGTCGGAGCGAAGCGAAAATCCTTGAATGGATTGACGAGGCTAATAGACCCACCACGGGTATGGCCTTCGCAATTCGTCTCCACCAAGAGGAAGACCTAATAGGCATCGTAGGACTCGATGAGATCGAGTGGCCGAATCGAGTGGCTAGCTTGGGGATTGGAATTGGAGATCCAGATCACTGGGGTAAGAGATACGGCACGGATGCAACCCGGTTGATGATTGACTACGCGTTCAATGAACTGAACCTCCATCGGCTCCAGCTGACTGTGTTCGAGTTCAACGCTCGCGCTATCGCTCTCTATGAGAAGATGGGATTTCGTAAGGAGGGCACATTCAGACAGTTCATGGAGCGAGACAACAAACGATATGACATGCTGTTGTACGGGCTTCTGCGCTCCGAATGGAAGGTTACTCCTCAATAGCAGCCATTTCGAGGATGAGTGGTAGCGCCAAGACCACAAAGGAACTCGTAGCATCAACTCTGGAATGAAGCCATGATAACAAGAGTTGCAGCAGGCGAGTCCCTGATGGTGGCGTAGCTATCTGGATTAGTAGATCGCCAGGTGACGACTGCCGGAAACCCGATTCGAGCAGTCGCTCGGCCTGCTGCTGAACTCCGAGTTATACGACCGTTGTGTGATTGGGGGTGCTGGGAGAGCCATGAAGAATCTACTAGCGCCAGTTGGTTGCACTTGAGTATGGAGAGCGCGCCATGGTAACCTCTCGTTGGTTGCGGCAGTTGCTTGCCACACTTGGTTTCTGCGCGAGTGCCGCAGCGGAGATGATCGTGCATTCGGGCCCTGCCGCTCACCCGATGCGCTCGATTCCTGAGGGTGAGTTTACAATGGGCGAGTTTGATCTCGTCGACGGACGGCCACCTCCCAGGCGACCCAAGCACCTCGTCTACCTGAGTGCCTTCGCGATCGACCCCGATCCAGTTTCAGAAAGCAAGTTTGAGGCGTACTCGAATCGCAGTGACAGATGCCGCGATCCGAAATCAGACTGTTCCGGGATTGCAGTAAGGGATGTTTCGTGGTACGAGGCGCAGGGCTACTGCTCTTGGGCAGGACTCCGACTGCCGACTGAAGCAGAATGGGAACGGCATGCTCAGTTGTTGGAGGCCGAGGGAGTGCTCGAAACTATTCCTACGCTTGGACTTCGTGAGTGGGTCAGTGATTGGCACTCGAGAGACTACTACCTTGAGAGCCCATACCGAAATCCGAAGGGCCCGGAGAGTGGGATCAATAGAGCACAGCGGCTATTCCAGCAGCGCGGAGCCCCTCTCATAGGCATCTCTGTCTACTACAGGCAGGCCGCACCGCCTGACCAGCAAGCCCATGGATTCCGTTGCGCGAAGAGCGTGTATTCCACTCAGGTTGGCCCTTCGACTTGGGGGCCTATCAAGTCGACGTTCTTCGAGTGATGAGTGACTACCACACTTCACAGTCAATGAGGTGGACCTAACTGGCTCTGAAGAGTGGGTTCGGATAGCACACGGCCGACCTCGAACCGCGAGGGTGTCTGGCGGCGTTCGACGATCGATCAAACCGTGTTTCTGAAAGAACCCCGTCGTATAACAAGAAATGGAGCCGACTGGCCAGGACTTCAGACATGTCGACGGTCGCCAACGAGTATTCGGTATTCAGCAAGTCGATGGGCATTTCGGCGCCAGCGGCTCATGTCGGTGTTATCAGAACAAGACTGACTACGGACCTGAGATCGGTCTTGATCGAAGAGCAAGGGCAAAGCAGAGCGACTCGCTTGCATGCCTGGCCTGGGATCTGGCGCCATCTCAGACATTGACCGTGTCCACGTATATGTATACAGTAGAAACATGAAGAAGCGTGAGTTAGAAAAGTTGCTCCGACAACTTGGATGGAGTCTCCTGCGCCATGGTGCCAAGCATGATATATGGGCCAAGGGTGAGCACGAAGAGGCCATTCCTCGCCACTCAGAGATCAACGAGAAACTCGCGCGAGTGATTCTGAGAAGAGCCAAACGGAGGGCTCAGTGATGCGATTTCAAGGCAGAGTGTTCAAAGATGGAAAACACTGGCTCGCGGAGATCCCAATCCTAGATACGATGACGCAAGGCTACACTCGTAAGGAAGCCCTCGTCATGGTTGAAGATCTGGTGGAAACCCTCGCGAATCGATCTGGCTTCTCAGTCGATGTTCATCCGGGTCACAAGGGCGAGTTCGAGGTGAGTTCTACGGATACTCGTACGATGACGAGTCTATTACTTAGAAGACAACGCGAACGTAGCGGACTGTCCCTTGCGGAAGTTGCTCAGCGCCTTGGGGCCAAATCCCGAAACACGTATGCCCGCTACGAGCGTGGCACATCTGCCCCCACTCTGGAGAAGCTCAACGAGTTGCTTGCAGCCGTCTCTCCAGATCGGGACTTCGTCCTACATCAAAGCGTTGTCGCGTAGGTTCATCGCCAAGGGCGAGGTCGAGCAGCGCCCAGAGGCGCAATGTAGAACGTCAGTTGGACCGGCAGCATGAGATGATCGAAAGCAAGAAAACTGATAACATATGTTCACCAGACGGGTCCGACTGGGAGTTCAGCTATTCGGATCGGTAATGTACCAGGTGGAAACTGCCGCAATATCGGGTCGATCAGTGAATCAGCCCGCAGGTGAACTCAACGTTATGCGATGCTGCTCCGATCGGGCGCTGTACCAGAGGCGGCACCGGAAGATGCTGCTCACATTTCCATCGCTACTGCGAACGGCGTTGAGTCCCCTGTTTCATGGAACTGTCGGCATATCGCCAACGCAGCGTTGAGATCTCATATCGAGAGATTGTGTGTCGTGAGTTCGGGTTCGAGCCGCCCGTCATCTGTACGCCCGAAGAATTGATGGAGCCAGAGAGATGACATCCCGCGAAGAGCTGATTGAAGAGATACGTACAGCGCGCGACGAGCACGCGCGCCGGTGCTCACATGACCTGTCGGCGATTCTCAGGGATATCAGGTCTCAACAAGAGGCATCGGGACAGACGTACGTCACATTCCCTTTGCGACCAGCCGCGCGTATCAAGGTTTCGGCTGCCGGCTGAACGCCATCTTCCGCGGTGAATACGTTGCTTGCCTGACGACCAGGGCTTCATCGTCCTCGATGAAGCTGGTTGCCGCCGTAGACTTGGTTCCAGGTTCATCGATGACGAACCAGCACAGTCATCACCGCTGACCTGGTCATGGACCCCTTCGCCGTGAAACCTTGCCCATTGCGACCGTGTAGTGGAATTGGGTTTCGTAGACTTGCGGGCGCCGCGCGAGATCATGCGCGAGGCGTAGCGCAAACTTCTGACACGCGACCCGTCAAGATCGAGGGCTACGCCGGCACTGCCAGTTCGAATGACAACTTCAGGCGATTGAGCGGCGCGCTTCTTCGGCGAGGCGCCGAACATTGGCCGGCAGCGCCTTGAGCAGAGACTGCAATTCGGCCAGCGTCAGTGGTCCCTCCGAGAGCAGACCTTCGGGAAGGAAGTCGTTCGCATCGGCGAGGCGGTCTTCTTCGACGGCTTCGCGTAAGGGGGTCTTGGCCTCTTTCGGAAATGGATACAGCAACTGCCCCACCAGATCGGCAATGGCCACCAGGATGCTGAGGGCATCGTCGGCGCGTGGTTTGTGGTGAGAGAGCACGGCATTGCCCAGTTGGCCTTCCATCCCCCACTTGCGAATCAGCAGTTCACCCGCAACAGCGTGGGTCAGTCCGCCGGCCAATTCTCTCTCTACGACGATCATTGGCACCTGCCAATTTTGACGCCGCATCTCGCCGAGGATCATCGGGAACAGACCCGGATAGGAATTGACCATCACACCCTTGCCGATGTCGTGCATGGTGCCAGCCACGAAGCACGGATCACGATTGGCATCCAGGTCGAGACGCGAGGGGAGGTCGAGTTCGACGAGAAGGTCTTTCGTCTCACTGTCGAGTCCCTGTTGTGAGAGGGCCTCCGTATCCTGCACGGGCAGTGCAAGGATGTGAGAAGCGAAGCCGACGGCCAGGTTGTGAATCCAGAATTCGGACAGGTTGAAACCCATCTCCTGGACGGATGTGAAGGACTTCCGCACCGCTTCGCTGGCAACGATCCCGGCCACGGTATTCTTGCCCATCAGGACGATGGCGCGGTCGATGTCGGTGATCTCGGCCTTGATGCCTAAGGAGAGTGAGTTGGCGTGTTTCAGCACCATGGCGCACGTCAACGGGTCTAGCTTGATCACCTTGATCCAGTCCTGCATGTCGCTGGCCGGATCGCGTGAATAGGCGGAGATCTTCTCATACACCTCGGGCAAGGCCGGCAGGGTGGCCATGGTGTCGATGTCCTGGACGATCCGACCCTTGACCGCTTGTGGTGAGGTCTCCTCCTCCTGCCGGGCCACTGAGGGCACCTTGCCGCGCAGATGCAGATTCATCAGCTCTGGCATCTTCTCCGTTGCCTTGTCGCGCCGCAGGACACGGATCTTCAATTTCTTCAGTGCCTCTCGATCAGCCGATGGCACTTCGCCGGACTGGTCTTCGATGATGTAGATCGCCAGCGACTTGCCGCGATTGGCTTTGAGCAGGCGTGCGGTGACGATGGCATTTCCGTGACAGCGCATGGAGAGGAAGACGGCGCGCACCCAGTGCTCGGCGGCGCCTTTGCGCAACTGCAGGATCACATTTGTCGTTTCGTCTTCGAGGACACATCCTGCATCCAGCGCGGCCTCTTCCCGATTGCAGGCCTGAATCGCATTCCACGCACTCGTCAGATATTCGGTCGTCTCTCTCAGGCGCGGATCCTGATAGGCTTTCACATCGGCAGAGGCCTCGCCGAAGACGACGTGTGGGCTGGTGATGTCCCCCATGTAGGTGGTGCGACCTTCGAACAACTCCTGAAGCCCGCGCAGACGACTGCTCTCCTGCCGCTTGCGATGGGCAGCGGCGATCTTTCGACGTAGATCTGTCGGCTCAAATGGTTTTACCAGGAAGGCATCGACGTGCAGTCGAGACACCTCAGCGACCGCCTGTTTGTCGATCTTGCCCGCCATGATCAGGATGGGCAGATTGGCGAATCGCTCGGACTCGCGCAGCTCCCCGACCCAGGGGAGGGTCTCTGTGTCCGCAGGGCGCAGATCGATCAGGATGACATCGATACTGCGGTCGAACAGCGTCGAGCGGGCCGATTCGACATCGACGCAGATCGCGGCGTCCAGATTCCAGCTGCTCAGCAGCTTCGACAGGGCGACGGCAATCTTGGGTTCATGTTCCAGAACGAGGATGTTCATGAAGTCAGGTTCGACAAGGCGGAAGTGACCCCCAAACCTAACAAGGCTGCAGGAGTGTGTCCGACGGGCACTTGGCTGAGAGGGGCGGGTTTTGTCTGATTTCGCAATGCGGAACGACATAAATCTGTCATCGTCCTCGTGAGCCCTCCGTGTAGACCGATTCATTCGCCGGCTCAGTGCGTTCGATGTGCTTGACCGGGTTCGCGGCGAGCGTGTTGCTTTGCGTTGAGGTGAGCGCGCGCTCTGCAGGTGCACGGTAAACGATGGCGCTGAGCGCGATTGGCCAGAAGAGGGGTTGAACATGGCGCATCGTGAACAGATCGAGTGGTGCGACGTATGGATCGAAGGGGGAGATACTGCATCCCTTCCACGGGCCTTGCTGGTCGGTGACTCCATCGTGAAGTCGTACTACCCGCATGTGCACAGACGGATTGCCGAGACCTTCGCCCTGGCACGTCTCGCCACCTCCAAGTGTGTGAGTGATCCCTCATTTGTCAGGGAGCTGGCACTGGTCCTCGGTGAGTATGAATTCGCCACCATCCACTTCAACAACGGTCTGCACGGTCGAGCCTACAGTGAAGAGGAGTATGCGGCGGGTTTCTCGCGGACTTTGGGTTTCCTGGTGGAGGCCGGCAAGGGAGCCAGGATCATCGTGGGCAACACGACCCCGGTCTGGTGTCGCGACGAGCCCCAGGCTCTCGATGCAATGACCGATCGTGTTCGAGAACGCAACCGGATGGCCGAATCACTTGCCGCCGATCGAGAGATTCCCGTGAACGATCTGTTCGCTGCCGTCATCGACCATCCGGAATACTTCTCGCCGGATGGCGTGCATTTGGTGGAAGAGGGTCAGGCCATCCTGGGTGACATCGTGGCCAACTCAATCATGGCCTCAACAGATCACGAGCACGCGTGATGAGGGCAATCCTGCCAGAGACGGGTCACGGGCTACCCCAGTGACTGACGGGAACCAGGCGGACGGCCGGGACCAGGTGGTGTCACTCGATCTGGATGCCGCCACCGACGAAGCGGTGGAGGCCATTCTGGGTGCCCGCGAGAGATTCCGAGGCTGGGTCGAGCGAATCCGCCCGCGGGAAGGTCCGCGGGGACGATTTCACTGGGCGATCGAACACACGCGTGATGCCAGCATTCCGAGCACGGGATACGCGCTGGGGGCGATGGCGATGATGGGGGTATTCGACGAGATCATCACCGATGACGATCGGCGTGAGGGCATCGATTGGATCATGAGCCGATACGCCGGCGATGGGCAATTCCGAGACCCTGCCCTGCTGGATCGTATCAGTCCGGACTGGCCGAAGGACAAGCCCTGGCCCTCACCGGCGATGCGCGAATCCTCCAATGGCTATGCCTATGCATCTCTGACCCGTTATGGTGCCGATGACATTCCCGTGCGGCAACCGGCCAAGGGGCTGCTGGCCAGTGATGGCTGGGAGGGTATGCTCGAATTCATCACGACGAGAGATATCGATGCGAGCCCCTGGGGTGAGGGCAGTCACGCGGGGCGGATGTGTCTCTATCTGGTGCGTGAATACAGAGAAGGCAAGGCACCACTGGAGGCGATCGTTGAGGCGGCTGAGTTCCTGCTGGGGAAGCAGGATCCGGCGACCGGCACCTGGGGCCGTCCCGATCTGCCCCTCCATCAGCGGCTCAATGGTGCCTACAAGCTGTTCGGCTTCCTGCGTTGCACACTCGATCTGCCTCTTCCTCATGCGGACAGGCTGCTCGACAGCGGCTTCGACTACTTCTACGAGCCGGATCACGATGAGCAGATGAACTCGTGCAGCGAGTGGGATGCGCTCATGGTGATGAGGGAGTTGCAGCCTCTGACCCATGGCCACCGGGAAGAGGAATTGAAGAAACTGGCTGCGCATCGAATCGTGAGAATCGTGCAGTTGGCCCAGCAGGCAGATGGTGGCTTCAGCGCCACGCCCACCTGCTGTACCACGAGCTTCGTCGGTTTTGATATGGCGCCGCCCATCCTGCAAGGGGATGTACATGCCGGGATATTCGCACAGGCCATCGGTGAGTGTGCGGACATCCTGGAAATTCAGGAACGGGCATGCATCCCGGGGATGAACAGGCAATTGGCCGACGAGGACGCGGATCTCAGGCGTGCAGTGTGCGACGCGCTTTCTCGAATGGAAGTGATTCCAGACGACGGAGGTCCCAGGTGAATCAGACCGCACTGCTGATCATCGATGTCCAGAAAGGTCTTGATGATCCATCTCTGGGCGAGAGGAACAACCCGGAGGCTGAATCGAACATGGCTCGGCTTCTGGCTGCGTGGCGTGGGAAGGGGTTGCCGGTCATCTACATCCGCCATTGTTCGGTAGAGGCGGATTCACCATTGCGCCCGGAACGACCAGGGAATGCGTTCAAGGACGAAGTGCAGCCTCAGCCTGGAGAGACGGAGTTCACCAAGACGACGAACAGCGCCTTCGTCGGCACACGGCTGCAGGAGCACCTGGGGAAGCACGCCATCTCTGAATTGGTGATCATCGGGCTGACGACAGATCACTGCGTCTCTGCCTCGGCGCGCAATGCATCGGATCTCGGTTACGATGTGACCGTGGTTTCCGATGCAACGGCCGCCCACGGGCGCGTCGGATACGACGGTGTCGCGTACACGAGCGAGATGATCCACAGAGTGAGTCTCGTCACGTTGGATGGTGAGTTCGGTACGGTTCGATCCACCGATGAGGTGTTGGAGCTCATTGACTGACCTGGCCCCATCGCGTGGGTCCCCGGATCTTCGTAGCCTCCTCCCTACCTTTAGATCATCCAGTGGGTAAGAACATGCGTGACGCAGGAGGACGAATCAGGTGAGTAGCGTGTACGATCCGGAGCTGATTCAGCAATGGGTCAGACAATTCCATCGCGACGGATATCTCTTCATTGAGAGTGTGCTCGACGCCGATACGGTGGCGACATTGCGGACCGACCTCGACACGGTGCTCGAGCAGAATCCGCCAAAGCCGGGCAGCGTGATCGAACTGCAGCCGCGCATGTTCGAGACGAGTCCGGCGAATCTGTCGCTCTTCGATCTGGAACCGATCGTCAGTTTTGCCGAGGCGCTGATCGATCCCACGTGCCACGTGATCCACAACAACAGTTTCCGCACGCCCACCGGCGGCGGCCTGATTACGTGGCATCAGGATGATGCGTCGCACTATGTGGTTACTCACGGTGAGCGGCCGACGAATGTGCACCTGCCCGTGTTGCTGTTCACGGCCAATTACTATCTCACTGATGTCGAGGCGGTGGAGAATGGGCCGACGCAGGTGATTCCCGGTTCACATCTTTCTGGTGGTGCCCCACCGGGATCACTGGACGGTACAGAATACGAGGACCAGATCGCCAGCTGCCTCGGGCCGGCGGGATCTGTGGTCATGTTCAACAACCAGGTGTGGCATCGGGGTGGCCCGAATACGAGCGATCGTGTGCGTTACATGACGCAGATCAGTTATGCGCGGCGGATTATCGGGCACAAGTATTTTCCTTTTATGAACTACGAGATGCCTGAGCACGTCCACGGCAACGCGGATGAACGGCTGAAGCGTCTGCTCGGATTCCTCCCCTCCGGGGCGTATGGATGATGGCCCTACCAGATTCGGTTTCAGCCGAAGGCCGCAAGCACTTCGAAGAGCTGCATGAGACACCAGCCTTTGGTGCGGCCGGCGCCTTCGATCTCGAAGAACTGCGCGACATCATGGGGCCGCGCCGTGAGCCCGGTGACAGTGCAATACGGTGCGTGCCCTGGCAGGCAGAAGGTCTGCATGGCGAATGGGTGATCGCGCCAGGGGCCGACCCGGACATCCGCCTGTTGTATCTGCATGGCGGTGGATTCGTCTCCGGGGGTAGTGCGTACTACCTCGCCATGGCGGGTCACATCTCCGCTGCAGCACGATGCGCCGTGCTGCTCCTCGACTACCGTCTGGCGCCAGAGCATCCATTTCCCGCGGCGATCGATGACTGCGTGAGGGCCTATGAATGGCTCAGGTCATCGGGCCCCGATGGCGCCGGTGAAGCTGCATCCATCTTCATTGCCGGTGACTCGGCCGGCGGTGGACTGACGCTGGCGACGTTGTTGGCCCTGCGCGATCGAGACTTGCCTCTGCCGCAGGGTGCGATTCCCATCTCAGCCTTTGCCGACATGACGCTGACGGGAGAAAGCCTGCAGTCCGAGGAGGACCACGACCCGATCATGAGTCCTCGGTGTCTGCCGCAATTCGTTGAGCTCTACCTGGCAGATGCAGATCCACGAGATCCTCTGGCCTCACCGAGTCTGGCCGACTATCGCGGCCTCCCACCACTGCTGATCCAGGCAGGCGAGCACGAGATCATCCGAGATGACAGTGTGAGCGCCGCAGCCAGGGCCCAAGAGGCCGGCGTCGATGTCACCCTCGAGATCTGGCCGGGCATGTTCCACGTCTTCCCGTCGCACGAGCCGCTGCTGCCTGAGGGGCGCCTCGCGATCGAGCACATGGCCGCGTTCATTGGGCAGCACGCGGCACGTGAACAGCCCTCGAACCTGGGGTGGAGACATGGTGTGCTGGTCGGCATCGCCACCGCGATTGCGTTGATGTTGGGAATGGCAGAGCCCATCCCACAATCGCAGGAATACCATGCCTTCGCCGATACGCGGTCCTGGTTGGGCATCCCCAATCTCTTCGATGTCCTGTCGAATCTGCCATTCCTGCTGGTTGGGATCCTCGGTCTGAGATCCTGCATCCATCATCTCTCACGTGATGACATTCGCATCGCGTGGATCACACTCTTTGCCGGTGTCTCTCTGGTCAGCTTTGGCTCGGCCTACTATCACTGGTATCCCACCGATGAGACCCTGGTGTGGGATCGTCTGCCCATGGCGGTCGGTTTCATGGGGCTGTTCGTTGCTCTGCTGAGTGAATACGTGGATCGAAGACTTGCAGGTGTGCTGCTATGGCCCGCGGTGTTACTGGGAATCGTCAGCGTCTGCTACTGGGCGATGACCGATGACCTGCGCCCGTATATCTGGGTGCAGATGGTTGCGCTGATCACGATCCCGGTGGTGATGGCTCTCTTCCGTGGTGGTTTCACGCACGCGTGGTTGCTGGCGGTGGCATTGGTCTGGTATCTGCTGGCGAAGGTGGCTGAGGGCCTCGACGGGCAGATCTTTGCCCTTGCAGGTGAAACAATCAGCGGGCATACGCTGAAACACCTGCTGGCAGCCGCCGGCTGTTACTGTCTCTACCTGATGCTGGATCGACGACAGCCCCGCCTCGGCCATGGCGAAGTGTAAATGGGGATCTACAGCGATGTCGTTTTACCCAGACTGATCGATCGCGCCTGCCGGCAGCGGGCCATGTCGCTGCAGCGTCGCCGCATCGTGCCCAGGGCCCGGGGCGAAGTACTGGAAGTGGGAATCGGCACCGGCCTGAATCTGCCATTCTACGATGCAGAAAGGGTGACGAAGGTCTTTGGTCTGGATCCCTCGCAGCAGGCGACACGCATGGCCCGCGAATCTGCTGAACAGGCGCCCTTCGAGGTGGATTTCATCGGTCTACCGGGAGAAGAGATTCCCCTGGATGACCACAGTGTCGATACGGTGGTGATGACGTATACACTGTGCTCGATCGCTGCTCCGGACGTTGCCCTGAAGCAGATGGCCAGGGTCCTGAGACCGGGTGGGGAACTCCTGTTCTGCGAGCATGGAGCGGCACCGGATGCGAGTGTGCGTCGCTGGCAGGATCGACTGAACCCGGTGTGGAAACGCCTGGGCGGTGGCTGCAATCTCAATCGGGATATCTTCTCAATCCTGAAGAGCAGCGGCTTCGATCTGGCCGGTGAGGAGTCCGGCTACATCGCCGGGTGGCGGCCCGGGTCCTACAACTACTGGGGATCGGCGACGGCGTCGTGATCTGTAGCGGTTCACACAAATGGGAGAGATACTGTGAAAGGAACTCTGGTTGTCGTTCTTGGCCTGGCCATCTGTAGCCTGGGTTGTGGTCACCACTCAGCCGAAGAGGACGGTCACGAAGGGCATGGGAGCCACGAGGAGAGTGCATCTGTCACTCTGGCCCTGGAACTGAATGATGGAGAGAAGTGGCCTGTTGATGACCACACGCGTGCCGTGGCTCAGCGACTCGCCAAACTGGTCACGGCGTCAGAGCACCTGCAGACAGTCGACGATGCCCGCCTGCTGTCTACACGTCTGGACGAAGAGCTGGGTGTGCTCGTGAAGGGATGCACGATGACGGGGTCTGCCCACGACCAACTCCACGTCTTTCTCGTGGCCCTCTTCCCGAAGGTGGCTGAGTTGAAGGAAGGGGATGATGTAGCAAAGCTTCAGACGGTGCGGGACGATATCGACGGTCTGCTGGTGGCCTACGCCGCGCACTTCGACTGACGTCTCAGTGAGCCCACGTCAGCGGGTATACGCCTCGACTTCATAGACCACGGTCTGTGAGGCCGCCGCATCGATCGCATCGATCTGCAGGCGCAGCGCGTCCGTCGATACCTGATTCTGAAGCTGCACGATGAGCGCTCCTGCATCGATCACGGTTTCACTGGCCAGGTTACGCCAGATGCCGTCGTTGTCGATGACCTGCGGCGTCACCTTCAGCACATTCCCATACAGCACGACGCGGCCGATCTGCTGCAGCATTGGCCACTGGATCGTCAACCAATCACCCGAGGCGCCTTTCGTCTCATCGCGCCAGCGCATGCCATCTGTGACCCCATCAAAGAGCCGTGCCGGTGTGGAACCGTACCGTGATTCCGACGAGACCTCCACGGTCGTGCCCGTCGTTTCGAAGGCTATGTTGCCAGGCTTGTAGCGCGCTGCGTCGGCACTGTCGATGGCGGCCTGGGTCGCAAGGATGTCCGGACGATCCGTGAGCACGTGCGCCGTCGTATACAGGTGCGTGGCATAGGGCTCGAACCGATCGCGTAAGACGCCGCCATCTACCAGCCCAACCGAGCGATTCTCGCCCACCACATGGAGCGAATCTGCCGCCAATGCGGGACACAGTGTCAGGGCCACATCCTGTGCCGTCGTGTCCGTGTTCACGGCGATCAGAAGCAGTTGGCCATCCTCGAGGCGCCTTGCACGCAGGTGAAGATGGTGTGGGGCATCGGCTGTGATGCTGATGTCGATCTGCGCATCATCGGAGAGAATCGCGGCGCGAAGTGCATCGACTTCATACGACAGCCAGGGCATACCCAGCCGGAGTGAGGCGTAGTTGGGGACCTGTGAATAGGTATACCACAGGAAACCCCGCGCGCCGTGGGCGATTGCCTGCCACGTCATATTGCGCAGTTCGGTGAAACTCGGGACGCGATTGTTGGCGCGACCATAGTCACCATAGTTGAAGCCCTGTGGTGTGATCCACACGGCCCGCCAGCCCTCGGAAGCCTCCACGGCGGCATCCATGAAGGCGCCCACCTTCTGGATCGGTTGGGCCGCCCGGGCATCGGCGAGAAATGTTGGATAAGGATCCGGCATCAGCACGTCGCCGCCACCCGCATAGCGGGAGATACCGGCCACCGTGTCGTTGAGCATGATACATGGGTGGTGGGGATCCTCATCTGAGATGATGCGATAGATCTCGTCCGTGCGCCGCGGGTCCGTGGGACGCAACTCCGGTTCGTCGGCGATGTACCACGCGAACAGACCGGGATGATCTTTCAGGGCACGGATCCGCTCTCGCAGGCTCGTTCGCTGCGCGTCGGTCAGCGGTCGGGACCACACCGACGCGGGCGACATGAAACTATTGTCGGGATACGGATAGATCGTCACCTGGGTGCCGGCGGCGTGCACGCGATCCAGATAGGCGCGCACCTCTTCCACACTCTGATACTGCGAGCTGTACGCCTGCATCTGGCGAAAGGCCTGTCCCGGCTCGGCCATGTGTTCCGGTGGGATCGAGAACCAGCCGAAGGGCACGACCGCATCGCCATTGTGCAGCAGGCGGCCCCGTGCCAGGCGCCACTCGTGCGCTGCTGGCGCGACCACACGCAGGGTCTCGTGGGCGGCGGCCACCAGGTCATCTGTGGCCGGATACCGTCGGCCGAATCGAGCATAGACCGGGTAGTGTCCCGGCTCGAGGGCTGGCAGCTTCAGGCGCAGTGTATCGACGGAGGAAGCCAGTGCATCGAGGGCGACCAGCTTCTCCCCCGAAGGAGACTGCAGCTGAATCGACAGGGTGAGGCCGACCAGTTCCTCCTGTGACAGATCGCTGCGGGCCTCCACGACGAGGTCGTCCAGGTGCTGTGTCGGGTAGAGGGCATCCCGGTAGGAAGGTTCCAGGATGCGCAGACTCAGCGGGCGATAGTCGAGGGATACCTGACGACGCATCAGGGCTCGTGTGCTGCCGCCCGATTCCAGTTCCACCGTCGCCGTGTGATCACCAGGCAGGGCCGGCGCTACGAGGTCGAGTGCCGTGCTGTCACCTGACGCCAGTGTCATCGGCTGCCACGGACCGGGCTGATCGCCAACGTGCAATCGGACGCGACCAGCGCCCCGCAGGCCGGTGAGATTGGTCACCGTCACCCTCGCCAGCGCCGCCAGTTCATCATCCAACTCGCCATCATTGCTGGGCAGCAGTCGCAGATCTCGCGGCGGTGACAGCTGCCAGCGATATGCCGATAGATCGACGCCCTGCGCCTGAAGGGGGACGTATTCGGTGGGCTGATGGAAACTCCCGCTGAGGGCGGCGAAGGTCGACAATTGCTGCTTGCCACCGGCGCGCCGGGAGCGAGACAGATTGAAGACCCAGGCTTCGCCGGACCCGGCAAAGGGGCCGATCGCAATCAGCGGGATCGCCATCTCCAAGGACCAATGGTCCTGGCCGATGTGAGTGGCCGCCTGCAGGTCGGCATCCCACTCGACAGATCGTACGTGCCCGCCCTGGCGCATCCAGGCATCGTATACGGTTGCACTGGCACTTGCGACGAGATGGAAATACTCAACCTGCTGCCCCGACGGATCGATCATCAATTCGATGCAATCGTCCTGCCAGACCTTGCCGTCGCGCACAGTGGCCTTCGTCTGCAGGTGATCCGGCTCCGGTTCCTCGGCCCGAACGGCAAGGTAGAGGAACTCATCATCGAGGCGGAAGGCGAATCGGGTCTGCTGCGCCGCCAGTTCCTCTCCCAGATCGATCGCCCGCAATCCGGTCGTGAATGGCGCGTCCTGCCAGGTCGTTTCGTCGAGACGGCCATCGATGGTGATGGCAGATGTGGTCGCCTCGGCGATGATGTCCTGGCTTGATGCCGATCCTGTGAAGGTCAGCGCAAGGACAGCGATCAGGGCAAGGCGGCCCCGGTGACACGAGATGGTTGTTGAGCCGATGCGATGAGGCACGATGGTGCTTTCTGTGTCGACGAGTCGCTGTGATGTCGGTGTCAGCGCTTGATCCAGTAGCCGCCGTCGATGCGCAGTTCGGCACCGGTGATATAGGAGGCGGCATCCGAAGACAGGAACGCGGCAGCCTGGCCCATGTCCTCGGCGGTGCCCAGACGTTTCAGGGGCAGTCGCGCCGCGCCGGCTTCCATCTCTTCCTCTGTGGTGAATTGCCGCTCGCCGGGCGTGTCGGTCCAGCCTGGCAGGATGGTATTGACCCGAATCCCGTGTTCGGCCAGTTCGCCTGCGAGGGTGGCGGACATGTTGTTCATCCCCGCCTTGGCCGTGTTGTAGGCCATGGACGTAGGCATGGGGATGAAAGAGAGGACCGAACTGATGAAGAGGATATGTCCGCCGTCGCCCTGGGCGACCATCTGGCGGGCACCCAGTTGCGCCACGTGGAAAGAGCCCCACAGGGTCACATCCAGCGTGCGCTTCGCCTCGTCGACGTCGAGTTCCAGGAAGGGCTGGCGCTTGGAGTAGTAGGCGTTGGCGACGACGATGTCGACTCGGCCCAGATCACTGATCGTCTTCTGCACCATGGCATCGACGGCCTCGCGATCGGAGACATCTGCGCCAAAGGTGATGGCCCGTTGCCCCAGGGCACGGACCTCTTCGGCGACCTCGTCTGCCTCGTCAGGGTGCGAGCGGTAGTTGATGGTGACATCGGCCCCGCAACGCGCCATTTCGACGGCGCAGCCACGACCGATCCCACGGGATGCACCGGTGATGAGAGCCACTTTGCCACTGAGATCAATCATATGTCGTCCCTTCCCGTCAGGCCCAAGAGTCATTGCGGGCAATCTAAACGAGACGAGTCGTGGCGACCATAGTGCAGCGGGGTGGCCTATCTCTCGACGACGTGACTGGTGAGCAGGCCGAAATGAGCACTGCGACTGTCCTTTTCGAGATCGAACAGTTCCAGCTTTTCACGAGCGTGATTGATCCGTACTGCCGTGCGGTGTTGCTTCCGCTCGAGCGTGCGTCGGCGGTGATCATGTCGGATGCGCACACGTGTCACCGACCGCAGGTCTGCCATCACCACTTCGCGCCGCTCATGCACATAAGCCAGTCGGCGCTGGTGGGATCGCAACATCTCCATGGTCACGATCTTGGCCACCACGACGGCGGCCAGCATGACGAGGGCGATGTAGAATGGCAGGGGACCGGACAAGTGCGAAGGCTCCGATTCGAGGATCCATCACGGTACTCGTATCCCTATGATCGGCAGGAGGCTGGATTCTGGCCGTGACCGGACTCACGTCGAGGAGTGTGCGTAGATCACGTCAAGGAGCTGTAAAACCTTCACTTACGGCGCTTCTCTCAGGTGGATCGAGGCGCTAAGCGAAGGGAGAGCAACAGGGGGACGACGGTGAGGGCCTGCAGAATTGCCAGATATTCCGTGTGGTCGAATCCAAGGCGGGTCACCCACTCGAATCCGAGTCCGCCCAGGAGTCCGCCCAGAGATCCGCCGATCGCAGAGGCATAGATCACGATGGCGAAACCTTCGCCCTGCAGGTGATCGGGCACGGCATCGACCATCACCCGTGACTGTCCCATCTGCGAACCGGCCTCCATCGTGCCCCACACGAGGTGAAGGACGGCCGTCCAGGCCAGCAGGGCCCCGCCTCCCTCGGGCAGGAACAGCCACATGGCCCCGAGCACGGCCGTACCGGCAAGAGGCACCTGGAGCGCGATCCGCGGGCCACGACGGTCGACCAGTCTGCCCCAGAACCAGAGGGTGGCGATCTGTCCCAGTGCCAGCAGTGACGTCATCCACACGAATTGCGATACGGGCAGACCGCGTTCGGTCAGCACGATTACCCAGAAGGGGAAGCTGGCACTGGTGATGAAGACCCTGAAGCCCAGATACAGGCAGAATCGGCGGATGGCCGGCACGGATACGACCTGATGAAGCCGGCGCCAGAGGCTCTCGCCGGTCGGCGGTAGTGGCCGCTCCGGTACGCCGCGAATCCACCAGGCGGCCAGCAGCAGAACGAAGACACAGACGGCAAATAGCGGGGCGAAGCGGGTGGGCTCGGGTTGTTCGCCCAGCCAGGTGCCGACGGCCACTGGCAGTGCCAGTTCGAGCAAGCGCTGCCAGGTTCGCATGCGGCTCAGGAATTCCCCGAGAGATCCGCCTTCGGTCACGTCGCGGATCAGAGGCCACCAGGCCGCATTGCCAGTCTGTTGGAGGGCACCGCGCACGGCGAGCACGCCGATCGTCGCCCAGATGGCACCTTGGCCGGCAATTCCCATGGCCGCCGCAATGGCCAGGCCCGCCGTCACGGGTGAGGCCAACAGACGGCCCCAGAGCATGATGCCTGCCTTACCCGTATGCCGCATGAGTTCGGCGCCGGCCAGGCGGGCGATCTTGTCGAGCTGGGTGAAGGTGGCCAGCAGGCCGAGTTGGAAGGGCGTGGCACCGAGACTGAGCAGGAACAGAGCACCCGTCGAACCAACGAGGGCATTGTTGGCGGCGCCGGCGGCGACGTAACGAATCAGGGCGGCCTGGCCACGCCGCAGTTGGTCGGCGCTGAGCTGTGTGCTGACCTGGGGTGCGCTGGCCGTCAAGAGATCTGGAACACCATGGGCTCGCCATCCTCTGCGCGCACGAAGCCACTCTTGATCTGTGCTTCGGATTGTGCGAAGGGATTGTTCGTGCGTCCCAGCGTCGTCAGGTAGCTGGAGCCGGTCTGCAATTCGCCCGTATCACCCGTGCGGGCGCGGTCTTTGGCACGAGCGTGCATCTGTCGCTTCGTATTCTTGTGAAGCTCGAAGATGTCGATGTAGCTGCCATCCTCGTAGTCCTCGATGAAGAGCATCTTGCCATCGACGCTGAGGCGGATGAACAGATGGTCGAGATCCGGGTTCCCCGTGAGTCGTTCGAGGCTCGTCACCGGCAGGGCAACCTTCGGATTCTTCTGATGGCGCTCCCGTCGTGGCTCCATGCGAACGTAGGCCCGTAACTCCCGGCGCACGGAGACGTCCAAGCGCCGGGCCGTCTCCTCTGGTCGGTGTTTCTGGTCCAGCAGGGGCCACGCCGTGCGTAGCACGTGTTGTCTCAGGGCCTCCACGATACCCCCGAGCAGGGCATCCTCCAGCAAATCCTCGGGAATCGGTGCTGTCGTCTCGATCGATGGCGTATTCTCGATCTGCAGTGGCGAGTCCTTTACGGCTGCCTCTGCCGCCTCTGCCGATTCGACGGCCTCTTTGGCGATCAGATCCTGGATCCAGGTCAGGGATTCGGTGCTGATCCGCTCGATAGAGGCTTCGGCGGCCACCGCATCCAACACAATGGCTGCATCTGCATCGGCCTTCGGTCGGGCCAGATTCAGCAGAACATGGTCTGCCCGGTAGCTCACATCGCTCAGGTAAGCCTCATAGGCCTCTGACACCATCTCTGGTGTCAGGGCATCCACATCCTCTGCTTCATGCACCAGTTGTACCGCAGCACGCAGGGCCTCCAGCCGTAGCAAACCTGCCGCGGCGTAATCGAGAACCTTCGGCAGTGGGATCAGCTGACGCGCATCTGGATCCAGTTCGCGTCGATTGTTCGCCATGGCATTGAGCCAGGCCTGGGCCTCCAGATCGAATCGCCGCTCCTTCAGACGCTGATCCACGGGAAGCTCCAGCAGGGATTTGAGCAGCTGCTGCTGTGCGGCAACACGCAGAAGGTTCAGGCCCGCCTGCGCCGTGGAGCCCTCCGTTGCCAGTTCTTCAGCCAGCGCCTTCGGTGCCTCGATCTCGCCATCGGGTTCTGAGAACAGCTGCCAGGCCCGGGGATCGGTTGCCTCCAGCTGTGACAGGGCGTTGCTGACGGTCTTCACCGCCGCGTTCAACTGGTCCTTGCGAAGGTGGGGGGCAGCCAGGCGCCCATCCTCTTTGATTTCCGGCGCGATGGCGCTCGGTGTGCTGGCGGCCGTCGAAGTGGTGGACTCAGCATTGGTGGCATTGGCGCCTGCGTCTTCGGCATGGTTCGAATCGGCTGTTGTAGCCAGGACCGATGTCGCACCGCCGGTAACAACGGCGCCGCCTGAACTGGCGCTACCACCTGCACTGCCACCAGTGGAAGAGATGCCACTCCGGGCTCCACCGCCGCGGCCACCTGAGGGTCTGCTGCCGCCACCGGATGTTCGTGTGCCACCGACTTTGGCTCCCTTTGAGGGGGCGGACAGAACCGGACGTTTCCCACTCTTCTGTCGTTGGGCAGCACTGCGTCCGGTTTCGACGCGGGCGGCGATACGGCGGGCCTCCTCCATGGACGGAATCCGCACGTGGAAGGGATCGAAGCGGTCGAGGCAGGCCGTCAACTCGGGTGTCAGAGTTCCCTGATCGTCGCACAGACGGGCCAGTGCTTCACGGAATCGGGTGATGAAGACGTCCTCAGGGGATGTGTCCAGATCGGCAGACGAGTCCTCGTCGCTATCCGCATTCTCAGGATCCGATTCGTCGAGATCGGTGGCATCGTTCAGGGCCGTGTCGTCTTCCAGTTCACCATCTTCCGGATCACTCTCAGCGGCAGGATCAGGTGAGTCTGCCGCGGACGGGTCTTCATCGGGTGTGTCAGCATCGTCATCGGTGACCCCCTCTGCATCACCAGCATTCTGGGGAGGGCTGGGGGCATCAGGTGACTCTGCATCCGCCGCTGAACGGGCGGGTGGGACGAGCAGGGCCATTCCAGCATCAAAGCAGGCGACGACTTCTTCTTCGGCCTCATGACCGGGTATCTTCTTGAGGGTAAGAATGAGAAGATCGTCGAGGGTGAACTTGCCATCCGAGACGGAGCGTACCAGGCGGCGAAATGTCAGGTCGCCAGGCAGCACGAAAGGCATCAACAGCAGACAACCCGCGTGAACCAGATATGGCCGGGTGACGACATTGCCACTGACGCCTGCCAGAAACCGGTACAGGCGCATCAAAGCCGCCTTGCCTCGGCCCCCAGCGAAATCGTCGTCGGCGACTGCGTCCAGCAACTGCGACACGAGCAGAATCGACGGCAATTCGTCGCGAAAGTCATCGATATAGGTGTCAGGCCGTGTGGCCCGCAGCTGTAGAATGAAGGTCAGATCGGGCGGTTGGCCCGACGCGGTCCGCATGGGATTGCAGACCTCGTCCCACACTTCGACAGCGAGGCTCGGATCGAGCTCGAGTCGGGTGCACCACTCGCGCCATGTGCTGGCGGGTATGCGGCTTTCGGACTGGACACGAGCCAGTCCGTCCGAAGTGGCCTTGGACATGGGCAACCGGTCAGAGGGTGGGGGCGTACTGTGAAGCGCCGGGGAGGGGCGCAGGGGGGGAGGTGCCTCAGGAAGGTGTCTGGGAGGGACGTGATCCTGGAGGCGATTTCAGTATACGATCAGGATAGGACAGTGTCTACGACGTGACGCGGAACACATCAGCCAGGCAGAATGCCTCAGGATTGAGGTGCATCAGTCAGGTGATCGCATGCGGTAATGCTGCAGGAATCGGTGAAAATCGATGTCATCCAGGGGCCACTCGGTGCTGTAGAAGAGATGGGAAGGACAGTCGCAATCAGAGCAGCCGAAGCCGTCCAGGGCGCGGCGAATCGATGGCACCGGGATACCAGATGGTTTCACGGCACGATTCGTGGTCCGGGACGAAGATGATGGCGACGCCGGCGGCGAATCGAGCCTGCGGGCCAGATCACATTCCAGTCGTTGTGAGGATCGGATGGGCAGAGCCGTGACTTCATCGGCCACATCTCGAAGGCGGTCGATGTGCCAGTGGTGGCGTTTGCGCCGGCGCAGATGCCGCTCGACGCGTTTGCTCAGATTCGCCATGGCCGAGCCGACGTAGATGTAGGTGCCGGCGGCAAAATGGTGCTCACCGAGGCGACCGATGGTCACGCGCCGGTCCTGGTGCAGGCGCAACAGCAGCAGATAGGCGCCACGATCCTCGACTTCCCGACGCAGGTAAGCCCAGGGGATCTGCACCGTCGACACGTCGGGTCTCAGAGAGAAGTCAGGTGTCCACGAGATACCGACGGGCAGGATGCGGACGCGATCACGCAGGTTCAGGAAGGTCTGGGAAAAGGCCAGATCCGTGTGGAAGTCGGGCATGAACCAGTTGATCTGCGAACTGTGGACGATGAAGAGGACGACGGGCCGTTCGGCACCGGCCTGGGACAGGTTGGCCAGTTCCTCCATGTGCCGGCGTCCGCGTTCGGTGACCGCGTCGGGGAACATGGCCACGCCATCACCCCCGAAGAGCGTGCAGGATTTGACTTCCACGAACAGTCGCCGGCTGCCCTTGGCCAGTTGCAGGTCGAAGCGGCTGTGACCTACTCGCACTTCGCGCCGGTCGAGCCGCCAGCCTTTGAGGCCGGGAACCTGTCCCGTCTCGACAAGGTGGGCGGCCACGTCGTTGGTGCGATGCGTGTCGAGGAAGAGCGGCTCCCCATCCGGTGTTTCGCAGCCCACCACCGTCCACCGCGTGCGACGTTCGACCTCGGCCGGGACGCGGGTCAGCGTCAAAGGGGTCCGACCGGGGAACAGCAACTCATCCATGCGCCCGGGATTGGCCACAAAGGCTTCGACGACGCCGTGCCTTGGGACCGCGCAGTGGATGATGAAGCGATTGGGCCGCTCGACGAACGTGCCGCGATACAAGCGGCTGTCCTTGAGCGGGCGGAAGGGTTCGCTCAAGCCGTCATCGATCGAGCCATCTGCAGGGCGGCGAGGAAATTCTCCGGTGGTGTGCCAGGCAGCACGGCATCGGCCGTCGAATGGATGTGGGCACTGCCCCGGGTCGCTTCAACGCCGGATGCGGTGGCGGCCGTCACTTGCTCGATCGTGCCATCGCGAAGCAGCCCCAGGTCGAGATTGCCCTTGGAACAGGTCTCGGCCCGCAGCTGCGAGCGAGCGTCGGCCAGTTCGTTGTCGCCGGCTGGCGGCGGCGCCACCGTCTCCAGAACGTCTGCTTCCACGCTCGAGAGGTCGCCATTCTCGAAAAAGCGTGCCGTGCGACCACAGTTGTGGTACCAGAACAGGCCACCACGGTCGTGCGTCCAGCGTGCGTAGTCGCGCAGGCAGGGCACATCCATGGCTGCATACATATCTGGCGAGGTCATCTCCAGGCCCAGACCCGAGGCGCTCATGAAATCGAAGCCTTCCTGCAGGGCGATGTCGAAAATGAAGAGCGAAGCTTCATAGGTGGCGTCCATGCTGCGCCGATAGGTCGCTTCGAAGTCGTGCCAGTGCAGGAACCAGGTGGCCTGGCCGATCTGATGGGCCAGCCACCAGGGATTCACGTGGCCGATGACGATGACACCCTCATCACCTACCTGGCGGCGCCACTTGCGGAAGTGATCCCTGATCGCATCCTCCTGGTTCACCACTCCGGCGCAGGCGGCCTGCAGATAGTGATGGTCTGCCTCGCTCTGCACGGGGAAGCTGGCCTCCGTGCTCCCCATGGTCAGATCTCGTGGCAGGCGGCAGGTCCACGTGCCGGCGGAGGTTTCCAGTGTGTGCAGCTTCGTGTCCGCATCACTACCGGCTTCGTCCTGGACCCACGGGAAGATGAACTGCGTGCAGCCCACCATGAACATCGGCTCGTAGTCGACGGCGCGGGCCAGCTCGATCTCATCGGCGATGGGATCATCCGTGACTGGCAGGCTGAGGTGACGCAGTGTCGCGGCCAGAACATCCGGTTTGGGCAGGAAGGGCGACACGACGGGCCGGTTTGATGCCGGGGCGCGTACGTAGTCGATGAATCGTGCCCGGGCGGATCCTGGCTTCGGGGGCTCGGCGCCGCCCGCGCCGCGATCCTGGGCGGTGCCCATGCGGGAAACGTGTGCTTCGTTCATGTGTAAGATCCTAGTTGACGAGCCAATTCGACGATGCTGGCGAATTCCTCACGCGAGACACTCGATGGCACGGAGTGATCGCTGGAAAAGATATAGCCACCCGACTCCTTCACCTGCGGCAGGACCCGTTCCATCTCGGCTCGGATGGCCTCGGGTTGATCCCACAATACGGCATTGATGCCGCCGTGCAAGACCAGTTGGTCGCCCCATTGCCTTTTCAGGTCGACGACATCCATTCCGGCTTTGACCTCAAGTGGATTGAGGGCGTCGATGCCAATCTCGACGAGTTCAGGTACGAAGGGATTGATGTCGCCGCAGGAATGCAGGTGGGCACGGATACCACGCTCATGCGCCCAGTCGATGGCGCGCTTGTGGATCGGTTTGAGAAGGTCGCGATAGGTGGCCAGGGAGAAGAACTGGTTGTACTTGTAACCCATGTCATCCGGCCAGCGCACGACATCGATGTGAATGCCGGCCTCCAGCACCTGATCCATCAAGGCCAGACACACATCCAGTTCGTGCGTGAACATGTCGACGCACCACTGTGGGTCTTCGACGAGAGCCATGAGGATGCGTTCGGTGCCGACGATCCACGAATGGGTGACATCGAATCCAAACCACAGATTCCCCTGGACCCACCAGCCCTCGGTCTGCCACCGCTTCGCGTCCCGTTCGAGACGCTCCCAGGGGATGCGATCCCGATCCGGCGTCATGCGCGCCTTCGCCGCCTCCCAGCTGTCACGGTCGACGATCGTGAAGTCCATGAACTCGGGCGTCGAGGCGGCGTGTTTCCAATTCCTCAGCGTTGCGCCCCAGGCCGTGGTGTGGACGCGGTACTCATCCGTCTCTTCTACGGTGGTGACAGGATACCGGGGTGAATTGTCGACGGAGACGTTGCCGACGCGATCCAGGTCGAAATAGTCGACGTAGGACACATCTGTCGGCATGCCTTCCCGTTGCCAGCGTTCGATCGTCGCGCCCCACGGGTCGTCGATGATGGGGACCCGATCGGCTTCGCGGTGATCGAAGGTGGCCGCAAAGCGTTCACGGCTGGTCATCCTGTGTGACATCAATCTCTCCTGTCTTACCCCAAATAGCCCAACTCGACCGCAACATGCCAACCCGGTGGGGTTTGGAAGCAGGTCACGATCGACTCCACTGCGCTACGGCGCCGGCGGCTCAAAGACGTAGCGATCCACACCTGCATGCCATCGTTGATCTGCGTTACTGCCGATGCGGGTGATGTAGATCTCGAAGCGATCCGTTTCGATGTCTTCCAGGAGGCTGAAGTTCGACAGCTGCAGATACTTGGAGTCCTCCTCCCGGCGATCATCGACCAGCACGAGGGACGAGCGTCTCACGGCAATGCGCTCCTCGTCGATCTCGGCCAGGTAGAGAGGATATCTAGGGCCATTCGCGTCCGGTGCCGCCTCGGTGATGTTGGCGCACCAGTACAGCCGGCCATTGCGCCGTGAACGCTGCAGTCGATGAATACTCGAGGGTGAGTAGAAACTGGTGCCATCATCCCAGGTCAGCTCCCTCACCGGCGCCAGCGTTCGGCCGCCATCATCTGAGGTCGTCACCCACTTGTGGCCCGGCGTGACGTCGGTGCTGCTGCCGCGGCAGATGACGAGCAGTCGACCATCCTTACAGGCTGCGACATCCGGCTCCAGCAGACCGCGGCTGGACTGGAGGGACTGCAGGTGCACACAGTTCGACGGACCCCATGTGGCATCCTCTGGACGACGACGCATCAGGACGACACCGGCCTCGTGTTCATCGGGGCCGGCGGTCCTGTGGCAGACCAGGGGCAGGTAGACGGAGCCGTCGGGTGTGAAGGCGAATCCATTGCCGAAATAGGCCTGATTGGCGGCCGCGAAGTCGGGTGCGAAGGGATCGTCCGGATTCCAGTCCGGGCCGTCCTCAAAGCGCAGGAAGATCTCGCGGGATGTGCCATCCGGATGGTGTTCGACGACGTAGCAGTGGTCGGTGAAGGGATGCTGATGATTTTCCCACACGAAGGTGAAGGGCTCCATGCCGGGCCAGAAACGTCGCATCCGAAGCTCATACCGAATGCCGGTGACCGGATCCACGTCACAGCCACCCGGATAGGTCACCAGGCCGCCACCTGGCAGTCGTTGCACGACATCGGGTATACCCGTGGTGGGGCCGAAGTTGCGACCATTGTCGGTGGAGATGCGCCGTTCCCAGTCCACGTAGGTATCGGAGGCCGAACTCAGGCGCAGGACCTCCTCACGTGTGCCGTCCCGATCCATGTAATGCACGTTCATCCACTGCGCCGTATCTCCATCAGGCGCCGGCAGGTAGATCTCGCGTGGCAGGCCGCTCATGACATTCACCTCTTCATCCGAATCGCAGGCTGAACAGATCGGCATCTTCCAGCACGAATCGCAATCGCACCGTCCTGCCGGTGAGGCCAGACAGGTCGCTCGTCAGGTCTGATCCGGTCGTCCATCGTGCCGCCTGATCGATCTGATCGCCGAACTGGTGATCGGCCTCTTTGAGGCTGAATCCGGGGAGGGGCTGACCATCGCCATCCTGAATTTCCACGCGGACCGAACCCGCGGCGGAGGTGGCGTAGTTGAGATGCAGCTGGTCACCTTCAAAGGTCAGAGGTGGGGTCACCGCTTCGCCGCGGACATCGGCATTCAATGAGGCGAACCCCCAGGGGCGTACGTTGACGCGCCGGAGCCGATTGTCATTCCAGCCGTAGTGCTCACACACATACATCGACCATTCATCGCCGCCTGTGTCGATGATACCGACGGCCGTCGTCTGGTTGCGATGAGTCCAATTGCGTGGATCGCGTCCGGGGCGCAACCACGCCTGACGGAAGCGACGATCCCAGTGCACGCCATCGCGGCTGCTCATGAAGACTGCATCGGACAGTCCATCGCCCGGGTAGTCCATGTCCTGGGTCTCCAGCGTCCGATCGGGGAGGAATCGCATCGGGAAGGAGAGCAGCAGGTGTTCGGCGCCGGGGCAG